>NZ_JAHSSF010000003.1:0-895153 GCF_019891355.1 Nitratireductor rhodophyticola | reverse complement strand
GGACCCAGTTCGACTGTCAACGAGGAATTTGCAAGTTTTGTGAATTTCTTTGCCGACCCCGGAAACCACGCCCCTCATATGATGGCAAGATATTGATTTATAAGCTTTATAGGCTTTCATTCACAGGCCCGATTTCGCTCGAAAGCCTTTGTTTTCAGGGTTTTTCCAGAGCATGCCGGCAAAATTTCTTCAGTTCCTGTGACGGCGGGCCCGCGCGGTCGTCCGAGGGTCCCCAGCGCCCGGTCGAAGCACCCCTTGGCCGCGGCCAAAACTGGCTTTATTCGAGCCCAGCCAGCCGCCTTTCCAGAAATCGGCGCTCTGCCGACTGGCGTGCCAGAGCCAGTGCGCGACGATAGGCATTCTTCGCCTCGCCGTCCCGACCCAGGCGGCGCAGCAGGTCGGCGCGGGCCGCATGGGCCAGGTGATAGGCGTCGAGACCGCCGTCAGCCATCGCGGCATCGATGGCGGCGAGGCCCGTCTCCGCTCCATCGCGCATGCTGATCGCGGCGGCCCGGTTGAGTGCCACGACGGGAGATGGATCAACCAGTGCCAGAATATCGTAGAGTGACACGACCTGCCGCCAGTCCGTCGTTTCGGTGCTGGCTGCGGCAGCATGTTCGCCGGCTATGGCCGCCTGCAGAAGATAGGGTCCGAGCCGCCCGGCCTCGAGCGCCTGGTCGATCAGCGCCCGCGCCTCGTCAATCATGGCACGATTCCAGCGCGAACGGTCCTGCTCTTCCAGGAGAATGATGTCTCCCGCCGCATCGACCCGGCTTTCGCGTCGTGCTTCATGAAGAAGCATGAGAGCGAGAAGACCCTTCACCTCAGGGTCGTCCATAAGCCCGGCCATCAGCCGGCCCAGCCTGATTGCTTCCTCTGAGAGGTCTGCGCGCGTCAGCTCCGCCCCGGATGTGGCCGCATAGCCTTCATTGAAGATGAGATAGATCACGCGAAGAACGCTCTCGATCCGCGTGGGCAGTTCGGCTGGAGCCGGGATTTCGAAGGGTATGGCCTCATCGCGAAGTTTCGCCTTGGCGCGCACGATCCGCTGCGCGATCGTCGGGGCGCGGGTGAGGTAGGCGCGGGCAATCTCTTCGGTCGTCAGCCCACCCACCTCCCGCAGTGTCAGCGCGACGCGGGCGTCGGCTGGAAGATCCGGATGGCAACAGATGAAGATCAGCCGCAATTCGTCGTCGCGGATATGCTCGGGAATGGCCGGTTCCGACGCCGGGTCGGCCAGAAGGGCAAGCTGCGGCAGGGCGTTTGCAAGCCGCGCCTGTCGCCGCCAGCGATCCACGGTCTTGAAACGGCCGGTGGAGACCAACCAGGAATAGGGATTGGCCGGCACACCATCGCCTGGCCATCTTTTCGCTGCGGCGGCAAAGGCCTCGTGGAGCGCCTCTTCCGCCGCCTCGAAGCTGCCGAGCAGGCGAATGAGCGTGGCAAGCACGCGCCGCTTCTCATTGCGGTAAGCCGCTTCGAGGGCGGCGCGTGCCTCCACCTCGGTCACAGCTGCGGCGGCGGGCTCGAGAAGTCCACGAGCGGGCGGACTTCGATGGAACCGATCTTCGCCAGCGGATGGCCGCTGATGGCGCGCACGGCGTCGTTGAGGTCCGGCGCCTCCACGAGCACGATGCCGCCAAGCATGTCCCGCGTTTCCATGAAGGGGCCGTCCACCGCCGACATCTTGCCGTCACGAATCTGAACGGTCATGGCCGTCTCGGGCAGTTCCAGCGCCTCGCCCATGACGAAATGGCCCGTTTCCTTCAGCTTCTCGTCATAGCCGGCGCATTGGCCCAGTGCTGCATTCGCTTCCGGGCTGCCGCCGAAAAGCACCTTCGGATCGTAATAGATAAGGCAGGCATAGCGCATGGTGTCTCTCCTTTGATGAGCGCTTCGAACGCCCATGGTCGTTCTCGTACGACTGGATTCGACACCACCATGCGAAATTTTTTGCGACCTGTCGAAACGAACCTCAATACATCAGGCTCGGCAGTCCGGTTGCCAGAATGGGGAACGCGCAAACCAGAATAAGCACCGCAAACGGCGGGATGAGCCAGGGCAGGATCGCCCGGGCCAGCCGGTGGTAGGGCACATTGCCCACCTGCGCCACCACGAACAGCGCCATGCCCATGGGCGGGGTGAGGATCGAGATCATCAGGTTCAGCACCACGATGATGCCGAAATGGATCGGATCGATGCCATAGCCCATTGCCACAGGCACGAGGATCGGCACCACGATCAAGAGAATCACCAGCGATTCGATGAAGCAGCCGAGCAGGAAGATCATCAGATTGACCGCGATCAAAAAGCTGAGCGGCCCATCGGTCAGCGTCAGGAAAAGCTGGGTTATCTGCTGCGGCGCCTGCTCGCGCGCGAGAATGAAACCGAGGAGCCCCACGCCTGCAACGATCGTTGCGATGGAGGCGGAAGTGGTTGTCGTCTCGTAGATTGCATCCCACAGCCGCTTCAGGGTCAGCTCGCGGTAGAAAGCAAGATCGATCAGGATGGCATAGAGCACGGTCACCGCCGCTGCTTCCGTGGGCGAGAAGAGGCCGCTGAAAATGCCGCCAACGATGACGAAGGGCGTGGCGAGCGCCGGGAACGACTTCACGAACAGCACGCCGACATTGCCCGCACCCTGCCATGCGTCACGCGGATAGTTGCGCTGCCTGGCCAGCACATAGACCATGACCATGAGCGAGGCAGCACAAAGAACACCCGGCACGATGCCGCCCAGAAACAGCCGCCCGATGGAGGTGTTCGACACCACGCCATAGAGCACCATGGTGATGGACGGCGGCACCAGTGGGCCGATCATAGACGAGGCGGCAGTGACGGCGCCGGAGAAATCGTCGTCATAGCCGGCCTCGCGCATGGATTCGATTTCCATCTTGCCGAGCCCACCCGCATCGGCAAGGGCCGAGCCGGACATGCCGGAGAAGAAAAGCGAGGCGAGCACGTTCACATGGCCGAGCCCGCCCGTGATGTGCCCCACCAGTGCGCGCGCAAATCCGAAGAGATGGCGCGTGATGCCTGCGGAATTGAGGATTGCCGCCGCCAGGATGAAGAGCGGAACCGCCAGCAGCGGAAAGCTGTTCAGCCCGTCCACCATGCGCTGCATGGCAAAGGAAATGCCCATGCCCGAATAATAGAAATAGCCCATCGAGACGAAGATCATGGCCACGCCGATGGGCACACCCACCAGCACCATGACGAGCCAGGCGGCACCAATCGTTGCAAGGATCATTGGTGGACCTCCCCGGCATCCCCGCCGCGCACCAGCATGGCAAGCCGCCGCGCAATGCGATGCAGAATGAGGACCGCAGCCACCAGCCCCGATGCGTAGAGAACCGCGTCGCTCATGGGCAGTGTCACCGCTTCATTGTTCCAGGTGCGCAGAGCGGTCTTGTAGGAGATCCAGACGAGGTGGGCGACGATCGCCAGATAGACCACGTCAATCAGGACAAAGAGCAGGCGGCGCCAGGAGAGCGGCAGGGCGTCCGCGATAAAGCCCATGCGCAGCTGGCCGTTCTGGCGCTCCACCTCGGCGATGCCGATGAAGGCCATCCACACCCAGAGCCAGCGCGCCGCTTCCTCGGTCCAGACCGGCCCGGTGAAAAGCGGTGTGCGGCCAAAGATCTGGATCAGAAGCACGCCAAACAGAATGATGAAGAGAATGGAAGCGACACAGCCTTCGAGGCTGTATCTGCGCAGAAACGACATGCGATGACCCCAGCTATCGAGGGAAGGGTGGCGGGGCTGGCGCCCCGCCCCATGTTTCAGTCGCCGATCACTTCGGCAATCGACCCTTCGCCGAACTCGGCTTCGAGCTCGTCATAATAGGGCTTCATGGCGGCGCGGAATGGTTCGAGATCCGGCTCGGTAATGGTCAGGCCGCGCTCCTTGAAGGTTTCCAGCAACTCCTTTTCGGCCTTGAAGGTTAGTTCGTCGGAGACGTCGCCACCGGCCTCGACAGCCGTCTGCACCCATTCCTTCTCCTGATCGGACAGGCCATCCCAGACCGATTTGGAGATCTGCACCGCCGAGGACGCCACAAAGTGATTGGTGAGCGCAATGTGGCTCTGCACCTCGTAGAACTTCATCGCCTCGATGGTCGGAAGCGGGTTTTCTTCGGCATCCACCTGATTGGTCTGGAGTGCGAGATAGACCTCCTGAAACGCCACCGGCGCCGGCGTCGCGCCCACATTCTCGGCATAGGCGATGAGGAACGGCACGTTCGGCGTGCGCATGCGCAGGCCCTTCATGTCGTCCATGGATTCGATCGCCTTGTTCGAGGTGGTCTGGCGTGTGCCATAATACCAGGTGTCGAGCAGCTCGATGCCCTGAGCTTCAAACTTCTCGTCCATCTTCTGGCCCCACGGCCCGGCGACGATCTTTTGCAGATGATCGAAATCACGCACCACATAGGGCGCGCCGATCAGCTTCAGCTCCGGGATCACATAGCTCATGTCCGGATAGCCGGTCATGACCATGTCGAGCTCGCCGGCCTGCACCTGCGCCACCATGGCCTTGAAGTCGCCCAGCTGCGAGGACGGGAAGATTTTCACCGTCATCTCGCCGCCCGAAATCTCGGCAAGTTTTTCCTGAAACGCCTGCGCGCCGCGGTAGACATTCGACACCTCGTTGTCCTGCATGCCGAAGGTCAGTTCCTTCGCCTGCAGTGCAGCGGAGCTGAGGGCGAGCGCTGCCGCGCCGAGCATCAGTTTCGAAATCAGTTTCATGCAATCCTCCCTTGGAATGTTGAACAGGCTTCCCGGCCTGCCAAGTCAGTCAGTCTTGTCTTCTTCTTTCTGGAAGTAGTCGGAGACCTTCCGCGGGCTTTTCAGCCGCGCGCGATAGGAGCGCGCCAGGTGTCGGTCCATGACATCCGTCGCGGTGATCATGTCGCCATCGATGATAGCCTGATAGATCGCCCGGTGTTCTTCATAGGCGACCGTGTCGTGCTTGGCCGGGTCATCCGTTGGCGGCCGCTGCGCGAGCATGGCGCTGACGAACATGTCATGCAGGCTGAGTATCACCGGATTGCCGACCACCGACACGAGTACGCGGTGAAAGGCGATATCGGTGCGGGCGAATTCGGGAGTTCCAATCGCCTCGAAGTTTTCCTCCAGCGCAGCGCGCAACTTGGCAATCTGCACATTGTCAGCGCGTTTGGTGGCCTCGCGCGCAGCACCGGCCTCAATGAACTGGCGCATCTGCTCCAGATGCGCGCCGCTTTCCGCATCGCCGAAAATATCACGGATATGATCGCCGGCCAGTTGCAGCACGGTTTGTAAAGAAGGGCGCGCCACACGCGGGCGGCGCCCCGCACCTGCCTCAGCATAACCGCGCGCCTGCATCTGCTGCAGCGCAGCACGCACCGTGGGGCGCGAAGCGGAGAAACGCTCGCAGAGCTCCCGCTCGGTCGGCAGAAACGTCCCGGTTTCCAGGCGGCCCTCGCGCGCCTCCTCGATCAACGCCTCGGCGATCTCATCGGACACACGCCGTGTTTCCACCATTTCTTCCGGCTGGGCAGCGGACACGTTTCTCACTCCGGCTGGGCCCCGCCTTCACACCTGTGCGGCAGAGCTGTTTGTCCAAACTGATATTTTGGTATTACCAAACATAATTCTTGTCAAACAAAAATCCCCTTCTATGCTGATACAGCCTGCCAAAGAGACGATTCCACGGCGGCAGGACAAGAACGCCGCTTCCAGAATGCAAGGAACAGCCGCATGACCAATCCGCTGGCGGGCATGTATGCCGCCCTCCTCACCGGCCTCAGTGACAAAGGCGATTTCGACCCGGCGCGCCAGAAGGCGATCGATGCCTATGTGTTGGGACAGGGGCTCGACGGGCTTTATGTCGGCGGCAGCAGCGGCGAATCAGGTCTTCTGGGCGTTGACGAACTTCTGGCGCAGCAGGCGATCGTCGCCGAAGATGCGCAAGGCTCCGCCGCAACGCTGATTGCTCATGTGGGCGTCCCCAATCTTCGCGATTCGATCCGGCTCGCACAGAATGCGCAAAAGCTTGGCTATCATGGCCTTTCGGCCCTGCCGCCGCATTCCTACCCTTTTTCGGATCGCGAGATTTTCGCCTATTACGAAGCGCTGTCAGCCGCCACCGACCTGCCGCTCATTGTCTATGAAGTACCAGTCCGCACGGGACGTCCCTTCAGTCTAGACCTGCTCGGCCGCATTCTCACCCTCCCCGGCGTCGGTGGCATCAAGTTCACCTCGATGGACCTCTTCAAGTTCGCCACACTGCGGCGGCGGTTTCCTGAGAAGACGTTTTTCTTCGGTTTCGACGAAGTCTATCTGTCAGGCGCGGTGATGGGCGCGCATGGCGGCATCGGCACCACCTACAATCTGCTCGGCAGGCTCTATGCCGCGCTCAACGAGGCCGTGAAGAAGGGTTCGCTGGAGCGCGCCCAGGAACTGCAGACGATCTCGCAGCGCTTCGTGGAAACCCTGATGGAAACCGGCGTGCTGCCGGGTATGAAGGCCGCACTCCGCCTGCGCGGGGTCGACTGCGGCCCGACGCGCCTTCCGCTGGCCCCGCTGGTCGACGATTGCGAAGCGCGCATGAGTGCCATTCTGGCCAATCCGGAAATCGCCGCCTGGGTGGGGTGATTTTCGCTCTCTCCGCGCCTTGCCGTTTCCGGTCTGTCGACTAGAACAGTCGGCACTGTTTTCGGAGAGGCGGGAGTATCATGAGCGTGACAATCGAAATCACCGATACGCCGGATGAGGCGGCGCTCGCACGGGTGGAAACCGAGCTCGCCGCCTTCAACGATGCCGATGTCGGCCCTTCGGAAAAGGCCACACTTGCCATCCTCGTGCGCGATGAACGCGGTGCGGTGGTCGCTGGAATTTCCGGCTACACCGCATGGGGCTGGCTCTATGTGCAGAAACTGTGGGTGGATGAAAGCCTGCGCGGGCAGGGCATGGCCGGGCGCATGCTGACTGCGGCGGAAGAAAAGGCAGAGCGACGCGGCTGCCATGGTGCCTACATCGACACATTCAATCCTGGCGCGGAAAAGGCCTATACGCGCCAGGGCTATAAAGAGTTCGGCCGGATGGATGACTTTCCGAAAGGCCGCAGCCGCATCTTTCTGCAGAAACGGCTTGGCGGGGTCGCCAGCGATTAACGGGCGATCTTTCCGCCGCGCAGCGGCTCGGGCGCGCCCGTCGTCGTCGGGAAGCTGATCGGCAGGTCGCGCAGCACGCGCGCCGCCAGAAAGGCAAAGCACTCGGCCTCGATGGCGTCGCCACGCCAGCCCACTGTTTCGGCGGGGGCTGCTTCCACGCCGGCGCGTTCCCCCAGCATCTTCATGATGGTCGGGTTGTGCCGGCCACCGCCGCACACAAGAAGCCGCTTGGGCCGAAGCGGAAGAATATCGAGCGCCTTGCCGACCGCCGATGCGGTGAAGGCCGTCAGCGTCGCCGCACCCGTCTTGGCATCGAGCCCATCCGCCATGGAGGCGCCGAAGTCGAACCGGTCGAGCGATTTCGGATAGGGCGCGGTGAGATAGGGATGCTTCAAAAGCTCCGCCAGCCGCGCCTCGTCCACCGTGCCGGAAGCGGCAAGCGCGCCGTTACGGTCCATCTCGCCAAGCCCGTGTGCCTTGACGAAATCGTTGATCGGCGCGTTTGCCGGGCCAGTGTCGAACGCGATCACCCGGTCCGCGCCGTCCCACCAGGTCACATTGGCCACGCCGCCCAGATTGAGCACCGCCGTCTCGCCGCTCGTATCCACATCGCGCAAAAGAGCCGCGTGATAGGCTGCCGAAAGCGGCGCGCCCTGCCCGCCGGCGCGCATGTCCGCCGAGCGGAAATCATAGATCACCGGACAGCCCAGAATGGAATGCATGAGCGCGCCGTCGCCAAGCTGCCGCGTCTCGCCGAGACGCCCTTCCTGCGGCGCACGGTGCAGAACCGTCTGCCCGTGGAAACCGACCGCGCCGATATCGGCCATGGTCAGGCCATGGCTCTCCACCAGTTCTCGCACGGCTTGCGCCTGCGCGCGGGTCAGAACCTCTTCCGCCTGAGCGAAGATCGCCGGTTCATCGCCCTTAAAATTCCAGGCCCGCGCCTGCTGCAGCGTTTCTTCCAGAAGGTCGCGCGTCGATTGCGGATAGGGCGCCAACGTGTAGGCGCCGAACGCTTCGATGCGCTCGCCATCCGTTTTCAGAAGCGCCACGTCGATGTTTCCGTCGAGCACGGTTCCGGTCATCAGGCCAACAGCCCAGATCGGTTCGAATCCTTCAGCCATGTGCGCTCCTATCCTGCGTTCATGCAATCGCCGACCGCCTGTCGCAGCGCAGCGATGCCGCTGTCGAAATGCCGGGTCGGATGTATGCGGTTGGTGAGAAGGGTCCACGCAAGGCCATTGTCGAAATCGACCCATAGTCCTGTTCCCGTGAAACCCGTATGGCCGATCGTGCCGGCGCTGGCCAGCGCCCCGCCGGGCCAGTTTTCATATGGCCGTTCCCAGCCATGGGTGCGCTTTTCGGAAAGCGGCGTGCGCATCAGCGCCACCGTCTCATCACCTTCCGTGTCACCTGCAAAAAGCCCCGCCGCGAAATCGAGCACGGCGTCGGCCGTGCCGAAAAGCCCGGCATGCCCCGCGCCCTCAAGCGCTGAACAATTGTCGTCATGCACCTCGCCGCAAAGCACCCGGTGCCGCCATGTGCAGTCCTCGGTCGCCGCCGTCTTTTCCGGATCGGCGGCAAAGGCGAAGCCCGGCCCCGGATCGAAATCGCGCAGCCGCTTGCCTTCAAGCCGCTCCAGCGCGAAACCGAGTAGAATGAAATTGATGTCGGAATAGACAGGCGGCCCCTTTTCCCAGCGCCGCTGGAGGATGAAGGCACGCAAAAGCTCCGCATCGCGGCCATAGGTGTAGATCGGTTCCACCGCCGGAAACGGCGTCTGGTGGCCGAGGCACTGGCGAAACGTCACCTGCCGTTCCCATGCGCCCGGATCATACTGGCGCAGATCCGGCAGGAGCGTGGTAAGCGGCGCATCGAGATCGATCACGCCCTCTTTCGCCAGTTCCAGAATGCGCGTGGTGGTGAAGATCACCTTGGTCAGCGATGCGAGATCGAACCAGGTGTCGGTGCGCATTTCACGCTCATGCGGCACCCGCTGCGCATAACCGGTGGCGCGCACCATGCGCCCGCCATCCCGGTCGATCACGCCGAGCACTCCGCCGGGTATGCGCCCAGCCTCCACCGAAGCGTTCAGCAGGGCAAAGGCGCGCTCGAAGCGCGGCGCAAAGGCAGGCGTATCCGTCATGCTCATGCCTCCGCCCGTGCCATGTGGTCGGGACCAAAACTCTGCCAGTTGGCCGGCTCCGGCTCAAAGCCCAACGGCCGCACCAGCGACGGCACCTGCCGCGTGTCCACCTCGAAAGTTTCCTTGCGCCGGTCGACGCTCGGCACCGCCGAGATCAGCCGTTTCGTATAGGCGTGTTTCGGGTCGGAAAGAACCGACGCCGCATCACCGATCTCGACGATCTGCCCCGCATAGACCACCGCGATGCGGTGCGCGATGCGCTCCACCACCGCCATGTCGTGCGAGACGAAAAGATAGGCAAGACCGAACTCGCGCTGCAGGTCCACCAGGAGTTCCAGCACCTTGGCCTGCACCGAAACGTCGAGCGCCGAGACGGCCTCGTCCAGCACCACCACGGACGGGTTGAGCATCAGCGCGCGGGCGATGCACAGGCGCTGCCGCTGGCCGCCGGAAAACTCGTGCGGATAGCGCTCCAGCGCATTCTCCGGCAGACCAACCCGGTCGAGCAGCATGCGCATGCGCGCCTGCGTTTCGCCGTTCAGCCCGCCACCGGCGGCAATCACCGGCTCGGCCAGAATGCTGTCCACCCGAAGCCGCGGATTGAGCGAGGCATAGGGGTTCTGAAACACCATCTGCACCGGCTTGCTGCTCTGCCGCGCCACGCCATTCGTGTTCGCGGAGAACGTGCCGCGCGTCGGCTCGACCAGCCCCAGAATGGCGCGCGCCGTGGTCGATTTGCCCGAGCCGCTTTCGCCGACAATGCCCAGCGTCTCGCCCGGCATCAGGTCGAAATCGACCCCGTCCACCGCATGAACCGCACCGGTCTGCCGACGCAGGAGACCGCCGGTCACCGGAAAGCGAACCGTCAGCCCTTCCACTTTAAGCGCCGGCGCGGCGCTTGGTTCGTCGGCCCGGCGATAGTCGGTGCGCGTGGCGCGCCCGGCCTCGAAATGCGGCACGGCGCTCAGAAGATGCTTCGTATAGGGATGCTGTGGCGCATCGAGCACCGCATCGAGCGGTCCCTGCTCTACTGCCTCGCCGTTCTGCATCACCATCACCTTGTCGGCGATGCCGGCCACCAGACCGATGTCATGGGTGATGAAGATCATGCCCATGCCGGTCTCGCGCTTCAGCTCGGCGAGCAGCGCCATGATCTGCGCCTGCACCGTCACATCGAGCGCCGTGGTGGGCTCGTCCGCGATCAGAAGACGCGGATTGCACGACAGGGCCGTGGCAATCATCACGCGCTGAAGCATGCCGCCGGAAAGCTGGTGCGGACAATATTTCAGCCGCCGCGCGGCGTCGGGAATACGCACCCGGTCAAGCGCATCCTTCGCCGCTTCCCGCGCCTGCTTCCCGGTCAGGCCACGATGCAGACGGAACGATTCCTCGATCTGCTCGCCAATGGTCAGGACCGGGTTGAGCGAGGTCATCGGCTCCTGGAAGATCATGCCGATCTCGCCGCCGCGGATCTTCGTCAGCTCCTGCTCGCCAGCTGCTGCCAGATCGAGCGTGCTGCCGTTCTCGCGGGTGAATTGAATGGAGCCATCGAGAATGCGCCCGCCACCGAAATCCACCAGCCGGTTGATCGACAGCGCGGTGACGGATTTGCCCGAGCCGCTTTCGCCGACAATGGCCAGCGTCTCGCCGGCTGCGAGATCGAAGCTCACGCCATGGACGATTTCATTGTCTTCGGGCTTGCGGCCAAAACCGACGCGCAGGTTTGAAACGGACAGAAGCTGCGTCATGCGGCCGACCTCCGCGTCTTGGGATCGAGAATGTCGCGCAGCGCATCCCCCAATAGGTTGAAGCCGAGAATGCCGATCATGATCGCAATGCCCGGGAAGATCAGGAGCCAGGGCGCCATCTCCATCAGATTGCGGCTGTCGGCGAGCATCAGGCCGAGCGACGAGGCCGGTGGCTGTGTGCCGAGACCGAGAAAGCTCAGGCCTGCCTCCGTCAGAAGGCCCCATGCGAGCGCCAGCGTCACCTGCACCGTCAGCGGCGCAACGAGGTTCAGCATCAGATGGCGGGTCAGAATGTAGTTGCGGCTCGAACCGAAAGTGCGCGCGGCGTCGACGAAGTCGCGCGTCTTCAGGGAGAGCGCCGGCCCGCGCACCACGCGGGTGAAGATCGGCGTGTAGACGATGGCGATGGCCATCACGCTGGTCCAGGTGCCCGGCCCCACAATGGCGATGATGAGCAGCGCCAGAAGGATCGCCGGAAAGGCCAGAAGCACATCCATGAAACGCATGATCGTGCCGTCCCACCAGCCGCCGAACCATGCGGCCGCAAGACCGAGCACGATGCCCGCCACGGCGGCCAGCGCCACCGAGGCGAAGGCGACGATGAAGGACTGGCTGATGCCCAGCATCAACCGGCTCGCCACATCGCGACCAAACAGATCCGTTCCCATCCAGTAGGTCGCGTCGGGCGCGTGCAGGCGGTCGACGCGGAACTGCATCAGCGGGTCATGCGGCGTGATGCCGAGAAGCCCGAGAATGGCGATGATGATGTAAAGGCCAACGATGGCGCCGCCGATGCGGCCGCTCGAATGGCTGAAAATGGCGCGCAGCAACTGCATCACTTGCCTCCCAGCCGAATGCGCGGGTCGAGCACCGCATAGGCGAGATCGACCAGAAGATTCACGATCATGAAGTTGAGCGCGATGAACAGCACCGAGCCCTGCACCAGCGCATAGTCGCGCTGGAGAATGGCGTCGAGCACCATGCGCCCGAGGCCCGGCAGCGCAAAAATCTGCTCCACGATCACAGCGCCGCCCAGGAGATAGCCGAACTCGACGCCGCTCAGCGTCACCACCGGGATCAGCGCGTTGGGCAGCGCATGCCGCCAGATCACCTTGCGCGCCGGCACGCCCTTGGCGCGCGCGGTGCGGATGTAATCGTCGCTCAGAATATCGAGCATGGCCGAGCGCGAAATGCGGGTCACGGCGGCGGCGAAGGCGAAGCCCAGCGTCAGCGCCGGCAGGATCATCTGCCCCAGATTGCGCAGCGGATTTTCAAGGAAGGGCGTGAACTCGCCCATGGCCGGCAGCACCCCGAACCCGACCGACAGCACATAGATCGCCAGAAGCGCGAACACGAAATTCGGCGTCGACTGGCCGATCATCGCGAAGATGCGCACGGCGAGGTCCGACGGCTGTTCATTGCGCGTGGCGGCAAATATGCCCGCCGGAAGACCGATGGCGAGCGCGATGACCATGGAGAGAAGCGCCAGTTCCAGTGTCAGCGGAAAGCGTTCGAGGATCACGTCGAGCACCGGCTTACCGAAGGTCACGGACACGCCGAGATCGCCCTGAACCGCACCCGCAAGCCAGCGCCAATATTGGGTGAACCAGCCCTGATCGATGCCGAAATAGGCTTCAAGTGCCGCGCGCTGGTCGGGCGTCAGAAGCCCGGCCTCTGTTCCCAGCATGGCGGTGATGGCGTCGCCCGGCACCAGCCGGATCGAGACAAAAACGAGGATGGACACCCCGAGCATGACCAATGGAAAGGTCATCAGCCTTCGGGCCAGGTAATTCATGAAGCTTTCACTCCGTGTCCTTCCAGATGCAATCGTCTTGTGCGGTTGGTGTTAAAGGCCGCGCCCTTCATGCCGCCCCGTGGTTCGACAAGCTCACCATGAGGGCTGGGGATCGTTCTCAAATTGAGGACCTTAGCCCCGGCGCTCTATGGGTTTAAGCCAAGCAGCACACATCTCATACGCCTCCGGTACCGACCTGCAGATCATCGCAGGGTGACGGACCATCAACAGCCCTCATGGTGAGCTTGTCGAACCACGAGGGCGCTGGGCGGAGCCGCATCGAATTCTTACGTTTCAAGCGCGAGAAAGCGCCAGGCGCAAACGGGGCCACACGTGAACGTGCGGCCCCATCTGGCAATCACTCGCCCACGCTCACCTCGGTCAGGCCAAACAGCGTGCCGGTCGGGGAAGGCACAAAGCCTTTCACGTTCTTCTGCTGCGCGGTGTAGGTGTAGCCCGTGTAGAGCCAGATCCACGGCGAAACCTCGGCAAGATGCGTCTCGAATTTCGCGAAGATCTCCTTGCGCTTGGCAGAGTCGGTCTCCACGCGGCCTTCCTGCATCAGGCTGTCGAGCGTGTCGTCGATATAATTGGCGACATGCTGGAGATTGCCGTCCTTGGTCCAGTAGCGGTTGTACATGGAATAGGGATCGGCGCGGCCGCCGTTCAACGCCACCGCCATGTCGAAATCACCCTTCAGCCAGGTGTCGACATAGACGTTGAGCTCCATCATCTTGATGTCGAGCTTGATGCCGATCTCGGCAAGCTGCGACTGGATCACCTGTGCTTCGGCTGCCGCTGTAGGCGGCTCGCCCGTGGCGGCGATCACCGTTGCAGAAAAGCCGTCTGCATAGCCGGCTTCGGCCATGAGCTGTTTGGCCTTCTCCACATCCCGCTCATAGCAGAACAGCGCGCCCGGGTCCGAACGGTAGGCCGGCATGGTCAGCGGGCCGGTCACCGCACCCTCGCCCAGAAGCGCGGTGTCGAGCACGTCCTGACGGTCGATGGCGCAGGAAATCGCCTGACGCACGGCCTGCTCCGTCATCGGCTCGCGCGACGGGTTCAGCTGCAGCACGTGATAGGCCAGCACCGGCGTGCGGCTCAGTTCAAGGCTTGCCTCGTTCGGCACCAGCGTCGCCACGAGCGGATCGTTGATGAGCGCGAAATCCACTTGCTTGGTGCGCAGCGCCGCCAGAATGGCGGTCTCGTCCGGCAGAACGGAAATGTTGATGCCGTCCACCTTCACTTCGCCGCCGGCCCAGTCCGGATTGGCGCTCAGAACCTCTTTCTGGTTCGGCTCCCAGCTATCCAGCTTGAACGGGCCCGAGCCGATCGCCTTCGTGCCGATCGTGCCGGCCTCGATTTCGCTCGCCGGAACGACTGCCGCGTTGATGCTCGTCATCGCCGTCAACATCGGAACGTCCGGCTGCGACAGGTTGAAGACAACGGTGGTCTCGTCCGGCGTGTCGATGCTCTCGATGGAAGTGAAGTTGGCGCGTGCGGCTGCACCCGTGGCCTCATCCAGAACGCGCTCGAACGATGCCTTCACATCCGCTGGCGTCACCTTTTCGCCGTTCTGGAATTTTGCATCCGCGTCGAGCTTGAAAGTCAGCGTCTTGCCATCCTCGGAGAACTCCCAGGATTCGGCAATGGCAGGAATGATCTCCAGATCGGCATTGAGACGCACCAGCGGCTCATAAACCAGCTCCAGAAGACGCAGCGAGGAAAACGCCGTCTGCTTGTGCGGGTCAAGGCCGGTCGCATCCTGCGACCAGGCCATGCGCAGCGTTTCTGCCGATGCCGGCACCGCCACCGTGGCCGCGCCAAGCGCGGCTGCGAATGCCACCGAAGTGGCGAACTTCTTCATCAAAGACTGTCCCATGATCTTCTCCCTCCGAGAGCGTTTGATGCCTGCAACCGCCCAATGAACGGTCGCATAAATGGCTGCTTCACCTGTTTGCAGCTTGCTGCTGCCTTTCGTTTATTGCCTTGCGCAGAAACCCGCCAGCCCTTGCAAGGGCGGCGCGCGCTTCCTCCACGTCCATATCCGTCAGCGCGATGAAGATGGCGAGCTTCACATCATTGCCGCTGCGTTGGAGCAGCGTCTCGGCCTCATCGGCAGAACACCCCGTCGCCTCCATGACGATGCGCGAGGCGCGCGCCATGAGCTTCTGGTTGCTGATGTTAACGTCCACCATCAGGTTCTGATAGATCTTGCCCATGCGGATCATGCTCGCCGTGGAGAGCATGTTGAGGATGAGCTTCTGCGCCGTGCCCGATTTCATTCGCGTCGAGCCGGTCAGGATTTCCGGCCCCACCACGGGCGCGATGGCGATGTCGGCAATGGCACCGATGGCCGAATCCGGGTTGCAGGACAGCGAAACGGTCGTCGCGCCAATCTCCCTGGCATAGTTCAGCCCACCAATCACATAAGGCGTACGGCCACTCACGGCGATGCCCACCACGACATCCTTGGCCGTCAGACCGCGCTCTTCCAGCGCCTGACGACCCTGCGCCGGGTCATCTTCTGCTCCTTCCACAGCGTGACGCAATGCGTGATCGCCGCCAGCGATCACACCGGTCACCATGTCTTCGGGGACGCTGAAGGTGGGCGGGCATTCCGAAGCGTCGAGCACACCGAGCCGTCCGCTCGTGCCCGCGCCCATATAGATCAGCCGTCCGCCATTCTGAAACGCGTCGACAATCCGGTCGACCGCCTCGGCGATCTGCGGGATCACCTTTTCGACAGCCAGCGGCACGTCCCTGTCGGCGGCATTGATGAGTTTCAGAATTTCGGTTGTCGGCTGCAGATCGATCTGCATCGTGTCCGGGTTGCGGCCCTCCGACACAAGCTTTTCAAGCTCCGACATCAGCGTCTGCGCGTTCATGAACTCTCCCGAAATCACCTGTCTGGCGCTGGCAAAACCCGCGCTTCGCCGGCTCAGCACCTTACCAGAGTGTTAAAATTTATAATTCCAAGAGTCAATTAGGATTGAGAATAATATATTCCTTCTCGCCCGTAGCAGCAGCCGGGCGGGGCCGTGCCCGCCCGATAATCTGCCGGCCTTCCGGAGTGTTACGAGGAAAGCGGCGACCTGCGCCTCAGCTTCCGCGAAGCTCCATGATGCGCTTCACCATGCCGCCGGTCGCTGCATCACGACTGTCCGCACTGGCCTTGCCTTCCACCACGGGCAGAAGCTCGGTCGCCAGCTCTTTGCCCAGCTCAACGCCCCACTGATCGAAGGCATTGATGCCGAAAAGCTGCGCTTCCACAAAAACACGATGCTCATAAAGCGCGATCAGCCGGCCAAGCGCGAACGGGTCGAGCTTGCGATAGAGAAGCGTGAGCGAGGGTCTGTTGCCGGTGAATACACGGTGCGGCGCAAGGCGCTTCGCCTCGGCTTCGGGCACGCCCTTCTCCAGAAGCTGCGTCTCGGCTTCTTCCAGCGTGCGCCCTTTCATCAGCGCTTCCGCCTGTGCCAGACAATTGGCGACGATCAGATCGTGGTGGTGCCCGAGCCCAGCCTCATGCCCTTCCGCCGCCAGCATGAACTCGACGGGGATGATGTCGGTGCCCTGATGCAGAAGCTGGAAGAAGGCGTGTTGCCCGTTCGTGCCCGGCTCGCCCCAGACCAGCGGGCCCGTGGGGGTGATCACCGGCGATCCGTCAAGCTGCACGCCTTTGCCGTTCGATTCCATGTCGAGTTGCTGCAGATAGGCAGGCAAACGCTCCAGCCTCTGATCGTAGGGAATGATGGCCCGGGCCGGATAGTCACACACGACGCGATGCCAATAGCCGATCAGGCCGAGCATAGCCGGCAAATTCTCTCTCAACGGCGCCGATTTGAAATGCTGATCCATGGCCTCCGCACCCGCGAGCAGCCGGCGGAAATCGTCAGCGCCGATGGCGATCATGATCGGCAGACCGATCGCGGACCAGAGCGAATAGCGCCCGCCGACCCAATCCCAGAAACCGAACACGCGCTTTTCGTCGATGCCGAAATCCGCAACCTTGTCGAGCGCGGTGGAGACGGCTGCGAAATGGTCGCCCGTGGCCGACTGGCCAAGCTTCGCCGCGATCCATTTCTGCGCGGTGCGCGCATTGGTCATCGTCTCGATGGTGGTGAAAGTCTTTGAAGCGATGATGAAGAGCGTGGTCTCCGGATCGAGCCCGGCCAGCGTGTCGGCGATATGCGCGCCATCGACATTGGACACATAATGAAGGCGCGGGCCGTCACGATAGGGCGAGAGCGCCCGCGTGACCATCACCGGGCCGAGATCGGAGCCGCCAATGCCGATGTTCACCACATCGGTGAAGGCCTTGCCGGTCGCGCCGCGAATCGTGCCACGACGCACGCCATCGGCGAAAGCATCCATCGCCTCCAGCACCTCACGCACCTCGGGCATGACATCGTAGCCGTCATTCTCGATGGAGCCGCCCGAGAGCGCCCGCAGAGCGGTGTGCAGCACGGCCCGGTCTTCCGTCGTGTTGATGTGACTGCCGGAGAACATCTTGTCGCGTGCTGCTTCCAGCCCCGCCGCTTCCGAAAGCTTCAAAAGCAGGTCGACAGCCTTCTGGTCCACCGCAGCGCGCGAAAAATCGAGCGTCAGGTCGTCAAGGGAAAGCGAGAAACGGGCAAACCGCCCGGGGTCTGAAGCGAAGGCCGCGCGCATGTCCATGGGGGCCGTTTTCGCGCGATGCTCCCGAAGGGCAGCCAGTGCAGTCTTAAATGCCGTGTCCAAAGGGAGCCTCCTGCAAAAAGAAACGTCGTTCTTTTAGCAAACATAACGAGGCGGAACAGGGGTTTGCTGGCATTCATCAATTTCTTTGTTGGAACAATCAATTGTACCAGGGTTGACATGCATTGACCCAGAGTTAGGCTCCCCCGCCGGAGAGGAAAGCCATATGCCAGCCAGAAATGATACCGCCCTGTGGACGGGCCTGTTCAAGATTTCCCCCGAATCGGGTCAAACCCTTCAGGCACAGATCCGTCAGGCCATCGTGTCTGCGATTCTCGATCGCCAGATCGCCCCGTCCATGCCGCTTCCATCGTGCCGCATTCTCGCGGAAAAGCTTGGCGTCGCGCGCGGCACGGTGGTGCTCGCCTTCCAGCAGCTTGTCGATCAGGGGTTTCTGATCGCCCGTGAGCGCCGCGGCCACTTCGTCAATCCGGAAGTGCTGGCCGCGCCTCCGCGTCCACCCCGCAAGCAGGGTGGCAAGGATGGCGTCAACTGGCAGAAGCGGTTTCAGGTTCTGGCCAGCGAAATGCCGGAGCCCCGCAAGAACGAAGACTGGATGAAGGCCTCCTATCCCTTCGTCTACGGCCAGTTCGACCCCTCGCTCTTCCCGACCGCCGAGTGGCGGGAGTGCAACCGCATGGCGCTGGCCGTTCTGGAAATCCGCAACTGGGCGGCGGACATGGTCGACCGTGACGACCCGCTGCTTGTCGAGCAGATCCAGGCACGGCTCCTGCCTCGGCGTGGCATCTTCGCCAATCCCGACGAGATCCTCGTCACGCTCGGCTCGCAGCATGCGCTCTACATGCTGGCCACGCTCCTCATGAGCCGCGGCAAGAAAGTCGCGGTGGAGAATCCCGGCTATCCCGATGCGCGTTCCATCTTCCAGCTTGCCGGCGCGGAAATTGCCCCCGTTCCCGTCGACCGGCAGGGCATCGACGTGGCGCAGATTCCGCAGGATGCAGATTTCGTCTTCGCCACGCCCAGCCATCACTGCCCGACCATGGTGCCGCTCAGCCAGGCGCGGCGCGAGGCATTGCTTGAGGCAGCAGAGCGCCATGACTGGATCGTCATCGAAGACGACTATGACAGCCAGCTCGCCGACGAGCGCCCGCAGGCCGCTCTCAAGGGGCTCGACCGCAATGGCCGCGTGGTGCATCTGGGTTCGATGTCCAAGACGCTCGCGCCTGGCCTGCGCATGGGCTACATCGTAGCGCCTGCAGACCTGATCGCGGAGTTGCGCGCCTTACGTCGCTTCATGCTGCGACATCCGCCGGCCAACAACCAGCGCGCCGTTGCCCTGTTCCTGTCGCTCGGCCATCACGACACGCTGGTGCGGCGCATCTCGGCAGCCTTCGAAGAGCGGCGCGAGAAACTCTATCAGGCAGTTGGCGACATTCTGCCGGACTGGAACGCGGCCGACATTCGCGGCGGCACCTCGCTCTGGCTCGAAGGCCCGCCTGGTCTCGATTCGGCCGTGCTTGCCAAATCCGCCGCTCGCCGCAGTGTCCTGATCGAGCCGGGTGCACGCTTCTTCCTCGGACGGACCCAGCCGACACCGTTCATGCGGCTTGGCATCTCGTCCATCGCGGCGCAGCAGATCGAGCCCGGCATCCGCGAACTGGCGGCGGCAGCATCCGAGTATCGGCGTGTAGCCGCGTAAAAGCAGGCAGCGTCAAAGAGCAGCCAGCGCCACGCCCGCCACTGCACAGAGCGCCACCACCACCCATGGTGGCGCTTTCAACATGGTGAGCAGGATGAAGCCGACTGCCGCCACGGCAAAGTCAGCCGGCGCAAGAATGGCGGTCGTCCACAGCGGGTCATAAAGGGCCGCCCCCAATATGCCGACTACGGCGGCATTTGTGCCCATCATCAGCGCCCGCGCGGCGTCGAATTGCCGGAACCGGTCCCAGAAGGGCGCGACGCCCAGCAACAGAAGAAATCCTGGCAGGAACACAGCGATCAGCGCAATCGCAGCGCCTGCCAGTCCATTCGGCGCGGGCTCCAGAACCGCCCCCAGATAGGCCGCGAAGGTGAAGAGCGGGCCGGGCACGGCCTGTGCCGCGCCATAGCCTGCCAGAAACGCGTCGCGCGTCGCCCAGCCGGGCTCAACGACACCCGCTTCCAGGAGCGGCAGCACCACATGCCCGCCGCCAAACACCAGCGCGCCGGCACGGTAGAACGTGTCGAACACGGAGAGCCCCTGCGCCATGGGCGCGACAAGCGGCAGGCCGAGGAGCAGAATTGCAAAGAGGATCAGGCAGGTGGCACCGGCCCGCTTCGACAGGCCAAACGCGACGACTGCCCCATCGCCGCCTGCCTTTCCGCGACAGAGCAGCCAGCCAAGCAGCGCACCGATCGCGATGGCACCGATCTGCGCAAACGCGCTTGCTGAGACCGTAACGAGCACAAGCGCGGCAAGGGCGATGCCGGCGCGCGCGCGGTCCGGGCATAGCGAGCGGGCCATGCCCCAGACCGCCTGCGCCACCACCGCCACGGCCACGATCTTCAGCCCGTGCAGCAGCCCCTGACCGAGCGGATTGTCGAGTGCGGAAGCAAACAGCGCAAAAACGAAGAGCAGAAACGCGGATGGCAGTGTAAACGCCGTCCATGCCGCTGCCGCGCCCAGCGGACCTGCCCGCATATAGCCAAGCGCAAAGCCCACCTGACTGCTTGCCGGTCCCGGCAGAAACTGACACAGCGCCACCAGATCGGCATAGGCCTTTTCATCGAGCCATTTGCGCCGCAGCACGAGCGCGTCGCGGAAATAGCCTAGATGCGCGATGGGGCCTCCGAAGGAGGTCAGGCCGAGCCTGAGGAACGCGCCGAAAACCTCCGCAGCCGTCCCCGCCCTTCCGCCTTCGTGCGTTTCGCTCCCCTTCATTGCACGCCTCACCCTTCAGCCGATTCGCTGTCGAATAAATGCGCCACATGTCAGGCACAAGGCAACAGCGGCCGTCGCCACACGGATGGACAAGACGTATCCGGTGGGTTAGCCAGATCGGGAACACCGTCTCAGGAGGAACGCCCCATGGCCATGGTCATCGAAGGTGAAGAACGCATCGAAGCGCCGGTGGACACCGTCTGGCAGGCTCTGAACGATCCCGAGGTTCTGAAGGACTGCATTCCCGGCTGTCAGGAACTGACCAAGACGTCGGACACCGAGTTTGAAGCCGTTGTTACGCTCAAGATCGGACCGATCAAGGCGAAATTCAACGGCGCGGTGGAGCTCACCAATCTCAACCCGCCGCACTCCTACACGATCACGGGCGAAGGCAAGGGCGGCGTGGCCGGCTTTGCCAAGGGCGGGGCAGACGTCTCGCTGAAGGAAGACGGTCCCGACGCAACGATCTTAAGCTACAGCGCCAAGGCGGATGTCGGCGGCAAGATGGCCCAGCTCGGCAGCCGTCTCATTCAGTCGACTTCCAAGAAACTTGCCGGCCAGTTCTTCTCCGACTTCAACGCCCGGGTTACCGGTGGCGATGCCGGGGAAGCCGCAGCGTCCTGACATTGGCGGCCCAAAAGGGGTGGGTGGCTAAAAACCCTGCGCTTACCCCTTGAAGACCGGCTTGCGCTTTTCGAGAAACGCGGCGACGCCCTCGCGGTAGTCGTCCGAGCGGCCGGCTTCGCGCTGCAATTCGCGCTCCAGCTCAAGCTGCGCATCGAGCGAGCTTCCCGGAGCGGCGTGGATCGCCTTCTTGATCAGGCCGTAGGCGTGGGTCGGTCCGCTGGCCAGTTTCTCCACCAGCGCCTCCGCCTCGCTCATCAGGGCGTCGTCCTCGACGGCGCGCCAGATCAGACCCCAGTTTGCAGCATCCTCCGCCGAGAGCGGCTCGCCCGTGAGCGCCAGCGCCTTGGCGCGCGGCTCACCCAGAATGCGTGTCAGGAACCAGGTTCCGCCGGAATCCGGCACAAGTGCGATCTTCGCAAAGGCCTGAATGAACTTTGCAGACTTCGCCGCCAGAACGATGTCGCAGGCGAGTGCAATGTTGGCACCCGCACCTGCGGCCACGCCATTCACCGCGCAGACAATAGGCTTGTTCATGCCCCGCAGCCTGCGCACCAGCGGATTATAGAAATTCTCGATCGTATAACCGAGGTCCGGCTTGTCCTCGAGTTTGGCGGGATCGCGGTCGCCCAGATCCTGTCCGGCGCAGAAGCCGCGCCCTGCCCCGGTCAAAAGAACCGCGCGACATGTATCGTCGGCTGAGCACGCTTCCAGCGCTTCGCGCAATGCCGTGTGCTGCTCCTCGTTGAAGGAGTTCAGCTTCTCCGGCCGGTTGAGCGTGATGCGGTGCCATCCATCGTGGCGTTCGTGAAGCACGGTCTGCGAGGTCGCGGCGCTCATGGAAATCCCCTTTGATTGAATGCAGCGCTTTTTACACGCACCGAGCGATCAATCAATTGCAGCAATAGTTTTATTCAAAAACGATGGCCGGCGCTTCATCCGCAGCGCTCTGCATGGCTGCCGCAAGATGCGTGTGGACCCTTCCGGCGATCTCCCTGTAGACCCCGGCCTGAACGCCATCGGGGTTCGATGCCACGACCGGCGTCCCCGCGTCGGAGGTTTCGCGCACATCCATCGTCAGGGGCACTTCGCCCAAGAACGGCACCCCCAGCCTTTCTGCCTCGGCCTTTGCGCCGCCATGGCCAAAAATGTCATAGCGCTTGCCCGTGTCGGGGGCGACGAAATAGCTCATATTCTCGACAATGCCGAGCAGCGGGACATCCACCCGCCTGAACATGTTGAGCCCCTTGCGCGCATCGATCAGCGCCAGGTCCTGCGGTGTGGAAACAATCACCGCACCAGCCAGCGGCACCTGCTGCGCCATGGTCAGCTGTGCGTCGCCCGTGCCGGGCGGCATGTCGACCACCAGCACGTCGAGTTCGCCCCAGGCGACGTCACGCAGCATCTGGCGAAGGGCCGAAACGACCATCGGCCCGCGCCAGATCATTGGCGTGTCTTCCTCCACGAGGAAGCCCATGGACATGACCTTTACGCCAAACGCCTCCATCGGCTTCAGCGTCTTGCCATCGGCGGTTTCCGGCTTGCCCTTCAGCCCAAGCAGGCGCGGCATGGAAGGGCCGTAAATGTCCGCATCGAGAATGCCGACCTTCAGACCCAGCGCCTTCAGTCCCAGTGCCAGATTGACCGCCGTTGTCGACTTGCCGACGCCGCCCTTGCCGCTCGCCACGGCAATGATCGCCTTGATGCCCGGCACATCCTGCTTCGCCGGTTGCTGGCCGGCCTGTGCGGCAGGTCCGCCCGGCGCGGGACGTTGCGGAGCAGGCTTCGGGCGTGGTGGCGGTGTCGCGCCCATGCCGCCACCTGCCTTTTCCGCCGTCAGAGCAACCATTGCGCCCTTGACGCCCGGCAGCGATTTGACGGCGTTCTCAGCCGCCTGACGCAGTGGCTCCAGCTCCTGCGCGCGTCTGGCCGGAACGGTAATCGAGAAGAAAACCTTGCCGTCTGCGATGAAAATCTCGGAAACCAGTCCCAGCGAAACGATGTCGCCTTCCAGATCCGGGCCCTTCACGGACCGCAAGCGGTCGATGACGGTCTGTCTGTCGAGAGTCATATGCACGTGCCTTTGCGTTTTCTCTCAGATAATGCAGATGGGCGCGCGGGCCAAGAGAGGCAAATTGGCCAATTTCCGTCGGCACGTCTTGCGCATTGCCGGGCGCGCATCGCCGATGTAGCGTCTCGCCATGATCGACAAGCTGGAATTTTTCATCGCGCTCGCCAGGGAGCAGCATTTCGGGCGGGCCGCCACCGAGCTCGGCATCACGCAGCCCACGCTGTCTGCCGCCATCAAGCAGCTTGAGGACCAGCTTGGCGTCATGCTGGTCCAGCGCGGGTCGCGCTTTCAGGGTCTGACACCGGAGGGCCAGCGCGTTCTCGAATGGGCGCGTCGCATTGTCGGCGACACGCGCACCATGCGCGCCGAGATGAAGGCCGCACGGCGTGGCCTCGCCGGCCATGTGCGTATCGCCGCCATCCCGACCGCACTTGCCATGCTGCCCGAGCTCACCACGCCCTTTCGCGAAAAGCACCCCGAAGTCACTTTCTCCATCATCTCACGCACCTCGCTGGAGGTCTTATCGCTTCTTGAGAACTTCGAGATCGACATCGGCATCACCTATCTCGACAACGAACCGCTCGGTCATGTCGCATCCGTGCCGCTCTATTCCGAGCGCTACCAGCTCATCACCGCCGCCACGAACCGGCTTGCAGACCGCGAAACGGTGACATGGAAGGAGGTGGCCGAACTGCCACTCTGCCTCCTCACGCCCGACATGCAGAACCGGCGCATCATCAACAAACATCTGGAGGAGGTGGGGGCAACGGCCCATCCCACACTCGAATCCAATTCGATGATCGTGCTCTTCTCCCATATCCGCACCGGCAAATGGGCCTCCATCATGCCGCTTAATCTTGCGGAAGTTCTGGGTTTTGCCGAGCCTATCCGGGCCATCCCCATTGTCGAACCGGACGCGAGCCATCTCGTCGGTCTGGTGGCCGTCAAGCGCGAGCCGCACACGCCGCTTGTCTCTGCCCTGCTCTACGAGGCAAGGCTCCTGGCCGAACGGTACGAGTCACAACGATAGATATTTTCTATCAAGCGACGAATATGCTATATTGATCCTGCACAAAGGATTTGTTCCCCTTCAGAACGAGCATCGTTAGGGAGGGCGCTGCGAGATGCAGCAAGCACGTACCGAAATTGCGGCCGCCGTCGAGCCGATCATTGATCGGTGGAAAGGCGAAGAGGGCCCGTTACTTCCCATTCTCAATGGGATTCAACGGGAACTCGGCCATGTGCCGCGTGAAAGCCTGCCTATCATCGCCGAGGCCCTCAACCTGACACGCGCCGAAGTTTATGGCGTTGTCTCGTTCTACCACGACTACCGCGAGAAGCCGGCGGGCCGTCACGTGCTGAAACTGTGCCGGGCCGAGGCCTGCCAGTCCATGGGCGGCGATGCGGTCGCCGAAAAGCTGCAAAAGCTGCTCGGCATCAGGTTTCACGAAACCTCCGCCGATGGCGCCGTGACGCTGGAGCCCGTCTATTGCCTCGGTCTGTGCGCCTGTGCGCCCTCCGCCATGCTCGACGGCGAGGTCATTGGCCGGCTGGATGAGGCGCGAGCCGAGGAAATCGCAGCAGAGGTGCGCGCATGACCATCAACATCTACATTCCGCGCGATGCCGGTGCGCTGGCGCTGGGCGCCGAAAAGGTCGCTGCCGCCGCGCGTGAGGAAATCGAAAAACGCGGTCTCGACGCGAAGATCGTTCGCAATGGCTCGCGCGGCATGTTCTGGCTTGAGCCCATGGTCGAGGTGGAAACCGCCGAGGGCCGCGTAGCCTACGGTCCGGTGAAGCCTGGCGACGTGGCGGGCCTGTTCGACGCCTGCCTGATCGAAGGCGGCGCGCACGACCTCTCCCTCGGCAAGCCCGAGGAAATTCCCTTCCTTGCAAAGCAGACCCGCCTTACCTTCGCCCGCTGCGGCATCATCGATCCGGTATCGCTTGAGGACTACGAGGCGCATGGCGGCCTCCGTGGCCTGCGCAACGCGCTGGAAAAAACGCCGCTCGGCATTGTCGAGGAAGTCACCGAATCCGGCCTGCGAGGCCGTGGCGGCGCTGGCTTCCCGACCGGCATCAAATGGAAGACGGTGCACGACACCGAGGCAACGCAGAAATACATCGTCTGCAACGCCGACGAAGGCGATTCGGGCACCTTCTCCGACCGCATGATCATGGAGGGCGATCCCTTCGTGCTCATCGAAGGCATGGTGATTGCCGGGATCGCTACGGGCGCGACGAAGGGCTATGTCTATCTCCGCTCCGAGTATCCCAATGTTCACCGCATCCTGAACGAGGCGATCGACGCCGCCCACGCAGCCGGCATGCTCGGCAAAAACGTGCTCGGCTCGAATTACGCATTCGACATGGAAGTGCGCGTGGGCGCCGGTGCTTATGTCTGCGGTGAGGAAACGGCGCTGCTCGACAGTCTGGAAGGCAAGCGCGGCCAGGTGCGCGCCAAGCCGCCACTGCCGGCCCATGAAGGCCTGTTCGGCAAGCCGACCGTCATCAACAATGTGATCTCGCTCGCCTCCGTGCCGATAATTCTCGACAAGGGCGGAGCCTATTATCGCGATTTCGGCATGGGCCGTTCGCGTGGCACGATTCCGATCCAGATCACCGGCAATGTGAAGCATGGCGGCCTGTTCGAGACTGCCTTCGGCGTTACCCTCGGCGAGCTGGTGGACGATATCGGCGGTGGCACCGCCACGGGCCGTCCCGTGCGCGCCGTGCAGGTGGGCGGTCCGCTCGGCGCTTACTGGCCCCGCGACCTGTTCGACACGCCCTTCGACTATGAGGCCTTCGCCGCCAAGGATGGCCTCATCGGCCATGCCGGCATCGTGGTCTTCGACGACACGGTCGATCTTCTGAAGCAGGCGCGCTTCGCCATGGAGTTCTGCGCGGTGGAGAGTTGCGGCAAGTGCACGCCCTGCCGCATCGGCTCGACGCGCGGCGTCGAGGTGCTCGACCGGCTGAAGCAGGGCATCGCGCCCGAAGAGCAGATCGAGACCGTGACCGATCTCTGCAACACGATGAAATTCGGATCGCTGTGCGCACTGGGTGGCTTCACGCCCTACCCCGTCATGAGCGCGCTGACCCATTTCCCGGAAGATTTCCGCCCCGCGCCCATGCGGGAGGCTGCGGAGTGATGATGATGACGTCCGGAACCGGAAGCGCGCGTCAGACCCCCCTCTGTCCTGCCGGACATCTCCCCCTCAAGGGGGGAGATCGGCTGGCAGGGGCGGTCGCGCCATCCCGCAACGATGCCGATGAGGCGAGACATTCAAGGCAGCTGATCTCCCCCCTTGAGGGGGAGATGCCTGGCAAGGCAGAGGGGGGCGCGAAGGGGCGCCTGCCTTTCCAGCAAGCCACCAACCCCATGGGAGCCACGCCATGTGCTTCGTGAACGAAATCGACTACGGCACACCCGCAGCGAAATCCGACAAGACGGTGACGCTGACCATCGATGGCCAGTCTGTCACCGTGCCCGAAGGCACGTCGATCATGCGCGCCGCGCGCGAGGCCGGCATCGCCGTCCCGAAGCTCTGCGCCAACGACATGGTCAAGAGCTTCGGCTCCTGCCGTCTCTGCCTGGTTGAGATCGAGGGCAAGGGCGGCACGCCGGCTTCCTGCACCACCCCGGCCATGGACGGCATTTCCGTCAACACCCAGACCGACCGCCTCAACACCATCCGCCGCGGCGTGATGGAACTCTACATGTCCGACCATCCGGAAAACTGCGCGGCCTGCGCCATGGGCAATTGCGAGATGGCGAACATGGCCGAGACCGTGGGCCTGAAGCAGAACCGCTATGGAGATGAAGGGGCAAACCATCTTGCGCCCTCGCCCATCGGTGAGCACGGGGTGAACTTCAAGGAACTGGACGTTTCCAACCCCTATTTCGCCTACGATCCGGCGAAGTGCATCGTCTGCTCGCTGTGCGTTCGCGCCTGTGAAGAGCAGCAGGGCACCTTCGCCCTGACAGTGGAAGGCCGTGGTTTCGAAAGCCGCATCACCGCCGGCATGGACGAGCCCTTCCTGCAGTCGGAATGCGTGTCCTGTGGCGCCTGCGTGCAGGCCTGTCCCACCGGCGCGCTTCAGGAAAAGTCCATCATCGAGATGGGCATGCCCGATCATTCCGCCGTCACCACCTGCGCCTATTGCGGTGTCGGCTGCTCGTTCAAGGCCGAGATGAAGGGCGAGGAAGTCGTCCGCATGGTGCCCTACAAGGACGGCAAGGCCAATCGCGGCCATTCCTGCGTGAAGGGCCGCTTCGCCTATGGCTACGCCACCCACAAGGACCGCATCCTCAATCCGATGATCCGCGAGAAGATCACCGACCCGTGGCGCGAAGTCTCGTGGGAAGAGGTCTATGCCCATATCGGCACCGAGATCGGCCGCATCCAGCAGAAATATGGCCGGGGCTCGGTGGGCGGAATCACGTCGTCGCGTTGCACCAATGAAGAGACCTATCTCGTCCAGAAGCTGGTGCGTCAGGTCTTCGGCAACAACAATGTCGACACCTGCGCACGCGTCTGCCACTCGCCCACCGGCTACGGCCTCAAGACCACCTTCGGCACCTCCGCCGGCACGCAGGATTTCGATTCGGTCGAACATTCCGATGTGGTTCTGGTGATCGGCGCAAACCCGACCGACGGGCATCCCGTGTTCGCCTCTCGGCTGAAAAAGCGCCTGCGCGAAGGCGCGAAGCTGATCGTCCTCGACCCGCGCCGCATCGACCTCGTGCGCACGCCCCATGTGGCGGCGAGCTATCACCTGCCCTTGAAGCCCGGCACCAATGTCGCCGTCTTGACGGCGCTTGCCCATGTAATCGTGTCCGAAGGCCTGTTCGACGAAGCGTTCATCCGCGAGCGCTGCGACTGGGACGAATTCCAGGACTGGGCGAGCTTCGTGCTCCAGCCGGAAAACAGCCCCGAGGCCGTCGAAAAGATGTCCGGCGTTTCCGCCGAGCTGATCCGCGGTGCTGCACGCCTCTACGCAACGGGCGGTAACGGCGCGATCTATTACGGTCTCGGCGTCACCGAGCACAGCCAGGGCTCCACCACCGTCATGGCCATCGCAAACCTTGCCATGGCTACCGGCAATATCGGCCGGCCGGGCGTGGGCGTGAACCCGCTGCGTGGGCAGAACAACGTGCAGGGCTCCTGCGACATGGGCTCCTTCCCGCACGAGATGCCGGGCTACCGCCACATCTCCGAGGATGCGACCCGCGCCATCTATGAGAGCCTGTGGGGCGTGAAGCTCGACAACGAGCCGGGCCTGCGCATTCCCAACATGCTCGACGCCGCCGTCGATGGCTCCTTCAAGGCGCTTTACGTGCAGGGCGAAGACATTCTCCAGTCCGACCCCAACACGCATCATGTGGCGGCCGGTCTGGAAGCGATGGAATGCGTCATCGTTCACGATCTCTTCCTGAACGAGACCGCCAACTACGCCCATATATTCCTGCCGGGTTCGACCTTCCTTGAGAAGGATGGCACCTTCACCAATGCCGAACGCCGCATCAACCGCGTCCGCAAGGTGATGGAGCCCAAGAACGGCTATGCCGACTGGGAGGTCACGCAGGACATGGCCCGTGCGCTGGGTCAGGACTGGAACTACACGCATCCTTCCGAGATCATGGCCGAGATCGCGGCCACCACGCCAAGCTTCGCCGGCGTGACCTATGAGCTTCTGGAAAAGGAAGGTTCGGTCCAGTGGCCGTGCAACGAAAAGGCTCCCACCGGCACGCCCGTCATGCATATCGACGGCTTTGTGCGCGGCAAGGGCAAGTTCGTGCGCACCGCCTATGTCGCCACCGACGAAAAGGCCGGTCCGCGGTTCCCGCTGCTGCTCACCACCGGGCGCATCCTCTCGCAATACAATGTCGGGGCCCAAACGCGCCGCACGGAGAATGTCGTCTGGCACGACGAGGATCTTCTGGAGGTCCATCCCTTCGACGCCGAGACACGCGGCATCCGCGAGGGCGACTGGGTGAAGCTCAAGAGCCGCTCCGGCGAAACGAGCCTGCGCGCCACCATCACCGAGCGCGTTGCGCCGGGCGTCGTCTACACCACTTTCCACCACCCGGCCACGCAGGCCAATGTGGTGACAACCGAGTATTCCGACTGGGCCACCAACTGCCCCGAATACAAGGTCACGGCGGTGCAGGTCTCACCCTCCAACGGCCCGACCGAGTGGCAGGAAGACTACGAAGAACACGCCCGCCAAAGCCGCCGCATCGTGCATGTGGAGGCGGCGGAGTAGCGATGCTTGCCGGCGGTGCCCTCACCCCCCTCTGCCCTGCCGGGCATCTCCCCCTCAAGGGGGGAGATTGGCTTGCATATATGGCGTCGCAAACCATCGGCGCTGGCGATTGGGGGAACCGTTCCCACCGCGTAATCTCCCCCCTTGAGGGGGAGATGGCTGGCAAGCCAGAGGGGGGTAATAGCGCCACACCGTTGTCATCCCGGAAAGCCGCAGGTTTGTCCGGGACCCATTGGAAGAAAATGGCGTCCCAGGTCCGGTTCTCATCCGGGCATTCACCCTGCTGCCTTCCGCGGACACCGGCTGCGCCTCTCATTGGGTCCCGGCTCTCGCTTTGCTCGGCCGGAATGACGGTCGGGATGATGAATGTGTAGCGCCATGACCCAACCTCCCGCCACAGCCCGCGTTTCAAGAACGGCCCGCCGCACCGGCGGAACGAAGGTCACCCCGCGCACCGTTCCCGAGGAGACGCCCATCGCGCTTTCCTATGGCGGCACCACCCATGCGGTTATGATGGCAACACCTGCCGACCTTGAAGACTTCGCCCTCGGTTTCAGCGTCACGGAAGGGATCGTTTCCAGCGCCGAAGAAATCGACTCCATCACCGTTCAGGAGCTCGGCCCCGGCATCGACCTGCAAATCCGGCTGCACGACACCGCCAACAAGCGTTTTGAGGCGCGCCGCAGGCGGCTTGCCGGTCCCGTCGGCTGCGGGCTTTGCGGGATCGAGAGCATCGAAGAGGCGATGCGCTCCGTACCGGAAACGGCGTCCGATCAGCATTTTTCGGCTGCCGAGATCACCGGTGCCATCAGCGAGCTTTATGAATTTCAGGAACTCCACAAGGCCACTGGCGCCGTCCACGCAGCCGGTTTCTACATACCCGGCAAGGGCGTTGTTGCCGCACGTGAGGATGTGGGCCGGCACAATGCGCTCGACAAGCTGGCAGGCGCTCTCGTCAAGGCCGGTATCAAACGCGACACAGGCGCGGTGATCGTTACCTCGCGCGTTTCGGTCGAGATGGTGCAGAAAACCGCCGCCATCGGCGCGCCGCTCATTGCCGCCGTTTCAGCGCCGACAGCCCTTGCCATCCGTACGGCGGAAACCGCCGGCATGACCCTCGTCGCCCTCGTGCGCGGCGAGGAGTTCGACATTTTCACCCACCCCGAACGCGTGACCATTGGAGCGGCCAGACATGTCGCATGACGAAAAGTTCAAATCCGGCGACGAGCATCTCGTCTACATGGCCAACCAGATTGCCACGTTCTTCACCTCGCAACCGGAAACCGAGCGTGTGGCGGGCGTTGCCGATCACATCAACAAGTTCTGGGAGCCGCGCATGCGTAGCCGCCTGTTCGAAATCATCGAGATGGGCGGCGATGGGCTTTCCCCGCTCGTTCTGGAAGCATCGCAAGCGATCAATCGGCCCAAGGCCGCCTGATGTCAGCCGGCCGGCTGTTTCTCTACCGCCCAATGCAACGGGAACATGGGATCAAACACGGTGATCGTACCGTCTGAGCTGTAGACGGATTTGGGGAACTCCACCGTTTCATCACGGCGCACCAGCGTAATCGTGTCTTCATTGGCAGGCAGACCGTAATAGGCAGGGCCGTTGAGGGAGGCGAAAGCTTCCAGTTTGTCCAGCGCGCCCTCTTCCTCGAACACATGGGCCAGGCAGGACATCGTGTTGATGGACGTGAAGATGCCGGCACAGCCGCAGGCCGACTCCTTGGCCGGGTCGAGATGCGGTGCCGAATCGGTGCCCAGAAAAAAGCGGCTGTCGCCCGATGTTGCCGCCTTGCGCAATGCCAGCCTGTGCTCCTCGCGCTTGGCGACGGGCAGACAGTAGTAGTGCGGGCGAATGCCGCCAGCCAGAATGGCGTTGCGGTTGATGATCAGATGATGCGTGGTGAGTGAGGCGGCGAGGTTTTTCTCCGCGCTCTGAACATAGTCGACCCCGTTCTTCGTGGTCACATGCTCCATGATCACCTTGAGCTCAGGCAGGCGCTCACGCAGCGGATTGAGCACCCGCTCGATGAACACGGCCTCGCGGTCGAAAATGTCGATGGAGGCGTCCGTCACCTCGCCATGCACGCACAGCGGCAGGCCAATCTCGGCCATGCGCTCCAGCACCGGCTGCACCTTCATGAGATCGCGCACGCCGCTCTGGGAATTGGTGGTCGCACCCGCCGGATAGAGCTTCACCGCCGTGATGTGCCCGTCGCGGTGGCCGGCCGCCACGTCATCCGCATCCGTCTGCTCCGTCAGGTAAAGCGTCATCAGCGGCGTGAAATCATGTCCCTCGGGCTTTGCCGCCATGATGCGGTCGCGGTAGGCGAGAGCATCCTTCACCGTCACCACCGGCGGCACCAGATTGGGCATGATGATCGCGCGGGCGAAATCGGCGGAAGAATGCGGCAGAACCGCTTCCAGAACCGCGCCATCGCGCAGATGCAGATGCCAGTCGTCGGGGCGGCGGATGGTCAGGGTTTTCACGGAACGTCTACTCCGGACAGGAAAATTCGGTGCGCACGATCTGCGCTTCCCTTTCCTTCGCCCATGCCGCCAAGGATTTCAAGGGTGTGTCAAAGAGACAGGCGCCGGGCCGCGCCGGGGAGGAGGCCGGCGCGGCGCTGCCTCACGCCACCTGATAATCAGGCGCGGAGCGCAGATAGCGTGCATAGGCATCGGCATCCGGAGGGGAGAGATTTTCCGCCAGCGGGTTGCGGCGTTTCACCCGGGCGCCCATGTCGTCGATCAACTCGTCGAAATGCTTGAAGTGATAGGGCGCCACGCACAGGCCGCCATAGATCTTCGCGGCCGGTCGCTCGTTGCGTCGCCAGTGGAGCATCATGTCCATGTTGGCGCGCATTTCCTCCGGGGTCGGTTGTTTCGTCAGTTTTCCGTCCGCGTAGCGCACCAGCCATTCGGCGGCGAGGTCGGCGCACAGAACGGTGCAGAAAGACGAGTTGAAACCGACAAAGCCGAGATCGGGAATATCCGGATTGGCAATCAGGCGATAGAGCCGGTACTGCCCGTCCGGCTCCACCAGCTTTTCGCGGTATTCGGCCGGCAGGTAGGGAACGCCGAGCTTCCAGCCAACCGCCAGGATCGCCATGTCGGATTTGATGACTTCACCTCCGGTCAGCCTTATCGCGCCGGGCTCATAGCTCGCGAAGGTACCCTGCACGGCCTTGATGCGCCCGTCTGCCACCATCTCGAAAAAGCCCGGCGTGGCGATGGGAACCGAGCAATTCACGCCGCCTTCGATGGGCTCTTTCGGCTTCAGCCCGGTCTTGTTGAGCTTGAGCTGCACGGTCAGAAGCGCTTCCAGCGCGCGCCAGTGGGCCCAGATGAAGGGCCGGGCAACGGCATGGTTGAAGCGGGCAAAGCCGCTCAGGCTCCAGCCCGGAAACATCTTCTCCTGCGCGCGGATATAGAGGATGCGCTTGAAGTTGATCAGCCCGCCGACAAAGTAGGGAATGCGCCAGACCGATTCCAGATAGACGATGGTGACGGAGCGAGCACCCGATCTCACCGCACTCACGGCAATGTCGGTCGCCGATTTCGAGAAACCGAGAACCGTGACGTCCCTGCCCTTCACCATGGCCGGATCGGTGTATTCGGACGAGTGAATCACGGCCCCTCCCACCGCTTCGAACTCCTCCTGGCCCGGATGGGTGAGAATGTTCTTCTCACTGAACTGGCCGGTGCACACAGCGACAAAATCGAAGGTTTCGCTGGTTTTCTCGCCATTCGCCGTTTCGAGATCGAGCTCCCAGCCGGGTTTGCCATCGTCGCGCCGGCGCATGGCAGAAACGGAGGTGTTGAAGCGGATCAGCGGGCGCAGACCGTGGTCGTCTGCATAGTCCGACAGGTAGGAAAATACCTGCGGGCCCTTCGGCCATTCGGGAAAATCCTTCGGCATCGCCTTGTCGGTGTAACGATAGAGATCCTTGGGGCTCTGCGTCTGTACATCCGGATAGGAGCGTGACGGCTCCCAGACGCCGCCCAGTTCGTGACTGCGTTCAAGAACGGTTACCCGGTGGCCACGCTTCTTGAAGGAGCGGGCGGCGGCAAGGCCGCTGACGCCGGCGCCGATCACGCAGACATGCTTTCGTTTTGTCATGACGTTGTTCCTCCCGTCCGGCAAATTCTGGACGCGCGCCTCCCCGCACCGCGTGTCGCCACGTCGCCAAAGGTCCCTTGCCGGCCTTGATTGTTATCGGGTCTGTGGGCCGGCCCAACCCTGAGCCGGCCAAAGCGCCTGGCGCTAGTCGTTTGCTTCCGGTGGCAGGAAATCCACTTCGTGAAGGGCCGAAACCTTCACCACCTCTTCCGGGTCGGTCATGTTGTGCAGCGTCTCGAATAGCGCTTCGAGCTTGCGCGCCGGCGAAACCCAGAAGAGCGCGCGGGCCGGTTTGTCGGACTTGTTGAAATAGCCATGTGGAACGCCGCGCGGCATGCGCACCAGATCGCCCGCCTTCGCCTTCATCCACTTGCCGTCGAGCTTCAGATCCAGCTCGCCTTCCTGCACCAGAATGAACTCTTCCTGTGTAGGATGAACATGAACCGGCACGAACTGGCCCGGGTCGCTGTTGGTCTCAAAGGCGAAGGTGGAATCGCATGTGGCCTTGGGAAAATAGACCTGACCGAGAATGTTCCATTCCTTGCCGGCATATCCCTCACCGTTTGCGGTGACGCCTTTTTCGAGTTGCTTTTCCATGATTTTCCTCCCTTGATCACGGAGTTTCATGGTGCCCGGAAGCGACCCGGAAAAATATCCGGAAACTGAACCAAATATCCGAAAAACGAAAAAAACAGACCGGTTTTGGCGAGAAACCAGGACAAATCTTGGAGAAACCAAAACACCTGCTAAACTCGGGGAATGGTGATCGCCCGGGAGGAGTGGGGCGACCGCCCGTTGTCCAGCCACGCCCTTTTTCAGACGGACGATCTGGACTGTGCACGGGAGAAGGTTGCCCGGAAATTCTGCAACCACCGGCTGGAAGTGGTCGGCGGCGGACGGTTTCGCGCGGTGCAAAACCACCAGCCGGGCCTCCTCGTTTCCCTCAACTATATCAGCTACGGTGCCGATGTTCTGATCGACCCCGGCGCGCTCGAAACCTTCTATCTCATACAGATTCCGATTTCCGGCTGCGCGACCATCAAACACAACCGGAAGGAATTCCTGAGCGATGGCGACAGGGCGGCGCTGCTCAATGCCGACCGCGAAACCTCCATGCGCTGGTGGGCCGGGTGCGAGCAGGTTCTGGTGCAGATCCCCAAAGCCTCGTTCATGGGTTTCGCCGAGCAGCTCTGCGAGCGCCCGCTGCCGGGACCTGTGGTGTTCGATCCGGTGATCGATTTCACCCGGCCGGAGCTTGCTTCATGGCGCAATCTGGTCAATGCGATGTTCCGCGCCGCCAACAAGCCCGAAAAGCAGGTGCTGAACCTTTGCGCCGCGTTCCACGAGCAGCGCATTCTCGAGGCGCTTCTGAGACTCCAGCCGCACAACCTCTCCGCTTTCTTTGACACAAAGCAGGAGGCGGCACCGCGGCAGGTGAAGCGGGCCGACGCGTTCATCAGGGAGAATGCGCACCGCCCGATCACCCTGACCGACATCGCGGCGGCATCGGGTGTCGGCGCGCGGGCGCTGCAGCTTGCCTACAAACGCACGCACGGTCTTTCGCCCATGCACGCGCTGACCCTTGAGCGTCTGCGTCGCGTGCGGTTCGATCTGGAAAATGCCCAAGGGGAAATTTCGGTAACGGAAACAGCGTTGCGCTGGGGGTTCAGCCATCTCGGACGCTTTGCCGCCGACTACCGCAAGACCTTCGGCGAGCGCCCCAGCGAGACGGCCCGCAGAGCCATCTACTGACCCGTCATTTTGCCGCCGGCATCTTCAGTGCGGACACCGACGCTTCGCTGTTGTGGACATAGTCGTTCGCATCCGGCTGGCGCTGCAGGATGAGGATGAACAGGAAGTCCATCAAAGTGAGCTGTGCATCGCGCGACGTGATGGCGGAGGAGCGCACCCGTTCCTCGTCTGCGACCGTGTGCAGGCGAATGTCGGCAACGCGCATCAGCGGATTGTGCTGCAAGCCGGTGACGGAGATGACCGTCGCGCCGCGCGCCTTTGCAAGCTCGGCAATGCGCACCGTCTCGATGCTGGTGCCGGAATAAGACAATGCAAAAAGCACATCCTCTTCGCCCAGAGAGGAGACATTGGCCATCTGCACGTGACTGTCGCTGTCATGCAGGGCGTTGCGGCCGAGCTTCTGGAGCTTGTAGGAAAAGTCGCGCGCGACCAGTGAAGACGCACCGACACCTGCAATGTGAATGCGGCGCGCGGCATCCAATGACTCAAGCGCTCGCGCTATCTCCGGCTCGTGATTGGCGGCGATGGTCTGCTGCATGGAGAGAAGCTTGCTTGAGATCAGCTTTTGCGAAATGGTGGCGTGGCTGTCGCCGATCTCGATGGTGGAGTGGATCATGCCCGGCGGCACCTGCCATTCCTGCGCCTTGGCCTTGCTGACCGCCAGCTTCAGATCCTGATACCCCGAGAAGCCGAGTTTCTGGCTGAACTTCACCACGCTCGACTGGCTGCGGCCGGTCTCTTCGGCCAAGGCCGCGGAGGAGAGCCTGAGCACGCGGTCGGGATTGTCGACGATGAACTGGCCGATCTGCCGGTCGGCCGGCGCCATGGTCTCAAGCTGCGCGTCGATGATCTTCAGGACAGACATGGCTTCCTTTCGAGGAACGGGATAGCGAAACTAAATGAGTTTCGCCGCCAGGGGAATCCCGCAGGAATTACAAAATGGAATAATATATTCCCAAGAGGGCTTGATCAAAGGAATTCACCAATAGAGACTGCGCTCCGACAATCGGTGTTTCCGGAACCACCATCATGGACAGACTGAGAATAACAGGGGGCCAGCCGCTTCAGGGCGCCGTCACCATTGCCGGGGCAAAGAATGCCGCGCTGCCGCAGATTGCCTCCGCACTCTTGAGCCCGCATCCGCTGGAACTGTCGAACCTGCCACTGGTCTCCGATGTGGAGAACATGCTCCAGGTCGCCGAGCTTTACGGGGCATTGGTGACGCGCAACGCCCACACGGCGGTGATCGACGCCAGCGCGATGGTTTCATGCGAAGTCTCCTATGAAACCGTGCGGCGGATGCGGGCCACGGTCCTGTTTCTCGGGCCACTGCTTGCGCGGTTTGGCGAGGCGCGGGTATCGCTGCCCGGCGGCTGCGCCATCGGGGCGCGGCCGGTGGACATGCATTTGAAAGCGCTCGAAATGCTGGGTGCAGACATCGGCATCGAAGGCGGGCTGATCGTCGCCCGCGCAACCGATGGGCTCAAAGGCACACGGGTGATCCTGAGTTCGCCTTCGGTGGGCGCGACGGAGACGGCCATGATGGCGGCCACTGCAGCGCACGGCGAGACCCAAATCCTGAATGCGGCGCGCGAACCGGAAGTGGCGGACCTCGCCGCCTGCCTCAACGCCATGGGCGCGAAGATCGAGGGAGCGGGAACGCATCGAATCATCATCGAGGGCGGCACCGAGTGGAAGGCTGCTGCGCATCACGTCATCCCCGACCGCATCGAGGCTGGCACCTATGCGGTGGCTGCGGCCATCACCGGTGGCGCGCTGGAACTCGTGAACGCGCGCATGGAAAACCTCGCCGCCGTGATCCAGGCGCTGGAGATGATGGGCGTGAATGTGTGGCCGAGCGACCGGGGCCTGGTGGTTTCGAGAAGCGGCACCCTGCGCACGACCGACCTCACCACGGAACCCTATCCGGGCTTTCCGACAGACCTTCAGGCGCAGTTCATGGCGCTCGCCTGCTGCGCCGACGGAACATCGCTCATCCGCGAGACGATTTTCGAGAACCGTTTCATGCATGTGCCGGAACTGGCGCGGCTCGGCGCCGACATCACCCTACAGGGCACGACGGCCGTGGTCCGGGGCGGCAAGCCGCTCAAGGGGGCGCAGGTGATGGCAACGGATCTGCGCGCTTCGGTCTGCCTTGTGCTTGCAGCGCTTGCCGCGGAAGGCGAAACCATCATCAACCGCGTCTATCACATCGACCGCGGCTATGAGCAGCTCGACCGAAAACTGGCGCAATGCGGCGCGACAATCGAGCGGTTGCAGACATGAGCGGCGGGGAGAGCCATTTTTATCTCGGCGTCGATGGCGGCGGCACGGGCTGCCGGGCCCGCATAGAGGATGCAGCAGGTGCCGTGCTCGGTCAGGGCCTTTCCGGCCCGGCCACCACGCGGCTTGGCGTTGAGGCGGCCTGGGCGTCGGTCCTGCGCGCAGTGGACGCTGCAATCGAGGAAGCGGGCTTTGGCGAGGCAGAGATCGCCCGCATTCATGCCGGGATCGGCCTTGCCGGCATGCGCCGCAAGGGTGCCGTCGAGGCGTTTCAGGCGCTATCGCACCCCTTCGCCAGCATCGTCTTTGCCAGCGACAGCGACACGGCGTGCCTTGGCGCGCATTCGGGTCTCGATGGCGCCATCGCCATTGCCGGCACCGGCTCGGTGGGGCTTGGCATCGTGGATGGAAAGCATCTGCGCATTGGCGGCTACGGTTTTCCGATTTCCGATGAGGGAAGCGGCGCGGATATCGGCCTCAATGCCGTGCGTGCCGCACTGCAGGGCCATGACGGACGCATTCCGCAAAGCGCGCTTCTGACCGAAGTGATGCGCCGCTTCGACGATGACCCGGCAGAGGTGGTGGCCTGGATGGACCGGGCAAGTGCCACGGACTATGCCACCTTCGCGCCCATGGTGCTCCGCCATGCCGACCAGGGCGATGCCGCCGCGCGGCGCATCGTGCAGGACGCGGCTGCGCAGATCGACATGCTGGTGCGCACGCTGTTCGATCAGGGCGCACCGCGCGTGACACTGCTTGGCGGGCTTTCAGGCCCTCTCGAGCCCTGGCTCTCACCCGATGTGCGCCGGCGCCTGAAGCCCGCCGACGGCGATGCCGTGGACGGCGCGATCATCCTTGCGCGCCGGGCGGTGGAGGGGCGGGGGCACTGTAAATGAACGGGACAATCGCGTTGCATCAACGCTGTGCGTGGTTCGACAAGCTCACCATGAGGGAGGGCTTTGATTGCACAACCCGTCGTGCCAGCCATTCCATTCCTCATGGTGAGCTTGTCGAACCACGCACAACGCTACTGCCACGAAGTCACCGTGTGCCGCGCTCAAGAAACGAGGCCCGCGCAACCTTAAGGGTCAATTCAAACCGGGCGCGGGCCTTTCCGTTTCAGCGTAGTTCCTTGCGCAGGATCTTGCCGACATTGGATTTCGGCAGATCGTCGCGGAACTCGATATATTTCGGGCGCTTGTAGCCGGTGAGGTTCTCCTTGCAGAACTTCTTGAGATCCTCTTCCGTCAGGTTCGCGTCCTTGCGGACCACGAAGAGCTTCGGCACCTCGCCTGAATGCTCGTCCTCGACGCCGACAATCGCTGCTTCCAGAACACCCGGGTGATTGGCGATCACGTCTTCCACCTCGTTGGGGAAGACCTTGAAGCCGGAGACGACGATCATGTCCTTCTTGCGGTCGACGATGGTGACCTGGCCGGTCTCATCCATCGTGCCCATGTCGCCGGAGCGGAAAAAGCCGTCCTCGGTCATGACCTTTGCGGTTTCGTCCGGCCGGTTCCAGTAGCCTGCCATCACCTGCGGGCCACGAATGCAGATCTCGCCGACCTTGCCAAAGGGCAGGTTCTTGCCCTTGTCGTCACGGATGACGACGTCGGTGGACGAAATCGGATAGCCGATCGTGCCGGTGAACTCCTTCGCCGCAAAGCTGTTCACCGTGGCCACGGGCGAGGTTTCCGAGAGACCATAGCCCTGCGAGATCACGCAGCCAGTGAGCTTCTGCCAGCGCTCGGCGACCGCGCGCTGCACCGCCATGCCGCCGCCGAAGGTGACGAGCAGGCTCTTGAAGGGAAGCTTGCAGAAATCCTCATTGTTCAGGAGCGCATTAAACAGCGTGTTGAGCCCCGGGAAAATGTGGAAGTCGTATTTCTGCAGCTCCTTCACGAAGGCAGGAATGTCGCGCGGATTGGGGATCAGCACATTGTTGCCACCGAGCTTCATGCCCATCAGCGCGTTCACCGTGAGCGCGTAGATGTGATAGAGCGGCAGGGCGCAGATCAGCACCGGCGCACCGGGCTTCGGTTTGCCGATATAAGCGCTGCGGAACCAGAGTTCGTTCTGGATCACATTGGCCAGCACATTGCTGTGCAACAGCGTTGCGCCCTTGGAAACGCCGGTCGTGCCACCCGTATATTGCAGGAAGGCATTGTCCGACAGCGCGATCTCCACCGGCCTGAACCCATGGGACGCGCCCTTCTTGACCGCCTCCCTGAAGGACACATGCCCCGGCAGAGACCAGGCGGGCACCATTTTCTTGACCCGGCGCACCACGAAATTGACGATGTGGCCCTTGAGCCCCAGAAGCTCGCCCATCGAGGCAACGACCACGTGCTTCACCGAAGTCTTCGAGGCGACGGCCTCGAGCGTGTGGGCGAAGTTTTCCAGAATGACGATGGCCTCCGCACCCGCATCGTTGAGCTGGTGTTCCAGCTCTCGCGGCGTGTAGAGCGGATTGACATTGACCACCACGTAGCCGGCCCGCAGAACCGCCATCATGGCGACGGGATATTGCAGGACATTGGGCATCATCAGGGCAACGCGCGCGCCGCGCTCAAGCCCGAGCGACTGCAGATAGCCCGCGAAGTGCCGCGACATCTCCTCAAGGTCGCGGTAGCTGAGCGATTTGCCCATGCAGGTGAAAGCGGGGCGGTCGCCATAGGTCTTGCAGGCGTCCACGAGCAATTCGCCAAGCGAATTGTTGGGGAAGTCTCCCATCTCTGCGGGAATGCCCTCGGGATAATGCTCCACCCACGGCCGGGCGATCCCGGCCTTGCGGGACGCCTGGGCTTTTTTCGGCGCAGCCTTGCCGGCAGAAGTCGCCGACTTCTTCGATGAACCGGCTGCGGATTTCGCGGCCGGCTTCTTCGCCGCGGTCGATGCCGCCTTTTTGGCCACCGTCTTGCCGCCCGTTCCGCCCTTTGCGGTGCGCGCGGTTTTCTCTTCACCCTTGGCGGGCGTCTTTGCGCTTTTTGCCAACTGCTCCTCCCAGAAAGAAAAACCAGCTATAACGTTTACGTTCACGTAACACCAAACGCAACACAAACCGTCATACGACGATTGGGCAAGCGCGCGGCATCATGACGATCTCCCCTCAAAAGGGGAGTGTATGGCGACAGTACGGGGTTTCACAAGTGCGATTGCGCCTCCCCGCTGGCGTGGGGGATCTGAAGATCGCCCTGTTCCCCATTCACGGTTGCTTTGCGAACTTCAAATCCGAAAACCACGCAGAAAACATGAATTTGCCTGTGTTCGGGTCGAATCCGGGATGCGCACGGCACCTCCCGATAGAGGGGCCGGATTTCGAACCGCGGACACTGGTGCGATGACACCATAAAGTGTGCTCTACATCACTGCCCGTAGCCTGCGTGTCCTTCCAGAAAAGCCAGTTCCTCCGGGCTGCTGTCCCGGCCCAGAACACGGTTGCGATGCGGAAAGCGCCCAAAGCGGGCCACGATATCCCGATGTTCGATCGCGTATTTCAGAGCCTCTTCCTGGCCGAGCGACTTGAACAGCATGACGGCGCGCTCCTGATCGGCCAGCACTTCCGAATGCATGAACGGCATATAGAGGAACTGGCGCTCGCGCTCGCTCATTCCCTCATCGAGGCCCTTGTCGACCGCATGGCTGGCAACCCGCATGGCGAGCTCATCCGAGGCGAAAGCGCCCGGCTGGCGGCGGTGGATGTTGCGCGGGAACTGATCGAGCACGATGACAGCGGCAAGAGCTGCCCCGGGTTCGGTGAAAACGCTTTCCGGCAGATCTTTCACCAACCGCTCGTGGAGCGGGGAAAACCGCTCGCGGATCAGAGTGTCCGTCTCCTCACTCACCGCAAACCATTCCCTGGGTGTCAGCGTCTCGAACCAGAAGTCCAGAACCTCCTGCTGCCAGTTATCGCTCATGCGTTCTTCTCCTCGAAACGTCGACACTGTTGCGGATATGGTTTCTCTCATAGCCATACTACAAGAGCGCGAATGGAGTTTTGTTGCATCCATTAACTCGGATTCGACAAATAATTGCATTTAAGGCGGTAAAGTGTTCGAGGGAGTTCCCTCCCTATTCGAACTTTGCTTATATGCCAGCTTCCAGGGCCTCGGGAGTGGGCCCATGTGAGAATCAGGGAGACCTCAATGAAAAACAAACTGACCTTCGCGGCTGCGCTGCTGGCCGCCACGGTGCTGAGCGGCGCGGCAGGCGCAAAGACGCTTGTCTATTGCTCGGAAGGAAGCCCGGAAGGCTTCGACCCGGCGCTCTATACCGCGGGCACCACATTCGACGCATCGTCGAAGCCGGTCTACAACCGCCTTGTCCAGTTCGAGCCGGGCACAACCAAGACCATCCCGGGCCTGGCAGAGAGCTGGGAGATTTCGGACGACGGTCTCGAGGTCACCTTCAAGCTGCGTGAGGGTGTGAAGTTCCACACCACGGACTTCTTCACGCCGAGCCGCGACTTCAACGCCGACGACGTGCTGTTCTCCTTCAACCGTCAGCTTCAGGAAGACCATCCTTATCACGCCTATGTGGAAGGTGCTTCGTGGGAGTATTTCAACGGCATGTCCATGCCGGACCTCGTGAAGTCCATCGAGAAGGTGGACGATTACACGGTGAAGTTCGTGCTGAACCGTCCGGAAGCGCCGTTCATTGCCAACCTGGCCATGGACTTCGCCTCCATCTTCTCGAAGGAATACGCCGACAAGCTCGCCGAAGGCGGCAATCTTTCGGATCTGAACCAGAAGCCGGTCGGCACCGGCCCCTTCCAGTTCGTGGCTTACCAGCCTGACGCCGTGATCCGCTACAAGGCGCATCCGGACTACTGGAACGGCAAGCAGCCGATCGACGATCTGGTCTTCGCCATCACCACCGAGGCATCCGTGCGCCAGCAGAAGCTGATCGCCGGCGAGTGCCACATCACGCCTTACCCGAACCCGGCCGACATCGAGAGCCTGAAGGCGAACGATGCGCTGAAGGTTGACGAGCAGGAGGGCCTGAACGTCGGTTACCTCGCTTACAACACCAAGGTTGCCCCGTTCGACAACGCGAAGGTCCGCAAGGCGCTGAACATGGCGATCAACAAGGAAGCCATTCTCGACGCCGTGTTCCAGGGCGCCGGTCAGGCAGCCAAGAACCCGATCCCGCCGACAATGTGGTCGTATAACGACGCGGTCGAGGACGATGCCTACGATCCGGAAGCAGCCAAGAAGATGCTTGAGGAAGCAGGCGTGAGCGACCTTTCCATGAAGGTCTGGGCGATGCCGGTGCAGCGTCCCTACAACCCGAATGCGCGCCGCATGGCCGAGCTGATCCAGGAGGATTTCTCCAAGGTCGGCGTCAAGGTCGAGATCGTCTCCTATGAATGGGGCGAGTACCTTGAGCGCTCCAAGGCGGAAGACCGCGATGGCGCGGTGCTGCTTGGCTGGACCGGCGACAATGGCGACCCGGACAACTTCCTCGCCGTTCTGCTCGGCTGTGACGGTGTCGGCGGCTCCAACCGCGCCCAGTGGTGCAATGAGGAGTTCGAGGGTCTGATTCAGAAGGCCAAGACGCTCTCTTCGCAGGAGGAGCGTACAAAACTCTACGAAGAGGCCCAGGTGGTCTTCAAGCGTGAGGCTCCGTGGGCAACCATCGCTCACTCGGTCGTCCACATGCCGATGCGCAAGGAAGTGACCGGCTACAAGATGGACCCGCTTGGCGGCCACGCCTTTGAAGGCGTCGATATCGCCGAATAGGCCCCTTCACCAGAAACAGGAACCGGCGGCGGCGCGAGCTGTCGCCGGTCGTGTATTAGATGTTCCGTTTCTTTCTCTCCAGGCTGGCGCTGTTGATCCCCACCTTCATCGGGGTGTCCATCGTCGCCTTTTCCTTCATTCGCCTTCTGCCGGGCGATCCGATCATGCTTCTGGCCGGCGAGCGCGGCATGAGCGAGGAGCGCTACCAGCAGCTCCAGGCGCTCTATGGCTTCGACCAGCCGCTGTTCGTGCAATATTTCAACTACATGACGGACCTGCTGCAGGGTGATTTCGGCACATCCATCGTCACCAAGAGGCCGGTGCTTCAAGAATTCCTGACGCTGTTTCCGGCGACGATCGAGCTCTCACTGTGCGCGATCATCGTGGCGGTTGCGATTGGCGTGCCGCTCGGCGTTATCGCGGCCGTCCGGCGCGGTTCGTGGCTCGACCAGACCGTGATGGGCGCGGCCCTTGTCGGCTATTCCATGCCGATCTTCTGGTGGGGCCTGCTCCTGATCATCCTGTTCTCCGGCATTCTTGGCTGGACACCGGTGTCCGGCCGCATTTCGCTGCTTTATTTCTTCCCGCCGGTCACCGGCTTCATGCTGATCGACAGTCTTCTGTCGGGCCAGGCGGGCGCGTTCAAATCGGCGCTTTCGCATCTCATCCTGCCGACCGTCGTGCTGGCCACAATCCCGCTTGCGGTGATCGCCCGCCAGACGCGCTCGGCCATGCTTGAGGTGCTGGGCGAAGATTATGTGCGCACGGCGCGCTCCAAGGGCCTGCCGCCGCGCCGGGTGATCGGCCTCCATGCGCTGCGCAACGCGCTCATCCCCGTGGTGACCACGATCGGCCTCCAGGTGGGCGTGCTGCTGGCCGGCGCGATCCTCACCGAGACGATCTTCTCCTGGCCGGGCATCGGCAAGTGGATGGTCGACAGCGTGTTCAAGCGCGATTATGCGGTGGTGCAGGGCGGGCTTCTGCTCATTGCCGCCATCATCATGATCGTGAACCTGATCGTGGACGTTCTCTACGGTCTGATCAATCCGAGAATCAGGCACTGACCATGAGCTCGACAAACACAAAAGATCCGAATGCCGCCGTCGGCCTCGAAGGCGGCACGGTCATCGCGGTCACGCGGCGCGCCCGCCTTGCGGAGTTCTGGTACTATTTCAGCCAGAACCGTGGCGCCGTGATCGGCCTTTACGTTTTCCTCGCAATCGTGGTCATCGCGCTTCTTGCGCCCGTGATCGCCCCGCACAGCCCGAGCCTGCAGAACCGCGGCTTCTTCCTTCTGCCTCCGGTCTGGCAGGAAGGCGGCAACTGGTCGTTCATTCTCGGCACCGATGCGGTGGGACGAGACGTGCTCTCACGCCTGATCTACGGCGCGCGCTTCTCGCTCTTCATCGGCGTGGTGGTGGTCTCGGTCGCCGTCTCCGTCGGCATTCTGGTCGGCCTCATCGCCGGTTATTTCCGCGGCGCGATCGATACGGTCATCATGCGCGTGATGGACATCATCCTCGCTTTTCCGTCGCTGCTTCTGGCGCTGGTTCTGGTCGCCATTCTGGGGCCAGGCCTCGTCAACGCGATGATCGCCATCGCGCTCGTGCAGCAGCCGCACTATGTGCGCCTGACGCGCGCTGCCGTGATGTCGGAGAAGGGACGCGACTATGTGACGGCGGCACGCGTTGCCGGCGCGAGCAATATAAGACTGATGTTCAAGACCATCCTGCCGAACTGCACCGCACCGCTGATCGTGCAGGCGGCGCTCTCCTTCTCGACCGCGATCCTCGATGCGGCGGCCCTCGGCTTCCTCGGCATGGGCGCACAGCCGCCCACACCCGAATGGGGCACGATGCTGGCCGAAGCGCGTGAGTTCATCCTGCGTGCGTGGTGGGTCGTCACCTTCCCCGGTCTCGCCATCCTGATCACCGTTCTTGCCATCAACCTGATGGGCGACGGTCTTCGCGATGCGCTCGATCCCAAGCTGAAGAGGTCGTGACATGAGTGATGCTCTTCTCGACATCCGCAATCTGAGCGTCGAATTCGAGACGGCGGGCGGCACGCTGCGCGCGGTGGATGGCGTTTCGCTGTCCGTGGAGGCGCGCGAGGTTCTGGCCATTGTCGGCGAATCGGGCTCGGGAAAATCCGTGTCCATGCTGGCGGTGATGGGGCTTCTGCCCTGGACCGCCAAGGTGACGGCGGATGCCATGACCTTTCAGGGCCGCGACATCCTCAATCTGTCGCCATCCGAACGGCGCAAGATCGTCGGCAAGGACATTGCCATGATCTTCCAGGAGCCAATCGCCAGCCTCAACCCGTGCTTCACCGTCGGTTTCCAGATCGACGAGACGCTGAAGATGCACACCGACCTTTCGGCGCGCCAGCGGCGCGACCGGACGGTGGAGCTCTTCGAGGCGGTGGGCCTGCCCAATGCGGCCGACCGGGTGAGTGCCTATCCGCACCAGATGTCGGGCGGCCAGTGCCAGCGCGTGATGATCGCCATGGCGATTGCCTGCAATCCCAAGCTCCTGATCGCCGACGAGCCGACAACCGCGCTCGACGTGACGATCCAGAAGCAGATTCTCGATCTTCTGGTGTCGATCCAGGCCGAGAAGAACATGGGTATGATCATGATCACCCATGACATGGGCGTGGTGGCGGAAACGGCCGACCGTGTGATCGTGCAGTACAAGGGAAAGAAGATGGAGGAGGCCGACGTGCTTTCGCTCTTCGAAAAGCCCCAGCACCCCTATACCAAGGCGCTGCTTTCGGCCCTGCCGGAGAACGCAACGGGCGACCGCCTGCCGACCGTCTCCGACTTCGTGTTCGATGAAGCGCCGCAGACAGGAGCCCGCCCATGAGCGAGATCGTCCTGGAGACGCGCGGCATTACCCGCGACTATCACATCGGTGGCGGCTTTTTTGGCAAGGGCCGCACCATCAATGCTCTGAAAGGCATCGACCTGAAGGTCGAGAAGGGCAAGACGCTGGCCATCGTCGGCGAATCGGGCTGCGGGAAATCCACGCTTGCCCGAATCATGACGATGATCGATGCCCCCACCTCCGGCGAGCTGCTGATCGACAGGAAACCGGTCGAGATCGGCAAGAAGGGTGTGGATTCGGAAATGCGCCGCAAGGTGCAGATCGTCTTCCAGAACCCGTATGGCTCGCTGAACCCGCGCCAGAAGATCGGCGATGTGCTGATGGAGCCGCTGATCATCAACGAGAACGTTCCGGTGAAGGAACGGCGCGAACGCGCCATGGAAATGCTCCTGAAGGTCGGTCTGCAGGCCGAGCACTTCAATCGCTATCCGCACATGTTCTCGGGCGGCCAACGCCAGCGCATCGCCATCGCGCGCGCGCTGATGCTGAGACCGCGCCTGCTGGTGCTGGACGAACCGGTTTCCGCGCTCGATCTCTCGGTGCAGGCGCAGGTGCTGAACCTTCTGGCGGATCTGCAGGAAGAGTTCGGCCTCACCTATGTCTTCATCAGCCATGACCTTTCGGTGGTGCGCTATATCGCCGACGAGGTGATGGTGATGTATTTCGGTGAAGCGGTCGAATACGGGACCCGGGATGCGGTGTTCTCCGACCCGCAGCACGCGTACACGCGAACGCTTTTTGCCGCGACGCCGCGCGCCGACGTGGACAGCATCAGGAAGAGGCTGGCGGACAAGGCTGCGTAGAGCCCGAGTCTTTTACCTGACGGTGTGAACCGTGCCTCGCGGCATGGCCATGTGGGAAACGTCATCCCGGGAGCCCGAAGGGCTGTCCGGGACCCATTGGAAGACTGTCATGGAGCGCGGCCCGGATCTGCTTCGGGCGCGTGTTGGACCATGGCACCTTCTGCCGAAATCGGCCACGCCTCTCAATGGGTCCCGGCTCGCGCTACGCCTGGCCGGGATGACGAAGGCGGATAGATCGCGCCAACCCCGCGTTCGATCACCCCTCTTTGGGCAGCGCATAACCGGCCTTTTCCGCCCAACGCACATGCTCGGCTGCCTTTTCCAGAAGCCATGCGCGCATGGCCACTGCCGAAGGGCTGACCGGCCCTCGCGATACGGAGGACAGGTAATAGCTGTTGCGGCCTGCGACGGAAGGGCCGCACGGACACACCAGCCGACCGTCGCGCAGCATGGCAGCCGCCGAGACATCATCGCCAAGGGCAACGCCGAGCCCGCGCGCCGCAGCCTCGAGACAAAGCTGCGTGCGGTGGAAGATGAGATGGCCCGATGCGGCGCTGAGGCTCGTGCCCTGCCGCCGCAGGAGCTCGTCCCATGTGTTCACGCCGCGATCGTAGATCAGCTTGTTGGCGATCAGCCCGCGGCTTCGCACATGCTCGGCGCGCTCCGGCGCGCAGACAGGAAAGATCGTGAAATCCAGAAACGGCTCGCGCGTGAACCCCGGCACATCGAGCCGGCCCCAGGTGAGCGCCAGGTCGGTGTCGGGTGCGATGGTGCGCGGCGGCTCGGGGTAGGAGCGCAGTTCAAGCTCGATGCCAAGGTCCTCCAGCACTTCGTCGGTCAGAAGCGGCATGAGCCATAGAGCCGCGAGATCAGAGTCCGATTCCAGGACGACGCGGCCTTTGGCGTTGCGCGTGGCACGCGTGCCCGTGTCGAGCGAAATCAGCATCAGAGCATCGGCGACAATCTCTGCGTAACGCGCGCCACCCGGCGTGAGTGCAACCTGCCGGTGTCGGCGCTCGAACAATGGCATGCCGAGCTCGGCTTCGAGATTCTTGATGTATCGGCTGACCGACGCATGGGTGACGCCGAGCTCTGCAGCGGCGCGCGAAAAGCTCTGATGCCGGGCTGCCGCGTCGAATGCCCTGACGGCGTTGAGATTGGGCAGGCGATGTCGCATGGGTCAGCGTAACATAAACGCACACAACGGGAAGAATAATTTCTATTGTGTAAAGCGGCCGTAGACCCCAAATAGGAACTGTAGCGATGGGTTGACCGGTCAAACCCGGCGGCACATCGCAGCAGACTCTCTACATTGCCAACCCTCTCAAGGAGGTTCTGATGTCACACTACACGGTGGGCGTTGGTTCCAGCCCTGAATTGCAGCGCTATGCGCGGCAGGCGAACAAGGCCCGTTCCACGGTTCTGAAGCACGCCCTGACCGCAATTGGTACGCGGATCGGGCACATCTGGCGCAAGCCGACCGGCACACCGCCAATTGGTGGAGCAGACCCGGTTTGACATTGTCAGGAAAGAGCGCCGAAACGCTTCTGGAACACCAAAGATAAGGGCCGGACCCGAAAGCGGATCCGGCCCTTATTGCATCTGGACTTCCGCTTCGATCACACCACCATGACCGGGCAATTGGCAAGGCTCGTGACCTTGTGGGACACGCTGCCCAGAAGATAGCCTTCCAGATCGCCAAGACCGCGGCTGCCGAGCACGATCAGGTCCACCTCACGCTCCTTGGCGAATTTCACGATGGTGCGTGCCGGCTGGCCGTTCTTCACGAAGGCACGCGGGCTTTCGGCACCCATTTCCACTGCCGCCTTCTTGGCGGCATCGGCGATTTCCTTGGCGTGCTCGCGCATGGCGTCGTCGAGGTTCTGCGGGTCATCGGGCCGCACCATGGACATGGACGCCTCAAGCAGGCTGTGATGCCGGAATACAGTCAGCATCAAGAGTTCAGCGCCAGTGGTCTTCTGCATCTTGACGCCCATTTCAAGCGCCTTCAGCGAATTTTCCGAGCCATCGACCGGGACAAGGATCTTTTTGAACATTGGGCGTCTCCTAATCGAATGCCAGGCTGGGCAGGAACAGCGCGATCTGCGGAATGAAGATCAGCGCAGCCGAAACGCCGAGCAGGATGAGCGTGAACGGAGGAATGCCCCGTATCACATCCATATAGGGTCGCTTGAAGATGGCTATGGCCGTGAAGATGTCACACCCGAACGGTGGCGTGGCGGAGCCGATGGCCACCTGCAGCGTGATGATCGTGCCGACGAGAACCTTGTCGAGGCCAACCGAATCCACCACCGGCGCGAAGATCGGCACCAGAACGAGGATCACCACGATCGGATCGACGAACATGCAGCCGACGAAGAAGGCGATCGAGATGACGGCGAGCACCATTTTCGGGCCCATTTCATCAATGCCGATGGCGCCGAGAATCTGCTGCGGGATCTGCGCGAAGGAGATCACCCAGGAGAAGGCTGTGCCGGCAGCGACGAGAATGAACACAACGGCGGTGATGAGGCCGGTGGACTTGGAGATCTTGTAGATGTCGGCCACGCTCAGCGAGCGGAAGATCACCAGCTCCAGGAACAGCGCATAGGCCACGCAGATGGCCGCCGCCTCGGTGGGGCTGACAATGCCGCCATAGATGCCGCCAACGATGATGACCGGGAAGAACAGTGGCCAGATGGCCGCGCGCACAGCAGCCACACGCTCGCCCCAGGGTGCTTTCGGCTCGGTCGGCACGCCCTTCACGATCGCATAGACGATGCAATAGGCGGAGAAGAGAACCAGCAGCAGAAGCCCCGGCCCGATGCCGGCGATGAACAGCTCGGCAATCGACGTCTTGGAGACGACGCCATAGATGATCATGCCGATGGATGGCGGGATCAGGAAGGCGATGTCACTCGCGTTGATGATGAGCGCCAGAACGAAGGAATCGTTATAGCCGGCCTTGAGCATGCGCGGGCGCAGCGGCGAGCCGACCGCGACCACCGTGGCCTGTGTCGAGCCAGACACCGCGCCGAACAACGTGCAGGCGGTCGCGGTGGAGACGGCAAGGCCGCCCTTGATGTGGCCAATAAACTTCATGACCATGTCGATCAGACGATCGGCGGACTGGCCGCGCGTCATGATGTCGGCGGCGAGGATGAACATGGGCACCGCGATGAGCGAGGCCGGGCGAATGCCCGCCAGCATCTGCTGAACCATGAAGTCCATACGGTCGAAACCGCCGAAAAGACCGTAAAAACCGTAGGCCGCGCCCAAGATGAGCGGAATCATCATCGGGAAGCCGAACAGCAGCAGCACGATCATGATGGTGGAAATTTTGAGTGTCATGGTCGTGGCCCCGCTCAGATCTCGATTTCATCTTCCTCATACCCCTCCAGCACATGGGTGGAGAGATAGATGTCTTTCTGGACGACGTTCTTCAGCGCGGTGAGCGCATATTGCACACCGGTGATGAAGAACCCGACGGGGACCCAGAGATAGATCCAGTAGACGGGGATCTGCATGGCCGAAAGAACACGGCCGGACTTGGCCACCTTGGCGATGTAGCCGACGGCGAAATAGCAGAGCGCGAACATGGTGAGCGCGGTGATCACCGTGATGACAATCATCAGCACCTTGCGGGTTTTCGGCGGCAAGGCGTCGTAGAGCGCCGACATGCGGATGTGACGGCCGTGACGCGCGGCATAACCGATGCCGGCGAAAGTGATCAGGATGATGAGGATGCGGTTGAGCTCCTCGGAAAAGAAGATCGTGCTGCCGATGGCGCGGCTGATCACATTGGCGATTGTGTTGACCGCCATGAGCATGACGCCAAGCGCAAGCATGACCGATTCTATGCGACTGATGGCATTGTCGAACATGCCGATCACGCCGGGCAGTGTGGATTCGTAGTGTTCGCTGTGCGGTTCAGATTTCTGGTCTTCACTGCCCATCTTCATTCCCCTCAATGAGATGACGGAACCCCGCGACCGGAAAGGGTCGCAGGGTCCAGCTTATTATTGCTCAAGGCAGCGGATTATTGTGTCGCCGCCTTCAGGTCTTCCTTCATCTGGTCAAGGATCTTCTTGCCGCTGTCGCCAGTCATCTCGATGAACTTCGCTTCCACCTGGGCGGCCGCTTCCTTGAAGGGAGCGCGCTGCTCTTCGGTGAGGTCGCTGATGGTCATCTCGGGCTTGGCTTCCTTGATCTTGGCAAGCGACTCTTCGCTCAGGCCCTTCTGGTATTCGAGAATATGCTCGAATGCCGCATCGGCAGCGTCCTGAACGACCTTCTTGTCCTCGTCGCTGAGGCCATCATAGAAGTCTTTGTTGGCCATCACGGCGGTGGTGAAGTTGTTGTGGCCGGTGAGCGTGATCGCGCCGGTCACTTCATACATCTTCGTGGACTCGACCCAGAAGAGCGGGTTTTCCTGTCCCTGAATGATGTTGGTCTGGAGACCGCCATAGACCTCGCCCCAGGGAAGCGGCGTCGGCGTCGCGCCGAATGCCTTGTAGCTCTCCACCAGAAGCGGATTGGTCATGACGCGGAACTTCACCTCGTTGAGGTCTTCTGGCTTCTCCACCGGGTCCTTGGTGTTCATCACCACTTCGCCCTCGGGGAACATCTTGAGAAGCTCGAGGCCCTGCTCTGCATAGAGCTCCGGGAACATCTCGTTGATGGCCTTGGAGTTGCGGAAGAACTCACCCAGGTCTTCCGACTTGGCCGGAAGCAGGTAGGGAACGAAGAAGACCTGTGCCTCCGGGATAAGCGCGCCGGTGAAGCCGGGCGACTGGTCGACGAACTGCAGGATGCCGGCCTGGGCCTGCTCCATGATGTCGGCGGATTCGCCCAGCGTGCCGAACGGGAAGAGCTGTATCTCGTGGTCCGAATTGGCCTCGACCTCTTCCTTGAATTTCTGGGCGTAAACGCCCTGAACGTCCGTCATCGCTTCTTCGAAGGCGTATTTCCAGGTCTCCGCCTGAGCTGCGACGGCACCGGCCAGCACGATCGCGGTGCTGGCGAGACCTGCCATTAAGCGGGATTTGATGGAACGCATTCTGTTCTCCTCTGGTCTTTTAACAAACTGGTCAGGCAAAAAATAATCACCCCCGCGCCGCCGCTGCGGCACGGGCAGACGTTCTTGAATGAGCGTCGTCAGCTGGCCGGGAACCAGCCAGGCACAGTCGCGATGCCGCGTAGACGTGCTTTTGCCGGAAACTTGCGACGTCGCTTCTTGCTGCGCCCGAGAAGCAGGGGGAACGAACTGGCACTCGCCAGGTCCGGAGCGATGATCGCCCGGTGTCGGCACAACGCACGCAGGCGCCCACACCGCGCCGGTGTGGCCCCAACGTTCAAACCGATCATTTGGAGTGCGTTCAAACGCCCCTCCTTGCTCCCTGTCGTCGTTCGACCCGGCCAGCGTGAAACAGACACGCGGCAGAGTCAATCGATTGTTAAATCGATTGTTTTGAAGGGGCAAAACGCACAGCACGGAATAAAGTTCCACGAACCGTGGAACCATTTGTTTTGTTCCGCAAGGATACGTGAAAGGAATGGGATCCGAACCATCCGAATTCCTGCGGGCGGCCCGGATCGAATACTAGAGACGCGCCTCTGCCTGACGCTGCAGAACTTCCCGAAGGTTGAAGGCTGCTTCCATCAAATCCTTCGTGTAATCGCTCTGTGGATTGTCGAAGACCTCGCTGGTCGGCCCTTCTTCCACGACCTTCCCGGACCGCATCACGATCGCATAGTCGGAGAGCGCCTTCACCACAGCCAGATCGTGGCTGATGAAGATGAAGGACAGGTTGTGGCTTTCCTGAATGCGCCTAAGCAGGGTGATGATCTGCTTCTGCACCGACCGGTCGAGCGCCGAGGTCGGCTCGTCCAGAACGATCACGGTGGGTTTCAGGATCACCGCGCGGGCGATGGCGATGCGCTGACGCTGACCGCCTGAAAACTCGTGTGGGAAGCGGTTGCGCATGGATGGATCGAGCCCAACCTCTTCCAGCGCCTGAATGGCGCGCCTGTCGCGCTCGCGCCCGGACAGGCTCGGCTCATGCACCAAAAGCCCCTCGGTGATGATCTCGCCCACGGTCATGCGGGGGCTGAGCGAACCATAGGGATCCTGAAACACCATCTGCAGATTGCGCCGGAACGGTCGCATGGCCGCGCGGTCAAACCCCTGAATGGACGTGCCCTGATAGACCACCCGCCCCTCGGAGGGCAGAAGCTGCAGGAGCGCCCGGCCAAGCGTGGACTTGCCCGACCCCGATTCCCCGACGATGCCGATGGTCTGGCCGGCCCGCAATGTCAGCCCGACATTCTGCACCGCCTTCACCTCGTAGCCCGGACCGGACAGGAAGCCACCCTTGATGGTGAAGGTCACGCACATATCCCTGGCATCGAGCAGGATTGGCTGGTCATCGCCCACCGGCGGCTTGTGGCCCTCCGGTTCGGCGGCCAGCAGCATCTTCGTGTAATCCTTCTGCGGCCGCTGGAAAATGTCTTCCGTCCCGCCGGTCTCGACCACGAGCCCTTTCTGCATCACATAGACGCGGTCGGCAAAGGCCTCGACGATGCCGAGATCGTGGGTGATGAAGAGGATGGCCATGCCGAGCTTCTTCTGCAGTTCGGCCAGCAGTCCGAGAATCTCGGCCTGGATGGTCACGTCAAGTGCGGTTGTCGGCTCATCGGCGATCAACAGATCCGGATCATTGGCGAGCGCCATGGCGATCATCACGCGCTGGCGCTGGCCGCCCGAAAGCTCGTGCGGATAGGACTTCAGCCGGCGTTCGGGATCGGGAATGTGGACGAGTTTAAGCAACTCCAGCGCGCGCTGGCGCGCCGCCCCGGCCGAAAGCCCGCCGTGAACCCGGATCGGCTCGCATATCTGCCGCTCGATCGTGTAGAGCGGATCAAGCGAGGTCATCGGCTCCTGGAAGATCATGGTGACCTTGGCGCCGCGGATCCTGTTGAGCTTCGCGCGCGGCAGGCCGATGAGTTCCTGCCCGCGATAGGTGACGGAGCCGGAGACGGAGCCATTGGAGGCCAGAAGCCCCATCGCCGCCATCATGATCTGGCTCTTGCCGGATCCCGATTCGCCCACGACGGCGACCGTTTCGCCGGCGTTCACATGCATATCCACGCCCCGCACCGCTTCGACTGCGCCATCGGGCGTGTCGAAGGTGACGCGGATGTCGCGGATATCGAAGATGCGTTCCTCGTTCTGCTTCATCATGTCACCGGTCCTTCGGATCGAGCGCATCGCGCAGGCCATCGCCCAGGAAGTTGAGCGCGAAGAGAAGCGCTGTGAGCGCCAGCGACGGATAAAGCAGCATGTAGGCCGCACCGCGCATGTTGCGCGCACCTTCGGAAATGAGCACGCCCAGACTGGTGAGCGGCTCCTGCACGCCAAGGCCAAGGAAGGAAAGGAAGCTCTCCAGAAGAATGACCTTGGGCACCAGCAGCGTCATGTAGATGATCACCGGGCCGAGCGTGTTGGGGATGATGTGGCGCTTCAGGATGCCACGAGAGCCCACGCCCAGCGCCTCGGCCGCCTGCACGAACTCACGCCTTCTCAGCGCGATGGTCTGCCCACGCACAATGCGCGCCATGTCCAGCCACTCGACCGCGCCGACGGCAATGAACATCAGCACCACGTTTCGCCCGAAGAACACCACCAGAAGGATGGCGAAGAAGGTGAAGGGCAGCGAGTACAATATGTCGACGATGCGCATCATGACGTTGTCGATGCGCCCGCCCAGGAAGCCGGCGGTGGCTCCGTAGATCACGCCGATCAACAGCGCCACGCCGGTGGCGAGTGCGCCGATCATCAACGAGATGCGGATGGAGATCAGCACGCGTGAAAACAGGTCGCGCCCGTTCGCATCCGTTCCGAATATGAAGCGCAGACGCTGAACGTCCGCCTCCATGACGATTGACTTGTTGTCGCCCGCCTGCTCGACCACGCGGGCGTTCGAAAACAGATCCGAGCGGTCGAGATAGCGCGTCACGCGCGGATCGATCTCGCGGCTGGATGTTGCTTCGATGCGCAGCGTGTTGCCATCAAGCTCGATGGAGCTGGTTTCAAGCCGCGCCCGCGACAGGGCGGATTCGGCCAGTGGCACGATCTCAGCCTGACGCGGATAGGGCTCGAGGCTGGCCGGCACCTTCACGAAGTCCGAATAGACGCGCGCATAGGGATGCGGCGCCAGCATCGGACCGAAAATGCCCGCAAACACGAACAGGATAAGGATGAAGAGGCTGGCCATGGCGGCGCGGTTTCTGCGCAGCCGCATGAAAGCCGTTTCCCAGAGCGAGCGGCTCCTGGTGGTCGGCAGCTCGCCCTCGGGCGGCAGTTGGCCGGTGGCGATGTCAGTCATAACGCACTCTCGGATCCAGCGCCGCATAGAGGAGGTCGACGATCAGATTGAAGACCACCACGAAGACGGCGATGATGATGACGGTGCCCATGACCAGCGTGTAATCGCGGTTCAGGGCGCCCTGAACGAAGTAACGGCCGATGCCCGGCAGGCCGAAGATGGTTTCCACCACCACGGAACCCGTCAGAAGCGCGGCTGCGGCAGGCCCCAGATAGGAAATCACCGGCAGACAGGCCGCCCGCAGCGCATGAACGACCACGATCATGCGCGTCGGCAGGCCATAGGCACGCGCGGTGCGCACATGGTCGGAGCGAAGCGCCTCGATCATAGAGCCGCGTATCAGGCGGGCGATGATTGCCACCTGCGGCAGGGCGAGCGTGATGACGGGCAGCACCATGGATTCAGGACTGTTCCAGCCGCCGGCCGGCAACAGGCTGAACCACACGCCAAAAATGAGCGACAGAAGCGGGGCGACCACGAAGTTCGGCACGGTGATGCCGAATGTGGCAACCGCGATGACCGAATAGTCGATCCATGAATTCTGGCGCAGCGCGGCAATGCTGCCGAGCACGCAGCCGATCAGCAGCGCAACGAGCAGGGCCATGCCACCGAGCTGGATGGACACGGGCAGACCATTGCCGATCAATTGCTGAACGGAGAAATCTCGATAGATGAAACTCGGCCCCAGATCGCCACGGGCGAGATTGCCGAGATAATAGAAATACTGTTCCCAGACAGGCTTATCGAGGTGGAAAACGCGGTTCAGGTTTTCCAGGACCTTCGCTTCCAGCGTGCGCTCGCGGTCGAAGGGACCGCCCGGCGCCACCCGCATCAGGAAGAAGGCGAAAGTGACGATCAGGAACAGGGTCGGAATCGCGCCGAGAAGACGGCGCACGGCATAACCGAGCATCGCTACCAACTCTCATGTCGGTTCGATGCCGCCCGGCCCTCTGTAGGACCGGGCGGGGATATCGAACGCTGTTGTTATTCGCTGATGCTCATGAAGCGCGTCCCATGGACGTTCTGAATGTTGTCTTCCCAGCCCTTGAGCTTGGGCGACACCAGAGACAGGGACGAGTAGAAGAGAAGCGGGATGTAGGGCATGTCTGCCATGAACATCGCTTCGGCTTCACGCAGGATCTCGGCGCGCTTGACCAGATCGGTCTCGGCAGCGGCCTTGTCCATCAGTGCGTCATAGTCCGGGTTCTCGTACTGGGCGTAGTTGAAGCCGGTGTTGTCGCTCTCGACCAGGAACAGGAAGTTCTGCGGGTCGGAGTAATCGCCGATCCAGCCGGCGCGCGCCACGTCGAAATCCTTCTGGTCGCGCAGGTTCGCATAGTGAGCGGACAGGTCGCGGACATTGAATTCGACATTGACGCCGAGCGGCTTCCACATGTCGGCAATCGCGACCGCCGTGTTCTTGTGGTTCTCGGAGTTGTTGTAGGCAAGCTCGACCGTGACCGGGTTGTCCGGACCGTAGCCTGCTTCCTTCATGAGTTCGATGGCCTTGTCTTCGCGGTCGAGCAGGGACATGTCCGCCCACTCTGCCTGCGAACCGCCGCCCTCATAGTTGCCGATGCCGGGCGGAACCAGCGCGTAAGCGGGCAGCATCGCGCCGGCCCAGATATCGTCGCCCAGGAACTCGCGGTCGATGACCATGGCAAGCGCCTGACGCACCTTCGGATCCGACATCACTTCGCGCTTCATATTGAGCGAGTAGTAATAGGTGCCCAGATAGGGGGAAATGCGGACCTGATCGCCCAGGCGCTCCTTCATGGACTTGATCTGCTCGGTCGGCAGATCGGAGCAGCTCATAACCTCTCCCGCTTCGAAACGGCGCACACAGTTGGCGCGGTCCTCGAACGGAATATATTCGATGCGATCAATCTGAACGCTGTCGGCATCATGGAAGTTCTCGTTCTTTTCCATGACAATCTTGTCGTTCGGCGTGAAGGAAACGAGCTTATAGGCGCCGTTGGTGACGATGTTCTCGGGCTGCACGAAATCCGTGCCATGCGCCTCGACAGCCTTCGGGTTCACCGGCAGGCCGGTCTGGTGCGTGAGAAGCTCAAGGAAGAACGGGGTCGGCTGCTCGAGCGTGATTTCGAGCGTGCGGTCGTCGACCGCCTTCACACCCATCTGATCGGGCTCCATCTCACCCTTGTTGATCGCCTCTGCGTTCTTGATCGGGTAGAGAATGTTTGCGTATTTCGCGCCCGTGTCCGGCGCCATGATGCGGCGCAGGGAGAAGACAAAATCCTCGGCCACCACCGGGTCACCATTCGACCATTTCGCGTCTTCGCGCAGGTTGAAGGTGTAGACCGTTCCGTCGTCGGAAACGCTCCATTCCTCGGCCACGCCTGGAATAATCTTGGCGCTGGCATCATAGACAACCAGGCCTTCGTAGAGATCGCGCATCAGGTGGGCTTCAGCCACCAGCGACGTCTTGTGCTGGTCCAGCGTTTCCGGATCGCCATCGTTGCCGCGCACATATGTAACGGCAGAGGCTGCCATCACCGACGACACCAGAATTGTGCCCGCGAGCAGCGGCCGTACCAGGGATTTCAACATTTCCCGCACTCCCATTTTCTTGCTTGCTTGTCATCCAACCAAAGGATGAGAGAGGCGGCATTTGGCAACGAAATGCCGTATACGTCAAACGCTTTTGGGTGCATTTCCCAAAGGTTGCAAGAAATGCGCAACAATCCCCGCGAGGATGCACTATCCTTAGAAACAAAATTACCTAAAAGCCGAGGCAATCCACCCGAAGCATCAGGGTATCCCGACGGTCGGCCATACAACGGTGTGTATGCATAGAGTGCATCGCACGCCGCGTCCCACGGCGGACTTGCGGGTGCAGAAGGACGCCAGCCGGGCCTCGCGGCGCATGCGTGCTGCGTTGACGGACGCGGCAACGCAAATCATTATCAAGCATAACAATCGCAAGCCTGCGTGGGGTCTCTTGGAAAACTCGGACACACCGCAAATCGTACGGGAGAGCACGCCGCCCAGGGAGGCGGCCAATCTGTGTCCGACGCACTTCGAGACGCTGTTCAGCCACTGCCGCCCCGAGCGCTACAGGGCAGGCGACTATCTCTTTATGCACGAAGACCCGGCAGACCGAATCTACGGCGTCGTATCGGGCACGGTGGAGATTTCCACCTATTCCATCAGCGGCCGCAAGCTCGTCGCCAATATCGAGCTTTCGCGCAGCCTCATCGGCGAGATCGGCGCGCTCGACGGCGGTGCCCGAACGGCAAGCGCCATCTGCCTGACCGATTGCGAACTGGTGTCGCTGAGCCGAACGCAGCTGATGCGAAAGCTCGCAGAAGATGCCTCGCTGGCGCTGACGATGATCGAACTCCTGTGCGCACGCCTGCGCTGGATCAGCAATGAACGCAATGACCAGGCGCTGCTCAAGGTGGAGGCGCGGCTTGCCAAACGCCTTCTCCTGCTCGGCGACAGGCTCGCCGACGAGGGCGGCTGGATCAGGATTTCCCAGTCCGAGCTCGCCGCCTTTCTCGGCGCGACGCGCGAATCCGTGAACAAGATGCTCAATGCCTGGCGCAACGAAGAGCTGATTGCCATCAGGCGCGGCGCCATCAGGCTGGTCTCGCGGGCGGGCCTGCAGGAGATCGTCCATCTGGACGACGAATGATCACAATCTGGACAGGAGATAACGCAGGCTCGACCGGCTCGGCATGAAGAAATAGCCGCCGCCGCGCGTCGTCACGAAGCCTGGCAGATCACGCAGAACCAGCCGCCCCTCATCCATCGGGATGGAAAAACGCCCCTTGCCTTCATTGGCGCCGATGGTCGGATCCTTCTCGTCCGTCAGCCCCTGAAAGAAGGATGACGACACCCAGCTCTGCTGCATGAACTCGTATTGCCGCTCGATATCGGCATTGAGACACATGAAGAGCAGCCCCGCCTCCTGACCGTTTTTATAGGTGCGGCCGCAACGCAGGATGCGATGGCGGTTGTTGATCCTGAGCTGGGTTTCGGGATCGTCCCCGAGCGAGTCTCTCGGGTTCGAGCGGCGCACATGGGAGCCAAGCGGGCAATGGAGCCCCTGTGGATCTTCGGCGGCGAAGGTGAAGTCGTTGTCGGGTTCACGGTCCGGGCGGCCATTGGGATTGCGCACCAGCGAAGTGCCGTCGTGCCAGCGCCCGACCATCTTGGCCGCGATCCACTTCGAATCGACCGCGGCGTTGCCCGTCTCGGTGCGCAGCGCCTCGGCCGCGTGCCGGCAATAGGTGTTGAAGGTCGAAACATGCTGCTCGAGCTGGCGGATCACCATGAAACTGCCATTGCGTCCGAAATCGCGCATGGTCGTCTTCCTGCCGAAGAGCGGCGCTTCATCTCCACTCTCCAGCGCCGGGAGTATGCCCTCGCTGTCCTCGGCTTCGGCGACGGTTGGAGAGGGCGGATAGAACCCGTTCTCATCCGGATAGCCAAGCACGAACTCGCCGGGTTCGATGAGGTGCATGGACGATGTGCTCCCGTTTGCACGCGGCGTGCCGCGCACGATGGGCTGGGATATGCCGTCGGCGAACCCGAAATGCTCGACCGCGTGCCTGCCTTCTCTCCTGATCTCGAGGGGGAGCTGCGCAACGCGCTGCACGCCGGCTTTGTCCGTTGCATGCAGCAGGGACTGGATGTCCGTATCGAGCGTTTCATAACTGCCCGCATAGCAGACGACAGCCACATCGACCGGCTTCTCCTGCGAGCCCCAGGCCCAGCGCTCCGGCGCGCTCTTGCCGATATCGTCGAGAACGCGGCTGCGCGCCTCAGTCGCCATGCCCTGCCGAAAGGCGGCCGGAAATCCGTCCAGACGGTCATCGCCCGGGCGTTCCCCCAGGCCCAGCCGTCTCAGCCCTTCCGGCCCAAGAAGGGTGATCATGGCCCGCTCGGGCGGAAGCTGATTGCCGAAACTGGTGCGTTCCAGCAAAAACGCCAACCACTCCCGCCGCGCAGCGCGCGGCAGGTCCGCCGGGATATGGAAGGCGAGCATTTCCGCTTTCGCGAGCGGGCCAAGGGGTCCGAAGAAGATCGACTGGATCTCTTCGGTTTCAAGTGTATCGCGCGGGCGCGGTTGCGAACCGAAGAGCCGCAGCCAGTCGCGCGCTTCGCTTTCGGTTTCCGCTTTCGCTATCCCACTGCGGATCAGCGAATTGATGCGGATGCGGCTGGTGGTGAGGCCGGGATAGGCCGCATACCAGAAGAGCGTCGGCACCTGCTGTGCCCGCGCCCAGCGCTTGAAACGGTCGCCATCGGTCGCCCCGTCACGGAACAGCATGCGCGTTTTCGGAAAGCCTGCCGTATTGCTCCAGACCCCGGTCAGGCCGGCATGGGCCTTGGTGATGAAATCCTCCAGATAACTCTCCCAGCTGCCGCCGTAATTGCTCAGGAAGACAAGCTGTTTCGTTGCCGGCAGGAGCACCCAGCGGGCGAAGTGGATCGTGTTGATGTCGGCGAGGTATCCGGGCCGGAACACCTGCCGCGCCATGATCGAGATCAGGTAGAAGGAGAGCCGGAGCGAAAGACGCCTCAGCCAGCCTCCCTTCAGTGTGGATACGGCTGTCAGGTGGTTCTGCGCCAGGTGGTTCTCGCGCTTTGCGATCTCTTCCAGAAGCGCCAGGTCCGCGTTCCGGTCGGTCGGAACATCACGTTTTTCAAGGTGCCGCAGATAGAGGATCAGAAGCCCGCCGATGAAGGCAAGCAGCATTGTGACACCGATCAGGGTGAGCACGATGGAGGTGCCGACGATCAGCAGATTGCGAAAGAAGCCGGGTGCATAGCCGAACACCAGCGAATAGGTGATGGCGAGGCAGATCAGGAGCGTGACGGTGACCGTCACCAGAACCTTCGGCGCGCGCAATGTTCGCTTCACCGCGCTGGCAACACTGCCCGCCGGCTTTTCCAGAAGCGTTTCGGCGGGCTCGAATGCCCAGTCGAAGCGCCCTTCGCCCATGAGCTTCTGCCTTACCCGATCAAGAATTGTACCAGCCTCGGCACCGTCAGGCGCCGCTGCGATTTCCGCACGTGCGGCCTCCTCCAGTTCCGCCTCTGCCCGGATGCGCTGGACCGAATGACCGGGCGTGCCCGAGAACACGAGCCCGGCATCGCTGCCGAAGGTCGGAGAGATATCCAGTGCGCTCTCACGGATCAGCACGCCGGCAGGCCGGTGCCCGGTCGTTCCACATGCCATGGCAAGGAGATCGCGCAACACGGGTTCGGTGGCGTTCACAAAGGCATCCACGACATCGCCTTTCGTGCCGTCACCCGACAGTTCAATGACCAGATGGCCGGCGCTGTTCGCCACTTCATCGTCTTGCCCGTCGATCACGGCGATGCTGGCGAAGTGAATCACGCCGCTTTCGTCCAGCGCGCTCTTCATCGACTCTCCCGCCGGATTGCCGAGCGCGTCGACCTTCGCGCGCAGGGCATCCATCGGCGTATCCCTGGCGCAGGGGATCACAGCCGTCACCATGGTGTGTTCGACCGTCCTTGAAAGCGGGGCCGGATCAAAACAGACCATGAGGCTTTCGGGATAGGCTCCGAGCCGCTTCAGGCGCCCGTCTTTCCCGCCGGCACGCTGCAGCCCGGGCTTTGAGAAGAGCGCGCGAAAGCACTCGGCAATCTGAATCCGGGCTATCGCCGCACCGATGCACTGGTGAATGCCGTGACCGAAGACCATGTAGTCCCGCGCGGGCCGCTCCATGTCGAAGCGCTCCGGTTCGCGCACCGCCGCGGGGTCGAACATGGCCGAGAGTGTCGCCGGCATGACTGTTGTGCCAGCCTTGATCTTCCGCTCCCGCCGTGTCCCTTTGGCGATCACCGCATCGCGCGCCGTGTAACGGAACGGGCCGACCCAGATGGGCTTGAAGCGCATCGCCTCAAGGATGGCGCGTTCGAGACGCGCATTGTCGCCGGCTGCGACCGCCTCTTCCACCGCCTGCCGCGCCTCGGGTCTGGAAAGCACGACATCAAGGCAATTGCCGCTCGCCAGAAGATTGGTCGGCGTGAAGCCGGCAATCATGCCCAGCATGATGGCATGGATATCGCCGAGGCTGACCTGCGGGTCTTCCGCGTCGAGCATCCCGACGAGGCGGCCAAGCGGTGTGGAACCGCCCACCGCCCCCTCGCGCACTGCCGTGATGGAACGGTCGATTGCACCCCGTACACGGTCTGCGGCAACCACCGCCAGTTCCCGCGTCACCGGGTCCGCGCCGGGATCGGCGAAGAACAGCCCGCTCAGGGCATTGGCCCAGTCGGAGAACGCGTCCTCATCATCGATCAGAATGCCGAAATAATCGCGGCAGATGCGCACCGGAACAACGCGCAAAAGCGCATCCACCGCGTCGAAACGGGGCGCGGCGCGGCGCATGATACGCTCGGCGTGCCGTGCCGCTAGCGGGCGCACCAAGCTTTCCACCTCGTCCACTGGGAAAGCGGACAGCACGGTCGACTTCATACGCCGGTAGTCCGGCCCGTCCTGCATGCCGAGAATGAAGTTCGTTCCGCCGGCGATTTCCGCCATCTCCAGGCCGTAGGGGGTCTGGAACACGTCCTGGCGCTCCAGTACCTCGCGTACGTCCTCGCTGCGCGTGACGAGAACGAAACCACCGAGTTTGAGTACGGGATGAAATCGCCGCAACAGGCCGAGCGCCCAGCGCGGGTTCTCCAGAACGTAGCTGGTGAGTTTCGCGCGCCAGCCCTTCGCACGAATCCGCTCGATATCGAACGGCGGCATGTCGGCCACCGGCCCCTGGGTGCGCTGCGCCTCGCGCACTCCGTCGAAATACTTTGTCGTCGCCATTGCGTTCCCCTCGGACGGCAAAGGCCTACGCGTGAATGCGCGGAACGTGTGTGAAGCAGTTCACGCAGGGCCGAATTCGATCGCACCTCCGTCCTGATCGGCGAGGTTGAAGTTATCAATGAGAAACGCTGTGGCGGATTTCTCCGCAAACGGGATCCATGCAACGCGTTCAAGCGAGAAATCGGGATGATAGGCGTGGAAGAGCGCCTTCTCCCGGCGCGCCTCTTCCATGCGATCACTGCGCGCCAGTGCCCCGATCTTGAGAAAACGCGCGTAGAAATAGCGCGGCGACAGGTCGAGCGACGCCTCCGCCGCTGCAATGGCGTCGTCCCAGCGCCGGTCGAAACAGCAGGCGGCGGCGAGTTCCCCGAGATTGTGGAATCCGTATATGTCAAACGGGCTCAGCCGCCGTGCCGTCCTGAACATCGGAATGGCCGTTGCCGCATCTCCGAGCAACAGATGCGCACTGCCCATCGCCGAATGGGCAAAGGCGAAGCTGGGGTTGATCTGTAGCGCCTCGTGCAGGTGCTCGATAGCCGCCTTCGGCTGCCCCCGCATGATCGCCACGGCACCAAGATGCGCGTGGGGCCGGGCATCCTGGCTGTCCATCAGAAGCGATTTGCGCGAGAAGTCCGTCACCCTGTCGAGATCGTCACCGGCGCCCGCCTGCAGCCAGCCGCGCCAGAAATACCACCACGCCAGTTCATTGAGCACCGCGCTGGCGTTGGGCGCTTTCCGGCGCGCTTCCTCGAGACAGTCGAGCGCCAGCATGGTGTCCTCACGCGTGCGACGCTGCATGTGCCAGCGGGCGCGCCGCACGAGCTGCCATGTCTCGAGGCTTTCCCAAGGCACCTGAAAGGTGCGCGCCTGCTCGACACGCTCCACCTCTTTTTCCAGCATGGAAACGATCTGACCGCCGATCTCATCATTGACCAGTGATACTTCGTCGAGCGGGCGGCGAAAGCCACGCGACCATACCAGCCGTTCATTGGCAGCGTCGGTCAGCGTGATGACGAGATCGAAATAACCGCTTCCGCGTGCAAGCCTGCCATCGACAAGATAGCGCGCGCCGAGAGCGCTGCCGGTCATGCGCGGGCCGAGCGCCTTGTCACGGAACTGGAAGCTCGATTCCCGCGCGATCACCGGCAGCCAGCGCGTGCTGCACAGACCCTGGATGATGTCTTCGGCGACACCATCGGCGACATAGTCGAATTCCTGCGCGCCCGCCTCGTTCTGGAACGGGAGTACGGCAACTGCCGGAGGGGCTGCGGGATCGGCAGCGCGTCGCGGGACTGCTTCTGCGCGCTCGCCATCACCCCGGTTTGCCACAAAAATGCGGACCGGAAGCGCGATGTTCTTGAGTTGCCGCTCTCCGAGGTCGGTGAAGCTGGCAGCAACCTTGTCCCTGACATGGTTCCAGGTCGTTTCCGAGATCGCCAGCCCGTCCGTGGGTGCAAGCTCCTGGATACGCGCGGCGATGTTGACGTCATCCCCGTAAAGGCTCGCGCCGCGAACGATCACATTGCCGGTGTTGATGCCGACCCGGAACGGCATGCGGCGGTCACCGGGCACACGACCATTCAGATCGACGATGCGCTGCTGAAAGTCGAAGGCAGCGCGCAACGCATCGATGGGCGTGCCGAACTCCGCCATGATGCTGTCCCCGGCAGCACCGAATGTGCGCCCGCCTGCAGCGTCGCAGCTTTCGGCGATGATCGACCGCCGCTCTTCGAACGCGGCCACCGCGAACTCGTCATCGATCCCCATCAGCCGGGAAAATCCGACTGCATCGATTGAAGCGATGGTCGTGACCTGTCGGGTGTATTGCCCCTCGGACATTGTTTTTCAGTTGGTGCCCCTCAATGCCCCCAGCGTATCCCTGCACACCGGATCGGGCAACCATGAAGAGCATGAAGCGGTTTGCCGGCATATTTACGGTTTCTTATGCGGCTGCAGATCGCCCGGAACATGGAGTGTAGCCAATTTCACAGAAGCCACATGCTGTCAGGATTAGTCTGGTGCCCGTTAGCAGAGCAATCTCGACGAAAAACAGCGGGTTTCGACATGACGGCCTTATCAGTTTGTACCGCATCCTCCCACGGACCGGGTGTGCCGCCAGAAGGGGCCCGCCGCAGCTCGATCGGCAGAAACTCCAGCCGCCTCCAGGCGCAGAAAGGCTCGGTGGTCCTCGTCGACAACCGCATCCTGGCACGTGAGTGCCTGCGCAGCAGCCTTGCCGCACACCCTGCCCCCTGGGATGTGGTCGCCTGCAGCACGATCGAAGAATGGCAGAATGAAGCGGACCGGCATCCTCCACTGGCCGCTGTGCTCCTCCATGTGGGATCCGCCAACATCACGGATTCCCACATGGAGGAGCTGATCAGACAGGCCATCAGGATTTCCGCATCGGCACCGCTGATCATCCTGGCAGACCGGGATGACGTGGTGCAGATCGTCAATGCACTCGATTATGGCGTGCGGGGCTATATACCTTCGTCGGTGAGTGTCGAGGTTTGTGTCGAAGCCATAAATCTCGCGCTCGCCGGCGGGGTATTCGTCCCCGCCAGTACCGTCTTTGCGATGCGCGAGGTCATCAACAGCGATCCGACGCATGACCAGCGCCTCACCGAAATGTTCACCCCGCGCCAGATTCAGGTGGCAGAGGCCATCTGGCAGGGCAAGCCCAACAAGATCATCGCCTACGAGCTGAACATGTGCGAGAGCACGGTCAAAGTGCACATCCGGAACATCATGCAGAAGCTCAAGGCGACCAACCGGACGGAGGCCGCCTATAAGGTGTCGGCCCTGTTTACAAGCAACGGTGTCGACCTTTTGTAACCCTCGTACCCTGGCGTTCGGCCGGCGCTGTGCACATGGCCGCCCCGGGAGACGGCCATGCACGATCTGGCGCTGAACCGGCTATTTCACACCGGTCTCAAGGAAGACCGCCGGCGCTTCGCCCGAAACCCCGTCAAAGGAATAGACCGTGTAGCGCGCATTCGGGTCGTATCCCATGCCGAGCGAACCCGACGGCATGCCGGGAACGGCGATACCCTTGATGTCGGGCTGCTCCTCAAGGAGTTTTTCGACAGCCTCAATCGGCACATGCCCTTCAAGGACATATTTGCGCTCACCGTCGACCACCGCCGTGTGGCAGGCTTCGAGGTCACCCGGCACGCTGGCTTGTTTCTTGATGCTCGACAGGTCTTCAAGGTCGGTCGTCGTGACCCGGTATCCGGCCTCCTTCATGGCCTCGACCCACAGCTCGCAGCAGCCGCACCATGGCGTCTTGAAAACCGTGATCGCCGTATCGGCCGGAGCGGCATGGGAAAGGCCCGAGGCCAGAAAAAATGCCAGCGCTGCGCCGGCTGTTACTCGGTTTGCGTGATTTTTCATCGTCTTTCACTTTCGATACTGGGCCCGCCGACTTTGCGCGTGACACGCTGCAGGGCAGGCAAGAATGTTGTTCGAAGCGGATCTGGAACAGATCAGGAGACGATCGGCGGGCGAAACAATCCGAAGGCCAGGGGCGGGTGGGGCGCGTAACCCGCCGGCTCGGTCAGGGGAGCAGGTGTCGGATGAACGAGCACTGCGTGGATCGGCGGAAGATAATGACAGTCCATCACACAGCCAGAAGACGCGGAGGCACTGCCATCATCCGAACCTGAACAGCAGCGCATCTGTCCCATGTCCGCTGACTGCGCTATCGCGGTGGTCGAACCATCGCCCACAGCCACCTGCATCGCGGGAATCGATCCCGCGAGGATGAAGACAGCCAGCAGCAAGAAGGTCAAAGCCGTGCGCATGGCCATGCTTTTAGCCTGCGGCGAGGAGAAAATCCATGAAAAGCGCAGACTGCCAGTGCGGCTATCTGCGCCTCCACCCAAGCCGCGCCTCGATCCTGCGTGCGCTCTTCTGGACAAGATCTTTCAGGTCGGGTTCGTCCTGATCGACCTTGTGATCGGGAACCACGATCGAGATCGTCGCCCGGCAGGCCCCTTCTCCATCAATGATAGGGGCTGCGATGCATGCGACGGAAAAGTCCGATTCTCCGGCCTGGATGGAGAGCCCCTCTTCATAGGCCCGGCGTGCGGCCTGCGAGAGGGCCGCCACATCGGTTTCCGCATTTCCGGTGGGTGACGGGCGGATCGCCGCCGAGAGCACGGCCTGACGCTCATCTTCCGGCAGATGACCGATCAGAAGACGGCCCGATGCGGACCAGTTGAGCGGTGTGCGGGAGCCGACGCGCGATGAAACCTGAAAATGGTCGGGACCATCGACCATGGCAAGAACCACCATCTGATCGCCGTCACGACCGCAGATCTGCACTGTCTCTCTGGACGCAAGCGCCAGATCCAACATCTCCTGATTGGCTGCAGAGAGCAGGTCCAGCCGGCGGGCGTAGGTCAGGCCGTAGTGATAGAAGCGCGGTCCGAACCACAGGGCGCCATTGTCCTGCCGGTCGAGGATTTCCTTGCCGACCATGTCTTCGACCAGGCCGTAAATGGTCGATGCCGGCGCGCCGACGGCGCGCGCGATCTCATAGGCAGTGGCCGGCCGGTCGGACTGCTGGAGAAAATCCAGAATCTGCAGGATTCGGTCGAGTGCGCTCGTTCGCGTGCGCTTTTCGCGCGGTCCGTCCGTGGTGGGCTGCATATTCACCGTATCGCCTGTCCCGTTGGTCAACCGGCCGTCTATAGCACCTGCTTTCAGTCCGGCCAATTCAGCAGCCCGGCCTCCAGCCGCATGGCACGCTCGGCAAAAGAACTCACCAGCGGCTCCGGCGCGGCTGCGGCATGGTCCAGCTCTTCGGCGATGCGGCGGGCAACAACGGCCTCCTCGTCCGGATGCAGGTTGCAGGGATCGAGGAAGAGATAGTTGTGCTCGGCCTCATGATCGCGGACGATGATCGGCGGATCGCCCGCCGCCAGCCGGTCTGCGAGATCCCACGCCGTAATGCGTGCAATGTTCGGGTCGATGTCGATCCGCAGGCGATCGAGCGGGTTGCCGGTCGGGTCCGGCGTGATGCGCGCAGCAATGCCGGGCCGTCCCTCAAGCGTCTTGGCCCAAAGATCAAGCGCCTTCCGCTCGCGCGCCCGAATGCCGGCATGATCGCGGTTCTCCCAGGCTTCGAGCGCGGCGATGACGCCCGCTATACCCTCCTTGCCGACCTTCATGCCACGGCCGATGCCGAGGTTCTGCAGATAGGCGGCCCGGACAAGCGCCCTGCTGCCTGCAATGATGGCGGAAGTCGGTCCGCCAAGGAACTTGTGACCCGAATAGAGCACCACATCGGCGCCGGCGGCCAGAAAGCCCGTCAGGTCATATTCCGAAGCGGCATCGACGATCACCGGAACGCCCTTTGCGTGTGCCGTGGCGATGAAGTTGGCGAGTGGAATCTGTCCGTATTCGACAACGTGATGCGACACCACATAGACGGCAGCCGCCGTGTTCTCGGTGATGGCACCGGCAAGCTGATAGGCATAGGCGCTCGTCGCCTGCCCCACCGGCACGACTTTTGCGCCGGAAAGCCGGATCGCCTGATCGATGGGCGCTCCATAGCTCACCAGATGCCCGGCCTGCACCACCACCTCGTTGCGGAGCCCGGTGGTGTCCGGCAATCGCTCGATGGCCGCAAGATCGCTTCCGGTCATGGCGGCGGCAACCGCGAGTGTGATACCCGCCGAACAGGACGCGGTGACACATCCGGCTTCAGAACCGGTCAGCCGCGCGATGGTCCTGCTCGCCATGCGCTGCAGGTCGGACATTTCCGTCCACTGACCAAGCACGGAGGCGACCGTTTCGATGGCCTGCGGCACGACGATGGAAGCGCCGAGCGAGGTCATCGTGCCCGACACGTTGATGACCGGGCGCAGGCCGAGCCTGGCGCGAATGTCGTCATTGGGCAGCATTTTCATTGTCCTCTATCGCTATAACGGCTTCGATCTCGACGGTGATCCTGCCCGGCAGCGACCCGAATCCGACAGCGGAACGCGCATGAACGCCGCGCTCGCCGAAAACATCGATGAGCAGGTCCGAACACCCGTTTATCACGGCCGGGTGCTCTGCGAACTCGGGATCGGCATTGACCATGCCAAGGAGCTTTACCACACGTCTGACGCGCGAAAGGTCTCCGAGCGCCGCCTGCATCACGGCAATAAGGTTGATGCCCGTCAGGCGCGCGTGCCGGTAGGCCTCTTCCGCAGACACGTCGGCGCCGACCTTGCCGGTGTGCTGGCTGCCATCGGGCTCTGTCGGCCCCTGGCCGGAGAGAAACAGCAGGCTCCCCTCCTGCACATGGGTCACAAAATTGGCCACTGGCGGCGGCGGAGGAGGAAGAACGATCCCCAGTGCCTCGAGACGATCGTAGGGCGTCGTTTCCGGGCGTTTGGCAAGCTCGGAAAAACTCATGCGGGAACTCCAAAGGTTCGAGTGTCTTGTTGCCCGGTCAGGGTGACTGGCGGGCGCGACGAGAAATGCAGAACAGGGTATGGTTGCCTTCAGCCTCCGCACTTTCCCGGACACTCCGATGCAGGCGGCTGCATCTCATGCAGGACAAGGCTTCAGGCCCGACATTCGTTCTCTCCTGAATATTTCATTATTATGAAATATAATTCTCTATAAAAGAAGGATAAGCGATGCGCGCACAGTGTCAAGCAGGCGCGTGTTTCCACGCGCCTGCAAACAGGGCAGTTATTTTCGGAACAGGCCGAACAGCCCGGAACGGATGTCAGAAGCCGACGATTCGCTCAGGCAGCCAGGTTGCGAGCGCAGGGAACGCCACCACCAGCAGGAGCGTCAGAACCTGCAGCAGAATGAATGGCAGAACACCGCGGCACATCTCGCCATAGGTCATGTTCGGGGGAGCAATCGACTTCAGATAGAAGATCGACGAGGCCATGGGCGGCGTCAGATAGCCTGTCTGGATGACTATGAGCACCAGCGTTGCGAACCACACCGGGTCAATGCCGGCAGCGCGGATGAACGGTGTGAACAGCGGCACGCAGATGAGCACATTGGCCGTCCAGTCGAGCACAAAGCCGAGGATGAAGACCACAGCCAGGAAGAACACAATCATGCCCGTGGGGCCGAGCCCGGCGCCGTCGATCACCTCGCGGATCAGCCGCGCCCCGCCATTGGCGGCGAAGGCGCCCATGAACATGGTGCCGGCGGCGACGATCAAAAGGATCATCGCTGAAATCCGCACGGTGATCGCCAGCGATTCCCGCAGCATTGCAATCGAAAAGCGCTGATTGACGATGCAGAGGGCGAGCGCACCGGCGGCACCCACGGCGGCTGCCTCCGTCGGCGAGGCGATGCCGGCCAGGATCGAGCCGAGGACGGCGACGATCAGGAGCACGACCGGCAGAAGGACCGTGGCCGTCAGCCGCAGTTTTTCGGCAAGCTCCACAGGCTCCTCGACCGGATCGTTGTCATCGGGTTTTGCCGGGTAGAGCAGGCCGTGGATGAAGATATAGGCGAGAAAAAGCACAACCATCAGCAGGCCGGGCAGCATCATGCCCGCCAGAAGCTTGCCCACCGACATCTGCGCAAGCGAGGCATACATGACGGCAATGACGGAGGGCGGGATCATCGTGCCCAGCGACCCGCCGGCGCAGATCGTGCCGGCAATCAGCGTGTTGCCATAGCGCGCCTTCTGCATCGCAGGAATGGCCATCATGCCGATCATCACCTCGACGGCGCCGACCACACCGGCGGCGGCTGCGAAGATCGCGCCCATCGCGATGGTTGCCAGCGCGAGCCCACCGGGCAGGCGCGAGAGCCAGAGATTCATCACCCGGAACAGGCGCTCGGCAATGCCGGAACGTTCGAGCAGCGCACCCATCAGGATGAACATCGGGATCGCCGAGAGAATGAAGTTCGTCGAGGCCGAATAGAAGGAGCCATAGAGCTGGTTGAACGCGACGGAGCCGAAGGCCGCCAGGCCCGCACCGACCGCGACGATGGTGAGCGAAAACGCGATCGGCAATCCCAGAAGGATCAGCGCGAACAGCGCCGGAAACATCAATCCTGCAATGAGCATGTCAGGTCTCGATCTTGAAGCTGTCGTCGTCGCGCGGGTCGGTGAGAGCCCGCAGCCCTTCGGCAAAGAGCTGGAGCGCCAGCGCGGAAAGCCCGATTGCCAGCGCGCTGTAGAAGGGCCACATCAAGGGCGCCCACGGGCTGACATGCTCCACCTCGCCGGTCATCCAGGCGCGCCACGCGCGCTGGCCGGCGATGGATGCAAGCCACACGAAGACCGGAAAAAGGACGACGAGAAAGGCCAGGCCATCGATCGCGCCGCGCACCCGTTTGGGCATGCGCGACGAGAGGAAATCGATGCGCACATGAGCGTCTTCGCGCAGGGCCTGCGCCGCGCCCAGAACGAAGAGCACGCCGGTGCTCATATAAGCGATGTCGAAGGCCCATAGCGTTGGCGCGCCGAATATGTAGCGCGCCACCACTTCGTAGAGCATGGAGGCGATCAGGATCAGCACCATCGCCTGCGCGACGATGTTCAGACTTGCCGAAATTCGATCCGCGACCGCGAGGACAGCACGTTTCAAGATCGCCTCCCGCCGGCTTACTTTTCGTTGCGGATCAGATAGCCGCTCTGTTCGGCCCAGCGATCCTCATAGGCGAGGTAGCCTTCAAGGATTTCGGCCATGCGGGGCTTGCCCTCGGCCTTCTGGGCTTCGGCCGTTTTCTTGATCCAGTCGCGGCCCGCATCGGACAGTTCTTTCTGGAAGGCCGCATCGAGCTCGATCACCTCGGCCTTGCTGGCGCGAAGCGTCTCCATCGCCTTCATGTCCTGATCGTAGAAGTGGACCAGAGACTGAAGCGTGGTCAGCTCGGCGGCCGCTTCGATCTTCGCCCTGAGCGCTTCGTCAAGCGCATCCCAGGTTTCCTGCTTGACCACGACTTCCCAAAGGAAGGTGGGCTGATGGACGCCCGGCACGACGATATAGGGTGCGGCCTCGTGGAAGCCCTCCGGCAGGTTGCCCGATGGCGGACCCCATTCGATGGCATCGACGCCCTTGCGCTCCAGCAGGGTGTAGATTTCACCCGGGGGCACAACGGTCGGCACCGCGTCGAAATAGTCGCGCATCACCTCGGCCCAGGGGCCGGAGGTGCGGTATTTCAGGCCCTTGAGATCGGCCGCGCTTTTGATCGGCTTGTTGGCATGCGCCATGATCTCGGAGGAGCCGATGCCCACGACGAGCGACTTCAGGCCTTCTTCCGCACGGATCTCGGCGAGCTTTTCCTTGCCGCCCTCTTCAAAGATCCAGGTGGAATAGGCTTCGGGACCCATGCCGCCGGGGAAACCGGCAAAAATCGCGTTCACCGGATCCTGATTGACCAGATAGCTCGGTGTCGAGTGACCTGCTTCGACAATGCCGTCCTTGACGCCGTCATAGACCTGCAGCGCCGGCACAAGAATGCCTGCGCCAAAGGGCTGGATTTCGACAGCGCCGTCGGTCAGGAGTTCCACATTGTCGGCAAAACGCTCGAGAAAATTGACGTAGAAAGGCGACCCCTCGGGGACCGACGTCGGTACGCGCCAGGTCACTTCCTGCGCCTGCGCGCCAAACGTCGCAAACGCCACGGCCCCGGCCAGGGCCAATCGCTTAAGGCTGAGAAACATCTCAACTCCTCCATTGTTATTTTTTAAGACCCGGTGAACCCGTCCGGGATGCACTCAAAATTTATACATCTCCAATTCTCCATGTCGACAAAAAAAATAATTAAATTTTTTAAGCGGCTTTGCACCCTTCCGCACTGTCGGATCGCTCTACCAGAAACAAGAAGGCGCGGCACACATCGCCGTGTGCCACGCCTCGCCATCGTTGCAACGGCAGGTCCTCAGGGTCAGCCCAGCGCATCCTCCGGCAAAAGGGCCGCTGGCATGTTCTGGTAGCAGACCGGGCGCAGGAAACGCCTGATGGACAGCGTCCCGACGCTGGTGGCGCCGAAATTGGTGCTGGCCGGATAGGGGCCGCCATGGACCATGGAGTCGACCACCTCGACCCCGGTCGGGAATCCGTTGACGAGCAGCCGTCCCGCCTTGCGCTCAAGAACGGGGCGAAGCGCCTGGGCCGCAGCGACGTCGCCTTCGTCTAGGTGCAGCGTCACGGTCAGCTGCCCTTCCAGAGCGCGGGCGATAGCCTCGATCTCTTCGGCAGTGCCAGCGCGCACCACCAGTCCGAGCGGACCAAAGACCTCATGATGCAATTGTGGATTTTTAAGGAACTCCGCTGCCGTGGTCTCAAAGAGCGCCGGCGAAGCCTTGCGCCCCTCCGCTTCGGCCACCATCACCGGGCGCGCAGCACCGCTTTGCGCAACCTGATCACGTCCCGCATTGAACGCCTTTGCGATTCCGTCGGTCAGCATCACCTGTGCATCCACCTGCTTCAGCCCGTGTGCCGCAGCGTCCACGAAACGGTCGGCTGCGTTGCTATCCATCACAATCGCAATGCCGGGGTTGGTGCAGAACTGTCCCGCGCCCATGGTCAAAGACGCAGCCCAGCCGCGCCCGATCTCCTCGCTCCGCGCTTCAAGAGCGTGCGTAAGAACGAACATCGGATTGACCGATCCCAGCTCTCCGAAAAAGGGGATGGGCTCCGGTCGTGCCGCACACAGGTCGAACAGCGCACGGCCGCCCGCCAGGCTGCCCGTGAAGCCAACGGCCTTGATCAGCGGGTGCTGCACCAGCGCCTGGCCCACGCTGCGGTCGCCGCCCTGGATGAGCGAGAACACACCGGCCGGCATGTCGCATTTCTCGATGGCCGCCCTGATCGCCTCGGCGACGATCTCACCGGTTCCCGGATGCGCCTCATGCCCTTTCACCACGACCGGGCAGCCAGCCGCCAGCGCGGCGGCCGTATCGCCGCCCGCCGTCGAAAATGCGAGCGGGAAATTGGATGCGCCGAAAACGGCAACCGGGCCGATTGGACGCTGCACCATCACCAGTTCGGGCCTCGGCGCGGGCTGGCGATCCGGCAGAGCCTCGTCGTGCCGGCGGTCGAGATAATCCCCCTTGCGGATGTGGGCTGCGAAGAGGCGAAGCTGGCCGGATGTGCGGCCGCGCTCTCCTTCGAGACGCGCGGCGGGGAGCCCGGTTTCCTGTGTGCCGATCTCGGTGATGTCGGCGCCACGGGCTTCAATCTCATCGGCGATGGCCTCCAGAAACGCAGCCCGTTCCTGACGCTTGCGACGCGAATAGGTCTCGAAAGCAGCTTCCGCCGCCTGAACGGCCCGATCGACAAGGTCAGGGGTGCCCATCGCAAAGCGATGCGCCGGACCATGCGCCGGGGACGATTCGAATGTGTCGTCGCCAGCGGTCCACTCGCCGGCTATCAGGTGCTTTCCGTGTGGGGTGAAGGGCATCGGTCCCCTCCTTCAATTTGAGTTTCGGATCATCTGGCGCAGGCAGGAAGCGCTGGGTTATGACTTGTGCATCTTGCATAGGCTGTCATCTGCATACAAAATGTATGCAAGATTGCAACCCGGCAACCGGAGGAAAGGATATTTTATGACCGAGACCACGCTGGCCATCGGCGACCTCGAGCACATTGTCGAGGCGATCATGCGCAAGGGAGGCCTGTCGCCGCTCCATGCGGGCGCGCTCACACGGGCAATCGTGGCGGGAGAGCGCGACGCCTGCAAATCCCACGGCGTCTACCGTGTCGAGGGCTGCCTGCGCACCATCAAGGCCGGCAAGGTCGTACCGGATGCCGAACCTGAACTGACCAGCGATGACAGCGCCATCGTGCGCGTTGCGGCAAAGGGCGGCTTCGCCAATGCCGCTTTCGAGCTCGGCGCCCCGGTGCTTGCCGAAAAGGCCCGGCAGTTCGGGCTCGCGGCCCTGGTCATCAACGACTGCACACATTTTTCGGCTCTCTGGCCCGAGATCGAGGCGCTGACCGCGCGTGGGCTTGCCGCCATGGCCATGTGCCCGAGCTATGCCAGCGTCGCCCCTTCCGGCGGCAGCGGCCCGCTTCTGGGCACCAACCCGTTCGCCTTTGGGTGGCCACGGCCCGGCAGGACCCCCTATGTGTTCGACTTCGCCACCAGCGTTGCGGCACGCGGCGAGATCGAGCTTTATCGCCGTGCCGGCAAGCCCCTGCCGGAAGGCTGGGCGATCGACACGGACGGAAAACCCACGACGGACCCGGAAGCCGCGCTCAATGGTGCGATGCTGCCCTTTGGCGGGCACAAGGGATCGGCCATCTCGACCATGATCGAGCTGCTTGCCGGGGTGATGATCGGCGATCTGACGAGCCCAGAAGCGCTGGAAGCGCTTGGCACCACCGCTCTGGCACCGGCCCATGGCGAGTTGATCCTGGCCTTCGACCCGGCCCGTTTCGCACAGGGACGGGCGGGCGACCCGATGGCGCGCGCCGAGACCCTGTTTGAAGCCATGGTGGGCCAGGGCGCGCGACTGCCCTCTCAGCGCCGGTTTGCCGCTCGGGAGAAAGCACTTGCCGAAGGCATCCGCCTCACAGCCGAGGAAATGGCGCTGCTTGAACGCCTGCGCGAGAAGGGCCTCGACGCTGTTTAAACACCGGAGCCCTCCCGATCCGGGAGGGCTCTTCGATAAGATCAGGCTGCGTATTTTGCCACAGCGCCCGGCAGCTTGCTCCAGTTCGCGTACCAGTCGCGGAACAATTTGTACTGGGCTTCGGCATAGCCACGCTGGCTCTCCGAGAGTTCATCCGTCTCATTGAAGTGCAGACGATATTCCTCGTCTCCGTTCAGCACCATCAGGTATTTGTAGTAGAGAACGAGATCCGCCCCCTCATCGAAGGAGGAGAGCACTGCAAGCGCTGCATCGAGCTCGGAAGCCCGCTGACGCGCATCCGCATCGCCGGCCGCAGCGGCCTGGCTCAGCGCGACGAGATGCAGGACTTCGCGGGGAAGCACATTGCCGATGCCGGTGATGGCACCATCGGCGCCGCAGTTGACGAAGCCGTGATAGACCGTGGTGTCGACACCGATCATCAGCTTGATGTCAGGGTCGCCGCTGGTGATGTTCTCCGCTGCATAGCGCAGATCGGCTGCGCCGCCGAACTCCTTGAAGCCGACCAGATTGGGATGCTCGGCACGCAGGGCGAAGAAGAGGTCCGCCCGGGTGGCAAACCCGTAATAGGGGCTGTTGTAGATCACCGCCGGCAGATCGGGCGCAGCCGAAAGAATGGCCTTGAAGTGGTTCCGCTGCGCGGCCGGCGAGCTGCCGCGCGACAGGACACGCGGGATGACCATGAGACCCTCGGCACCGACCTCGGCCGCATGCGCCGCATGGGCCACGGCGCTTGCCGTGTTCACCGCACCCGTGCCGACGATGACCGGCACGCCGGCCTCAACCAGCCGGGCAACACCTTCCATGCGCTGCGCGTCGGTCAGAAGCGGCCAATCGCCCATGGATCCGCAATAGACCACGGCGCGCATACCGGTATCGATCAATTCCTTCCCCTTGCGCACCAGCGCGTCGAAGTCGGGGCTGCGATCCGCCTTGCAGGGGGTCATCAGAGCGGGAATGCATCCCGAGAAAATATGATTGGTCATGCCGATCTCCTTCAAATGCCTGATCTCTTGCGCCGCAATGCATCCGCAGCCGGCCGCTCACAGTTTGGATCGCCAGCAAAATATCACTTGTATTTTTTTTGTCGACACAAATTTTCGCGCAGCGGCACTGCTGCATTTCAGGGGCGGAGCGCTTTCCTGGGTTTTGATGCTAAAGCGCGATCTTCTGGCGGTGGTCGCGGGCGATCATGTTGCGAATCTGCTCAACAATCTGGTCAGCATGTTCATTGGCCAGCGCATCGGCCTTTTCCACATTGCGCGCCTCGATGGCCGCGATCATGTCCTCGTGCTCGACGACATAGCGCTGCGGCAATTGATCGTTGAACGAGGAATAATAGAGGCGAAGGAGCCGGCGCCCCTCATCGAGCAGGCGCAGAAACAGGCTTTCATAATAGGGGTTGCGGGCCGCCGCAGCGATGGCCGCGTGAAACTCGCGATTGGTGGCGATCATCGCCAGCGCGTCCTGATCCTCGACGGCTTTGGCAAACTCGGCCTGACGGGCGCGGATCGTGACGAGATCGTCCGCCTGATGATTGAGCGCGGCGAGCCGCGTTGTCACACGATACATCAGCGTCAGCGCATCGAAGAATGTGTGCAGGTTCAGGAAGTCGATATTGGCGACCACGGTGGAGCGGTTGGGCAGGGTCGTGACCAGCCCCTCGCCCGCCAGACGCACCAGCGCCTCACGAATGGGCGTGCGCGACATGGAAAGACGCTGCGCAAGCTGGATTTCGTCGATCGGGGTACCCGGCGCCAGCGCGAGGTCCAGTATTTCGTCACGCAGCACATTGTAGACGAACTGTACGCCGGAACCGCGCTTGCGTTCGGCGGGTTTGCGCGTGGCGGCTTCGGACATGTCTGATCCTCATGTGTACAAGAAAAATACTGTTAGGAATGAAAGGGCGTGATCGTCAAGTGCGCACGAAGCCTGTCCGCTGAACTTGACCCGACAGGGCCGGGCCGGGGCCAAACCGCTCGAAAGATGCTCGGCGGTCGTCAGTCCCCGCCGACGACCGACCATCCGACCGGTCCACCCCTTTGCTCAATCGGCTTTTGCGAAATGCGCCATCTGGTCCGCATGGGCTTTTTTAAAAGCGGGCCGGTCCGTGATCCGCGTTACATAGGCTTCTGTTGCCGGGCGCTCACCGAATGACCGGACCCTGGTGATGCGCAGGGCATCAGCCATAAGCAGATCGGCGACCGTGAAGCGGTCGGCTGCCAGCCATTCCCGTTCAGCGAGTACGTTTTCCATATGGCCAAGGCGGCTTTCCAGCCAGCCGGTCAGATGATTCTGCTCTGCGCCCCTCACCTCCAGAAACCACCAGGGGACAGAAACCATTTCGACCGAATTGAGCGCGGCGACCAGCCATTGCAGGGTCTGCGCTTCCCCGGCAGGGTCTCGCGGCATCAGCTTTTCGCCTTTCCGGGCCAGATGCAGCAGGCATGCGCCGCTCTCGAACAGTTCGAGGTCACCATCGCTCAGAAACGGAACCTGACCGAAGGGCTGGTGCGCGAAATGCTCCGGTCCGCGATCTTTGAAAGGGACGGTGCGAACGGCGTAGGCCAATCCGGCCTCCTCGCATGCCCATCTCAGCCTTAAGTCGCGCACAAAACCGCGGGGACCTTCCGGAACCCAGTCATACGTCCAGACAATCAGATCACTCATGACATCCAATCCAGTTCAACCGGCGCTCCCCAGGCGGCATGGTGCCGCCGGCACGATTGCCTGATTTTCCCCGCGGATCAAGGTGCGTGGAGCAGCGCCCCGAAGGAGCGGTCGATCTGTCGGAATTTCAGAGGAAAAATGGTGGAGCCAAGGGGAGTCGAACCCCTGACCTCTTGAATGCCATTCAAGCGCTCTCCCAACTGAGCTATGGCCCCACACTCCGGCAATATGGCCGGTCGCCGTCTCCGGCGAAGAGGTCCGGAAGGCCCGCCGGGCCAACCGTGTGGGCGGCTTCTAAACCCGCCCGGCGGGAAGATCAAGCCCCGATTTGCACCCCGCGCCACTTTTGACACGGGGCCGAAGCCATTCTTCCCGCATGCGCTGAAAAATCAGCTCTCGTCGTCGTCGTCACCGACGCCGATGAAGTCCTTCACATCATCGTCATCGTCGTCTTCGTCGTCATCGAGGAACGTGTCGTCTTCATCGTCGCCGAGGTCGACATCATCGTCATCATCATCGCCGTCGAGATCCGGGATCTCTGCCTTGTCGCTGGACGATGCCTCATCGTCGGCGTCTTCAAGCGACACGACTTCCGGTGCATCTTCCTCGCCGTCCAGCTCCTTTTCCTCCACTTCGTCTTCTTCATCCATGGAGGTGTCGCCGCCGGCCTCGAAGAAGCTGCGCGGATAGGTCTGGCCCGTATAGGGCGAAACAATCGGGTCCTTGTTCAGGTCGTAGAATTTGCGGCCCGTTTCCGGGCAGACGCGTTTTGTTCCGAGTTCCGGTTTAGCCACCTTGCTGCCTCATCGTCTTGCGGTCGGCCCAGCCTGCGACGGCTCCATCGCGGCCGGCACCGGAAGCGCTTCCTGCCTTACTGAAAATTTCGGTCCCCATAACGGCAAGTCGCGCACCTGTCAAAGCCTAATACGCACCCTGGAAAGGCCTCTCCTCCCAAGGTCCACTCTCTTTACAACCCCGACAGGGGCCATCCGTCAACCGGGGGATGACCGACTATCCTCATCATGCTAGAGCGAGCAGGCAAAATCCTCGAATAATCTGCCGCCCGGCAGAACGCCTATCATCAGGGACCAGACAATGCACACGACCGAGCCGCGCCCCATGAGCGCCAGAAGATCAGACGCCCTTTCGGGACGGGCCCGCGTGCCCGGCGACAAGTCGATTTCGCACCGGGCGCTGATGTTTGGCGGCCTGGCGGCCGGCGAGACGCGCATTACCGGTCTTCTGGAGGGCGAAGACGTGCTGCGCACCGGCGAAGCCATGAAGGCCATGGGCGCGACCATCGAGAAGCGCGGCGATGAATGGATCGCCACCGGCACCGGCAACGGCGCCCTGCTCGAACCCAAAGAGCCGCTCGATTTCGGCAATGCCGGCACAGGCGTGCGGCTGACCATGGGGCTCGTCGGCTCTTATGACATGACGACGCGTTTCATCGGCGACGCCTCGCTCTCCAAGCGTCCGATGGGCCGCGTGCTCGATCCGCTGAAGGAAATGGGCCTGCAGGTGGTTTCCGCCGAGCCGGGCGACCGCCTGCCCATCACGCTGCGCGGACCGAAACACGCAGCGCCCATCTCCTACCGGGTGCCGATGCCTTCGGCGCAGGTGAAGTCGGCAGTGCTGCTCGCCGCGCTCAACACGCCGGGCGTGACCACGGTGATCGAACCCGTGGCGACCCGCGACCACACCGAGAAGATGCTGGCCGGCTTCGGCGCGTCGCTGGAAGTGGAGACCGACGCCGATGGCGTGCGCCATATCCGCATCGAGGGCCAGCCGAAGCTTACCGGCCAGACCATCGCCGTTCCCGGCGACCCGTCTTCGGCTGCCTTCCCGCTCGTGGCGGCCCTGATCGTGCCGGGCTCGGAGGTGGTCATCGAAAACATGCTCATGAACCCGACGCGCACCGGGCTCGTCACCACGCTGATGGAAATGGGTGCTGACATCGAGATCCTCGACCGCCGCAATGAAGGCGGCGAGGACGTGGCCGATCTGCGCGTGCGCGGCTCCGAACTCAAGGGCGTGACCGTTCCGGAAGACCGCGCGCCCTCCATGATCGACGAATATCCCGTGCTTGCCGTGGCGGCCTCCTTTGCCGAGGGCGACACGCTGATGCAGGGGCTGGAAGAGCTGCGCGTCAAGGAATCCGACCGGCTTTCGGCTGTCGCCGACGGGCTCAAGGCCAATGGCGTCGACTGCGAAGAGGGCGAAGCGTCGCTCAGGGTCACGGGCCGCCCGGGCGGCAAGGGGCTTGGCGGCGGCACGGTCCAGACCCATCTCGACCATCGCATCGCCATGAGCTTCCTCGTCATGGGACTGGCGACCGAAAAACCGGTCACCATCGACGATCAGGCGATGATCGCCACCAGCTTTCCCGATTTCACCGCGCTCATGACGCGGCTCGGCGCAACACTGGACTGACACCTGGACCGGAATGGGAGAGAGCAAATGACCGGACTGAAGGTAGCCATGATCATTGGCGGCGGCAGCGGCATGGGTGCCGCGGCGGTCCGCAAGCTGGCAAAAAGCGGTTTTGAAGTCGCTGTCATGTCATCCTCCGGCAAGGGCGAGGCGCTTGGCAGGGAGCTTGGCGGGGTGGGCTTCACCGGCTCCAACCTCTCGCCCGACGATCTCAAGCGCTTCACCAACGCGACGATGGAGCGTTTCGGCCGCATCGACGCGCTGGTGAACGGTGCCGGCCACGGGCCCAAGGGCGATGTGCTCGATATCTCCGACGAAGACTGGCATCAGGGCATGGAGGTCTACCTGCTTAACGTGGTGCGCGCCACACGGCTCGTCACGCCCATCATGCAGGCGCAGAAATCGGGCGCCATCGTGAACATCTCCACCTATGCCACCTTCGAGCCGGAAGCGGCCTTTCCGACCTCCGGCGTGTTCCGCGCCGGGCTTGCCGCCTTCACCAAGCTCTTCTGCGACAAATATGCGGGCGAGGGCCTGCGCATGAACAATGTGCTGCCGGGCTTCATCGATTCCCTGCCGGAAAAGGAAGACCGCCGCGCGCGCATTCCCATGGGCCGCTATGGCACGGTGGAAGAGGTGGCCGAGCTCATCGCCTTTCTTGCCGACGAGAAATCCAGCTACATCACCGGCCAGAACATCCGCATCGATGGCGGCATCACACGCTCGGTCTGACGACATGGACGGAAGATTGACCATCGCCATCGACGGGCCGGCCGCCTCCGGCAAGGGCACGCTCGCGCGCCGGCTGGCGGCGCATTATGGCCTGCGCCATCTCGACACCGGGCTCACCTATCGCGGTGTTGCAAAGGCGCTAATCGAGGCCGGCCAGCCGCTCGACGACGAGGCGATTGCCGAAAGGGCCGCGCGCGCGCTCGATCTAGGCGCGCTCGACCGGACCGTGCTTTCCGAACACGGCATCGGCGAGGCCGCCTCGAAAGTGGCGGTGATGCCATCGGTGCGCACCGCGCTTGTCGACAAGCAGCGCGCCTTTGCGAGCGCCCCGCCCGGCGCCGTGCTGGACGGGCGCGACATCGGCACGGTGGTGTGCCCCGATGCCGATGTGAAGCTCTATGTGATCGCAAGCGCCGAGGTGCGCGCCACGCGCCGATGGCGCGAGATCGAGGCCGGTGGCGGCAGCGCCGACTATGCGCAGATCCTCGCCGATATCGAGCGGCGCGACGCCCGCGACATGGGCCGGAAGGACAGTCCGTTAAGGCCGGCGGACGATGCGCACTTGCTCGATACGAGCGAAATGGATATAGAGACGGCGTTCCAGGCGGCCTGCAAACTGGTGGATGCCAGACTGGCAGCCCGGAACGAGAACTGAAAGTCTGAACTGAAAGAACCGTCTGCCACGCATTCTTTGCGCCGGATCCGCCGCTTCACGCGGCGCCAGAGCGATCCGCTCGGATGCATGACCGACAAACGCAACACAAACCACCGGCGCTTTGCCCCGACTGAAACCGAAGGGGCTTTTCAGGAGCATCAATGTCAGAACTCAATCCGTCTCGCGATGATTTCGCGAGCCTTCTCGCAGAATCCTTCACCGAACGCGACGCCGCCGAAGGCTCTGTCGTAAAGGGCCTCGTCACCGCCATCGAAAAAGACATGGCGATCGTCGATGTCGGCCTCAAGGTCGAGGGCCGTGTGCCGCTCAAGGAATTCGGCGCGAAGGGCAAGGAATCCGATCTCAAGGTCGGCGACGAAGTCGAAGTCTATGTCGAGCGCATCGAAAACGCGCTTGGCGAAGCCATGCTGAGCCGCGAGAAAGCACGCCGCGAGGAAAGCTGGGTCAAGCTGGAAGCGAAGTTCAACGCCGGCGAGCGCGTCGAGGGCTTCATCTTCAACCAGGTCAAGGGCGGCTTCACCGTCGATCTGGACGGCGCCGTGGCCTTCCTGCCGCGTTCGCAGGTCGACATCCGTCCGATCCGCGACGTCACCCCGCTCATGCACACCCCGCAGCCCTTTGAAATCCTCAAGATGGACAAGCGCCGCGGCAACATCGTCGTGTCCCGCCGCACGGTTCTCGAAGAGAGCCGCGCAGAGCAGCGCTCCGAGATCGTCCAGAACCTCGAAGAGGGTCAGGTGGTCGAAGGCGTGGTCAAGAACATCACCGATTACGGTGCGTTCGTGGACCTGGGCGGCATCGACGGCCTGCTGCACGTCACCGACATGGCATGGCGCCGTGTCAACCATCCGACCGAGATCCTCAACATCGGTCAGACGGTCAAGGTACAGATCATCCGCATCAACCAGGAAACCCACCGCATCTCGCTGGGCATGAAGCAGCTCGAGGCCGATCCGTGGGACGGCATCGGCGGCAAGTACCCGCTTGGCAAGAAAGTCATGGGCCGCGTCACCAACATCACCGACTACGGTGCGTTTGTGGAGCTGGAGCCGGGCATCGAAGGCCTGATCCACGTTTCGGAAATGTCCTGGACGAAGAAGAACGTTCATCCGGGCAAGATCCTCTCCACCACGCAGGAAGTCGAAGTGGTGGTGCTGGAAGTGGATCCGGTCAAGCGCCGCATCTCGCTCGGCCTCAAGCAGACGCTCGAGAACCCCTGGGAGGCATTCGCCCGCAACCACACCGTCGGCTCCGTTGTCGAGGGCGAGGTCAAGAACAAGACCGAGTTCGGCCTGTTCATCGGTCTCGATGGCGATGTGGACGGCATGGTTCACCTCTCCGATCTCGACTGGAACCGTCCGGGCGAGCAGGTGATCGAGGAGTACAACCGTGGCGACATGGTGAAGGCGCAGGTTCTCGACGTGGACGTCGAGAAAGAGCGCATCTCGCTCGGCATCAAGCAGCTTGGCCATGACGCCATTGGCGAGGCCGCTGCTTCCGGCGAGCTGCGCAAGGGTGCCGTGGTGACCTGTGAAGTGACCGGCGTGAAGGACGGCGGCCTTGAGGTTCGCCTTGTCGATCACGACGTCGAAAGCTTCATCAAGCGCTCCGACCTGTCGCGTGACCGCGCCGAGCAGCGCCCCGAGCGCTTCTCCGTCGGCCAGAAGGTGGACGCCCGCGTCACCGTCTTCGACAAGAAGACCCGCCGCATCAGCGTCTCGATCAAGGCTCTGGAGATCGCGGAAGAGAAGGAAGCCGTGGCACAGTTCGGTTCCACCGATTCCGGCGCCTCCCTCGGCGACATCCTCGGCGCAGCCCTGAAGAACAAGGGTGGCGACGAATAAGCCTCAGCGCTTTTTCGGACGACAATGAAAGACCCCGCCGGAGCGATCCGGCGGGGTTTTTTGATGCTTCGAAAAAATCTTATTTTATGTAAAAAATATTTTATTACGAGTTAATCAATAAAAATCATTGACAGCCTATACATGACCAATAGATACTGGATTTTATTTTATTATTTAAAGAATTTTTATTTATGATTATATCGTTGGAATTTTTTGATACCTCTCTTGCGTCGGATTTTAGCTTTGGCGGTGGCGGCGGCTCAGGCAATGAAAGAGCCGGTTCCGGCAATCCTGCAGGAGGCTATATAGGGGCCGCTATCGGCGGCCTGGTGGGCACCACGCTGGGTGCCAGCATCGGGCCTGCCGGCGCGATTGGCCTCGGCGCTGCGGCGGCCTCGATAGGTCAGGATGTCGGCGGCAGTATCGGCTCTGATCCCATGGGTGGATACGGCCCAGGTTCCGGCGTTTCTATAGGCGGACCGCAGCCTTAGCAGGGCTACTCAGCGCACATCCGATTGCTTTGTTCGCGCCGGTCACGATGAAAAATTCATATCTTTTACAAAATATACCCGAATATTCTCCATGACATACAAGATAATATTTATCGTAATATCCATTATAGCGGCGCTATACATATCGGATAATTACCACATTAGCGGCGGGTTCAGATACATCTTCATCGGCCTGGTTGCGCTGATATCCTCATTGATTGTGAGGATCGGACAGTGAATCAACGCCAGATATCAGCGCAGAACCTCATTGCCTGAAGTGCTGGACTTGGCTGGCGCCCCCGAGGGAGGCACTGCCGCCCGGAAATAGGTGGCGCCCTCCCTCACCAATGCGGCGGCTTGGTCACTGGCACATCGCCCGCCGTCTGCTCCTCCAGCTCCATGAAACGCTCCGAGAGCCGATCGAGCTTTTTCTTCAGCGCTTCTGTCTCGCGCCACTGGCGCGTGAGCTCGGCGGAAAGCTCTTCGATGGTCTTTTCCTGCTCGGCGGCCAGGATTTCCAGCTTTGTGATGCGGTCTTCGCTCATGGCGCGCTTCTTTCTGCGGTTTCGGTGCATTCTCGCCTGCGGAAATTGACAAGCAAGGCCTGATTTGTCGAGAGTGCCTGAGGTGCCTTTCGCCCGGGCTGCCTCGCGCCATGTCCTCCCGCACCGGTTGGCAGGCGGCGGGCCCGCGTGATAGGAATTTGACCAAACGATAAAAACGGGGAAGCGGGTCGCCGATGGCTGAAACGGCAATCGAGCTCAAGGGCATCAGCAAGAGCTTTGGCGCGGTTCATGCAAACCGCAACATCGATCTGAAAATCGAGGCCGGGACAATCCACGGCATTATCGGCGAAAACGGGGCCGGAAAATCGACCCTGATGTCGATCCTCTACGGCTTCTACCAGGCCGATCGCGGGCGGATCAACGTGGGTGGCAAGAAGGCCGCGATCAACACGCCGAGCGACGCCATCGCGCTGGGCATCGGCATGGTGCATCAGCACTTCATGCTGGTGCAGAATTTTTCCGTGCTGGAAAACGTGATCCTGGGGGCGGAAGGCGAGGCGCTGCTCAACACCTCCATCGCCAGGGCGCGCTCGGAGCTGGAGCGGCTGGAGCGCGACTATGGGCTGGAGGTGGACCCCGACGCCATCATCGAGGATCTGCCCGTGGGCCTGCAGCAGCGGGTGGAAATCCTCAAGGCGCTCTATCGCGGCGCGGACATTCTCATCCTCGACGAGCCGACCGGCGTCTTGACGCCGGCAGAGGCGGACCACCTTTTCCGCATTCTGGAGCAGCTCAAGGAAGAGGGAAAAACCATCATCCTTATCACCCACAAGCTGCGCGAGATCATGGCGATCACCGACAATGTCTCGGTCATGCGGCAGGGCACGATGGTGGCAACCCGCAAGACCGCCGAGACCAGCGTGGAGGAGCTGGCCGAGCTGATGGTGGGCAGGCGCGTTCTGCTTCAGGTGGAAAAGGGCGAGGCAAGCCCCGGCGAGGTGCTGCTTTCGGTGCGCAATCTCACCGTGAAGGATTCGCGCGGCGTCACCATGGTCGACAATGTGTCGCTCGACGTGCGCGCGGGCGAGATCGTCGGCATTGCCGGCGTGGCGGGCAATGGGCAATCGCAGCTTCTCGATGCCATCACCGGCGTGCGCAAGGCCGTTTCCGGCACGGTGACGCTGGATGGCGAGCCGGTGGACCTGACCGGCGCTGCAGACCCCGCAGACCTGCGCGCGCGCGGCATGGCCCATGTGCCCGAGGACCGGCATCATGTGGGGCTTGTCCTGCCGTTCGAGGAAAACGAGAACGCCATGCTGGGCTATCACCGGCAGGCGAAATATCTGAACGGACCCTTCCTCAACATGGAGGCGATCCGCGCCGATGCGCGCGAGAAGATCGAGAAATACGATATCCGCCCGCCCGACTGCCGGCTGAAGACGGCGAACTTCTCCGGCGGCAACCAGCAGAAGATCGTGCTGGCGCGCGAGATGGAGCAGGACCCGAAGGTGCTGATCGTCGGCCAGCCGACGCGCGGCGTGGATGTGGGCGCCATCGAGTTCATTCACACAAGGCTGATCGACATGCGCGATCAGGGCAAGGCGGTGCTTCTGGTCTCGGTCGAGCTCGATGAAATCCGCTCGCTCTCCGACCGCATCCTGGTCATGTTCGCCGGCCGCGTGGTGGGCGAACGCGGGCCCGAAGCCAGCGAAAGCGAGCTTGGCCTGCTCATGGCCGGCGTCGAGGAAAAGGAGGCGGCGGAATGAGTGCGCCTTATGCGAAACTGCCCGCATGGGCCGATTACGGGCTGATCCCGCTCATCAATCTCGCCGTCGCCTTTCTGGTGGCCGGGCTGGTGGTGATGCTGGTGGGGGAAAACCCCTTTCGCGCCGCCGCCATTCTGGTGGAAGGGGCGCTGGGCCGCGGGCAGAACATCGCCTACACGCTCTATTACGCGACGAGCTTCATCTTCACCGGGCTTGCCGTGGCCGTCGCCTTCCATTGCAGCCTGTTCAACATTGGCGGCGAGGGGCAGGCCTATGTGGGCGGGCTGGGCGTGGCGGTGGTGTGCCTCGCCTTCGACAGCATTCTGCCCTGGTGGGTGGTGTTTCCGCTGGCCATTGTGGGTGCGGCGCTGTTTGGCGCGGCGTGGGCCTTCATCCCGGCCTATTTCCAGGCAAAGCGCGGCTCGCACATCGTCATCACGACGATCATGTTCAATTTTATCGCCGCAAGCCTGATGGTGTATCTGCTGGTCAATGTACTGAAGCCCGCCGGCGCGCAGGCGCCCCAAACCCGCAATTTCCTTGAAGGCGGGCAATTGCCCAAGCTCAACTGGGTGCTGGAGGCGATGGGCTTTTCCATCCGCTCCGCCCCGTTCAACCTCTCCTTTCTGCTGGCGCTTCTGGCGGCGTTTTTCGTCTGGGTCCTGATCTGGCGCACGCGGCTCGGCTATGAGATCCGCATGCGCGGTTTCAGCCCCAAGGCGGCGCGCTATGCCGGTGTCAGCGAGACGAAGATCATCATCATCACCATGCTCATTTCCGGCGCGCTTGCCGGCATGATGGCGCTCAACCCGGTGATGGGCGACCAGAACCGTTTGCAGATCGACTTCGTCACCGGGGCCGGCTTCGTCGGCATCGCCGTGGCGCTGATGGGGCGCTCGCATCCGGCGGGCATCGTGCCGGCGGCCATCCTGTTCGGCATGCTCTATCAGGGCGGTGCCGAGCTCGCCTTCGAGATGCCCAACATCTCACGCGACATGATCGTCATCATTCAGGGCCTCGTCATCCTTTTTGCCGGCGCACTGGAGCACATGTTCCGGCCTTCGATACAGGCGCTTTTCGCCAGCCTAAGCCCGCGCTCTGCAGGCATCGAGGCGCAGCAGGGAGAGGGTGGCTGATATGGATTTCTTTCATTCCCTGATCCTCGTTCTGGATTCGACGGTACGGTTATCCATACCGCTGCTTCTGGCGGCACTCGCCGGGCTCTATTCGGAGCGGTCGGGCGTGTTCGACATCGGCCTTGAGGGCAAGATGCTGGCCGGCGCATTTGCTGCCGGCGCGGCGGCGGCCGTCACCGGCTCCGCCTGGGCCGGGCTCGGCGCCGCGATGCTGATCTCCATCTTCCTTGCTCTGGTGCATGGCTTCGCCTCGATCACCCATCGCGGCAACCAGATCGTCTCGGGCGTCGCGATCAATTTCATTGCCGCGGGCTCCACGATCATTCTCGGCCAGGCATGGTTCCGGCAGGGCGGACGCACCCCCTCGCTGCCGGGCGATGCCCGGTTTGGCGCCATCGAGCTGCCCTTTGCCGAGACGTTGCGCGACGTGCCGATCCTCGGCGAGGTCTATTCGGAACTCATCTCCGGTCATTCACTCCTGACTTACGCTGCCTTTCTGCTCGTGCCCTTCACGTGGTGGGTGCTGTTCCGCACGCGTTTCGGCCTCAGACTGCGGGCGGTGGGTGAAAACCCGGCAGCGGTCGACACGGCGGGCATCTCCGTCTCATGGCTGCGCTATCGCGCCGTCATCTGCACCGGCATTCTCACCGGCATGGCCGGCACCTATCTGTCGCTGGCGCAGAATGCCGGCTTTGTGAAGGACATGACGGCAGGCCGGGGCTTCATCGCGCTGGCAGCCCTCATCTTCGCCAAATGGAAGCCCGTGCCGGTGATGTTTGCCTGCCTTCTGTTCGGCTTTCTCGATGCGTTCGCAATCCGCATTCAGGGCACGCCCCTGCCGCTTGTCGGCCAGGTGCCGGTGCAGTTCATGCAGGCGCTGCCCTATATCCTCACCGTGGTGCTTCTGGCCGGCTTTATCGGCAAGGCGGTGCCGCCGCGCGCCGGTGGCGTGCCCTATGTGAAGGAGCGGTGATGAGCGCCAGAGACCTTTTTTCCGCCGCCAGTGCGGCCATGAAAAACGCCTACGCCCCCTATTCCCGCTTTCCCGTGGGGGCCGCGGTCAGGACCGAGGCGGGCGCGATCCATGCCGGCTGCAACATCGAGAACGCCTCCTATCCCGAAGGCTGGTGTGCGGAGACCACCGCGCTCGGCCATCTCGTCATGGCGGGCGGCGGGCGCGTGACGGAGATCGCCGTGGTGGCGGAGAAAATGCCGAAGATCATGCCCTGCGGCGGCTGCCGGCAGCGGCTGGCGGAATTCGCTACGGAAGATGCGGTGCTGCATCTGTGCGACACCAACGGCGTTCTGGAAACGGTGCCTTTTTCTGCGGTCTTTCCGCGCGGATTCAGCTTCGAGGATGACAAATGAAACAGGCGGTCGATCGTCTGACGGAGCGGCTCAACGGGCTTGCCCCGCAGCTTGCGCTGGTGCTGGGCTCCGGGCTCGGCGGGCTTGTCAACGATGTGGACGATGCCGTGCGCATCTCCTATTCCGAGTTACCGGGCTTTCCGCAAAGCGGCGTCACCGGCCATGCGGGCGAGATCGTCGCCGGCCGGCTTTCCGGTACACCGGTTTTGATGCTGGCGGGCCGCGCCCATTATTACGAGCACGGCGACCCGGCGGCGATGCGCCCGGCACTCGAAACCTTATGGGGCATAGGCATCACGCAGCTCATCCTCACCAATGCCGCCGGCTCTCTGCGTGAGGACATGCCGCCCGGCTCGGTCATGCTGATCGAGGATCACATCAATTTCTCGGGCGCCAACCCGCTGATCGGTGAAGGCAGCGACCGCCGGTTCGTGGGCATGAGCGAGGCCTATGACGCCGGCCTGCGCACGAGCCTTCAGAAAGCCGCGCAGAAGACGGGCACGCAATTGCACAAGGGCGTCTATATGTGGTTCTCCGGGCCGACCTTCGAAACCCCGGCGGAAATCCGCATGGCGCGCACGCTGGGTGCCGATGCGGTCGGCATGTCGACGGTTCCCGAGGTCATTCTTTCGCGCTATTTCGGGCTTCGCGTCGCAGCCTGCTCTGTCATCACCAATCTGGGTGCCGGCATGAGCGCGGGCGAGCTTTCGCATCAGGAAACGAAGGATATGGCGCCCATTGGCGGGCAGCGGCTCGCCACCATCCTCGGCCAGTTGTGCGCCGATGGCCTCCCAGCCGGCTGAGGGCGCGATGCTGCCGCAGGAGATCATCCGCAGAAAGCGCGACGGCAAGGCACTGACAGGCGAGGAAATCGCCGAGTTCGCCGGCGGGCTGGCCGATGGCACATGGAGCGAAGGGCAGATCGCCGCTCTTGCCATGGCCATTTTCCTCAACGGTATGGATGCCTCGGAAGGTGCGGCCCTCACGCTCGCCATGCGCGATTCGGGCGCCGTGCTTGACTGGTCGGACCTGCCCGGCCCAGTGACCGATAAACATTCCACCGGTGGCGTGGGCGACAATGTCTCCCTCATGCTCGCCCCCATCGTGGCGGCCTGCGGAGCTTTCGTGCCGATGATCTCCGGGCGCGGCCTCGGCCACACCGGCGGCACACTCGACAAGATGGATTCAATCCCCGGCTACACGAGCCAACCGGGCCAGCAGCGCTTTGCCGAGACCGTGCGCCAGGTGGGTTGCGCGATCATCGGGCAGACAGCGGATCTGGCGCCGGCCGACAAACGCTTCTATGCCGTGCGCGACGTCACGGGCACCGTGGAATCGATCCCGCTCATCACCGCGTCGATCCTGTCGAAGAAGCTTGCCGCTGGCCTTTCCTCGCTGGTGCTCGATGTCAAATCAGGCAACGGTGCCTTCATGGACGATGCCCGGGCGGCGCGCAAACTCGCCGAAAATCTGGTGCGTGTCGCTGGCGAAGCCGGCCTTTCGGCCACCGCACTCGTCACCGACATGAACCAGCCGCTCGCCTCGGCCGCCGGCAACGCGGTTGAAGTTCTCAATGCCGTCGACTTCCTGACCGGCAGGGGACGTGACCGGCGGCTGGAGGATGTCACACTCGCACTCGCGAGCGAAATGCTCCTTGCCACCGGGATTGCTGCAACCACGCGCGAGGCATTCGACCGGGCCTATGATGCGCTCGAGAGCGGCCGTGCTGCCGAGCGGTTCGGCAAGATGGTGTCCGCCCTCGGCGGACCGGCGGATTTTGTCGAAAGCCCGCAGAAACACCTGCCGGGTGCGAAAGTCATCCTGCCTGTTCCTGCCGAAAGGGACGGATTTGTCGGGGCGATCGATTCCCGGGCGGTCGGCATTGGCGTCATCGAGCTTGGCGGTGGGCGGCGCAAGCCCGAAGACACGATCGACCATTCGGTCGGCATGACCGGCCTTCTCCCCGTCGGGGCGGAAATGCGGCGTGGCGAGCCGATCTGCATGGTGCATGCATCATCGGAAGACGCCGCACAGCGCGCTGCGCGTTCCGTGCGCAACGCCTATGAAATTACTGAGACGAAGCCGCGCGCGCGCAAGACAATCCTGCGCCGCGTGACAGCCGAGGCCTGACAGCGCGTTCGGCTCCGCTTTGGATGTATCGCTATTGCTCGAGCACGAGAGCCCGATTTTCCACCTCAAAGCGCGAGAGGCGACCGAGAAAGCTCATGCCGATCAGCACCTTGTTCAGCGCCCGGTCGTCCAGCACAACGGCGTCGATGTTCTCGACATAGATGCGGCCGATCTGTAGGCTTTCTATCGCGGCGGCTGCAGCGCGAACCTTTCCGTTGGCCGTATTTACCTCATATTTGAAATCGGACGGGCTCAACTGGACGCCGATCCGGCGGGCCGTTTCCCGATTGATCGCCACATAGGTCGCGCCCGTATCGATCATCGCGCTCATCTCGCGGCCATTCAGCTTGAAACGCCCCACGAAGTGACCGGTGTTGTCGGCCGCTATGCTGACCTTCTTGCCAAGGAGAACAGAGGTCTCACCGCGCATCTTTGAAGCGCTGGAAGACGGGCGCGCGACTGCGAGTTCTTCTGGAGCGTCGTCCCCGCTTCCGCTCAGCGCCGCTTGCAGGAGGCCCCGGTAGAAATCCGGATTGCTCTGATAGAGGGCGGGAACGCCCGCTGCCGCGCCAACCACGACCCCCAGCATGATCATCTTGCGAAACATAGGTTCCTTCCAGCCTGCTTCCGGAAGAACCATAAGAAAAGCCGCCGATCATTCGCTTAACGGAAGCGACAACCGTCCCGGTTGGTTAAGTGCGGGTTACTTGGTGCCGTACATGCGGTCGCCGGCATCGCCGAGGCCAGGCACGATATAGCCCTTCTCGTTCAGGCACTCGTCTATCGAGGCCGTAAAGATCGGAACGTCCGGATGAGATTTCCGGAAATTGTCGATACCCTCCGGTGCGGCCAGCAGACACAGGAAGCGCAGATTGGTGGCGCCACGCTCCTTGAGCTTGTCGACCGCGGCGATGGCGGAGTTGGCAGTCGCCAACATCGGATCGACGACGATCACCAGCCGGTCGCCAAGGTCGCTCGGTGCCTTGAAGAAATACTCAACCGCTTCCAGCGTCTCGTGATCGCGATACATGCCCACATGTGCCACGCGCGCCGCCGGCACCAGGTCCAGCATGCCGTCGAGCAGTCCGTTGCCGGCGCGCAGCACCGACGCGAAGACGAGCTTCTTGCCCTCAAGCGTCGGCGAATCGATGGGTTGAAGGGGTGTTTCTATTCGCTTGGTGGTCAGCTCCAGATCGCGCGTGACCTCATAGCAGAGCAAGAGCGAAATCTCGCGCAGGAGACGCCGGAAGCCAGCCGTCGATGTCTCCTTGTCGCGCATGATGGTGAGCTTGTGCTGGACAAGCGGATGGTCGACGACTGTCACGCCCTGCATATGATGTTCCCCGGATGCTGGTTTCTCGCGGCCAATACTAGAGCATCGGACCGAAAAGTGGAATCCGGTTTTCGGATTATTCCGATGCTCCATCAATAGTTTAGATCGTCCTTTGTGCGTCCGAATGGACGCACGGCGATCTAACCGCCCCACGCGTTTCCGCATACCGCAAGCCTCATTGAGCCACAGTTTTGTCGTCAAGAATGCCGAGCAGGCGTGTGCGGGTGGTTTCATCGACGAAGGCAGCCTCTATGGCCGTGCGTGTCAGGCTACGCAAGGTCGCATCGTCAAGGCCGAAATGCTCCCGCGCCACCTGATATTCATGGCCGAGCGAGGTGTGAAAATGGGGCGGGTCATCCGAATTGAGCGTAACGCGACAACCCGCGCCGAGCAGGGCAGGCAGCGGGTGACTGGCATAGTCGGGAAAGACTTTCAGCACGATGTTGGAGACCGGACACACTTCCAGCACCACCCCTTCCTCCGCCAGCCGGCGCACCAGATCCGGGTTTTCGATGGCGCGCACGCCATGGCCGATGCGCGCGGGGCGAATGTGGTTCAGCGCTGCCTCCACACTCTCCCAGCCGCCGAATTCCCCCGCATGGACAGTCAGACCGAGCCCCGCCTCGCGGGCGATCTCGAAGGCGTTTTCGTAGTCACGCATATTGCCGAAACGCTCATCGCCGGCCATGCCGAAACCGGTCACCAGCCTATGCCCGCAGGCGGCGGTAAACCGGGCCGCATCCTCGACCGCACCCGCTCCGAAATGGCGCACGCCCGTTATAATGATCCGTCCCTCGATGCCCGTTGCCGCCCGCGCGCGCTCTATCCCCTCGCCCAGGGCATTTGTGTAGGCCATGCGGGAGAGCCCGGCGCGTTCGGCATGATCGGGCGAGGTGAATATCTCCGAGTAAACGGCTCCCTCGCGTGAAAGGCCCGTCAGATAATCCTCGGCGAGAAGCGCGTAATCCTCTTCGCTTCGGAAGAGGTTTGCCGCCGCGTCATAGGCTGCCAGGAAACTCGTGAAGTCGTACCAGTGATAGGCCCCGTCGCGCAGGAAATCCGATGTATCGACACCATATTTGCGCGCCTGGGACAGAACGAGGTCGGGCGAGGCCGCGCCCTCGATATGACAGTGAAGCTCGGCTTTGGGGACCATGTGGGCTCCGTTTTAACAAGTCCGCCGGCGCGGCTGTTCATCGCGCTTTTGACAATAGCGCCAGAAGCGGCAATGAGCTATGGTCCCGGCGATTTCGAAAGGGTGACAATGTCAGATCAGCGGACCACCGCCCATGGCGGCATGGAGACGGCCTACGGTTTTCGTCAGGTAGACGAAAACGAGAAGCAGGGTCTGGTCAACACTGTGTTCCACCGCGTTGCAAAACGCTACGACGTGATGAACGACCTGATGTCGGCAGGTCTGCACCGGGCCTGGAAGGATGCCATGATTTCTTGGCTCGCCCCTTCAAAACAGCCGGGCTATCGCGCGCTGGATGTGGCTGGCGGCACGGGTGACATCGCCTTCCGCATCGTCGAGGCATCCCGCCGCAACGCCGAGGTGACGGTTCTCGACATCAATGGCTCGATGCTGGAAGTCGGCCGCGAACGCGCCGAGAAGAAGGGCATTGCCGAAAACCTGACCTTTGTCGAAGCCAACGCTGAGGAACTGCCCTTCGAGGACAACAGTTTTGACGCCTATACGATTGCCTTTGGCATTCGCAATGTTCCGCATATCGACCGGGCGCTGGATGAGGCTTTCCGCGTTCTGAAACCCGGCGGACGCTTTCTCTGCCTCGAGTTTTCCGAAGTCGAGATGCCCCTCCTCGACAAGGTCTATGAGAACTGGTCCTTCCACGCCATTCCGCGCATCGGGCAGGCAGTGACGGGCGATGGCGAACCCTATCGCTACCTGATCGAATCCATCCGCAAGTTCCCCAACCAGCAGAATTTTGCCGCCATGATCACCGATGCGGGCTTTTCGCGCGTGACCTGGCGCAACTACACGGGCGGCATCGCCGCCCTGCACTCCGGCTGGAAGATTTGACGGCATATTCATGAGCACGGTCGGCGCATATCTGAGGCTTGCACGCGCGGGCTGGATTCTCGTTCGTGAAGGTGTGGTTGCAGCCATGCCCGGCGATCAGCTGGAAGGCATGCCGCGCTTTGGCTGGCGTGTCGCAAAGCTGATGTCGCGACGACGCTCGGCGCGGCGCGACCGCCCTGAACGCCTTGCGCAGGCCGTGAACCGGCTCGGCCCCTCCTATGTGAAGCTCGGCCAGTTCCTGGCGACGCGACCCGATGTCGTCGGTCACGACATGGCCCGCGATCTTTCCCGCCTGCAGGACCGGATGGACACGTTTCCGGAAGCCCAGGCAAGGACGGCCATTGAGAGTTCGCTCGGCCTGCCCGTCGAAGAGCTCTTCGTCGAGTTCGACGGGCCGGTTGCTGCCGCGTCGATTGCTCAGGTGCATGAAGCCCGCGTCGATGCGGGCGAAGCCGAGCCGCGAAAGGTGGCCGTCAAGGTCATTCGGCCTGGCGTCAGGCGCCGCTTCCAGAACGATCTGGAAAGCTATTTTCTGGCCGCACATCTGCAGGAGCGGTTCATGCCGTCCACGCGCCGTCTCAAGCCCGTAAAGGTGGCGGAGACGCTCGCGCAGGTGACGAAGATCGAGATGGATCTGCGACTGGAAGCCGCCGCCATTTCAGAGATACAGGAAAACACGAAGGACGATCCGGGCTTCCGCGTGCCGGCTGTCGACTGGCAGCGCACCGGCCGCGACGTGATGACGCTCGAATGGGTCAACGGCACGAAGATGTCGAACATCGACGCGCTGCGTGAGGCCGGTCACGACCTCGATGCGCTCGCCCGGACGCTGATCCAGTCCTTCCTGCGCCATACATTGCGCGACGGCTTCTTTCACGCCGACATGCATCCCGGCAACCTGTTTGTCGAGGATGACGGCACGATCGTTGCCGTCGATTTCGGCATCACCGGACGGATTGGACGCAAGGAGCGGCATTTCCTGGCCGAAATCCTCTACGGTTTCATTACCCGTGATTTCCGCCGGGTGGCGGAGGTGCATTTCGAGGCGGGCTATGTGCCGGCACATCACGATGTCGCCGCGTTCGCCCAGGCGCTGCGGGCCATCGGCGAGCCGATCCACGGCCAGTCGGCCGAGACCATCTCCATGGCGCGGCTTCTGACGCTTCTCTTCGAAGTCACCGAGCTTTTCGACATGCAGACCCGGCCCGAGCTTCTGCTGCTGCAGAAAACCATGGTCGTGGTCGAGGGCGTGGCACGCACGCTCGATCCGCATTTCAATATGTGGAAGACGGCCGAGCCCGTCGTGTCCGACTGGATTGCCGCCAATCTCGGACCGCGCGGCATGCTGAACGATGCCCGCGAGGGGGTGGGAGCGCTCGTCGCGCTCGTTCGTCAGGCCCCGGACCTGGCCGCCCGTACGGAGCGCCTCTCCCGCGAGATCGACACGATGGCCCAGAAGGGGCTGCGTTTTGATCCCGAGACGGCCGAGGCGATCGGCAGGGCGGAAGCGCGCCATTCGCGCGGCGGACGCCTAGCGCTATGGGTGATCGCCATCGCCCTTGCCGCCATCGCCTGGCAGATGTCCTGATCCAATCCAACCGACACCCATTTCCTGAAGCAGCACGTCACTGCCTTGCGCCGGCTGCCGCGAATGCGATGACAGCAATGCTAGCAAACAAGCCTTAAGATACGGATTCACTTCATTTATTCCACGCAGAAGAAGTGTGAATAATGCAATGCCGGCACTGACAGTCATGCAGTCAATGCGCTACAGCATTTCGCAGTCAGGTTTGGGCGCATCGCCAGCGCGCCCGCGGCTGAAATGGTCTCGTGCAGCAATGCTGTCACGGTGTTCAGGCAGGCAGCCCAGCGTAATGGAGTATCGATGGCGACACTGACCATTCGAAATGTGGATGAGAAGGTTCGGCGCGCCCTGAAGAAACGCGCCGCTGAAAATGACGTCTCAATGGAAGAAGAAGTGCGCCGTATCCTCGCGCGCAGCGTCCAGCCGCACACAAAAACCGCCACGCATCAAAACAGTCGCCGTGCCGAGCTCATCGGATCGATCTCGGTCAGACCCATCGGCGCGTTCGACCTGAAGGCCATCACCGACGAGATCTGGAATGGCCGTACACTGTGAAGCGAAATTCGTCGTCGACACGTCGGCGCTGATCGCCGTTCTGAACGGCGATGCGGATGCGGACATGTTTCGGCAGGCTTTCGTGCAGGCAGAGCAGATCCTTATCAGCAGCACCACCACCTTCGAGGCGCACTGCGTTGCCAGGCACATTGCGATGATCGAGGGAACCGCACGCCTCAACACGCTGCTCAAGGCTCTCGACGTGGAAACGGTCGACTTCGACGACCGGCAATTGAGCATCGCCCGCAAGGCGTACGCGATCTATGGTGCAGGCACCGGCCACCGGGCCGCGCTCAACATCGGAGACTGCTTCGCTTACGCGCTCGCCCGCAGCGCTAACCTGCCGCTTCTTTTCAAGGGCGACGATTTCGTTCATACCGATATCGAGCCAGCCATGAAGCCGTCGTAAGAGAGCCTGCATCGATGACAGCCCCGCAGCAGACCCTTCGCAAAACGCGCATCCTGCTTTTGATCGGCGGGGGTATCGCAGCCTATAAATGCCTCGACCTGATCCGCCGCCTGCGCGAGCGTGGGGCAAGCGTGCGCTGTGTGATGACAAGGGCCGCACAGGAGTTCATCACGCCGCTTTCCGTGGGCGCACTCTCGGCGGACCATGTCTTCACCGATCTGTTCGACCGTCAGGACGAACACGATGTCGGCCATATCCGTCTTTCGCGGGAGGCCGATCTTCTCGTCGTCGCGCCCGCGACCGCCGACCTGATGGCAAAGCTCGCCACCGGCCAGGCCAATGACCTCGCATCCACGGTGCTGCTTGCCACCGACAAGCCCGTTCTCATGGCGCCGGCCATGAACCCCCATATGTGGGAACACCCGGCCACGCAGCGCAATGCCAGAACGCTCCGGGAAGACGGGGTGCATTTCGTCGGTCCCAATCGGGGGGAGATGGCCGAAAGCGGCGAAGCAGGCGAAGGCCGCATGGCCGAGCCGATGGAGATCGTGGCAGCCATAGAGGCCCTGCTCGACACCGGCGAAAAGCCGCTTGCGGGGCGCAAGGTGATCGTTACCTCAGGACCGACCCATGAGGTGATCGACCCGGTTCGCTATATTGCCAACCGGTCTTCGGGCAAACAGGGACACGCCATCGCTGCGGCGCTTGCCCACCTCGGGGCTTCGGTTCACCTCGTTTCGGGCCCCGTCTCCATTCCGGACCCGCAGGGTGTAACCACCACCCATGTGGAAACGGCACGCCAGATGCGCGAAGCGGTGGAAGCCGCACTTCCGGCAGATGCCGGTGTCTTCGTCGCTGCTGTCGCCGACTGGCGTCCGGCTGTCGAGACCGCGGAAAAAATCAAGAAGAAACAGGGCGAAGGCGCGCCGACGCTGGAGCTCACCGAGAACCCGGACATTCTTGCCGGTGTCGGCCACCATGAGAAGCGCCCTGCGCTCGTCATCGGCTTCGCTGCCGAAACGCAGGACCTGTTCAAGAATGCACGCGCAAAGCTGAACAAGAAGGGTGCCGACATCATCGTCGCCAACGACGTCTCGCATGACAGCGGCGTCGGCCCCGGTGGTGTGATGGGCGGCGACCGCAACAGCGTGGTGATCGTCAGCCAGGACGGACACGACGAATGGCCGGAGATGGGCAAGGACGATGTTGCCGAACGTCTGGCACAGTTGATAGCCGATCGGCTCGGACCAAAAGAATGACCCTGCAGACTCCGGTTCTCGAAACAGAGCGCCTCGTGCTTCGTGCACACTCCATCGCCGATTTCGATGCCTTCGCCCGCCTCTGGTCGCTGCCTGAAGCCACGCGCTTTACCTCGGGCAAGCCGCTCACCGGCGAAGATGCCTGGCGCCGTCTCGCCATGCATCGCGGCATGTGGGACCTGATGGGTTTCGGCTATTTTGCCGTGACGGAGAAGGCGACTGGCGCATTTCTGGGCGACGCCGGCGTTCAGGAAGCGCGGCGCGTCATCACTCCCTCGCTGGAAGACACACTCGAAGCCGGATGGGTTTTCCTCCCGGAAGTCCACGGCAGGGGATATGCGAGAGAAGCCATGGAAGCCGTGTTTTCCTGGTGCTCGCGGGCACACCGAGACAAGGCCATCACCTGCATCATCGATGAGGAGAACGCTCCGTCGCGCAAGCTCGCGGGGCGCCTCGGCTTTGTTGAAAAGGCGCGCACCGAGTACAAGGACCGCCCGACAATCGTGTTCTGGCGTGACGAGAGCATTGGATCACCCGCAGCGTCATCGCCGCCGATTGTCTCCAATATGTGAACAGCATGTCTTCGCTGTTGCGGATGCGATGACCGCACGCACAGCCTATCTTGGCTGCAAGCAACAGATGGAGAGACGATCATGTCCATTCGTCCCGTAAAGCAGATTTCGCAGGCGCAGCCCACGATGGAAGGCGCAGGTGTTCGGCTTGACCGAGCGTTCGGCTTTGGCGATCCGAAGCTGGCCGACCCCTTCCTGCTACTCGATGATTTCCGCAATGATCGGCCGGAAGACTATCAGGCCGGCTTCCCCTGGCATCCGCATCGCGGCATCGAAACGATCACCTATGTGCTGGCGGGCAGTGTCGATCACGCCGACAGTCTCGGCAATGCCGGCTCGCTCGGCGCTGGCGACGTGCAATGGATGACGGCCGGCAGCGGTATCCTTCATCAGGAGATGCCGCATGGCGACAGGCATGGCCGTATGCACGGCTTCCAGCTCTGGGCCAACCTGCCCTCAAGCGAGAAGATGACGACGCCACGCTATCAGGACGTGAAGGCCGGCGACATTCCCGAAGTGATCGACGATGACGGCACTCGGGTTCGTGTCGTGGTCGGTGAGTTCTGGGGCAAGCGCGGTCCCGTCGATGGTATTGCGGCCGATCCGCAATATCTCGATGTCTGGGTGCCACCGGGGCGCCGCAAGGTCCTGCCGGTCGACACCTATCGCAGCGCTTTCGCCTATATCTTCGAAGGCTCCGGCACGTTCCGCGATGCCTCGAAACCATTCGGGGTGCTGGTCGAAAAGGAGGTCGCAGGCGAGGAATTGCATCTGCGCGACATGAGCGGTGACCGCACGCTCGTGGTTTTCGACACGGGCGACGAGGTGGTGGTGCAGGCCGGCGAACGAGGCATCCGCTTTCTGCTCGTTTCGGGCAAGCCCATCCAGGAGCCCGTCGCCTGGCATGGTCCCATCGTCATGAACACGCGCCAGGAACTGGTGCAGGCGTTCAACGAACTGAATGCCGGCACGTTCATCCGCGAAGGCGCGAAGTTCTGACGTCAGACTGAATGGAGGGCGGACGCCTTGTGTCCGCCCTTTCTTCTCAAGATGCCTCGAACATCTGAACGAGGTTGCCGCACGTATCCTCGAACACCGCTATGGTCGGCATCCCCTCCATCCGGGTCGGCTCTCCACGAAACACCACGCCGCGCGCTTTCAGTCGCTCATACTCTGCCTGCACGTCCTCGCTGGCAAAGGTCGTGCAGGGTATGCCGGCATCATAAAGCGCCTTCTGGTAGGTGCGCGCGAAGTCGTATCCCATGGGTTCCAGCAGCAACTCGGTGCCGTTCTCTGTTCCCGGTGTCACCACCGTCAGCCAGCGGGCACCGCCGGCCGGAAAGTCCTGCTTCTTCCGGAAACCAAGCACATCCGTGTAAAATGCCTCAGCCTTGTCCTGATCATCCACAAGGATGCTCGTCAGTGCGATCCTGAGCATGTCTCCTCCTCACCAGGTGCCGGATTTATGGTCGACAAGATGGATGATCTGCGCGGGGCTCGATATCCAGAACCCGTCGAAACTCTCGCCCAGCGGTTCGATCTCGTCGCAGCGCACGATGCCCGCCGCTTCGAGCCGCGCGGCGGCAGCCTTCGTGTCATCGGTCACGATTTCGAGCCAGAGTTCCGACTGGCTCATGCCCGGCGTCTTGTCGATCCAGAGCTGGTTGGCTCCGAAGCGGAAGCCGACAGCGGGCAGAAGCTCCTCGATCTGCTCCATGCCGAGTACGTCCCGGTAGAAGCGTACCGTCTCGTCATACTGATGCGGCGGCACCTTCATCGCGATGTTGCGCCCGCCGGCGAGCTTCGGTGCGGTATCGGGCTGGGCGCCAGCCTTGGGCGGCGTAGCGGAAACGTTCATGTCATGCTCCTTGGTGCCAATAGCGAAAGGGGTCTCACCGTTCGTTGAAGCGTGCAGTGTATGCGGCTTCCAGCGCCTTAATCTGCGACCAGAATGGCGGCGCCTTCTCGCCCGAAAGCACCGCTTCCAGAACTGCGAGATGCGCGTGCCAGCCACCAGAGACATTGATCATCTCGTCCCGGTCAGCGAGGCGTTTGTGGGTCACGACAAGGAGAACCCTGTCGCCCTCGGGAAAGAGCTCGAACTCCACCTGGCTATCGGCACCGTCTCCCGGCCAGGTCATGGCCAGATGTCGCGGTGGATCCCAGGCAATGATCCGCCCCTCGGAGAGAAATCCCTTCTCGTTCATTTCCCTATAGACCTCAGGCGGGTCCTCGTCGGTGAATTCGGAATGGCGGAACAGGAGTTTTGCGGAACCGCCTGCACGCGGCTCCATCTCTCCGCCCGCCAGCCATTGCCGGCGCTTATCCGCCTCGGTCAGATAGGCCCAAACGCGTTCGACAGGGCCCGGGAGAGATCGTTCGAAGCGAACCTCATTGGGTGCCGTAGCGACGCCATAATCACTTTCCTCGATCTGTCTCATCATCTTCCTCTCAAAGGTTGAGGTGGCTGAGCGGGCGGGACGTCAGTCTCTCCCGGCGGAACTCTCCCGATCCTCCGCTTCCAGGATCGCCTGCAGCGCGTCGAGCCGGTTGGACCAGAAGCGTTCGTAGTAGCGGAACCACGCCTGTGCTTCGGCAAGCCGCGCTGCCTCCAGCCGGCAATAGTGGGTGCGGCCGTCCACGCGCCGGCTGACGAGGCCCGCCCCTTCAAGAACCTTCACATGTTTGGAGGCGCCGGCCAGCGACATGTCGAAGGGCTGCGCCAGTTGCGAGACACTTTGCTCACCGCCGGAAAGACGGTGCAGCATGGCCCGCCTGGTCGGGTCCGACAGGGCGTGGAAAACGGCATCGAGATGGGGTGACTGATATTCAACCATATGGTTTAGCTATCAGCCGCAAAGCAGTTAGTCAACCTAATGGTTTACTTTTTAACGCCGGTCAGGTCAGTTCTTTGCGGTGCAGGACACCGGCTCCGCGTCCTCACCCTTCATCAGATCGTAGAGATCGGCATCGTCACCTTTGGTCCACCAGACATAGGGACCGCCGGCATATTTGACACCCGAGGCGGCAAGGACGCTGCTCATCACCACCGGGCCGCCGTCGATCGTGACCACTGCAAGCGAATTGTCTTCAGCATTATAATAAGTGGCGTCGATATCGCCGTCCGGGCACGCATAGGTTACCGCGACGGTCTCCACGCTTTCCGCATCGGGCAGATCGATCTCAAGCGTTGCCGCATGGGTCGGGGAACCGATTGCGAGGAGGGCGATCAGTGACAGAGCGGGGTGGCGCATGGCGGGCTCCTGTAACGGTTTCACACAGAATCATGAGACCGTGACAGCGTGTCGATTTGAAGACAAGGCCGGGCCTGGCGCGCAAATGAAGAGCCCCGGAAGCAGCGGGCTTCCGGGGCCGATGTTCCTGATACCTGTCCTGCTAAATGATCAGCCCGCAGGCTGTTTGGTCTTGCGCAGATAGGGCAGGATCGTCTCGAACGAACCGAAGCGCTTTTCGGCGTCCTCGTTGGAAACGGCGGGTGTGATGATCACATCCTCGCCCTGCTGCCAATTGGCGGGCGTCGCCACCTGATGCTTGGCGGTCAACTGGATGGAATCGATCGCGCGCAGGATTTCTGCAAAATTGCGGCCCGTGGTCATGGGATATGTGAGCACAAGCTTGACCTTCTTGTCGGGTCCCACAACGTAGACCGAGCGCACGGTCTGGTTGTCCGCAGCCGTACGACCGTCGGAGCTGTCGCCCGCATCGGCCGGCAGCATACCGTAGAGCTTTGCGACCTTGAGGTCGCTGTCGCCGATCATCGGATATTCGACAGCCTGGCCGGTCGCCTTCTTGATGTCTTCCTTCCAGCGCACGTGGTCCTCGACCGGATCGACGGAAATGCCAATGATCTTGGTGTTGCGCTTCTTGAACTCATCCTCGAGGCCGGCCATCGTGCCAAGCTCGGTCGTGCAGACAGGCGTGAAATCCTTGGGGTGACTGAAGAGCACGGCCCAGCCGTCGCCAACCCAGTCATGGAAGTTGATCGTGCCGTGGGTGGTCTCGGCGCTGAAATCCGGCGCCGCGTCATTGATGCGAAGGCTCATCGTTCTCTCCTCCTGAGGTGAGATAAAGCGTTGGGTGTTCCTGCCGCAGCAGGATAACAACCCAAACACAGGTTAATGAACCTCATCTAGGTGTAAATCGACGCAGTTGCTTGGAATCTCATTCCCAAGATGGGCCTGAGTGGAAAATTTACATCCCCCGCCTGGTTTGCCTGGCGAATCCGTTCGCTCAGGCCGCCTTGCGCGTCTGGTAATCCTTCACCGTGGCGAAGCGCACGGCCTTCCAGCGGTCGGCCTCGTAGTTCAGGCCGAACTCGTGCGGTGCCAGGAAAACCGGATCATCGTCGAGATCACGTGCGATGTCGCCGCGATGGCTGGCGATGAAGCGGTCCACTTCACCGGGTTCGTCGGACGAAATCCAGCGGCACACGCTGAAACGCGCCATCTCGAAATCCACAGGAAGCGAATATTCGATCTTCAGCCGCTCCTTGAGCACATCGAGCTGCAGCGCGCCAACCACACCGACAATGGCGGGTGAGCCATCTTCGGGTGTGAAGAGCTGCACGACCCCCTCTTCGGCCATCTGCTGCAGGGCTTCCTTCAGCTTCTTGGCTTTCATGGCGTCGCCAAGCCGGACGCGGCGCAGGATTTCCGGCGCGAAATTGGGCACGCCCCGGAACAGAAGCTCCTCGCCCTCGGTCAGCGTGTCGCCGATGCGCAGCGTGCCGTGGTTGGGGATGCCCACCACATCGCCGGCAAAGGCCTCGTCGGCGGTGATGCGGCTCTTGGCGAAGAAGAATTGCGGTGCCGACAGGCTGATCGGCTTGCCGGTGCGCACCAGCTTGGCCTTCATCCCGCGCTGCAACTTGCCGGAGCACACGCGCACGAAGGCAATGCGATCGCGATGGTTTGGGTCCATATTCGCCTGAATCTTGAAAACGAAGGAGGTCATCTTTTCCTCCGTCGCTTCCACCCTGCGCGAATCCGCATCCTGAGCGCGCGGCGCGGGACCGAAGCTGCCAAGCGCCTCGATCAGGTCGCGCACGCCGAAATTGCGCAGCGCCGAGCCGAAATAGACTGGCGTCAGATGCCCCTCGCGAAAAGCCTGCATATCGAACGGACGGCAGGCCTCCTTGCCGAGCAGCATTTCCTCGACCAGCATCTCGCGCTCGTGCTCGGGCAAGAGCCCGGCAACCGCATCGGATTCCGGCCCGTTGACGGCGATGGGCTCCACATCGTCATCCGAGCGGCGCATCGTGTTGTTGGCAAGATTGTAGGTGCCGACGAAGCTCTTGCCCCGACCGATGGGCCAGGTGACGGGTGCGGTGTCCAGCGCCAGCTTCTGTTCGATCTCGTCCAGGATCTCGAACGGATCGCGGCTTTCCCTGTCGAGCTTGTTGACGAAGGTGACGATCGGGATGTCGCGCAGGCGGCATACTTCGAACAGCTTCAGCGTGCGTGGCTCGATGCCCTTGGCCGCGTCGATCACCATGATGGCGCTGTCGACCGCTGTCAGCGTGCGATAGGTGTCGTCGGCGAAGTCTTCGTGGCCCGGCGTGTCGAGCAGGTTGAAAACGTGGTCGCCATACTCGAACGTCATCACCGATGTGACGACGGAGATGCCGCGCTCGCGCTCGATGTTCATCCAGTCCGAACGCGTCTGGACGCGGTTCTTCTTTGCCTTCACCTCGCCGGCAAGCTGGATGGCGCCGCCGAAAAGAAGAAGCTTCTCGGTCAGCGTGGTCTTACCGGCGTCCGGGTGCGAAATGATTGCAAATGTACGGCGGCGCGACACCGCATCGGCGATTTTGTCGGTCATCTTGATCTGGTTTTCCTGAAGCCGGGCGCTTGTAACAAGCGGCACGGCGCGTGTCGAACGGAAAGTGGACGCCTCCCGTTCCACATAATGGTGAAGAGATGCGCCTGCCAGCCACGCCGCGGTTGAATTCATCGGCAAAACGGGCCAGACGGAAAGGGTCGTGATCACCGCCCCCGGATTGCAGCGCACAGGATCAAACCATGTCCAACACCGTTTCCTCCATGCCCGTCATCGGCCCCACCGCCGGCATCGTCCGCCTGCCGCATGGAGAAGGACTTCCTTTGCCGGCTTATGAAACCGCAGCCGCCGCCGGCATGGACCTGCGCGCCGCCGTGCCGGAAGACCGCCGCATCGTGCTTCTGCCGGGCAAGCGGGTGCTGGTTCCGACCGGCTTCATCCTCGAGCTGCCCGAAGGGTTTGAAGGGCAGGTTCGTCCGCGCTCCGGCCTTGCGCTCAAGCATGGCATCACCTGCCTCAACGCACCCGGCACCATCGACGCGGACTATCGTGGTGAGGTTCAGGTTCTGCTTATCAACCATGGCGAAGACGACTTCGCCATCACGCGCGGCCTCAGGATAGCCCAGCTTGTGATTGCTCCGGTGGTGCAGGCCAGGCTGGAAGAGCGCAGCCATGCCAGCGAGACCCTGCGCGGCGGCGGCGGGTTCGGCTCGACCGGCATCGCCTGACGCCACTCCTCTCCGCTTGCCCCCTATACTTTGGTATAAGACGCGCAGGCTCTTTGCGAAGCCGAAGGGGGTTGCGCGCGGTTTTTTGTCCGATTATCGGCTTTCACAGGCCGTTCGCCCCCTTGCCAGTCGCTTTCCTGTTGGCAAGCGCGCGCGGTTGTCTACAGTCATGGGCAGCGCAGGCGGTGATGCCTGCGGAGCAGCTACATTGCGGAGGAGACATGATGTTACATGCAAGCAGGAAGTATCTCGCAGCCGGTGCTGTGGCGTTGTCGCTGGGCCTTGCACCCGCCGGCGCCGTGGCGCAGGACTTCATCAACGTGCTGACCGGCGGCACTTCGGGCGTCTACTATCCGCTCGGCTCGCAGCTTTCCAAAATCTATGGCGAGAACATTGAAGGCGTGCGCACGCAGGTGCAGTCGACCAAGGCATCGGTGGAAAACCTCAACCTTCTTCAGCAGGGCCGTGGCGAAATCGCGTTTGCACTTGGTGATTCCGTCAAGTCGGCCTGGGAAGGCGATGCCGAAGCCGGCTTCGACCAGAAGCTCGACAAGTTGCGCGCCATCGCCGCGATCTATCCCAACTACATTCAGATCGTCGCTTCGCAGGAATCCGGCATCAAGGAATTCGGCGACCTGAAGGGCAAGGGCCTTTCCGTCGGGGCGCCGAAATCCGGCACCGAGCTCAACGCCCAGCGCATCTTCGGCGCCATGGACATGAGCTATGACGATCTCGGCAAGACCGAGTATCTTCCATTCGGCGAATCCGTCGAGCTGATCAAGAACCGCCAGCTTGATGCGACCCTCCAGTCGGCCGGCCTTGGCGTTGCTTCGATCAAGGACCTCGCGCTTTCGCTTCCGGTGACCATCGTGTCGGTGCCCAACAGCGTGGCCGAGACGCTTGGTGCGCCGTTCATCGCCGCAACCATTCCCGCCGGCACCTATGAGGGCCAGAGCGAGGACGTGCCGACGCTGGCCATCACCAACATCCTCGTCACCCATTCGGATGTGTCCGATGAGGTCGCGTATCAGATGACCAAACAGCTCTTCGAGAACCTCGACGACATGGTGGCCGCCCACGCCGCTGCCAAGGCCATCTCAGCCGAGAATGGCCCCAAGGGCCTGCCGCTGCCGCTGCACCCCGGCGCAGAGCGCTATTACAAGGAAAAGGGCCTGCTCTAGGCCAGTCCTGCGAGGCCCCGTCCAGCGACGGGGCCTTCCTGTCACATCCCGGGGCGGGGCGTGACAGGAAGGCCCGAAATGCCGAGCCCTCGCGCGTGCCATGCACCCGAGCGGACAATCGGCAAGGCCCTGACGCACAGCATGGGAAGCGGAGCGCCCGATGACGAATACAGAGACTGGCCAGGCCGCGAGCCCGGCCGAGGCTGAATTGCACGACCACACGCATGGTGAGTTCGGGACCGATCGCATCGGCCGGCTGCTCTTCTGGATCGCGGTGGTGTTCTCGCTGTACCAGATTGCCACCGCCGCGCATGTGATCAGCCTGCCGAGCCAGGTCGCCCGCGCCTTCCACGTCGGTTTCCTGACGCTGCTGGTTTTCCCGCTGGTGGCGCAGGCGCGTGACAGCGCTCCCATGATCAAGGCGCTTGCCTGGACACTGGCGCTCGCCGGCGTTGCCGTCGCGCTCTATCAATACATCGAATACAAGCCGTTGCTCCTGCGCGCAGGCGATCCCTTGCCGCTCGACATTGTGTTCGGCGTGATCGCGCTCGTCACCGTCTTTGCCGCCGCCTATGTGCTGATGGGCCCGGCCCTGCCGATCATCTCCGGCGCGTTTCTCGCCTACTGCCTGTTCGGCCAGTATCTGCCCTCGCCGCTGAACCATCGCGGCTATGATTTCAGCCAGGTCATCGACCACATGGCCTATGGCACGGAAGGTATTTACGGCATCCCGATCTACGTTTCGGCCACCTACATCTTCCTGTTCATCCTGTTCGGCTCGTTCCTCGAACGCGCCGGCATGATCAAGCTCTTCACCGATGTGTCGCTCGGCCTTGTGGGTCATGCGCGCGGCGGCGCGGCCAAGGTGTCGGTCATCTCATCCGGCCTGATGGGCACGATCTCCGGTTCGGGCGTCGCCAATGTGGTGACCACCGGACAGTTCACCATCCCGCTCATGAAACGCTTCGGCTATCGCGCGGCCTTTGCCGGCGGTGTGGAGTCGACCGCTTCCATGGGCGGGCAGATCATGCCGCCCGTGATGGGCGCGGTGGCCTTCATCATGGCCGAGACGCTGGGCATCGAATATTACGAGGTGGTCAAGGCGGCGATCATTCCCGCCGTGCTCTACTTCGCCTCGGCCTTCTGGATGGTGCATCTGGAAGCCGGCAAATACGGCCTGCACGGCCTGCCGCGCTCGGAGCTCCCTTCCGCGCGCAATGCGCTGCGCAAGGGCTGGTATCTCATCCTGCCGCTGGCCGTGCTCGTCTATCTCCTCTTCTCCGGCTACACGCCGCTCTTCGCCGGCACGATCGGCCTGTCGCTGACAGTGCTGCTGATCCTTGGCGGCTCGGTCGCGCTCGGTCTTCCCGGGCAGGTCCTGCGGGTGATCTTCTGGGTCGGTCTCGGCCTCGTTGCGGCAAGCTTCTTCAGCTACGGCATCACGGCAATCCTGATCGCCGCGCTGGTGCTGATCGTCGCCAATCTTTTCGTCGATGGCGGCCGCAGGACGCTGGTGGTCTGCCGGGATTCCCTTGCCGAGGGAGCCAAGACTGCGCTTCCCGTGGGCGTGGCCTGCGCCGTGGTCGGCATCATTATCGGAACCATGACCCTGACCGGCGTTGCCAACACGTTTGGTCAGTTCATCGTCTCCGTGGGCGAGACCAGCCTGTTCCTTTCGCTCGTGCTGACCATGATCACCTGCATCGTGCTCGGCATGGGCATTCCGACCATTCCGAACTACATCATCACCTCGTCGATCGCCGGCCCGGCGCTTCTGGCGCTTGGTGTGCCGCTGATCGTCAGCCACATGTTCGTCTTTTATTTCGGCATTCTGGCAGACCTGACGCCGCCCGTTGCGCTTGCATGCTTCGCAGCCGGTCCCATCGCCAAGGAGAACGGCCTCAAGATTTCCATGGAAGCGATCAAGGTGGCTGCCGCCGGCTTCGTGATCCCTTTCATGGCGGTCTACACGCCGGCGCTGATGCTGCAGGATGGCGGGCCGCTGGCGGAGGCCTGGGGCTATTATCCGGCAGTCGTCTATATCGTCTTCAAGGCGCTGCTCGCCATTGCGCTCTGGGGCGCGGCGGTGATCGGCTTCCTGCGCTCGAAGCTTGCCGTCTGGGAGCGCATTCTTGCAGCCGCAGCGGCCTTTACGCTGATTGCCGCGCTGCCGATAACCGATGAACTCGGCTTCGCGCTTGCCGCCCTGTTCCTCGGCCAGCACTGGTATCGCACGCGCACGGCGCACGCTTCGGAAGAAACAAAGGCCGACGCATGAGCATATGCGTTCTGGCAGGCGGAAAAGCACTGACCCTCGGGGCAGCGCTTTTCACCCTGTCATGGACGCACTCGGTGGAGAAAATCCGCTGGGAGGAAGACTGGCGGGCGACGCCCGCCGGGCTGGAGATTGTCGAGGCGCGCGTTCAAGGGTCAGGAGCGGGCATGGAGCCGCCGCCTGACGCGCACTTTGAAGATGGCTGGTGGCGCTATCGCCCGCCCCTGCCACCGCAGAGCGAACTCGCCCTTGCCGCTTCAGGCGCAACAGGCTCCGGCTGGCAATTGTGCGCAGCAGATGAATGCCACGAACTGGGCGCGTCAGCCGGAAAGCCGGTGATCGTCAGATATTGTGAGTGAGCGCTGCCGTCAGGCTGCCGTGGCCGAACCGCCGCCACGCTTCTGGCAGGCAGGGCCGGGGCCACGCATATAGTGACGCTCGGGGTGATAGCGCGGGGCGAAGAAATCGCGAAGAACGGCAACGAGGCGAATAATCAGAGCCATGGGTCATGTCCAACCGGTGGCGGCTCCTCCAAAACCGCCTGTGTGAAGTATCGGGCCAAAAGTACACGCACGAAGTGAACGCTCCGTGAATGCCGGTCGGATTTCGCCGGGATTTGCGCCGCTTTGATGGCGTAAATCGGGTCTTGTTGCGGAAGAGCGCGCAGTGTGGCCGCCGCGCCACAGTTTTATGCAGCGCGGCGGCGCTTCAGCTTTACAGCGCCGCGCGTCTTATAAGACGCGCGGCGCTGTAACACTTTCAAATGATGCATGTTCGTTGTCTTTCAAATGAATTCATTTGAAAGCGACATGCATTAGTTTTCGCCGAGATAGGCGACGATGATGTCGAGCGCGGCCTGAAGGTCGTTGCGGTCGATCATTTCGGTCACGGTGTGGATGTAGCGGGTGCCCACCACGATGCCCACGGCGCGCGCGCCGGCGGCCGCCTGCTGGGCTGCCGCGCCATCCTGCCCGCCACGGGCCAGAATCGTGCGCTGATAGGGGATCGCCTTTTTCTTTGCCAGTTGCTCGACCTCGCGCACCAGCGCCTGATCGGCGATGAAGGAAGAGTCCTTCACATGAAGACCGAAGCCTTCTCCCTGCTTCGTCACCGCCTCGTGCTCGCCGATGCCCGGCGTGTCGCATGAGAGCGTCGTGTCGATGCCGAGGCCGATGTCGGGCTTCACCGCATAGGCGGCCGTGCGCGCACCGCGCAGCCCCACCTCTTCCTGAGCGGTAAACGCCACATGGATCTCGCACGCATGCTTTTCGCCCGCTTCTTCCAGCGCGCGGATCGCCTCGATGCCGAGCCAGCAGGCGACGCGATTGTCGAGCGCCTTGGAGACGAATTTTTCTCCCATTTCCAGGAACGGCTCGTCCATGACCACGAAGTCGCCAACCTGCACCAGATCGCGCGCTTTCTCTCCAAGCCCCATATCGACGATGAATTCGCCGGGCTCGGGCACCTTCTTGCGCTCTTCCGCGCTTTGAATGTGGATGGGCTTGCCGGCGGGATTCATCACGCCCTTGTAGTCGCCACTCTCGGTGCAGACGAGCACGCGGCGGGAGAACAGGTTCCGCGGGTCGAAGCCGCCCACCGGGTCGAGATGGAGGAAACCCTTCTCTGTCACATGGGTGACGAGAAAGGCGATCTCGTCCATATGGCACAGAAGCATGATCCTGAGCGGATCGCCCTTGGCCTTCTTCCGCGGCTTGCGCACGCACAGGAGCGAGCCCATCGGATCGGTCCGCACCTCATCGAAAAGACCCTCGATCTCCTTTTCGATCAGGGCGCGGACGCGTGTTTCGTGGCCCGGCGCACCCGGCGTCTCGCAGAGCCTGCGCAGCAGTTCGGTGTTCATCAGAGTCCCCGGCAGAGCTTAGTTGGAATCATTCGTGAAGCGCGACCATGGCGCAAAGCAGCGCGGAAAGAAATGGCCACGCCACTGCTTCGGACTGGCTCACACTCCCGCCGGGCCATGATCGGCGCGTAGCAACTTTTCGAAGGCGGCGCGCCCGGGCGGCGTGAAGCGGATGACGCGGCTGTTCTTTTCCCGCCGTGCCCATTTCAGCGCAATGAACCGGTCGAGCACGCCAGCGCCCAGGCTGCCCGCCAGATGCGAGCGCCGCACGCTCCAGTCAAGGCAGGAGCGGCATACCGGGCGGCGCTTCCCGCGCATCGCCTCAATGTCGAGACCGAAATCGCTGAAGAATCCGGCCCCTTTGTCCGTGAGGGTCACGTCGTCTCCATCGATGGCGATCAACCCGCGCCCGGCAAAGGCATCGAACATGGCGACGCCTGCCTCGCCCGCCAGATGGTCGTAGCAGATTCTGGCTTCGCGCATGGCCGTGTCGCGCGGGCCGGGCAACACCTTTCGCGGCCCCAGCGCCGCCGCCACGCCCATGATGGATTCGAGCATGGCGGCCACCTGATGATCCGCCAGTGCGTAATAGCGGTGGCGGCCCTGCCGCGTCATGCGCAGCAATCCGCCATCTGACAGCCTGGCAAGATGCGCACTGGCTGTGGGCAGGGTGACACCGGCCTCCATCGCCAGTTCACTGGCCGTGAGGGCCGTGCCCCCCATCAATGCCGCCAGCATATTGGCGCGCGCCGGGTCGCCGACGAGGCTTGCGATCTGGGCGAGGTCCGTTCCTGCTTTCATAGTTCGATGCTAACCAAAGTATGAATGTTCGACAAGCGCTATTCTCGGATCATCGAACAGGGAGAGAAGCGATGCGGGCATATGAGAGATCGATCATTCCCCCCGTGGGAAAGGCCAAAAACCGCCGAACCTCGATCCTGTCGTGGTTCTACCGGCTCGCGCTTGCTTCGGAGCGATACCGCCAGCGGCGCGACCTCGCCGATCTCACCGACGAGCAACTCCGCGATGTCGGCCTCACCCGCCGTGACGTGGAACGCGAATGCGCAAAGCCCTTCTGGGACGTCTGACACAGAAAACAGGAAAACGCTTCCATGCTCATCGAAGCATGCCAGCAGAAAGGGATCATACCCGTGACCATCACATGCTTCATCCGCTACGAGATCGACCCGTTCAAACGGGATGCCTTTGAAGAGTATTCCCGCAACTGGGGGCAGGCGATCCCACGCGCCGGCGTCGACCTCATCGGCTATTTCGCGCCATATGAGGGGTCGGCAACGACCGCCTATGGCGTCTATAATGTCGACAGTCTCGCAGCCTACGAGGCTTATCGGACACGGCTTGCGGCGAGCCCCGAAGGTCGCGCGAATTACGCGTTCGCAAAGCGCGAGCGTTTTATTCTCAAGGAGGATCGCTTGTTCCTGAAACGCGCTTCCGCGCCCCATGCCGAATGGGTGCGGCCATGATCGCAGTCATCTTTGAAGTTCAACCTGCAGAGGGCAGGCGTGATGCCTATCTTGGCATCGCCGCCGACCTGCGCCCGCTGCTCGACGGGATCGACGGCTTCATTTCCATCGAACGCTTCCAGAGCCTCAACGATGAAAGCCGCATTCTTTCACTGTCGTTCTGGCGCGACGAGGAAGCGGTCAAAGCCTGGCGCAACACGGAGGAACACAGGCAGGCCCAGCGCGCGGGTCGCGGCGGGATATTTGCCGGCTATCGTCTGCGCATCGCCCATGTCCTGCGCGACTATGGCATGGCCGAGCGCGCGGAAGCGCCGGAAGACAGCCGCGCGCTGCATGACGCATGAGCGGCGTCAGGCATTGCCGATGAGCATGCCCGCGGCAAACACGAGAGCGCCGCCAAGCACCACCTGAAAGGTGGCGCGGCTCCACGGGGTCTCCATGTAGCGGTTCTGGATCCAGGCGATCGCCCACAGCTCGATGAAAACGATGACGAATGCAATGACCGTCGCGGTCCAGAAATGCGGGATCAGATAGGGCAGCGCGTGGCCAAGGCCGCCGACGGTCGTCATGATACCCGTGGCAAGACCGCGCTTGATCGGAGAGCCACGCCCCGAGATCACACCATCGTCGGAGGCCACTTCCGTGAAACCCATGGAGATGCCGGCGCCGATGGACGCGGCCAGACCGACGAGAAAGGTCTGCCATGTATCGCCTGTGGCAAATGCGGCAGCGAAAATGGGCGCAAGCGTCGAGACCGAGCCGTCCATCAGACCGGCAAGGCCAGGCTGCACATAGGTGAGGATGAACTGCTTGCGCTCGGTCTGCTCTTCCTCGGCGCGTTCGTCTTCGCCCAGATGCTTCTCGGAAAGCCGGTGCGCCAGAGATTCATGTGTCTTTTCGGCTATGGCCAGATCGCCAAGCAGTTTGCGGATGCCGGCGTCCTCGGTCCGCTTGGCCGCTTCCACGTAGAAGCGATGCGCCTGCTCCTCCATCTGCTCGGCCTGCGAACGCACCGTGTCGAGCCCGAGCGGGCGCACCAGCCAGTCGGGCTTGCGGTCGTAATAGCCGCGCACATGCTCGCGGCGGATCAGGGGGATGCGCTCGCCGAAGCGCTCCCTGTGCGCCTCGATCAGCGCCGCACGGTGTCCGTCCTCTTCCTCTGCCATGTCATCGAACACGGCCGCCGAATGCGGGTATTCGTCGCGCAGCCCGTCCGCATAGGCGCGATAGATGCGCGCGTCGTCCTCTTCCGAAGAGATGGCAAGAGCGAGAATCTCCTGTTCATCGAGTGAGGAGAATGGACGGCGGTGGGAACCGAAAAAGCGAGAAAACATGACAGAGGCAATCCGTTATTTAGAATAATTCTAAGATAAGAGTCGACTCGATCGCCGTCAATAGATTAGAACCATTCTAAAATGTGAATTCACACATGGCTCCAACCGGCGATCTCAATCCAGCGTCCGGCGGAAGCGCAGCAGCGCAAACCCGGCATAGACGAAGATGAACAGTACCAGAATGCCTGTCTCGAAGGCGACTGCCGGCAGGTCCGCCCCCTTCAGCATGACGGCGCGGATGACGCGCAGGAAATGGGTGAGCGGAAAGATCTCTCCCAGCCATTGCGCCCAGTCGGGCATGCCGCGAAACGGAAACATGAAACCGGAGAGAAGCAGCGATGGCAGGAAGAAAAAGAAGGTGAGCTGCATCGCCTGCATCTGCGTGCGCGCCACGGTGGAGATCGTATAGCCGAGCAGAACCAGCGACAGCACGAAGATGAGCACCGCCGCAAGCAGCAGCCACAGGCTGCCAACGAAGGGCACACCGAAAAGCAGCTTCGCCGCACCGAGGATGACGGCAACCTGCACGGCGCCCACGACGAGATAGGGCAGCACCTTGCCCAGCATGATCTCCAGCGGGCTGGCGGGCATGGCGAGCAGGTTTTCCATCGTGCCACGCTCGCGCTCGCGCGTCAGCGCGATGGAGGTCATCATCACCATGGTCATCTGCAGGATGACGCCAAGCAGCCCCGGCACGATGTTGTATTGCGAAAGCCCTTCGGGATTGTAGCGGCGGTGGACGATAACCTCCAGCCGGTCTGTCGGATTTGCCTCCGAAGCCGGCACGCCGCGCTCACGCAAAAGCGCCTCCGAAGCAACCGTTCCGAGTGTGGAAATCGCTCCTGATGCGACGGACGGATCGGTCGCATCCGCCTCGATCAGGATCTGCGGCCGCTGCCCCCGGTCGACACGGCGGGCGAAATCCGAGGGGATGGTGACGACAAAGACCACCTCACCGCTCGCCATGAGCTTCTCGGCCTCCGCCGCGCTCTCCACCACATGATCGAAGCGGTAATAATCGGTGTTTTCGAGCGCCGAGACCATCGCCCGGCTGTAGTGATCCTGGCTCAGCGAAACGAGCGCCGCCGGCAACGCCTTCGGGTCGCTGTTGATCGCGTAGCCGAACAGCACGAGCTGCATGAGCGGAACGCCGAGCATCATGCCGAAGGTGATGCGGTCGCGCCGCATCTGGATGAACTCCTTGATAAGCAGCGCCATGAGCCGGCCAAGAGAAAAGATGCGGTTCATTGCATGTTGTCCGTGGAATTGGCCATGAACTGGATGAACACATCCTCGAGGCTCGTTTCGCCGCGTGATACGCTCACGCCCTCGCGCCCGTCGAGATCCTGTAGCGCCGCCTTGAGCGCTTCTTCATCCGATCCCACCACATGAAGGCTTGCGCCGAAGGGTGCCACCTGCTCCACGCCAGGCCGCTCCCGCAACTCGGCGGCGAGCTTCTCCAGCTTCGGCCCGTCAACGAGATAGGTGACGAGCCCGGCGTCGCGCACCACATCGGCCACGGATCCCGTGGCCAGCATGGTGCCGTAGGAAATGTAGGAGATGCGGTGGCAGCGTTCGGCCTCATCCATGTAGTGGGTGGAAACCAGAACCGTCAGCCCGTCGGCAGCAAGACGGTGGATCTCGTCCCAGAAATCGCGCCGCGCCTTCGGGTCGACACCCGCCGTCGGCTCATCAAGCAGGAGAAGCCTGGGCTGATGCATGATGCAGGCCGCCAGCGCCAGCCGCTGCTTCCAGCCGCCCGAAAGCGTGCCCGCCAGCTGGTTCCGGCGCGAAGAGAGGCCGAGATCCTCAAGCGTCCGGTCCACATGCGCGCCTACCGGTTTGAGATCATAGAGCCTTGCGACGAAGGCCAGATTCTCCGCGATGGTCAGGTCTTCATAAAAGGAGAAGCGCTGGGTCATGTAGCCGACTTCGCGCTTGATCTTCAGCCCCTCAGTTCGCAGGTTGAAGCCCAGAACCGTGCCATCGCCCTCATCCGGCGTCAGAAGCCCGCACATGATGCGGATCGTCGTCGTCTTGCCGGAACCGTTCGGGCCGAGAAAGCCGACGATTTCCCCCCTGGCCACCTGCATCGTCACATTGTTGACGACCGTCTTGTCGCCGAAGCGTTTCACAAGGCCGTGGACATCGATCGCGTTCATGGCGCGTCGGCTTTCAGGCGTACATCCACGATCTGCCCCGGCTGCAGGCTGCGCGCGTCGCCCTCCGGCCGCGCCTCGACCAGATAGACAAGCTTCTGGCGCGTCTCCAGCGAATAGATCACCGGCGGGGTGAATTCCGGATCGGGAGAAATATAGGTGATGCGCGCTGTCAAACCCGCATCGCAACCATCGCAGTTCACGGCCAGAAGCGCATCGGGTTTCAGGCTGGAGAACGCCGCTTCCGGCACATAGACCTTCAGCTTCACGCCGCCCTCCGGAAGCAGCGAGACGACCGGTGCCGAGGGTCCTGCCACATCGCCCGCATTGCGGATCACATCGTCGATGCGACCGGCGGATGGGGCTGTGATGGCGCGTTCCGAAAGGCGCCAGCGCGCCTGTTCCAGTGCTGCCTCCATCTGGTCGCGGCGCCTGGCGGCAGCCCTGATCGCTTCAGCACGGGCAGGCAGTCTTGCCACCGACAGATTGGCCTCGGCCTGGCCGACCCGCGTGTCGGCCAGTTCCTTTGCCGTGCGCGCCTTGTCGAGCTCGGCCTGCGTGGCAATGCCCCGGCGGGAGAGGCCTTCCGTCCGCGAGAGCACGCGGCCGGCTTCCGCCGCCTCGGCCTTTGCCGATGCAAGGGCAGCCTCCAGAACGGCGATCTCTTCGGGTCGCTTCGGCTCCTTGAGGTCGGCAAGCTGGGCTTCCGCTTCCGCCAGCCCCGCCTCAGCCTGCCGCACGGCGATGCGTGCATCCGTATCATCCATCACGGCAACCGTCGCCCCTGCTTCCACGATCGCACCGCGCCGCACCGGAACGGCACTCAACTGCCCTACTTCCGTGGGTGCAAGCAGCACATAATCGCCTTCTACATAGCCCACGGCCAGTGGCTCCGCGGAACCGCAACCGGAAATCAGCCCGGCGAGAACCGGTATGGCGCAGAGCATGCTCATGATGTTTCCTTTCCACGCGTCCGCGCGGCGAGTATGGCGTCGAGGTTGCCCCCGGCTATGGCCGTGATGGCCGCTGCTTCGCGTGCACCGATTTCGCTCCAGCCCATGCGCCGCTGCACCGCTTCACTGGCGATGCGGAAATAGACGAGCTGGCCGATCAGCGTGAACACGGTCAGCCGCGTCTCGTCGCTCTCCGCCGGTTCCCCGGTCGCCGCCTCCCAGACCGCGCAGAGGCGCTTGTGAACCGGGGCGAATATGCCTTCATAAATGCGGTCGAGTGCGACCGTGGGGTGGGAGAGTTCCCGCAGCACGAATTTGACGATGAGCCCGGCTTCGGGCCGTGCTGCGATGAAGCCGGTCATCGTATCGAGCACCTGCATCAAGACGGCGCGGGCCTCGGATGGCGTCAGGGTTGCGCCGTCATCCGGCTTGAGATTGAGGGCACTGCCGGCAATCCTGCCGATCAGTTCGACGATGTAATCGGCACAAGCCGCGCGCAGGCCTTCCTTGCCGCCGAAATGATAGGAGATCGAGCCTATATTCGCACGAGCCGCGCGCGCGATCTCGCGCGTTGTCGTGCCGTCGAACCCTTTCTCGCCGAAAAGCTTAAGCCCCGCCCGGATAAGCGAAAGTCGCGTGTGATCCGCCGATGAAAGCCGCGTTTCGGCATTCTGTGTATTGCCATTGTCATGCGTCATATTCTTGATTTAATCAAACGTTTGAATTAAGTCAAGCCAATCTCTGTTTGCCTCGAGCCACATCAGGCCGTTTGCCCGACGCGATAAAACCTCTAAGTTCCACCTGCCATGGATCGAAGAATCGCGGACGGGAGCGAATGAGCGAACAACCCAGCACCCTGCTCGACCGGTTCGGCCGCTTTCTGGCACGGCGGCTGCAAAGCGAATCCTCAGGGTATCAACCCTACACGCCGTCCGACCCCGAAACGCTGCATCGCACCCTGCAGCCCGGCGATATTCTGCTGATCGAAGGCAATCAGCGCATTTCGGCGGCGATCAAATATCTGACCCAGTCCACCTGGAGCCATGCAGCGCTCTATGTGGGCGATGCGCTGCCGGAGCCTGAAGACGGCTCCGAACGCCCCCGTCTCGTCGAGGTCATTCTGGGCGATGGCTGCATTGCCGTGCCGCTTTCCAAGTACAAGACCTACAACACGCGCATCTGCCGGGCGAACGGCCTTACGCCTGACGATCGGGATTTGATCGTCGGCTTCATGATCGAAAAGCTCGGTCTGCACTACGATATGCGCAACATCTTCGACCTGCTGCGCTATTTCCTGCCGACGCCCCCCGTTCCCGTACGCTGGCGCCGGCGCATGATCGCCATCGGCTCGGGCGATCCGACGCGCGCCATCTGCTCTTCGCTCATCGCCCAGGCGTTTCAGAAAGTCGGCTACCCGATCCTGCCCGAAATCACCAAGGCCAAGGGGCACGCCTCGGCCGAATCCACCTATTCGCGGCGGGAAATCCTGCACATCCGCCACCACAGCCTCTTCACGCCGCGCGATTTCGATCTCTCGCCCTATTTCGCCATCGTCAAGCCGACCCTGGCTTTCGGCTTCGACTACAAGACGCTGAACTGGGGCAAACCGCAAAGCGGCGATGCGGCTGTGGAAGACAGGGGATCACACTGATGGACGTTCACGTGGCGCTGGTTCTTCTTTTCATCGCTTTCACCGCCTACTCACTGGTCTCTCGAAAGCTTGAAGCCTCGGTTCTCTCCGGCCCCATGCTCTTCACCGCGCTGGGCTATGGCTTCCATCTCACGGATGCAACGCTGACCTCCCCGCTCGACAATTCGGTCGTCGAGTTCCTCGCAACGGCGACGCTCGCGATCATTCTCTATCGCGATGCTGCGAACATCCGAATTTCAAGCGTGATGGCCGAGCGCGCGACCGCCCTTCTTTCCGCACGACTCCTCTTCATCGGCATTCCGCTCACCATCCTTGCCGGCACTGCCGCGGGGATGTTTCTCTTTCCCGCGCTTGGCCTCTTTGGCGCGCTTGCGCTCGCCATCGTTCTGACCCCGACCGACGCGGCGCTTGCGCAGCCGGTTTTCGGCAATGACGGGCTGCCCGAAGTCGAGCGCGAGGCCCTGGACGTGGAAAGCGGGCTCAATGACGGGCTGTGCCTGCCCCTGCTCCTCATTGCACTGGCGCTCGCCGCCGACACCGGTGGCGGCGAAGGCATGGCCGGGCACGCCGCCTTCTTTCTGAAACAGGTGGTTTTCGGACCGCTCGTCGGGCTTGCCGTCGGCTATTTCGGCGCCGTCGCCGCAGACTTTGCCTTTAGACGCGCCTTTTCCAACCCGGCCGGGCGCACGCCCATCATGGTCGGGCTTGCCGGGCTTGCCTATCTCGGCGCAGAACTGGCGGGCGGCAACGGGTTTCTTGCCGCCTTTGCAGCGGGGCTCGCCTTTGGCTGGCGGCTGCCTGCCGAAACGGTGGAGAAGGCGAGCAATTTTGCCATGACCGAGGGATCGATCCTCACCAATCTCACCTTTCTCCTGTTCGGCGCGGCCATGCTGCCGCAGGCGCTGGAAGCGCCCGCCTTGCCGGCTCTGTTCTATGCAGTGCTCAGCCTCACCGTCATTCGCATCGTTCCCGTTTTCATCGCCATGCTGGGAACCGGAACAGGCACACGGGCACGGCTTTTCGTCGGCTGGTTCGGCCCGCGCGGCCTCGCCTCCGTGCTCTATCTCATTCTCGTGGTCGACCAGTCCGGCTTCGACGTGGCGGACGCAATCACCAACATTGCCGTCTTCACGATCCTTCTGTCCGTCATCCTGCACGGCGCCACCGCACCCTTCGCCAAAAGGACATTCTTCCCCGCGCGGTCCTGATGCCGCTCACTGCCCGCTCCAGAAGATGTGACCGACGCCTCTCTCGCCGCGATGCCGCTCAGGCCCTATAATCCGGGCTTGGTTTGCCGTCGGGGTGCGGTCTGCGTCCCGGCAGATCCGGGAGGTCTGAAATGGCGGATTTTCATGTCATGGCCGGAACCGACAGGACCCTGTCCTTGCCGGCTGTTCGCAAGATCAGCACGTCCGATGTCATCGATGCGCTGGGGCGCGGGCTCGATGATTTCTGGCAGAAACCTTCACACTACGCGTTCCTGTGCCTCATCTACCCGCTTGTCGGGGTGGTGCTGATCTACTGGGCTTCGGACGCAAACGCGCTTCCGCTACTCTTCCCCCTGGCCTCCGGCTTTGCCCTGCTCGGGCCTTTTGCAGCCATCGGCCTCTACGAAATCAGCCGAAGACGCGAAGCCGGGCTCGATACGTCCTGGAGGCACGCGCTGGCAGTGCGCAAGTCCCCTGCGATACCATCCATCATCGCCGTTGGGGCAATGCTGTTCGCCATCTTCGTGACATGGCTTCTTGTTGCCCAGGGGCTTTATATGCGCCTGTTCGGTCCAGAACCGCCGGCATCGATCTCGCAATTCCTTGAAAGCCTGTTCACCACCGACGCCGGCTTCATGCTGCTCACGCTCGGCAATGCGATTGGCTTCATTTTTGCCCTCGTGGTGCTGATTACCACGGCCATCGCCTTCCCCATGCTGCTTGACCGCGACTGCGGTGCCGTCGCCGCAATCGTCACCTCGGTGCGCGCCGCCAGCGTCAATCCGCTACCCATCGCGCTCTGGGGCGTGCTGGTAGCCGGTGCGCTCCTTATCGGGTCGCTTCCGCTCTTTGCCGGTCTTGCCGTGGTCATGCCAATTCTCGGCCACGCCACATGGCACCTCTACCGCAAGGTGGTCGCCGATTGAAACCCGCGACGGCAGGGCGCGGTCACGCCCTGTCTGCGGCTTCAGGTCCGTAGAGGTTCTGCGCCATCTTGCCCAACGCCCCGAAAAGAACCCGGCGCTCATCGTCAGCCAGGCCAGAAAGGGCCTCTTCGTGAACCGTCGCGGTGATTTCGCGGATTCCGGAGCATGCTTCCCTGGCCTTGCGTGTGGCGTAGATCATGCGGACGCGCCGATCCGTTCTGGCAAGACGCCGTTCCACCCAGCCGCTCTCAGCCAGCCGGTCGACCATTCGCGAAACGCTGATTGGCTCCACTTCCAGTAGCTCTGCCAGCCGCGCCTGCGGCACGCCGTCTTCCTTCAACAGCCGGAAAAGCAGCCGCCACTGGGCGGATGAAAGTCCGAATTCATTGTCGATCTCCTGAAAACGCTTGCGCATGAGGCGTGCAACGTCGTGGATCAGGAAGCCCAGCTTGGTTTGATCAGGATCGTTCATGCGCGGGATATATGGTCGCCCGATCGCATGCGCAATGTTGCTGTTTTTTCCTCCTGACACGGCACGCTGCTCCTTCGCTGCAGCAATCTGCTTGTCGAAGAACGGGCCGCCTGCTAAGGCCAGCGGCATGACGAACACGCCACTTTCCCATATTCGCAACTTTTCCATCGTCGCGCATATCGACCATGGCAAGTCGACGCTCGCCGACCGGCTGATCCAGATGACCGGCTCGCTGGAAGACCGCGAGATGAAGGATCAGATCCTCGACTCGATGGACATCGAGCGCGAGCGCGGCATCACCATCAAGGCGCAGACCGTGCGGCTGGAGTACGACGCGCGCAACGGCGAGCACTATGTGCTGAACCTGATCGACACGCCCGGCCACGTAGACTTTGCCTATGAGGTTTCTCGCTCGCTCTCGGCCTGCGAGGGCTCGCTTCTGGTGGTCGATGCCAGCCAGGGTGTGGAAGCCCAGACGCTCGCCAATGTCTACCAGGCCATCGACAACGATCATGAGATCGTGACCGTCTTGAACAAGGTGGACCTGCCGGCTGCCGACACAGACCGCGTCAAGGAGCAGATCGAGGAGGTGATCGGCCTCGACGCTTCCGATGCAATTCCGATTTCAGCCAAGACCGGCGTTGGCATCGACGAGGTTCTGGAAGCCATTGTCACCCGCCTGCCTGCACCCAAGGACGGCGACCGGGAAGCGCCGCTCAAGGCATTGCTGGTCGATAGCTGGTACGATGCCTATCTGGGCGTTATCGTGCTGGTCCGCGTGATCGACGGCAAGCTCAGGAAGGGTCAGACCATCCGCATGATGGGCACGGACGCCAAGTACCCGGTTGACCGGGTCGGCGTCATGACCCCGAAGATGGTCATGGTTGAAGAGCTCGGTCCCGGTGAGATCGGCTTCATCACCGCCTCGATCAAGGAAGTGGCAGACACCCGCGTCGGCGACACGATCACCGAAGACAAGCGCCAGACGGCCAAGCCCCTGCCGGGCTTCAAGCCGGCGCAGCCGGTTGTCTTCTGCGGCCTCTTTCCCGTCGACGCAGCGGACTTTGAAGACCTGCGCGCCGCCATGGGCAAGCTGCGCCTCAACGACGCCTCTTTCTCTTTCGAGATGGAGACGTCGGCCGCCCTCGGCTTCGGCTTCCGCTGCGGCTTCCTCGGCCTCCTGCATCTGGAGATCATCCAGGAGCGGCTTGAGCGCGAGTTCAATCTCGACCTCATCGCCACCGCGCCATCCGTGGTTTACCGCATGAACCTCACCTCCGGTGAGCAGGTGGAGCTTCACAACCCCGCCGACATGCCGGATGTGGTGAAGATCGCCTCCATCGAGGAACCCTGGATCAAGGCCACGATTCTCACACCGGACGATTATCTCGGTCCCATCCTCAAGCTCTGTCAGGAGCGACGCGGCGTCCAGACGGATCTTTCCTATGTCGGCAAGCGCGCCATGGTCACCTATGAGCTGCCACTCAACGAGGTGGTGTTCGATTTCTACGACCGGCTGAAGTCCATCACCAAGGGCTATGCCAGCTTCGACTATCAGCTCACCGGCTACCGCGAAGGCGATCTCGTCAAGATGTCGATCCTCGTCAATGAGGAGCCGGTGGATGCGCTCTCCATGCTGGTACACCGGCAGGCGGCGGAAAAGCGCGGGCGCGTCATGTGCGAGAAGCTCAAGGAGCTGATCCCCCGCCACATGTTCAAGATCCCGATCCAGGCGGCCATTGGCGGCAAGGTCATCGCCCGCGAGACCATTTCGGCCATGCGCAAGGATGTGACAGCCAAGTGTTACGGCGGCGACGTGACCCGCAAGCGCAAGCTGCTCGAGAAGCAGAAAGAGGGCAAGAAGCGCATGCGCCAGTTCGGCAAGGTCGAGATTCCGCAGGAAGCCTTCATCCAGGCCCTGAAGATGAGCGACTGAGACGCATGGAATGCGAATCGGGTGGGCTTGCTGCCACGGCAGACAAACCCACCCTCGATGCCGCTGATACGGGCTGCCCCGCCACCCGGGCCCGGCGACATCGTCTCTTGTCCAGCTCAGCGGTAGTGCTGACTCTGGCTACTGGTGCAGCGCGTGCGCTCTGGCGGGTGTTGGTCAAGGATCGGCGGTTCAGCGCGCTTTCAGCTTGAAACCGCCGCCACTACATTCGACGATCTGTTTGCCGGCCATCTGGTAGGCTGAGTCCCACGAGACCTTTACCGACTTCGGACAGCTGCGATACGTCTTGTTGACGAGGTTCACGCTTCCCTGCGGCGTGTTGGCGGTGATCTTCACCAGCTTCAGACCCTTCGTGCTGCTGATGGTGCAGACCACATGGTTGGGCACCGAGCAGTTCATCGAGGGGCCCGCCATCTGCGGGGCGAGCGCGAACTGGCCGGCGACGCCGGCGGTCGGTATGGCCGTCGCCGAAAGCATCACGAGCGAGGCTGCGGCCACGGCGATCCGGTTTGTCTTGAACGAGTAGGGCATTGTCATCTCCAGTACGGGTTTCAGGATGGGGCAATCGCGCCCCGGCATCCGTCAGTCGCCGCGGTCTGGAGAAAGGTTCATGAAAAAATTCAGATCGACGCTGGGCTCTCAATCCGGATTGAGATGATAACCCGGACCGATGGTGAGCGGTTTGTCCGGCACCACCCGGTCGCTGATCTGGCTCGTGAAATCCATCTCGGTCTGCCAGAGCAGAGAGGTCTTCTGCCGGTCGTAGACACGGATTGACACATGATAGGGCTTCCTGGCCTCGACCCCGCGAACGGGTGGAGTGCGCAGCGCGTAGCGGTCGGTCATCGTGCTCACCCGCTCCGATACCACGAGCGGCGCACCGCCGGCCGGATCGTCGAACGTCGCTTCGATGATCGAGCCGCTGGCCAGCGGCCGCACCACCTGGGCGGTAAACCCGTAGAAGACCTCCGCCTCGCGATAGTTGAACATGAAGCCGCCACCGAGGATCTTGACATAAGGCTCCTGCGAAGGGTCGTTGCGGGTGAACCAGCCGATGGCGAAAAGCACGGCGCAGAGCGCCAGCGCGGCAAGGATTATGCTTCGCAAAGAGATGGATTTCACGCCCGTTTCTCCCTTACACGGGCGGCATGCCGGCGCGCTTTTGCCGTGCCGCCGCAATGATCCATGCTGCACCAGCGGCGCGACGCATTCTTTGTTTCGTCAAAGAAGAGCCATCCGCAGCCTTCCGGTCCCGGACATGCCTTCAGCCGCCCAAGATCGTCGCCGGTGAGCATCGCTTCGGCACAAAGCGCGACGGCATGGAGCGGCGCATCGAGGTCGAGGCGGCTCTCGTCCCAGTTCCAGACAAAGCCGGCCGGTTCCCGTGCAAGCCGCTGTCGCTGCCGGGCTTCGCCTGCAAGCCGGCTCAGCTCTTCCAGCCCGCCTTCCGGCGGATCGCAGCCCTCGATCACGCTCCGAAAAAGGGCGAAGAGCGTTTCACGAAACCGGATCGCCCTGACATGGGCTGCTTCTGCCCCGCCCCCGTCCGCCTCCGCCAGCGCACGCAGACGCACAAGCGACGGCGCGTCAAAGAGGTCTACCTGCGCGGACCAGCCGAGCAGAGCAGCATAGTCGGACAGGTAATCCTTCGTTGCCGGCCGCGAGCGGCTGTTGACCGTGTTGACGAAGTCCAGGCAGGTCCGGCCACCAAAGAAGAACGGAACCGGCCACGCGGCAATTCGGGCATCCTGCATCGCACGCTCCTTCGATCTAACCAGCTAAAGCAGTTTTGCCGGTTAGTCAACAGAAGCGCGAAGACGGGAAAACCGGCGCACCCGGGTGTCGCCGGTCCTGTAACCCTGCGGCTGCGACTGTTCGCTCAGACCAGCGTCCGACGTCGTTCGATTTCGGCATCTGATGGGGGCTTTACCGCGAAGGTTCCCGTCTTCACTTCGCCCGCGCGGGTGTATCGGTTGACCAGCGTGCCGGCCTCGGTGGTTCTGGAGCCCGTTAGCCGAAACGTGCCTGGAGCCACTTCTGTGCCGGTCCTGAACAGCCGCTTTCCCTTGCCCAGCACCACCGGAAATGTGGTGATGCTCATCTCGTCGACCAGGTCCTGCGCAAAAAGGGTCTGCAGGAAATCCGTGGACCCCTGTGTGAGCAAAGCCGGACCATCTTCGCCCTTGAGCGCCTTTACCGCAGCCACCGCATCCGCGCCGAGGGTCCGGCTGTTCTGCCAGTCGAGCTTCAGGTCGGGATTGCGGGTGGCGACATATTTTGTGACGCGGTCGAAAATACTCCCGATCGGGTCGCCTTCGTCCTGATAGGGCCAGTAGGCGGCAAAAATGTCGTAGGTCTTGCGCCCGAGCAGCAGGTCGAAGGGCTTTGAGAACATCTCGCCGAGGGCCTCACCCAGCCCTTCATCGGCGAGCGGTTCAACCCACCCGCCATAGGGGAAGCCGCCCGTCGGATCTTCCTCGGGTCCGCCCGGCGCCTGCATGACACCATCGAGGCTGACCATCGCACTCACGATGACTTTTCGCATGTCTTCTCTCCCGTTCCGGGCCGGACAATTCCGGCTTCCCCTCAAGGACGTGGATCGGGCACGCAACCCGACAAGACACTGGAATTCCCTGCCGGAAACGAAAGACGGCGCCGGTTTCCCGGCGCCGCTCGATAATTTTCTCTATGGAAAACAGTTAGATGTCGAGGTTTGCCACCGACAGCGCATTGTCCTGAATGAATTCGCGGCGCGGCTCCACCTCGTCGCCCATAAGACGCGAGAAGAGCGAATCCGCGTCCGTTGCGTCCGTCACCTTCACCTGAAGCAGCGAGCGGGCATCCGGGTCGAGCGTCGTCTCCCAGAGCTGTTCGGCATTCATCTCGCCAAGGCCTTTGTAGCGCTGCATGGTAAGGCCCTTGCGGCCGGTCGCGAAGACCTGGTCGAGCAGCGCCATCGGCCCGGAAATGACTTCGGACTTGTCCTTGCGGCGCAGTACGGGCGATTTGGTGTAAATCTCCTGAAGGCGGGCCGTGTAGCGGTCGATCGCGCGGGCATCGGCAGAAGCGACCAGTGCCGAGTCGAGCACCACCACCTCGCGCACGCCACGCACCGTGCGCTCAAAAAGATAGCCGCCCGCGCCCTCGTTCGAGGGGTTCACGCGCCCTTCCCAGCCACGCTCCGTGTCCTCGGCGATCATGTCGAGCCGCTCCGCCACGTGCTTCACAGCTTCGGCCGCCCGGCCCGGGTCAGCCAGCACCGCCGCGTTGAGCGCGCCGGCAATCGCCGCCTGCTCCACCACCGAACGGTCGTAGCGGGTGTGCAGGCCGTTGATCAGCGAACGCACGCCGCGCGCATCGTCGATCACCTGTTTCAGATCCTGTCCGCCGCGAACTTCACCGTTGGAAAGCTCCAGCGTTGCTTCTTCAAGGCCGGAATCGATCAGGAATTCCTCGAACGCCGCCTCATCCTTGATGTACTGGACCGACTTGCCGCGCGTCACCTTGTAGAGCGGCGGCTGGGCGATATAGAGATGCCCGCGCTCGATCAGTTCCGGCATCTGCCGGAAGAAGAAGGTGAGAAGCAGCGTGCGAATGTGGGCGCCGTCGACGTCGGCGTCCGTCATGATGATGATCTTGTGATAGCGCAGCTTCTCGGCGTTGAACTCGTCCTTGCCGATACCCGTGCCAAGCGCCGTGATCAGAGTGCCGATCATGTCGGAGGAAAGCATGCGGTCGAAGCGGGCGCGCTCCACGTTCAGGATCTTGCCGCGCAGCGGCAGGATCGCCTGGTTCTTGCGCGAACGGCCGGATTTGGCGGAACCGCCAGCGGAATCACCCTCGACGATGAAGAGTTCGGACTTGGCCGGATCGCGTTCTTGACAGTCGGCGAGCTTGCCCGGAAGAGACGTGATGTCGAGCACGCCCTTGCGCCGCGTCAGCTCGCGCGCCTTGCGGGCAGCCTCGCGTGCGGCGGCGGCTTCCACCACCTTGCCGATCAGCGTCTTGGCTTCTGCCGGATGCTCCTCGAACCAGGTGCCGAGCGCCTCGTTGACGAGGCTCTCCACCACCGGGCGCACCTCGGAGGAAACCAGCTTGTCCTTGGTCTGGGAGGAGAATTTCGGGTCCGGCACCTTCACCGAGAGAACCGCTGTCAGGCCCTCGCGGCAATCGTCACCGGTGAGCGAAACCTTTTCCTTTTTGGTCAGGCCTGACTTTTCTGCATAACCCGTAACCTGCCGCGTCAGCGCACCGCGGAAACCGGCCATATGCGTACCGCCGTCGCGCTGTGGGATGTTGTTTGTGAAGGCCAGCACATTCTCGTGGTAGGAATCGTTCCACCACATGGCCACTTCCACCGTGATGCCATCCTTTTCGCCGCCAATGGAAATTGGCGCGTCGATCAGCGGTTTCTTGGCGCGATCCAGATATTTCACGAACTCGACAATGCCGCCATCGAACAGGAATTCCTGCTTTCTCTCGTCGGCATGGCGTTTGTCGGTCAGAAGAATGCGCACGCCCGAATTCAGGAAAGCGAGCTCACGCAGGCGGTGCTCCAGAGTGCCGTAGTCGAAATCCGTCATGGTGAAGGTGTCGGGTGAAGGCAGGAAGCTCACTTCCGTTCCCGTCTCGTCACCGGCCTCGCCCGTCACGGCAAGGGGCTCATCCGCTACACCATGGGTAAAGCTCATCTCATGGATCTTGCCCTTGCGGCGGATCTTGAGTTTGAGCCAGATGGACAGCGCGTTCACCACCGACACACCAACGCCGTGCAGGCCGCCGGAAACCTTGTAGGAGTTCTGGTCGAACTTACCGCCGGCATGAAGCTGCGTCATAATGACCTCGGCCGCAGACACGCCCTCTTCGGCGTGCATGTCGGTCGGGATGCCGCGGCCATTGTCGGTCACGGTGCAGGAGCCATCGGGATTGAGCGTTACCGTCACCAGCGTCGCATGGCCGGCCAGCGCCTCGTCGATCGCGTTGTCGACCACCTCGTAGACCATGTGATGCAGGCCGGACCCGTCATCCGTATCGCCGATATACATGCCGGGGCGCTTGCGAACAGCGTCCAATCCCTTCAAAACCTTGATGGATTCTGCGCCGTATTCGGCCGGTTCGCCTGGGAGAGTTTCGGGCGTGTCGCTCATCAAATTCTTTCGCTCAGGAGCCCTGGGGGAACCCCCTTTAGGGCATGGGAAATCCACGCCGCGAATCATCCGGCGCCTATCCCCCAAGATATAGGCGTTTCAGGGCTTTTTTCCAAGTTTTGCGCCGATTTCGACCTGGGGACGAAAACTATGACTGGGCACCCTTTGCCTTTGGCGCGAAACCGATTATGAAGCCGTTGAGAAATCGGAGACCGAGGCAAATGGCCACCATCAGCCAGAAACCTAAGCTCATCACCATTTTCGGCGGCAACGGCTTTGTCGGCCGCCATCTGGTGCAGGCCCTCACCAAGCGCGGCCACCGGGTGCGCGTCGCCTGCCGCAATCCCAATACAGCGATACATCTGCAGCCGCTCGGCAATGTCGGCCAGGTGCAGGCGGTGCAGGCGAACCTGCGCAACCGCGCCTCTGTCGACCGGGCCGTGGAAGGGGCTGACCATGTGATCAATCTGGTCGGTATCCTCTATGAATCCGGCCGCCAGTCCTTTGATGCCATTCAACATTTCGGCGCCCGCGCCGTGGCGGAAGCCGCCCGCGCCGCCGACGCGAAGCTGACCCACGGCTCGGCGATCGGCGCCGATCCGGAGTCCGACTCCGACTATGCCCGCACCAAGGCTCTCGGCGAACAGGCAGTGCTGGAAACCGTCAAGGATGCTGTGATCATCCGCCCCTCCATCGTGTTCGGCCCGGAAGACGACTTTTTCAACCGCTTTGCCAACATGGCGCGCTTCTCGCCCTTCCTGCCGCTTATCGGCGGCGGCAAGACGAAGTTCCAGCCAGTCTATGTGGGCGATGTGGCCGAGGCCTATGCCCGCTCCGTTGACGGCGATCTCGAAGGTGGCCAGATCTACGAGCTCGGCGGGCCGGAAGTGCTCTCCTTCCGGGAATGCCTCGAGGAGATGCTCGAAGCGACCTATCGCAAGCGCTGGTTCGTTTCCCTGCCCTGGTTCGTCGCACGCATTCAGGCCCGCATTCTTGGCCTCTTGCCCAAGCCCATGCTGACCCTCGATCAGGTGAAGCTGCTGAAGACCGACAATGTCGTTTCCGAGGAAGCGAAGGCAGCCGGGCGCACGCTCGACGGTCTTGGCATCCAGAAACACTCGCTGGCGGCCATTCTGCCCACCTATCTGTGGCGCTACCGCCCGGCAGGTCAGTTTACCCGCAAGCAGTTCCTTTAAGGCGGGTCCTTGGGCGGCTTCGAGACGCTCCTGCCGGAAACGCTGGGCGCGATCCCGGCGCTTCTTCTCGTCATCGCCAGCTTTTTCACCTCGGCACTGACCGCTGCCTTCGGCGTGGGTGGCGGGGTGGCCATGCTGGCGCTGCTCGGCCTTTTTATTCCGGTCGCAGCCCTCATCCCGGTCCATGGCGCCGTCCAGCTCGGCTCCAACACCGGTCGCGCCTGGCATCAGCGCCCGCACATCCGCTTTTCCATCGCCACGCCGTTCATTCTCGGCAGCCTGATCGGCGCTGCCGTGGGTGCCTATGTCGTGGTGCAGCTTCCCGACGCGCTGTTGAAACTCGTTCTGGGCGTCTTCGTCATCGCCGTCACCTGGACGAAAATTCCCGGCGCGGCGCGGCTCAGCCATGCAGGCCTTGCAGCCGGCAGCGCGGTTCTCGCGCTTGCAACCATGTTTGTCGGCGCCACCGGACCGCTGCTCTCGGCCTTCTTCGCGCAGCTCATTCCCGACGACCGCAAGGCGCTCATCGCCACCCATGCCGCCGGCATGACGGTGCAGCACGCCCTCAAGGTGATCGCATTCGCGCTTGCCGGCTTCGCCTTCTGGCGCTGGCTTCCCTTCATCGCGCTGATGATCGCTTCGGGCTATCTGGGAACCATTTACGGCAGCAGGCTTCTTGAAAAACTCCCGGAAGAGACGTTCCGGCGCTGGTTCAGGATCGGCCTCACGCTGCTCGCGCTCGATCTCATCCGCCGAGGCCTTGCGGGGATGGTGTAGAGCCGTAACTTCCCGCGCTTAAATACCGAAAGCGCGAAACCGCACACCTTTAGGCCTGATCCGAAATACGGCAGGAATGGATGCAGGTATGCGGTGCCACCTCAGCGAAGCCCCTCCGTAATCACCACGAGCGCCAGTTGTCCTGGATCAGGAAGGCCTACGGATTTCTCGGCAAAGATGCGCGCGCGTCCAGCCTGGTTGGGCTTTTGCTTGAACTTCTCGACTGTATCCGTGGCGGCCGTCACAGCGGCTTCGATCAAGACGCCGGACCGTTCGGCCTCAAGGGCGCGAACCTGGGCGTCCAGCCCGTCCAGAACGGTTTTCTCGCCCAGAGATGACTTACCCCGGGCCAGCATGGCATCACGCGCCTGCGCCAGGAGCCCGGCAATTTCATCAGGCCTGAACTCCGTTCTGTCCTTCAGGGCCTTCGCTGCCGCCATCAACCCGGTGGCCACCAGCGTACCGAATGAAGATGAAGACGCCTGCTGGAAGGTTTTGGCCATCTCAAAGAAGGCCCGGCCAACGTCATCGCTCAGGTCGAGCTTTGCGCAGGCCGAAAAGCCCTCGGCAACGGTGATTCCAAGATCTCCGTCGCCCAGTTGCGCATCGGCCTGGCACAGAAACTCGCGATTCTCGCGCGCATGCTCGGCAATGCGGGCGACTGCCGCCTTCAGCTCATTGGAGGTGATCTCCATTTCAGACTCTCCAGAAAGCACAGTTGGCGGGTGCCGCAAGCAGGTCTTCAAGCTCTTCGTCGAGCCTGAGAATGCTCAATGAGGCGCCCGTCATCTCCATGGAGGTCGCATAGCGTCCGACCAGGGGCATGACGACATCCACACCGATCTCCGAGAGACGCCCGGCGAGGCGGCGGTAGAGAATGTACAGTTCCTCATGGGGCGTCGCGCCCAGAGAATTGACCAGCACGGAGACGCGGTCACCCTTGCCGAGCGGACGGTCTGCCTGCAAAGTGTCGAACATCTCATCAAGGATTTCGTCTGCGGGCTTGATCGGACCGCGCCAGGTGCCGGGCTCTCCGTGGATGCCCATGCCCATCTCCATCTCGTCATCGCCGATGACGGAGCTCGGCTTTCCAAGCTGCGGGATGATGCAGGGCGTCATCGCCATACCCATCGACACGACGTTGTCGGAAGCCTTTCTGGCAAGCCGCGCAACCTCGTCGAGATCTGCCATGCGTTCGGCGGCTGCGCCGGCGATCTTGAAGGCATAGATCATGCCGGCAACGCCCCTGCGCTTCTCCATCTCGCCGCGCGGCGCGGAGGCGACATCGTCGCTGACCGCGTGGGAGACCGTGCGGATGTCATCCTCGAAGGACACCATCTCCGCCGCCATGTCGAAATTCATGACATCGCCGCCGTAATTGCCGTAGAGACAGAGAACCCCTGCCCCGGCATCGACCGCGCGGATGGTTTCCGCCATCTGGTCCGCTGACGGGCTGGCGAAGACGTTGCCGATGGCACAGCCATCCAGCAGACCCTTACCGACATAACCGGTAAAGACCGGCAGATGTCCGGAGCCGCCTCCGGTCACGATACCGACCTTGCCTTTGGTCTTTTCACCGGAGCGCACGATGATCCGATGCGCCGGTTTCGCATAGATTTCAGGATGCGCCGCGACGAGCCCGTCGAGCATTTCATCGACATAGTTCTGTGGATCGTTCAGGATCTTCTTCATGACATTCCTCAATAGGTCAGGCTGGGAGAAACGGCTTTGGCACCCGGCGAAAGTTCGGCCAGCATTTCCTGGTGAGCCTGGCGCGCGGCACCGAACAGAAGGCCCACATCGCTCGGCCCGACAATGAACTGGTAACCGGCTTCGCGCAGTTCGGCATAGCTGCGGCCGCCACCGGTGATCGTGCCAAGACGCAGATTGACTTCACGCGCGGTCTGTTCAATCTGCTGCTTCAGCTTCTTCAGTTCGGGGTGTTCAAGCTGCTCCAGAAGGCCAATGGAGCCCGACAGATCGTTGGGGCCCACAAACGCCATGTCGATCCCGTCAACGGCGGCGATGTCCTTCAGATGCGCCACAGCATCAACATGCTCGCATTGCACCATTACCAGCAGATCTTCATGAGCCTTCTGCGCATAATCGGCCTTGCGCCCGTAAAGCGAACCGCGCACGATGGGAGCTGCATAACCGCGCGCACCTCTCGGCGGATAAAGGCAGGACCGGGCAATGGCCTTGGCCTGCGCGACGGAATTGACCATCGGCACGATGATCGACTGTGCACCGCGATCCAGCGCACGCTTCAGCGTGGTGTCGGAGGAATCCGGCACACGCAGCACGGCCTGACCGCCCGCCGCCTGCACGACACGGATCAGGCTGAGACCGTCTTCCAGCGGCGCGGCGCCATGTTCGCAGTCGATGACCACGACATCCCAACCCGCATTGACGACGATGTCGCAGGCTTCCGATGATCCGGTATTAATCCAGGTGGCGGCGATGGTTTCGCCGGCCATGAGGCGTTGCTTCAGAAGGTTGGTCATGCGTCGTTTTCCATGGTTCGCGGAGTTTTTTCCGGTCGGATGATCGCCCGGATTGCACGGTAGAGGCACAGGCCCCAGATCAGGATCGCCGCGACGCCGAGAACCAGCGAGATATCGCGCGAGAAGAAGGGCAGAAACTCGCCCTGGGATTTAATCATCGAGGTCATGAAGTTCCGCTCCAGCACCTTGCCCAGCACGACGCCGAGAATTGCCGGCGCAAGGGGGATGCCGCCCAGCGTCATGGCAAAGCCGACGATGCCGAGCGTGATGATGATCCAAATCGAGAAAGCGGAGTTCATCACCGCGAAACCGCCGATCAGGGACAGGCCTAGAATTAGCGGCATGAGCAGGCTTTTTGACATGCGCATGAGTTGGCTGGCGAGCAGGATGGCCAAAGCACCAGTGAAAACCATCGCAATGTTTGCCAGCAGGAACGCACCGAAAAGCGTGTAGACGAGATCGCCACTGCGCTCGAATATGTCGGGTCCGGGGTTCAGCCCCTTCATCATCAGAACGCCGATGGCGATGGCCGTTACGCTGTCGCCCGGAATGCCGAAGATGAGCGCCGGCGTCCATGCGCCGCTGACGGCGGCATTGTTGGAAGCACCGCCATCGACGATCCCCTCATAATGCCCCTTGCCGTATTTCTCCGGCGTTTTGGAGAAGCGGCGCGAGACCGCATAGGCGATCCACGCCGCGACATCGGAACCCGCGCCCGGCAAAACGCCGATGAAAACGCCCAGCGGCCCGGACCGGATCACGCTGACCCAGCGCTGGCGCACCACTTTCAACGCATCGCCGATGGCCTGCCGGAGAGGCTCCATCTTTGGCGATTTCGCATCCGCGCGTGGGGCTTTGGGCTCAAGCGCCGCGCGGAACAGCTCTGTCAGCGCGAAAAAGCCGATCATTGCGGAGATGAAATTGACGCCGTCATAAAGATCGTAGAGGCCGAATGTGTAGCGCGGCATGCCGACCGCGACATCGATGCCGACGCATGCGATCGCCAGACCAATGAAGAGACTGGCGAAGGTTTTCGCCGGCGGCGCGTCCGATACGAAAACGGCGCAGCTCAGGCCCAGGGCTGCGAGCCAGAACATCTCGTAGCTTGAGAAATTGGTCGCGAAACCAGCCAGCATCGGCGCGGCGAGGCTGAGAGCGATGACGCCGATCACCCCGCCGGCCGCGCCAGAAAACAGCGAGACAAAAAGAACGGTTCGCGGCCTGCCCGAATGGGCGATGGTGGAGCTGTCGGCGACATAGGCCGCAGAGGCTGGCGTTCCGGGAATGCGCAGCAATGCGCCGCTTATGTCGCCGGCGAAAATCCCCGTCGATGTGGTCGCTACGATTGCGGCGATGGCCGGCACAGGGTCCATGAAGAAGGTGAACGGCACAAGCAGCGCCACCGCCATGGTTGCCGAGAGACCAGGCAGCGCGCCAACCAGAGCACCGTAAAGCGTGCAAAGCACGATCGTCAGCAAAAGTGCCGGGTCTGCGAGCTGGGAAAGGATTGCTGCAAAGTCCATGGATCAAACTCCCTCCCTTTCGCCTTACCAGGCGACTGGCAGGAGAAGGCCCCAGGGCAGCGCGACCTTCATGATCGAATAGAAAATGAAGTGGAACACGGCCGTCGCCAGCACCGAAAGCAAAAGTGCTGAAGGCAGCGAACCGCCGAAAAACAGGGTCGCGGCGAAAAGCAGAGCGACGGTGGAAATGTGAAATCCGACCGGGTCCAGCGCCAGAGCGTAAAGAACGATCATGGCGACGAGCAACGCCACGCGGGCAACGCCCCGGGCGTCGATCCGCATCACCTCCGTGAGGCTGTGCCTTTCACGCCCGAGCAGTATGAGCAGGCCGGATAGAGCCATTCCGGAAGAAACGATCTTTGGAAAGAAGCCGGCTCCGAATGCAGTGCCCGCGGGGGGATCAAACCCCCACGCGCCTGCAAACATGGCCGCGCCGGCGGCGATCAGGACAAAGCCTGTCACCGCATCGCGGGTGAACTGCATGTTACTGACCCTTGGCCATCCCGATTGCCTTGACGGTGTTGCCGAGGCCCTCGTCATACTGGGTCATGAGGTCGAGCAGTTCCTTGCTGCCGCCCCAGACAACCGGTGCGCCGAGGCTGCTGCGAAACTCAGCCCATTCCTTCGTTTCCACGATCTCTTTGAGCGCTGCCTCATAGCTGCATACAATGTCTTCCGGCATGTTGGCCGGCGCCGAGATGGTCGTGTAGGCCGACAGGGTCCAGCCGCTCGGCAGTTCCCTGGCAGTGAGCGGCACATCGGGATACGCCTCGCTCGGCTTGTCGCTCATATAGGCAAGCGCCTTGATCTCACCGGCATCGATAAGCGTCTTTCCTTCCAGAAGCGAGGGCGTGACCATGTCGACACCACCGGCAAGAAGCTCCTGCAACGCGCTCGCCGACCCTTCGGAGGGGACCCAGCGGATGGTCTCGGCTTCGAGCCCTTCGGCATTGAGCATGCCGGCAAGCGCCAGATGCCAGATGCCGCCGAGCGCCGTTCCCGATGCCGTCAACTCACCGGGGTTTTCGCGTGCGTGATCCAGCAGTTCCTTGAGCGAGCCGAACGGGCTGTCCTTGGAAACAAGCACGCTGGCCGAAGGCTGGTTGATGAGCGCGATGGGCGTGATGTCCTTATAGGTCAGGTTGGTGAGACCAAACCAGTGCATCGTGTTGATCTCGACCGTGGCGGCCCCGATCGTATAGCCGTCCGGTCTGGCGCGGGAGATGGCCGAATGCCCCACCACGCCGTTGCCGCCGGTGCGGTTGACGACATTGAAAGGAACGTCAAACTTCTGCTGAAGCATCGTTGCGAGCTGACGCGTGTTGGTGTCCGTGGTACCGCCCGCTCCCCACGGGACGATAACGCTTACCGGCCGCTCCGGCTTCCAGTCGCAGGCCGCGTAAGCCGCAGAAGCCCATGCCGTCGCAGCAAGCGCGACCGCAGACACAATTGTCCTTTTCATGATTTCTCTCTCCCAAGATTTGCGGGCCTAAACCCTCTCCTTCAAACGGAAGCATGACATAGGGATTGAAGCTAGGTCAATCGTTTTATTAAAACGATTGACCTAGCTGGATAAACGATTGACGTGCGCCCCGGATCGGGCAACAAGCTGACAGGCAGGGGAACAAACAACAAAGACACTCGGATGATGGCACGCGTAACGCTAAAAGACATCGCGACGGCGACGGGGCTCTCCGTCTCAAGCGTCTCGCTTGCGCTGCGAGGCGACAAGCGCTTTCCCAAGGAGACGCTCGACCGGGTGCGGGCGGCAGCAGACAACCTTGGTTATATATACAACCAGGGCGCAGCCGATCTGCGCATGTCGCGCAACAATACGATCGCTGTCTGTCTCGGAGAGCTTTCGAACCCGATTTTCAACGACATGCTGATTTCCGCGGAACGTGAGATTCATCGCCGCGGCAGAAGGCTTCTTCTGGGCATCACGCGTGAATCGCGCGAGCGGCAGGCCGATTTTTTGCGCCAGGCATTGCAGATCGGCTGTGAGGCTCTGCTTCTCTGCCCCGCCTATGGGACCACGCGCTCCGATCTGGACGAGATTCTTGTGAGAAACGGCCAGCCGCTCCTGCCAACGGTGCTATTCTTCCGTTCAATCGAGGGCTTTGCCGCCCCCCAGGTGGTGAGCGACGAGTTTCATGCCGGGCAATTGTCGGCCCGTGCGGCGATGGATGCGGGGCATCGGCGTATGTACTGGATCGGTGGCGGACAGGAAACAAGCGCTTCCCGACTGCGCGAGGCAGGCGCAGTGTCCGCGTTTCGTCGCGCTGGGCTCGAACCCGTACGCATCCTTCATGGCCCCACCTCGCGCGCTTTCGGCTTCGAGGCAGCAACCCGCATTCTGTCGGAGGACGGGGCCGACGACATCGCCCTGCTCTGCTTCAGCGATCTGATCGCGCTCGGGGTCATCTCTGCCTGCCACAAGATGGGCCGGCGTCCGGGTGAAGACGTCTCGGTAATCGGTTGCGATGACATGAACGAGGTGCAGTTTGCGGTTCCGCCGCTGACCACGATCCGCACCGACATTGAGCACATCATAGAACGCGCGATGCAGGCTGCGGTCGACCGCGAGGAGGCCGGCCTAACCACGTTCGAGCCGAAGCTGGTTTTGCGAGAGAGCCTGCGCGTAGCCCCGCGAACCTGATTGCGACAAAGAAGAGCAGGGTATGGCCGCCTTCAATCAGCAACCGGCCAATGCTGCTATGCTGTCTTTACGGCCAGCAGCTTCTGCCAAAACACTCCCACAAATATCTGAATTCCTTCCCCGGGGATCCGACACTGAGGCAAGTTGCCGTTCCGGTGCCGTGGCGCTTGATACGGTTGTCGTCAGACCACCATGCACGGGGCGGTTTGTTCGAGCGGGCGACCGGGGCGTGCGCCAGTTTTTTCGCCATCGACCCAGACCTCACGCCCGTTGACGAAGACCCGGTCGATGCCCACGGCCGGGCGGATCGGCGTCTCGAAGGTTGCGCCTTCGGCGATGGTGTCGGGATCGAAGATGACGAGGTCAGCAAAGCCGCCGACGGCGATCCGCCCGCGACCGCCAAGTCCGAAGCGATCGGCAGGCATGGAGGTCATGCGGCGCACGGCTTCTTCCAGCGAGAACAGCGACAGGTCGCGGGCATAGTGACCAAGCACGCGCGGGAAGGTGCCCCAGACGCGCGGGTGGGGATGCTTGCCGCTCGGGATGCCGTCCGAACAGATGATCGTGTGTTCGTAGGACAGGATGCGCTGAACATCGTCTTCGCTCATGATGAAGAAAATGCCGGTCGCAGGCAGAAGCTTCTGGAGCGCGGTGTCGATGTCGGTGCCCCATTCCTCGGCGATGTCGGACAGATCGCGGCCCGCCATTTGCGGGTAGGGAATGCTTTCAGCAACGATCACGCGGGTCGCCTGCCTGTGCCTGCCGGAATCGAGGATGGTCGACGACGCAATCCACGGTGTGGTGTCGAGGCCCACATCCTGCTTCTGCATCGCATCGTCGATCATCTTCAGCGTGGTGACCGACATGCCGTGGTTGGCAAGCCCTGCGCATTTGTGATGGGAGACATGCACACCGCAGCAGGATTCACGCCCCACGGTGAAGGTCTCTTCAAGCCCCTGAACCACGCGGTCGCCCTCGTCACGCATATGGGTGACATAGAGCTTGCCATGGGCCTGCGTGATCTTTGCCACCTCGATCAGCTCTTCGGTTGTGGAGGCTCGGGCGGGCGGGTAGAAAGGTCCGGTGGAAAGGCCGATTGCGCCTTCGCCCAGCGCACGGTCGAGCTTGCGGCACATTTCTTTCAGCTGTGCTGCATCGGCGGCTTTGTTCAGGTCGGGCAGTTCGTTCACGCGAAGCGTGGAATGTCCGATCAGACAGGCTGCATTGACTGCTGCCGGTTCCGCCAGAAGCCGGTCGCGATAGGCGGCGTAAGTTTCAAACCGCAGCGCTTCATCTTCAATGATCATGCGCAGAGGGGCCGGGATCTCGCCCTTCGGCACCAGTGGTGCGATGGAGAAACCGCAATTGCCGTTGATAACGGAGGTGACGCCCTGCGACGTCATGAACTCCATGTCGGGCTGGGTGAGCATCGCGGCATCATGGTGCACATGCGGGTCGATGAAGCCGGGCGCGACGGCGCGGCCCTTTGCTTCGATCTCGCGTCCGGCGGTCCAGTGTTTCAGGTCGCCGGTGGCGACAATGCGGTCGTCGGAGACGGCCACATCACCCCTGCGACGGGGGGCTCCTGTACCGTCGATGATGTCTGCGCCGCGGATGATGAGATCAGCGTGCATGGGAGGCTCCTGTATTGTTGCGTCGAGGGTCAGGTGGCGTCGCTGTCCGCAGGCGGCACGCCGTCATCGCCGCACCAGCGGGCGGCGAGATGAACGAGAATGAAGACGATCATGATCGGCACGGCCACGGCGACCCAGAAGGTGCTGAAGGGCAGCGCGTCGGCCATGGTGCGGCTGTGGCGCAGCAGGAAACCGCGCGCCGGGTTCATGTTGGGACCGTAGAAAACGTACCAGAGGATCGGCAGAAGGTAGATCAGAACCACGGCCGACCGCATCAGCGCGGCGGCGAACCCGAGAAGGGCATTGCGTGAACCCTCGCCGGTGAAGAGCGCCGGATCGAACCGGCGCTTGAACGATATCGTGGCCCCCATGAGGCCGGCCCAGATCATTGCGTATCGGGCCAGTTCCTCGGTATAGGCCGGCGGCTGGTTGAACACGTAGCGCGCCAGGACCTGCAGTATGACGGCCCCCACGAGGATCACCAGTGCCACGCCGGCCATCACTGTGGCCAGACGGTTGAGCCCGTTGCTGATGTGGATGACGGATCTGGCGATGTGTTTCATGGGGGCGACCATTGCTTAGTCTGCGACGGAGTCGCGGGCTTTAATCCAGATGCTCAACTGGTCGTCGGGCAGAGACGTTGCCCAGGTGGCACGCGCCAGCTCGGCCATCTTTTCGCGTTCGCCTTCGGCCAGCTCGGTGATGGTCACGCCTGCGGCTTCATGCTTCGCGCGCACTTCGCTGGCCCAGTTGTTGACCCAGTCCCGGTTCGCTTTTTTGCCGGCTTCGAAGGCGGCGTCGATTTGGCCTTTTTCCTCGTCACCCAGAGAGGCGTACCAGTCTTCCGAGATCAGAACGATGCGCGAGGACGGCGTGATGTCGGCTGGCGTGAAGTGCTTCAGAAACTCGGTGTGGCCGGTGCGGATGGCCGAGTTCGGCGGGTTGAAATAGCCATCGGCAACACCGGTCTGGATGGCGTTTGCCACTTCCGACCAGGAGACGATCGTGCCAGTTGCGCCCAGCGCTTCCTGCAGTGCGATCTGCTCGCTGTTGAGCGCGCGGAAGCGCAGGTCGGACATGTCCTCGACCTTGGCGATCGGCTTCTTGGAATTGTGAATGCCGATGTCCATGCCGATGTAATTGACGTCCACGAAACGCACGCCATTGTCGAGAAGCGGACCGTTCATCTGCTCAAGCATGTCCGTTTCAGAAAGCACGGCGTCGATCTGTTCGCGGTTCTCGAAGAAGAACGGGAGCTGGACGCCCTTCATCAGCGGGGACATGCCGAAACCGGTGGAAAGGGCGGCGAGATTGACCTCCAGAAGGCCCTGGGCAACCTGGTCGAAACGCTCTTTTTCCGAGCCCAGCGTGCCGGACGGGAAAATGGAGACCTCGAATTCGGTTCCCTTGAGCGCATCGGCGAAGCCGTGGGCGAAGGCTGCTTCCGGGTTGGTCGCCGTATCGTCGGCGCCGTTCATGGCGATCTTGATGTCAGCCGCCTGTGCGGCAGCGGTCATGAGCGCAAGCGCCGAGATGGCGAGGGCTTTGGGTAGGAATTTCATTTTTTTCTCCTCCGTTTGGTTTCGGTTTCCGTCAGGCGAGCCCCAACAGGCGTGGAATGGCCAGAGAAATCTCCGGGAAGTAAGTCAGCACCAGCAGCAGCGCGACTTCGGCAAAGAAGAAGGGCAGGGTGGCGCGTATCAGCCGCCAGTAGTTCATGCGCACCGTGGTTGCGAGGATCAGCAGAACCCCTCCCAGCGGCGGCGAAAGAAGGCCGGTGGTGATGTTGAAACAGATCACGATGCCGAGATGCACGGGGTCGACGCCCATGGCGATCGCCACAGGCGCGAAGATCGGTGCGAACAGCGCCACAGCGGCCTTCACATCCATCGCCATGCCGGCCACCAGAAAGATCAGGTTGATCAGCATCAGATATTGCAGCGGGCTGAGGTTCCAGTCTTCCACCGTCGCCTTGATGGCCTGCGGCCATTGCAGAAGCGCGGCGATGTAGGAAAAGGTCGAGATCGCGCACAGGATGATGAACAGCCCGCCGAGCATCACCGCCGTGCGGTGCAGGCTCGCACTCACCTGACTCCAGGTGAGATTGCCATGGGTAAAACCGACCACCAGAGCCGCAATCACGGCCACTGCAGCCGCTTCAGCCGGCGTCATGAAGCCGAACAGCGTGCCGCCGAGAATGATCACCGGCAGGGTCATGGCGGGCAGAGCCCTCAGGAGCGAGGGGAAGAATGCAGGCACGTCTTCACCCGGGCCGCCGGGATGGTTGTCGCGATGGGCATAATAGGCGTTTATCGCCATCAGAACGCCGGCCAGGAGCAGGCCGGGCAGAATGCCTGCGGCGAAGAGCGCGGTGACGTTCGTTTCCATCAGTGCGCCATAGAAGATCAGGATGGACGAGGGCGGGATGATCGGGCCGATGATCGACGATGCGCCGGTGATTGCCGCTGCATAGTCGAGCGAATAACCGCGTCGACGCATTTCGGGCACCAGCGAATTGCCAAGTGCGGCGGCGTCGGAGACAGCCGATCCCGATACGCCGGCAAAGAACACCGAGGTCATCACGTTGACATGGCCCAGGCCACCCTTGAGGCGTCCGAGGAAGGACATGCAGAAATCGATCAGCGCGGTTGCCAGACCACCACGGTTCATCAGGTCGCCCGCGAAGATGAACAGCGGCATGGCGAGGAAGGCGAACACATCGAGCTGGCTGAAAAGCCGCTGGGGCAGCACCGCCATATACATCTGACGGTCGGCCGCAATGAAGGTCAGAATCGCGGAAGCGCCAATGACATAGGCAATGGCGGCGCCGGCCATAAGGCCGAAAACGGTGAATGCGATGATAAGCGGCGCCTGCATGGCTCTTGGGTTCCCCTCCCCGATGGCTCACACAAATCTGGCGAAAGCGCTTGCGTTAGAAAATAGAAAAGTTTTCACTATTCCATAGTATATCTCTATGGAATAGTGAAAAGAGGGAGAGGCCGCGCGGCCATGAAACCACTGACTTTGCAGCGTTTGCAGGTTTTCTGCGCGGTCTACGAGCGGCAGTCGATCACGGCGGCGGCGCGGCAGATGAACCTGTCGCAACCCACAGTCAGCCGCCATCTGCGTGACCTCGAAGCGGCCATCGGCCTGACGCTTTTCGTGCTCGACAAGGGGCGCGTGATCCCGACTGTCGAGGCGGACGCCATCTACAATGAGAGCCGTTTTCTCTATGACGGGATCAGCCGGCTGGAGCGACGCATCGACTCGCTGCGAAAGGGCGTCGGCACCCGTCTTCTGGTAATGTCGGTCGGACTTTTCGCGCCCTATTTCGTGCCCACCGCGCTGCGCAGGGTGCTGGACGCGATGCCGGGCCTGCGCGTGGCCGTGGATGTGGGCACTGCACAGCAGCAGGTTCAGGCGATACGCGCTGGCATGGTCGATGTCGGGCTCGTCATTGGCAGGTTTCAGGCTGACGACATACTGGCAGAGCCTTTGGGGCTTGGCCGTCTGGTTGTGCTTAGCCCGAAGGATGGCCCGCTGACGCGGCTGGACCGTGTCAGGCTGGAAGATCTGAGTTCCGTACCGATGCTGGGGCTGACCCCGCGCGGCCCCATTGGGCGTGTGCTGAACGAGGCGCTTCTGGAGCGCGGGTTGCCTTTCGACAATACAGTAACGGGCAACACGCTGGTTTCCGTACCCCATCTCGTGCTGGCAATGCAGCGTTCTGCGGTGGTCGACGAGTTCACCGCCGCCTTTCACGGTCTCGACGGACTGGTGACGCTGCCGCTGGAGCCAGACCTGCCACTCGATATCCAGTCGATCTCCATGGGGGCGACGGCAAGCAAGGTCGCCAGCCAGCTCTTTCTCAAGGAAATGCGCGGAATGCTCGCCGACTGGCAGGCAGGCAAGATGCAGTTCTAGCGTTGAGACTCTTAGCTCCACCCGAAGGTGGTGGTTCGGAAATTTTGAGACCGGTACCGGAGACGAGATTGCCTTCGCTGACAGCCGCTTTCAGAAGCCGCATGTCCCAGCAGACTTGCGAGCCTCAACCCCAGACCAGTGGCGTTGACAGAATGGACCGGCCCAGACCGGCATCTTGCTTTCCACCTTCCCACCAGGTGCGGTTATCTGGCAGATCGGCACCGAGCTGGTCGACCGGACATCCCGGAAAGGTGCTGTCTTGTCTACAGGCCTCATCAAAACTGGAATGCTATTCCAATTTGGAATCAAATGTTGTATAAACTGTTCTAGACTGGGGAGGAATGATTGACCGTTGCCGCTGTAGACCGCTGTCTAACGATACTGGAGGCCCTTGCGGGCGAGCGTGAACCGATCGAATTGACGGACCTCGCCAATCGGCTGGACATGCCGGCAAGTGCAGTTCACCGCACGCTGACGACACTCGTCTCGCATGGGTGGGTGCTGCAGCACAGTGGAACCCAGCGCTATGCGCTTTCGCTTCGTATGAGCACACTCGCCTTTCGCAATCTCGATGTCCGCGCGGTGCCCGATGTGGTTCAGTCCGTTCTGGACAAGCTGGCGCGCGAGACACGTGAATACTGCCGGCTGGCAATTGTCGAGGGCGAGGATCTCGTCTGGGTCGCCCGCGCGCAGGGTGCCGTCACGGGCCTTCGCTACGATCCCGAGATGGGGCAGGAGATCGTTCTGCATGCCACGGCCAACGGCAAGGCCTGGCTCTCCACACTTCCCGAATCCGAGGCGTTGCGCATTGTATGCGCCCGCGGCTTCGGCGCGCGGCGGCCTCTGGGCCCCAACAGCGCGACCAATGTCGATGAGTTCCGTGCTCGGCTCGTCGAAACGCGCGAGCGCGGATACGGAACTTCCGTCGAGGAGGCCGAGGCAGGAACGGGCGCTGTGGCGGTGCCCTTCTTCAACGGAGTTGGGCCGGAAGCGCCTGTCGCCGGTACGATAAGCGTTGCCGGCCCCCTCGTGCGGATCACGCCCGATCGCTACGATGAGCTGGCGACCGCCCTGAAGAAGGCTGCCGCCGAAGTTGCTGAAATCTGGTCTCTGCGAAGCCGCCAGCGCGGCTATAAACCTGCCGTGGCAGCAACGCGCCCGCATGCGCCAGCGGAAGTTTGAGATACAAGATGATGCAGCGCAGTTCGATATTGCAGCGTTCTCTGGAGCCGATCCTCTGGTTCGCCGGCCTGCTGCTCATCTGGGAGGTGCTGGTTCGGGCGCTGCATGTGCCGGTTTACGTGTTGCCGGCACCGTCGCAATTCCTGTCGCGCCTTGTCGAGGATTATCAGAGGCTCGGCTATCACGCGCTGGTGACGACACGGCTGATTATCTACGGCTTCGTCGCGGGGGCGATTCCCGGTGTCGTGCTCGGTTATCTGATTGCGAAATTCCGGCTCGCGGAGCAAGTGCTCTATCCGCTCGTCGTGTTCATTCAGGGCCTGCCGAAGATCACGCTCGCACCGCTCATGCTGGTCTGGTTCGGGTTCGCGGATTTCCCGAAGATAATGCTTACCGCGCTGATCACCTTCTTTCCGATTCTGGTCGACAGCGTCACCGGGTTCAAGTCCATCGATCCCCGGCAGTATTATCTCAGCCGCTCGGTCGGTGCGTCGTGGTGGCAGACATTCCGGCTCTTCGAACTGCCGTCCGCCGCGCCCAGCATCTTTTCCGGGTTCAAGATCACTGTCGTTATCGCGGTCACGGTGGTGATCGTCGTCGAGTGGATGAATTCGCAGAACGGGCTCGGGTATCTGGTCCTCAGGGGGATGGACGATTCCGACACGTCGCTGATCTTCGCCGTACTCGTGGTCGGCTCGATGATCGGCGTTTTGCTCAGTTGGGGGATGGAACTGGCCGAAAGGACATTGCTGCCCTGGCGGCGGCGCTGACCGGTTCATAATCGAGGAACAGGCATCAAGATAAACAAAGGGAGGAAGGAATGCAGTTCAAATTGAGGCATGTGGCGGCGGGGGCAATGCTCGCATTGCTCGCAGGAAGCATTCCCGCGCTGGCGCAGGACAAGCTCCAGATGCAAATGAACTGGACGGCCGATTCCGCGCATCTTGGATTCGCGGTGGCCCAGGCCAGGGGCATCTACAAGGACCATGATCTCGAAGTCACCCTGACCGAGGGGCGCGGATCGGCCGTGGCCGCACAGCTCGTGGCGACCGGACAGACGGAGCTCGGCTACGCCGACACCGGCGCAACGCTCAATGTTGCTGCGCAGGGCGCGCCGATCAGGATCATCGCAACCATCTGGAAATCCGGCCAGTTCGGCATACAGTATCTGGCCGATTCCGGTATCAGGGAACCAAAGGATCTTATCGGCAAGAAGCTGGCGGTCTCTCCGGGATCGGCCATGCTGCCGCTCATTCCGGTTTTCCTGCGTGCCAACGGCATCGAAGAATCCCAGGTGGAAATCGTCTCGGCGGCGGAAAGCGCTTTTATCGGCCTTCTGACATCCAAGCAGGTCGATGCGGTGTCGCAGACGCCGGAAAACATCGTCGTGCCGCTGGCTGCTCAGGGCATCGAGGCCGGCAATATGTACTTCTACAACAACGGCGTTCCCATCGCGAGCCTCGCCCTGGTGGCGCGTGAGGACAAGCTCCAGGCCAATCCGGATGTCTACAGGCGCTTTGTCGAAGCGACGGCTCTGGGCTGGCAGGAAGCGATGAAGGAGCCCGAAGCAGCAGTCGATGCCCTGCTCGAGATTTTCCCGGAGACGGCGCATTCGAAGGAGAACCTCCTTCAGTCGGCAAAGTTCAGCTTTGCATCGGTCTGTCCCGGCGGCTCTGGTGACGCCATTGGCGTGACGGACGCTGAAACCTGGGAGAAGATGTACAGCGTCATGACGTCGGCGATGAACCTTCCCAGCACCAAGCCCGTGACGGATTACTACACGCTCGACTATCTGCCGGGCACGTCGGTGACCTGCCCCTGAGGCTGGTTGGTCGCAGGATCCTGTCCGGGCGCACAGGGCGCCCGGACATCAATCTCACGCGGAAAGTTTCGTAGGCATGTCGCAAACAGCTTCTGCCATGACGCCAGCACAAACGGGAACGCGTGCGCGTCTCATGGCGGCATTCGGCGGTTCGTATTTTTCTTCCGTCCTGATCGGGACGGTGGCGGTGCTGTTGCTGCTTGGATTGTGGGAGGCCGCGCTTCGCTTCTTCGAAGTGCCCATATGGCTTGCGCCCAAACCATCGGATTTCCTGGCACGGCTTTATACGGACAGGGCATTGATCGCCGGCCACGCATTCTGGACCTCCCTCACAATCGTGGAAGGCTTCGCCCTTGGCGTGCTCGTGGCCATCCCGCTGGCGCTGGCAATCGTTTCGGTCGGCGCCCTGGAGCGGGGGCTCTATCCGGTAATCGTGTTTCTCAACATCATGCCAAAGACGGTGATCGGACCCATCCTGATCATCTGGTTCGGCATAGGCCCGCTGGTTGCCGCGCTGATCGTTTTCCTGATGAGCTTCTTTCCGGTTCTGGTCGATTCCATGTCGGGCTTCCGACTGGTTGATCGAAGGCTCTTCTACATTTCGCGGTCCATGGGAGCGAACCCGTGGCAGACCTTCTGGAAGGTCCGGCTGCCGGCCGCGATGCCGCATATTTTCTCGGGGATGAGGATCGGCGTGGTGAAGGCGGTCGAGGGCGTCATCATCGCCGAATTCATCGCCTCCAACAAAGGGCTGGGCTTCATGATCGTGCGTGCCTCGGCGTTCATGGACATGACACTGATGTTCTCCGGGCTTGTGGCTGCGGCGATCGTCGCACTGATCTTCAACGGCGCGATGAGCATCATCGGGCAATGGCTGATGCCGTGGTCCAGACACTGAACCCGGACAAGGCACCAATGACGGACATGACGAAGGCAGACATGAAAACCCGAACTCCTTCCGGTCTGGCGCATCCAGCCGGCAACGCAGGCGCTGCGGGCGCCTCGATCAATGCGCGCGGGCTGACAAAGGTCTTCGGCAGTGGAGACACGGCATTCCACGCGCTGGGGCCCATCGATCTGGATATCAAGCCGGGAGAGTTCGTTTCCATCATCGGCCCGTCAGGGTGCGGCAAGAGCACGACCATGCTCCTGGTGACAGGACTGGAGCCGCCGAGCGCCGGCTCGGTGGAGATTGACGGGAAGCCGCTCACCGCCCCGATTTCGGAGATCGGCATCGTCTTTCAGGATCACCTGCTCCTGGATTTTCGCACCGCCATCAACAATGTCATGCTGCAGCAGGAGATCCGGGGTCTCGACAAGGCCACGCTCAGGGGGCGGGCCGACGCTCTCTTCGAGCGGCTCGGCCTTTCGGGGGCGGAAAACCGCTATCCGTGGCAGCTCTCCGGCGGCATGCGCCAGCGCGTTTCGATTGCGCGCGCTCTGGTTCACGATCCCTCAATGCTGTTGATGGACGAGCCATTTGGCGCGCTCGACGCGATCACACGAACGCAGATCCGGCACGATCTGGAAATGCTCTGGCTTGAAACGCGCAAGACGGTGCTGTTCATCACCCATTCCATCGAGGAGGCGGTCGGCCTGTCGGATCGTGTTCTGGTGATGTCGAAGAGCCCTGGCACGATTGTCGAGGAGATCGTCATCGACCTGCCGCGCCCGCGCCCGGCCCATCTGGGCGAGTATCCCGAGTTCTCGAAATATGCCGAAAGAATCTATCGGATATTCGAGAAACTTGGCGTCTACAAATTCTAGAGTCATGGTTGAAACGTCGCAATTGCCTGAATTCGTGTTCAATGAAGCGACCGTTCGCGAGAGGTGGGGTCTTGAACCCTTCCTTGAAGGATGCGCCGCTCGTGGTCTGTCACGCGCGTCCCTGTGGGGCGATGAGATCGACAAGGTCGGCCTTGAAGAAGCCCGCCGGATACTGGCCCGCACGGGCATTTCCACATTCGGCTTCAATCGGGCGGGACCGCTTCTGGGTGCGGGAGCTGCGGCGCGAACGGAATGTCTCGACCGCGCGCGGCGCGCGGTGGACATGGCTGCCGAACTTGCAGCGGACCACGTTCTGGTTTTTTCCGGTGGGCTCATGGAGGGCAGCCGCGATCTCTCCGGCGCGCGGGCACAAACCGAAGACGCACTCGGCGAGCTTCTCGACCATGCGCGCGCGGTCGGAATGACGCTGGCTTTGGAGCCGCTGCATCCCATGGTCGCTGGCGACCGCGCGGTGATCCTGAGCCTCAGTCACGCCAACACTCTCTGCGAGCGGCTGGGCGGAGGGATAGGCATCGTGGCCGACGCCTATCACATTTGGTGGGACGAACGCCTGGAGGCAGAACTCGCCCGCGCCGGCGTAGCCAGCAGGATACTGGGCTTCCATGTCAGCGACTGGCTGGTGCCGACGCGGCATGTCCTGCGTGATCGCGGCATGATGGGGGATGGTATCATCGACCTGACCGGAATGTGGCGCCAGGTGCAGACTGCCGGCTATGCCGGCCCTGTCGAGATAGAGATATTCTCGGATCGATGGTGGGCAGAAGACCCCGATCTTGTCCTCGACACGGCTCTCGCGCGGTGCCGGAGCATCTTTTCTTGAGGATGACCAGACCATGAGCGACAGTATTCCAAATCTGGGAGGCGCCTCGCGCATCTATGCGGTGTTCGGCGACCCGGTGGCTCAGGTCCAAACCCCCACCCTCATCAATCCGATGTTCGCGGCAAAGGGGATCGATCTCTATGCCGTTCCGTTCCATGTGACCGGCGAAACCCTGGAGGCCGCCTGGCGCGTTTTTGCGGCGATGGACAATGTCGCGGGCATTGGCGTGACGGTGCCGCACAAGATCGCGGCCGCGCGCCTTTGCGACGAGCTGACCCCCGCCGCCGCCGCTGTCGGCGCGGTGAACTCCATCCAGCGCCGGGGCGACGGCTCCATGCATGGCGCGCTTTTCGACGGGCTGGGCTTCGTGCGCGGACTTGCCGTTAATCGCGGCCGTCTCGCCGGCGCGTCGGTTATGCTCGTCGGCGCCGGTGGCGCGGGGCGCGCCATCGCGCACACACTCGCTGGCGAGCAGATCGGCCGGCTGGCGGTGATCGATGTTGATGACGACGCGCTTGAATTCACCGTCGACATGGTCAACCGCGTGATGGGCGCACCGGTCGCGCAGCGGGGTTCTTGCGATCTGGCGGGCATCGACGTACTGATCAACGCAACGCCGGTCGGTTTGAAATCCGCAGAGGCTTTCCCTGTCGATCTCAATGATCTGGGGCCGGAAATGCTGGTAGCCGATATCGCGGCGCTGGCGCGCGATACGGAATTGTTGACGCTGGCCCGCCAGCGTGGCGCGGCAACAAGCGATGGCCGCGATATGCTTGAGGCCCAGATCGCACTGATCGCCGGCTTCGCGGCCGGGCTAGAGGCCGGTACACCGCTCTGAAGTCAAACCTTCGCCTCTGCCTCGGCCATGTGGGCGGCAATGAGGTCCACCTGCCCGCGGATCATGTGAATGCCTGAATGGATTTGCGCCCCGCGCGCTCGGGCAGCTTCCAGCAAGGGGGTCACTTCAGGCTTGGCGATCACCTCCGCAATCAGCATTGTCCCGTCGATAAGGCTTGCATCGAAGGGCAGGGGATCGCTAGCTGAAAGACCGAGCGACGTTGCGTTGATGACGATCTGCCCGGACTTTGGCCGGGGTTCCCCGGCTCGCGCGAAGGAGCGGCCTATTTTTCGATTCACGGCCTCTGCCAACTCCTCGGCTTTGGCACGGGTACGGTTGGCGATGATCAGCGATGCGGCCCCTTCCTCGGCGAGCGCGAAGGCTATCGCTATCGCGGCCCCGCCGGCGCCGACCATGAGGCAGCGGCTTCCAGAGGGCGTGTGGCCCTGCCCTTTCAGACCGCGAACGAAGCCCTTGCCGTCGAACTGATAGCCTCTGAAGGAACCGTCGGCCTCCCGCCGCACGAGATTGACGGCCCCAACCCGCTCGGCGAGTGGTTCAAGACTGTCGCAAAGCATCATTGCCGCCTGCTTGTGCGGCAGGGTGATGCCGAAGCCAATCAGGTTTCCAAATGCCTTGAGCCCCTTCCAGGCCGTGTCGAGCTCATGAGCGCTTATGTGCAGCGGTACGCACACGATGTTGACGTTGCGGGCCGCGAAGATCGGGTTGATCGTCGTCGGTGTCATCACCTGTGCAATGGGATCGCCGATGACGCCCATGATCTTCGTCGATCCATCGACTGTCATGGCCGGGGTTACCATGATAGGTCCTCCCGCTTCAGCCACACCAGGCTGCCGTCTTCAACGCCGACCAGCAGGCCAGGCTTGCCGCTTCCGTCCCAGTCGACGGCTTCGGGCGAAGCGACGTGCATGGCCATCTGAATCGTTTCACCGCGAAACCTGAAAGCTTTCGGGAAGGCGAAAACCGGTTCGGTATTGGAGCCGATGTTCTCGAGCAGGAAGATACCGGCCTGGCCGGTCGTGTTGCGCGGCTGGCCGGTGGGGCCGGGCGGCACAGAGGCGCGCGCATGCGTACCGATAACGAGATCGATCCGGCCATCGCCGGTCCAGTCCACGGCGCAGAGTTTCACCCGTCCGCGACCGCCACCGACATCCTGCGTGAAACGCATTTTTGAGCCGTCTTCCCATCGCAGATGCCGCTTGTCGGCAAGCTCGGTGTCTGACGCACGGCGGAAGTCCGACAACATGCCGTCCTCGTCCAGCGCGAGATAATGGAGCTGGCCGTTGCCCAGCCAGTCGATCACGGCAGGACGCACACGCCAGACCGTCTTCAGCGGCCTGCCCTGCCATGTCAGCGGGCGCGGCGCTTCAAAACGGGGCGGTACCGTTCCCCCGTCATTACGGTAGAAATTGTGGTGGCCGTTGACGTCGCTGACGAGAAGGTCGGGATGGCCGTCGCCGTCCCAGTCGGCGATCGCAGGACAGGAATAACCAAACATTTTTTCAGATGGCCCCTGAATGGAGCCCGTTAGCCCGGCAGCAATGCGCACCGGCTTTCCGCCCGCCTCGATCATGACTTCCCGTGCAAGCGCCGGGGCCTCCCGGGGGCCAAGGTTCTCGTAGAACAGAAGCTCACCCGTGCTGTTGCCGACCACGAGGTCGGGCAGGCCATTGCCGGAAAAATCGTGCGCGGCGGGCGAGGGTAGGACGCCGGCATGTATCGAAGGTTCAACGCCTTCCACGCGTCCGATCTTCTCAAAAGCCGGCTGCCCATCGGGACCGGTGCCCGTGTTGCGGAGGAACGTCACATAGCCGTCCTCAGCGCCAACCAGAATATCAAGCCGCCCGTCGCCGTCCCAGTCGACGGCGCAGGGCAGGTGAATGCACTGATCCAGAAGCACGGGGGCGCCGGCGGCATCGCCAACCAGCCTCGGCTGCTCGAAGGCGAAAGGCCCGGTCTGGCGCGCGAAGTGCAGGATGTTCCAGAACTCGCCGCAAACCACGGCGTCGCGCCCGCCGCCGGTAAAATCTCCAAAGGCCGGCGCGCATTGACCATAGACTTCCAGCGGGGTTTCGCCCCCAAGAACCGGTCTTCCGCGGCCGAGCTCCGGTGCGCTCAGTGTTCCCGTGTTCTTGAATGCATAGAGGAAACCGCGCAACGGCCCGCCAAGCCACCGGCCCGCTGCATCATAGGCGCGATAGCCGACATCGTTCCATTCCAGGCCGTTCGGCCAGTAATCGTCCCATGAATCGGTGCCGACAACGAGCTCGGGAACGCCGTCGCCGTCGATGTCGTGGAAGCGGGCCATATGGAAATATTCGTTGCCCTTGACCCAGTCTGCCTCAAGGTCGAGCGCCACCGGATCGCCGAAGCGCGGTTCGCGAGCGGTGCCAATGTTGGGGAACAGGTAAATCTGCCGGCGCATCCGCGACACGGAGAGGAGGTGGAAGCGGTCGCCATCGCGCACGGCGGTGACGTACCCACGGACACCCTCGACAATCCGTTCGCGGCCCAGCAACGGTGTGCCGTCCGGTTTCGTGCCGATCTGTGGATAGAGAAAGACGCGGCCCTCATAGCATGTGTCCCAGCTGGACAGAAGCAGATCGCGACCGCCGTCGCCATCCCAGTCAACCACATCGACACAGGTGATGATGCGCCCTGCGACCGGGGCCGAACCGACATCGGGGTGATAGCCGATTCTCTGATCCACATAGGACGGGCCGGTCCAGACCGACGCGTCATCCTCCCACCGAGTCACGCTCAAGATGCCTCTCCTCCGTTTTTGGAATCCTATTCCAATTTCATTTCGTATCATAGTGCGCGGCAAATGAAACCTGCTGATGGATACGAAACGAAGATCGCGACTGCCGGCTGCGTGCTGGTGATGCCTGCGCCAGTCACGCTGGCCGGCCGCATCGACGACGATGGGCTCTCACGACTGCCAGACTGGCATTCAAAAGTGGCGATGTGCAGATATTGCTAGCCGCGCGCCAGTGGGGCGAGCCGCGCCTCGACCCGTCCTTTACCGCCTTCTAGCATGGCGAAGGCGGCATGGACGTTCATGAGGCTTCTTCACCGCGGCGGGGTGCCGTTTTCGGCAAGAACCGCGCCGATCAGATAGAGCGAGCCGCAAATCAGGATGCGGGGCGGGGGTTCGGTGCCGTCGCGGCCGGCGTCCAGCGTATCGCGCAGAAGCTTCAGCGCATTGGCGACCGAATGAACCGGCTCGGCCGAAAGGCCCGCTTCCATGGCGCGCGCCGCCAGCTCTGCGTTGGGCACACCGGCATCGCTCGATTCCACCGGAACCGTATAAACATGGCGGGCCATGCCCTCGAAGGCGCGGAAATAACCGGTCTGGTCCTTGGTGTTGATCATGCCGGCGATCAGGAAAAGCGGGCGCGGCGATCGGTCTTCCTCCGAAGCCAGTGCCTCGGCAATCGCCTCGCCGGCACCGGGGTTGTGCCCGCCATCGATCCAGATCTCCGCCCCTTCGGGCCCGAGTTCCGAAAGCGCGCCCTTTGGCAGGCGCTGCAGACGGCCGGGCCAGACAACGCGCTCCATCGCCGCCTCGGCCGAACGCAGGCCAACGGGAAAGCCCGCCGCCTTGACCGTGGCGATGGCCGCCGCCGCATTGGCGATCTGATGCCGGCCGGCAAGCTGCGGCAGCGACATGTCGAACAGGCCGTCATTGTCCTGATAGATCATCCGGCCGTTTTCCTCGAACGCCAGGAAATCCTCGCCATAGACGGTGAGCGGGCAGGCCAGTCGTTCCGCGGTGTCGACAAGCACCTCGCGCGCCGCATCGAACGGCTGCTGGCCAACGACGACCGGACAGCCCCGCTTGATGATGCCGGCCTTCTCGACAGCAATCAGCTCCACCCGATCGCCAAGATAGGCTTCGTGGTCAAACGAGATCGGCATGATCAGGCTGGCGGCAGGACGGGGTATGACATTGGTGGCGTCGAAACGGCCGCCAAGCCCGACCTCGACAATCGCGGCATCCGCCGGATGCTCGGAGAAAAGCACGAACATCACCGCCGTCAATATCTCGAAGACGGTGATCTTTTCGCCCGCATTCGCCTCTGCCACCCGCGCCACGGCATCGGCCAGAACGGCATCCTCAACCAGTTTTCCGCCGCCTTCCGCACCCAGCCGGTAGCGCTCGTGCCAGTTGACCAGATGCGGCGAGGTATGGACATGGACGATGCGGCCCGACGCCTCCAGCACGGCGCGCGCGAAGGCCGTGGCCGAGCCCTTGCCGTTCGTGCCCGCCACATGGATGACCGGCGGCATGTTCAGATGCGGATTGCCCAGCCGCTCGAGCAGGCGCGTGATGCGCTCAAGCGAAAGGTCGAAGCCCTTGGGATGGAGCGACAGAAGGCGCTCGATTTCCCGCTCGGCGGAGAGAGTGGTCATCAGGGTCCTGCCCGAAGGGTGGGGTTTTCAGCCGGCAAACTTTTAAGCGCTCATGCCTTCGGCTGTTCGGCTGGCGCTTCCGCAGCCTCGACGGGCACCGGCACCGTTTCGGCGTCGTCCGACGTTTCATCTTCCACCATATCGGGCGCGGCGTCTGCCTTTTCCTTCAAGAGGATTTTCAGCAGACGGGCGATGGTTTCCTTCATCTCCAGCCGTGAAACGACCATGTCGACCATACCGTGGTCGCGCAGGTATTCGGCGCGCTGGAACCCCTCCGGCAGCTTCTCGCGGATGGTCTGCTCGATCACGCGCGGGCCGGCGAAGCCGATCAGCGCACCGGGCTCGGCGATGTGGACATCGCCCAGCATGGCGTAGGATGCCGTCACGCCACCGGTCGTGGGGTTGGTGAGCACGACGATGTAGGGCAGGCCCGCCTCCTTCAGCCGGTCGAGCGCGACCGTGGTGCGCGGCAGCTGCATCAGCGAGAGGATGCCTTCCTGCATGCGCGCGCCGCCCGAGGCCGCATAGAGCACCAGCGGGAGCCTGCGTTCGACCGCCGTCTCGAAAGCGCGAACGATGGCCTCGCCGGCGGCCATGCCGAGCGAGCCGCCCATGAAGGCGAAATCCTGAACCGTGGCAAGCAGCTCCAGCCCCTGAACACGGCCAACGCCGCTCAGCACGGCATCTTCCATGTTGGTCTTGGCCTTCGCATCGCGCAGGCGCTCGGTATACCGGCGCTCGTCGCGGAATTTCAGCGGGTCGGTGACGACCTTCGGGCTTTCCAGCGCCTCATATTCGCCACCGTCGAAGAAGCTTCTCAGCCGCTCCCGGGCGGAAATCTTCATGTGATGACCGGAGGAGGGAATGACCCAGAGATTGTCTTCCAGATCCTTGTGAAAGACCATCTCGCCGGTCTCGGGATCCTTGATCCAGAGGTTCTCCGGCATATCCCGGCGGCCGAGCATCGAGTTGATCTTCGGCCTCACATAGCTGGTGATCCAGTTCATTCCATATGCCTTTTTTCTTACCGCATTCCGAGGATGCGCCAATTATCGGGCAGCAGCAAGGCGCGCTTCCCGCACCCCGTCTGCCAGCCCCTTCACAAGGGTTGCCACCGCCTCTGCGGGGTCTTCGATCCGCTTGCCGTCGGCGTCGTAGCACTGGGCGATGGCCGCAACGATGGCGCTGCCGACCACAACACCGTCCGCCGCCTCGCCAATCGCCTTGGCCTGACGCGCCGTCTTCACGCCGAAGCCGACGCAGATCGGCAGGTCCGTGTGTTCCTTGATGCGCGAAACCGCCGCTGAAACATTGTTCGTGTCCGGCAGCGCCGAGCCCGTCACACCCGTCATCGACACGTAATAGACGAAGCCCGACGTGTTCTCCAGCACCTTTGGGAGGCGCTCTTCATCCGTCGTCGGTGTTGCCAGGCGAATGAAGTTCAGCCCCGCCTTGATCGCCGGAACGCAGAGTTCCTGATCCATCTCCGGCGGCAGGTCGACGATGATCAGCCCGTCAATGCCCGCTTCCTTGGCATCGGTCAGAAAGCGGTCCACGCCATAGATGTAGATCGGGTTGTAATAGCCCATCATCACGATGGGCGTGTCGTCGTCACCTTCACGAAAGTCACGCGCCATCTGGAGCGTCTTGGAAAGCGTCTGCCCGCCCTTCAGCGCGCGCAGGCCGGCGGCCTGGATGGCCGGGCCATCGGCCATGGGATCGGAGAAGGGCATGCCCAGTTCGATCACGTCGCTGCCGGCCGCAGGCAGCGCCTTCATGATCGAGAGCGAGGTCTCATAATCCGGGTCGCCACCCATGAAATAGGTCACGAGTGCCGGGCGGTTTTCTTCCTTCAGCCGCGCAAAGCGGCGGTCGATGCGGGTGGTCATGATGGTTCCGGGTCCTCGTACGTCCAGCGCGGCGCCCCCACGCCGTCTTGCAGTCCTTGCGGTTGCAGCGGCCTCTACGCTCGATCACGAACGCGGCAATGCAATGCGACCAGCTTATCCCTCAGCGTGTTCGCGGATTTCAATGGTGACGGCGAAGGCGTAGAAGCCATCGCGCTCGATCCGGCTTTTCGCCTCTTCAGGGTCGAAGGCGATGCGTGGCGCGCCGTCATCGGCCACATGGGTCAGGAAAGCAAGGTTCTGGCTTGCCCTTATCCCCTTCGGATTTTCCCTATCGTCGTCCTGGCGAATGGCCACATAGTGGTGCAGGTTTTGCTTGGAGCGATAGATTTCGAACATGCTTACATCTCCATGCCGAGCATCTTTCCAACGGTATGCACGTCCTTGTCTCCGCGCCCGGAGAAATTGACGATCATGATCTGGTCCTTGCCCATGGTCGGCGCAAGCTTGATCGCATGGGCAATCGCATGGGCCGATTCCAGCGCCGGGATGATGCCCTCAAGCCGCGTCGTCATCTGGAACGCCTCGATCGCCTCATCATCCAGAATGGGCGAATAGATCACACGGCCCGAATCCTTCAGCCAGCTGTGCTCCGGCCCGACGCCGGGATAGTCGAGCCCGGCAGAGACCGAATGCCCGTCGAGGATCTGCCCGTCGTCATTCTGCAGAAGATAAGTGCGGTTGCCATGCAGCACGCCCGGACGGCCAGCCGTCATGGAGGCGCAGTGCTCGTCACCCGCCAGCCCGTGCCCGCCAGCCTCGACGCCGTGGATCGCCACCTGGCGATCATCGAGGAAGGGATGGAACAGTCCGATGGCGTTCGAGCCGCCGCCCACCGCCGCCACGATGGCGTCGGGCAGCCGGCCTTCCAGTTCCTGGATCTGTTCGCGCGCTTCCGTGCCGATCACCGCCTGAAGATCGCGCACCAGCTCGGGATAAGGATGCGGGCCTGCTGCGGTGCCGATCAGGTAATAGGTGTCTTCAACATTGGTCACCCAGTCGCGCAGCGCCTCGTTCATGGCGTCTTTCAGCGTGCCATGACCCGAAGAGACCGGCTTCACCTCGGCGCCCAGAAGATGCATGCGGAAGACATTCGGCTTCTGCCGCTCCACATCGGTCGCACCCATATAGACCACGCAGGGCAGGCCGAAGCGGGCGGCCACGGTGGCCGAGGCCACGCCATGCTGACCGGCCCCGGTCTCGGCGATGATGCGGGTCTTGCCCATGCGCTTGGCGAGCAGGATCTGGCCGAGGCAGTTGTTAATCTTGTGCGAGCCGGTGTGGTTCAAATCCTCGCGCTTGAAGTAGATCTTCGCGCCGCCCAGATGTTCGGTGAGCCGTTCTGCGAAATAGAGCGGCGAGGGACGGCCCGTATAGTGGCGGCCCAGATGCTCGAGCTCGGCGCGAAACGCCGGATCGTCCTTCGCCTCGTTCCAGTGCTTCTCCAGATCGAGGATCAGCGGCATCAGCGTCTCGGCCACAAACCGGCCGCCGAAGATCCCATACATGCCCTCATCGTCAGGGCCGATCCGGAAGGAATTGGGTTCTGCCGGTTTGTTCAAGGCGTTCTCCTCATGCCGGAACCGTGTCGGTTTCAAGCGCCAGCCGGACGGCGGCGAAGAACGCGCGTATCAGTTCCGGATCTTTCTCGCCGGGCGCGCTTTCAACGCCAGACGAAATGTCTATTCCGCGCGGCGACACGGCATTCAGGGCCGCGCCGATATTGGCCGCGTTCAGGCCACCGGAAAGCATGTAATCCACGTTATCGTCAAGGCCCGCCAGAAGCTGCCAATCGAAGGAGACCCCATTGCCGCCGGGAAGCTCGGATCCTTTCGGCGGCTTGGCATCGAAAAGGAACCGGTCGGCGATGCCGCGATAGGACCCGATCCGCTCCAGATCGGTCGCCTCGCGGATGGCGAACGCCTTCATCACCGGCAGGCCGTAGCGCGCTTTCACCTCGGCGACACGCTCCGGGCTTTCGCCGCCATGAAGCTGCAGAATATCAGGATTGACCGCGCTCACAATGGCATCCAGTCCCGCATCATCGGCATTGACCGTGACGGCAACAGCCTTTGCGCGGCCAAGGGCTGCTTTTCGCAGGCTTGCAGCCGTATCGGCCTCCACATGGCGAGGGCTTTTCTCGAAGAAAATAAAGCCGATATGGCTCGCACCGCCATCGAGTGCTGCCGCCATGGCATCTTCGGTCTTCAGCCCGCAGATTTTCACGTCGAGTGTCATAACACGGAAGTGGCACGAAATGGCGGCGGAGTCGAGGCTGGAGGCGGTCGCGCCAGGCGCCCTCGCCCTTCGACAAGCTCAGGATGAGGGCTACTTCAGCGTAGCCGCACAAAACGACTGAAGAAACACGCCAGTATCTCAACAGCCCTCATCCTGAGCTTGTCGAAGGGCGAGGGCGCTTGACTCAGTGGTTCGAATGAAATGCAATTTGTAAGTGCATTTAACGTTCTAGCGGAAAGCGCAATGGAAGCCACGGTCTACATCCTGCGTTGCGCGGATGGCTCTTACTACACCGGATTGACCAAGCAGCCGGTTGAAGCGCGTGTGTGGGAGCACAATGCGGGGGTTCTTGAAAGTTATACAAAGTCTCGCCGCCCGGTAAAACTGGTCTTTACCGAAACCTATGACCGCATGCTCGATGCAATTGCCCGGGAACGGCAGATCAAGGGCTGGTCTCGGGCCAAGAAAGAAGCGCTGATTGCGCTTGACTATGAAGCGTTGCCGGAACTGTCGCGGAGCGGGCGGGGAGATGTCAGTGCCAGGCGCCCTCGCCCTTCGACAAGCTCAGGATGAGGGCTACTTCAGCATCGCCGCACGAAGCGACTGAAGAAGCACGCCAGCATCTCAACAGCCCTCATCCTGAGCCTGTCGAAGGGCGAGGGCGCCTGGCACTGACATCTCAATAGCAATCAGGCAAACCTGCCCTCAGAGACAGACCCGGCAAAGCCCGCCCGTCACTCAAACCCGATGGCCTGCAGGGCGGTGCCGTTGCGCTTCAGCCAGTCCCTGCAGCGATCCGTTTCGGGGCACAGCTCCCGGCAGAGTTTCCAGAAGCGGGCGCTGTGGTTCATCTCTTTCAGATGCGCGACCTCATGGGCGACCAGATAGTCGATTACCAGCGGCGGAGCCATCATGATGCGCCAGGAGAAGGAGAGCGCACCGTCGGAGGTGCATGACCCCCAGCGGCTCTTCGTATCGCGAAAACGGATGGCGCGGGCGCGTTTGCCGATTGATGCGGTATGCTTTGCCACCAGCGCCTCGATGTCGCGCTTGGCCTCGCGCTTCAGGAGGTCGGCGACCCGGCGCGGCAGGCGCTCCCCATCACCCGGTACAATGAGCACAGGGGCACCTTCCTCAGTGGCAAGCCGCGCAGCACCCCGACCAGCAGGATCGTGCACGATGAGATGCGGCACGCCGCGCACAGGGATCTTGATGCCCGGCCGGACCAGAGGACGCTCAGGCAGTTTTTTCAGCTTTTCCTCAAGCCAGCCGGTGTGGCGGTCGAGAAACTCTTCAACCTCGCGGGAGCGGGAGAGGCCCGGCGGCACGGTAACGCGAAGCCCACGCCCACCCGGCTCGATGCGCAGGGTGAGACGCCTTGCTCTGGCATTTTCGACAATGCGCAGCGGCAGTTCGCGCCCGGCAACGCGGTGCATGCGCTCGGCCGGGGGAGCCGCCACTTTCAGCCCGATCATCTTGTTGAGGAAACCAAGCGCCATTGGGAAAGAATAAGCGATTCGTGGAGAAAAACGCGCAAAGAAAACGGCACCTCAATGAGATGCCGTTTCAACCGTTTACCTGTTGTCCACCGGATCAGGCCTCGTCGGTCACATCCGGGACGGACTTGCCGCGGCCCGATTTGCGACCCTTGTTGCGTTCGTTCATGAAACGATCGAACTCTTCCTGATCCTTGGCCCGACGCAGCTCGCGCATATAATCGTCGAACTCGTCGCGCATCTCGTCGAGCTTGCGGCGTTCCTCGGAGAGGCGCTCCAGCTCTTTCGTGCGCCAGTCGTCAAAGGCAACGTTGCCTGTAAACGCATGGCGTTTTGATGCACGCCGGCAGCCGGCAAAGACTTCATCGGTTTTTCGGTTTACGTCCTTCTTGAACTCCCCGAGCCGGTCACCCCACAGAATGTAGGCGAGCATGGCGAGGCCGAGCGGCCAGAACACCATGAAACCCACCACCATCAGAGCAATCGTCGCAGGCGTCCAGGCGGGACGGATAAGCGCAGAATTTGTCATGTTCACCCGTTCCTTTCCTTGAGCATGCAACCCCCGGGAAGCTGCATGATTTCGAGATGGGGGCTGTTTTCCCAGATTCAAGGAATTGATAAACGAGAATCGCGCAAATCATTGTTTTTTCGGTATTTATTTGCGGAATTCTGCGACACCCCGGCAACGGATCTAAACGACGCGGTCGGTCAAACCTTCCAGTGACCGCAGGATCAGGGCGATGTCCTGCGGCCTGGAAAGCCGGTGGTCGCCGTCGCCAATGAGCGACAGTGTGACGTCGTCTGCCGGCAGATGCTCGGTCAGCCGCATGGCATGGGTGAAGGGGACGTCGGGATCTGCCTTGCCCTGAAGGATATGGACGGGGCAGTGAGTATCGAGAATGCCATTGAGCACCAGATTGCGTTTGCCGTCTTCAAACAGCGCGCGCGTATAGATGTAGGGCTCGTCGGAATATTCGGAAGGTTCTTCCATATAGCCCTTCTCCTCAAGCTCCCGCCGATTTGCGTCAGACAGTTTGGGCTCGACCAGTTCGCTGGTGAAATCGGGAGCGGGAGCCAGAAGCAGAAGACCGGCGAGACGGTCGCCCTCACCTGCCCGGTTCAGTTCCTGCGCCATGCGGAGCGCGATCCACGCCCCCATGGACGATCCGACAAGGATCTGCGGCCCTTCGGTAAAAGCCCGGAAGACACCGAGGCTCTGCTCCAGCCAAAGCGAAATCGTGCCATCCTTGAATGCGCCGCCGGATTCGCCATGACCGGAGTAATCATGCCGCAGGAAGGCGTGGCCCCTTTCAGCGGCCCATCCATCCAGCGCCTCGGCCTTGGTGCCGAGCATGTCGGATTTGTAGCCGCCCAGCCAGACGACGCCCGGTGCGCGGCCCTCCCGACGCCGGTATGCGATCTGCGTATCGCCGATCGTCAGAAAGCTCGCCCTGCCCTCACTCATCTACTGTCTCCCATGCCGGAACCAACCATCGATCACACGCATTCCCATTCAGGCAAAACGAGAAACGTGATTCTTTTGCCCTTATATGCTATTGACACTTCGCCTGCCGAGACGACATACGCCTCGGCCTGAAGACAATGCCGTAACCAGTGATTTAACAATTCGAGGAGATCACGACCATTCGCAGACCATTCAAAGCGCCGCCTCAGAAAGTAGAAGGCCCGCGCGCAAACCGCGACATCCGGGTTCCCCAGATTCAGCTCATCGACGACGAGGGCAACAACCGCGGCGTTCTCGACACGGAAGATGCCCTGCGTCTTGCCGAGGAAGCCGGCCTTGACCTGGTCGAGGTGGCGTCCAACGCCAAGCCGCCCGTGTGCAAGATCACCGATCTTGGCAAGATGAAGTATCAGAGCCAGAAGAAGGCTGCCGAGGCGCGCAAGAAGCAGAAGACCATCGAGATCAAGGAGATCAAGATGCGTCCGAACATCGACACCCATGACTATGAGGTGAAGATGAAGGCCGTGCGCCGCTTCTTCGAGGCGGGCGACAAGGTCAAGCTGACGCTGCGCTTCCGCGGCCGCGAAATGGCGCATATGGAACTCGGCATGCAGCTCCTCAACCGGGTCAAGGAAGAGGTCGAGCCAATTGCCAAGGTGGAAGCCGAGCCGAAGCTCGAAGGCCGCCAGATGATGATGGTTCTGGCGCCGCGCACGACCTGATTGGCACTGCGCCCGTAAAGACGCACACCAACACGACAACAAGCCGGGGCTCGCTCCGGCTTTTTCTTTCGCAAATGCGCCGCATTCTGTCCCTACGCATTGTACCCCGTGCGCCCAAGAGCATGCACGGCGCTGTAGCAAACCATCATCGAGGGATATGAGAATGTCGATCCATCAAATTGCGCTGGGGCAGTTCCAGCGCCTGCGCATCGCGAGTTTCTGGCTTATCGCGGCGCTGCTTTGTGGCTTCGTTCTCTTCTTCCACTCGGGCTGGGCGCACTATCAGCCTCTCGGCATAGATATCGAGGAAATCATCGAGATAGCGGGGCTCGGCCTGATCGGCATCGCCATCGCGGGCAGGCTCTGGTGCACGCTTTATATTGGCGGGCGCAAGGCAGCAGAACTCGTGCAGGACGGCCCCTATTCCATGACGCGCAATCCGCTCTATCTTTTCTCCACCATCGGAGCGATGGGGGTAGGTGCCCAGACCGGAAGCATGGTGGTTGCGGCTATCTGCGGCGTTCTGGCGGCCTTTATTCTCAGCATCACCACGCACCGGGAAGAACACCACCTGCGCGAAACCTTCGGCGAGGCCTATGACGCGTACCTGGTACGCGTGCCGGCCTTCATCCCGAACCCGAAGCTCTTCCACGATCCAAAGACGCTGACCATTCTGCCCGAGCGGCTTTATGGCACGCTGCGGGACGGGCTGATCTTCTTCCTGGCCATGCCGGCCTTCGAGCTGGTGGAGTATGTCCAGGATCTCGGACTGCTGCCCATTCTGTTCCGTCTCTACTGAGCCGGCGCCGCAACGCGGTCAAATCAGGAGTTGCGCAAACCGCCCGCCGCCGCTATAAGGCCGCGTTCCTGGACCGGCCGGCAGGGCATGCCGTGGCGGTCCTTAATGCTGAAATGCGCATGCGCGACACTGTGGGAAGCCGATGCCAACTGGCGCGCTTTTCCGCAGACCGGCGCAGGCGAAAGAACGGAGAAGCAAAATGCCCAAGATGAAGACGAAGTCTTCTGTCAAGAAGCGGTTCAAGGTAACCGCCACCGGCAAGGTGAAAGTCGCAGCCGCTGGCAAGCGCCACGGCATGATCAAGCGTTCCAACAAGTTCATCCGCGACGCCCGCGGCACGATGGTTCTTTCCGATCCCGATACGAAGATCGTGAAGAAGTTCATGCCCTACGGCCTGTGATCGCAGGAACCCGGAACAGATTTAAGGAGATCATGTCATGGCACGCGTAAAGAGGGGCGTTACCGCCCACGCCAAGCACAAGAAGGTCATGAAAGCCGCCAAGGGTTTCTACGGCCGTCGCAAGAACACCATTCGCATCGCCAAGCAGGCGGTCGAAAAGTCGATGCAATACGCCTACCGCGATCGCAAGGCCCGCAAGCGCAATTTCCGCGCTCTGTGGATCCAGCGCATCAACGCCGGCGCACGCGAACACGGCCTGACCTATGGCCGCTTCATCGACGGCCTCAACAAGGCCGGCATCGAGATCGACCGCAAGGTTCTGGCCGATATGGCCGTGCATGAGCCGCAGGCCTTCGCCGCTCTGGTGAAGAAGTCCAAGGAAGCGCTCGTGTACCTCAAGGACACCACCCCGAATGCTTTTGAAAGCGCTGTCGCTTAAGGCTGGCGCTTCCCGAAGCAAACAGGTTTAATTCGGGAAACCCGCGCTGGCAGGGCTGGCGCGGGTTTTTCTTTGCGATGATGACCATGGACAACCAGACGAGACACGAGCAGGACGTCCTTTCGCCGGAGGCGACGGCGGCGCTGCTGCGCCTGCTCATCACCGGTGAGCATCAGCGTGTTTCATCAACCGTGCTGGATGGACATACCGTCTGGATAAAACGCTATGACGTGGAGCGGCAGCCGATCGCCCAATGGCTGCATGGGGCACTGACGCCGCTGATGCCTGCCGCCTTCCTGCGCGCCTCCCCAAGCACGAACACCGCGTCCGCCATCGAGCGCGAAGTGCGCAAGCTCGATGCCTTCCGAAAGGCAGGGCTGCCGACGGCAAAACTGCTGTTCCGCAACGACCGGGTTCTGGTGCTCTCGAATGTCGCTCCCATCGCCCAGAGCGAGCTCGATATGCTGGCGCGTCATGGCGAGGACGGCGCCCATGACGGGCTTCTGGTGCAGGCGGCGGAGGCCCTATGCAAAGCACATCACCTCGGCCTGTGCCATGGCAGACCACATCCGCGCGACATGTTCATCACCGGCGACGGCCGCTGGGGCTTTGTCGACTTCGAAGAAGAGCCCGAAGCCGCCATGCCGCTGGCGACGGCGCAGGCGCGCGATGTGTGGCTTCTTTTCCTGCAGATCTGCATGCAGGCGAAGCGGCCCGACACGCCGCAAAGTGCATTCGATGCCTATTTCGCCGAGCCGCCGCGGCTGGTGGCGGAAGAACTGCGGCGGATTATTCGATTTTTCGCGCCGCTCGTCCCCCTTCTCGGCGCAATCGAGCATTGGGGGCTTGGCAGCGACGGCAAGCGCGTGTTGAAAGCAACACGGTTTTTGAAAACGGCTCTCGGCAACGCGGCGGCCACGCCCGCAGAAATGAGCCAGCACGACATCAAACCCAAAAGGGGCTACGAGGCATGAGCGAACTCGAGGAACTGGAAAAGACCATCGCCGGGCAGATCGAAGCTGCCGCCGACGAGCAGGAGATCGACGCCGTGCGCGTCGCCACGCTCGGCAAGAAGGGCTCGGTCTCGCAGATGCTGAAGACGCTTGGCTCCATGTCTCCGGAAGAGCGGCAGGTGATGGGCCCCGCAATCAACGGGCTGAAGGCGCGCGTCACCGAAGCGCTGACCGAACGACGCGACGCACTGCGCAATGCCGCCATCGACGCACGGCTCGAGCGCGAAAAAGTGGATGTCACCCTGCCCGTGCGGCGGGCACCCGCCGAGCGCGGCCGCATTCATCCGATCAGCCAGGTGATCGACGAGATCACGGCCATCTTCGCGGACATGGGTTTTTCCATCGCCGAAGGGCCGGACATCGAGACCGACTATTACAATTTCACGGCGCTGAACTTCCCTGAAGGCCACCCGGCCCGCGAGATGCACGACACTTTCTTCTTCCCGCCGGATGAGAAGGGTGAGCGCAAGCTTCTGCGCACCCACACCTCGCCGGTGCAGATCCACACGATGGAGACGCAGGAACCGCCGATCCGCATCGTCATTCCCGGCAAGACCTATCGGCAGGATTCGGACGCAACCCACTCGCCCATGTTCCACCAGCTCGAAGGGCTGGTCATCGACAAGACAGCCAATGTCGCCAACATGAAGTGGGTCCTGCAGGAGTTCTGCAAGGCGTTCTTCGAAGTGCCGCAGCTCAACATGCGCTTCCGCCCCTCCTTCTTCCCCTTCACCGAACCGAGCCTGGAAGTGGACATCCAGTGCGACCGCTCGCAGCCGGGCGAAGTGCGCTTCGGCGAGGGCAATGACTGGATGGAGATTCTCGGCTGCGGCATGGTCCACCCCAATGTGCTGCGCGCCTGCAATCTCGATCCGGACGAGTATCAGGGCTTTGCCTGGGGCATGGGCATCGACCGCATCGCCACGCTGAAATACGGCATGCCGGACCTGCGCGACTATTTCGACGCCGATGTGCGCTGGATCGAGCATTACGGCTTCCGTCCGCTGGACCTGCCGACACTGTTCGGCGGATTGAGCGCCTGATGACTTCGCCCGACAGCCATGGCGAGGCGGTTCGTTTCGCGTTCGGCGACAGCCCGGCACTGGCAGATGAACTGCTGGAGCTGGTGCTTGCCGGGCAAAAAACGGCGACCTGCGGAGCCTTGAACGACTTCGAGACCGGCGGCGAGCCGATGCCGCAGGTTGGGCGGCAGGATATCGTCCTTGACGGCAAGGGACGCCCTGCCGCCGTCATAGAGACGGTAGAGGTTACCATTCGCCGCTTTGACGAAGTGGACGAAGATTTTGCACGCGCCGAAGGCGAGGGAGACCTCTCGCTGACATGCTGGCGCGAGGGACATGAAGCCTATTTCCAGCGAAATGGCGGCTTCAGCCCCGATATGAAACTGGTTTGCGAGCGGTTCCGGCTGGTGAAAATCCTGGAACGGCAAGACCCGAAGGAATGATGCCATGAAATTCACGCTCTCCTGGCTCAAGGAGCACCTTGAGACTGACGCCACGCTCGACGAGATTGTCGAAAAGCTCACCATGATCGGCCTCGAGGTCGAGGAGGTGGATGACAAGGCATCGCTGAAGCCCTTCGTGATCGCCAAGGTTCTGACCGCCGAGCAGCACCCCGATGCCGACCGGTTGCGCGTGCTTTCCGTCGACACGGGCGACGGCAAGCCGGTTCAGGTGGTGTGCGGTGCGCCCAATGCGCGTGCCGGTCTCGTCGGCGCCTTTGCCGCGCCCGGAACCTATGTGCCCGGCATCGACGTCACGCTCTCTGTCGGCAAGATCCGCGGTGTGGAAAGCCACGGCATGATGTGCTCGGAGCGCGAATTGCAGATGTCGGACGAGCATGACGGCATCATAGACCTGCCCGAGGACGCGCCCGTTGGCACGTCATTCGCAAGCTGGGCGAAGCTCGACGATCCGGTGATCGAGATCGGCCTGACGCCGAACCGGCCAGACTGTACCGGCGTTCACGGCATCGCGCGCGATCTTGCGGCGGCGGGCCTTGGCACGCTGAAGGAGGCACCCATCGCCGCGGTGGCGGGCAAGGGGGCCTGCCCTGTCGAGCTGACCATCGAAGCACCGGAGCTTTGCCCCGGTTTCGCGCTGCGACTCGTGCGCGGCGTGAAGAATGGCGCCTCGCCAAAATGGATGCAGCAGCGCCTGACGGCCATCGGCCTGCGTCCGATCAATGCGCTGGTCGACATCACCAACTATGTGACCTTCGACCGGGGCCGCCCGCTCCACGTCTTCGATGCCGCCAAGGTGAAAGGCAATCTCACTGTACGCCGCGCCAAGGATGGCGAGACCGTGCTGGCGCTCGACGAGCGCGAATACAAGCTGACGCCGGAAATGTGCGTCATTGCCGACGAAAACGGCGTTGAGTCCATTGCCGGCATCATGGGTGGCGAGCATTCGGGTTGCGATGAGAACACCACGGATGTGCTGATCGAATCCGCCCTATGGGATGCGATGAACATTGCCCGCACGGGCCGCGACCTAGGCATCATCACCGATGCGCGCTATCGCTTCGAGCGTGGCGTCGACCCGGAGATGATGGAACCCGGCCTTGAGCTTGCCACGCAACTCGTTCTCGACCTGTGCGGCGGCGAGCCGACGGAAAGCCGCGTGGTTGGATACAAAGGCTATGAGCCACGCAGCATCACCTTCCCGGTGAGCGAGGTGAAGCGCCTGACCGGCCTTGAGGTTTCAAGCACTGAGAGCAAAGACATTCTCAACCGCCTCGGCTTTACCTCCACCGGCGATGGCGAGGTGCTGGACGTGTCCGTGCCGTCCTGGCGTCCGGACATCGACGGCAAGGCCGATCTGGTGGAAGAGGTGATGCGCATTCACGGTGTCAACGAAATCGCGCCGCAGCCCCTGCCCTCTCATGGCGCGGTCAACGGCCAGATCCTCACCGTGTTGCAGAACCGCACCCGCCAGGCGCGCCGCGCGCTGGCCGTGCGCGGCATGTTGGAGGCGGTCACCTGGACCTTCATCGACGAGACCCAGGCAAAGCTCTTCGGCGGCGGGAACGCTTCCCTCAAGCTTTCCAACCCGATTGCCGCTTCCATGTCGGACATGCGCCCCTCGCTTCTCCCGGGCCTCATCGCAGCCGCCCAGCGCAATGCCGCGCGTGGCTATGCCGATGTGGCGTTGTTCGAAGTGTCGAGCACCTATGAGAACGACAGCTATGAAGGCCAGCGCCGTGTTGCGGGCGGCATTCGTCGCGGCACAGCGGTGATGGACGGCGCGGGACGGCACTGGTCGGGCAACAGCGCCTCCGTCAGCGTGTTCGATGCCAAGGCCGATGCGCTGGCGGCCCTTGAGGCTGCGGGCGCTCCGGTGGACAAGCTGCAGATCGTCGCGGAGGCCCCCGCATGGTATCACCCCGGTCGCTCGGGAACGATCCGTCTTGGGCCGAAAATCGTGCTCGCCGCATTCGGCGAAATCCACCCACGCACGCTGGAGGCACTGGATGCCGAAGGGCCGATCTGCGGTTTCGAGGTGTTCCTCGACGCGATCCCCGAACCAAAGGCCAAGGCGACACGCACCAAGCCGCGCCTCGACCTTTCGCCCTTCCAGCTCGTGCGGCGCGACTTCGCCTTTGTGGTCGACAAGTCTGTCGAGGCGGCAACCATCGAGCGGGCGGCGGCGGCAGCCGACAAGAAGCTCGTCACCGGTGTGCGCGTGTTCGACATTTTCGAGGGCGCCTCGCTTGGCGAAGACAAGAAGTCCGTTGCCATCGAAGTCTCGATCCAGCCGCGCGACAAGACGCTGACGGATGAAGAGCTCGAAGCCATCGCCGGCCGCATCGTCGCCAATGTCGGCAAACAGACCGGCGGCACGCTGCGGGGTTGATAGCGTTCAGCGGCGCCCTTTCGGCAACCGTTTCGCTTCGCGGACGAGTGCAGCAATGTGCTCGTCCGCTTTTTTGTGGCGCTCGATCTTTTGTTGTTTGGAAAACCGCTCGAATTCCGCGCGCGCATGATCCTTTGCAGCATCCGCGCTCACACTGCCGCCCGATCGCAGGACGGCCCGGCCAAGGTTTTCGAGCTGTTGGTCGAGAAGCCGCGTTGCATCCTCCATGACAACCAATCGGCCCAGCTTGGCCTGATCCTCGAAGATATCCAGAAGGATGGTGGTCAGGCGGTTGAGTTCACTGATTTCGGCCTCGGCAAGATAGTTCTTGGAGACGGTCACGTCCCGCTTGCGGATCGTGTCGCCCGGCCAGCTTTGCAGTCCCATATTCTCGAGGCGATGATCAGCGCGTGCCATTACCACTTCCGAGGGTGTCTGCGAAACAACTGCATAGATCAGCTTGGCCTGCGTTTTCTGGAAGAAGCTCTGCGCTTTTGCGGCGCTGCCGTCATAGTCTTGACAGAGTGCGCAGATGGCTTGCAGTTCACGATAGACATTGGCCTCATCCGAGCGAATGTCGCGGATGATCTCCCGCAATTCGGCGATGCGGTCGCGCTCCTGCTTGAGGCGCGCTGAATCCACCACAAAGCCGCTGCGTGCAAACTGAACCAGAATTCCCGTGGCCCAGCGTCGGAACAGGGTCGCCTGCGCGGAGGAGACGCGGTAGCCGACTGAAATGATCATGTCGAGGCTGTAGAGCGTGACTGGTTTTGTCGACCGAGCAATTTGCATTTTCTGCAAATTGCTCTCCTGCTCCAGTTCCCCCTCGGCAATCACATTCGAAATGTGCCGGGATATAACCGAGATATCACGCCCGAAAAGCCGCGCAATCTGTTCCTGCGTCATCCAGAGCGCTTCGCCCTCGTAGCGAATGTCGAGTCGGAGCCCCTTTTCACCATCGTAAATCAGAAACCGGTCTCCGGTTTCTGCATCTTCCACGAGATGGACGGGTTCATCCGCTTTCATGCGCCTCTCCAAGGGGTTTCCAGAACATTAGCAGAACAAAATGACGCGCGAAACCTTGCCGGTTTTCAATCCCCGGCATAGAGCGGATCACCGTTTCATAGAAACGCCGCTCCGCTCAATCCTTCCCTCTCTTCCCGCATTTGTGCAGACGTCAGGTGATTCCACCTGACGGCAAAATGCTCTATGTGTTTGCCTGCGCAAAACAGGAGGAAAGTGTATGTTCCGTTGGGGCGTTCTTTCGACGGCCAGGATTGGTCGCGAGCAGGTTATTCCGCAGATTCAGGATTCGGAAAACGGCGTCGTGACGGCGGTCGCCAGCCGTGATTCGTCGAAGGCGCAGGCCGTGGCGAACCGCTTCGGTATCCCCAACGTGTTTTCTTCCTATGACGCGCTTCTCGCCTCGCCCGATGTGGATGGCGTCTATATTCCCTTGCCGACCTCCGACCATGTTGCCTGGGCGATCAAGGCGGCGGATGCCGGCAAGCATGTTCTGGTGGAAAAGCCGCTGGCGCTGGACGCCAAGGATATTGCCCGCGTGATCGAGGCGCGCGACCGCAACAATGTCGTCGTGTCGGAAGCCTTCATGGTCACCTATCACCCGCAATGGCACAAGGTGCGCGACCTGATTGCTGAAGGTGCCATCGGGCGGCTGCGGCATGTGCAGGGCGTGTTCTGCTATCACAATGTCGATCCCGAAAACATGCGCAACAGGCCAGAGCTCGGCGGCGGCGGTCTTCCCGACATCGGCGTCTATCCGACGGTGACCACGCGCTTTGCCACCGGCCTGGAGCCCGAACGCGTGCAGGCCATGGTGGAGCGCGATCCCACCTTCGGCACCGACATCTATTCAAGCGCCAAGGCCGATTTCGGGTCCTTCGAGCTGAGCTTCTACGTGTCGACACAGATGGCGCTTCGCCAGAGCATGGTGTTCCACGGCGACAGAGGCTTCATCGAAGTGAATGCACCCTTCAACACACCCGATTACGGCGACACGCGGGTGACGATGTTCAGCGCCGATCACAACAGCGCCTGCGTCTACCGCTTTCCTCGCGCGCGGCAATACCGATTGCAGGCGGAAGCCATCGTGGCGGCGGCGCAGGGAGAGAAAACGCCGATCTTCACACTTGAGGATTCGGTGAAGAACCAGAAGCTGATCGACGCCATCTATCGCGCTGCTGGCCATGATGGCTGGGAGGCCGTTTAAGAACCCAACCGCATTCAGGCCTTATCCCCGCCCTTTCCGGTGAAGAAGATGTGTCTTCCGATCCGCCCCAGCCTGTGCAGACGCCGCGCCCACCCAGGCCGCACATAGCTGGCGTGATAGTGCGTGGCAGCACTCACGGCGTGCAGGCCGCCATCCTCCGATCCGGTCTCGACGCGACAGTCTGGCGTGCGGTTCTGCATGGATGCGGCGATTTCCTGCGCAAGACGCCATGGCCGCTTTTCCTTCGGGAGAAGAGCAATACCGGTGCATGTGAAAGAGAACTGGCAGCGGTATGGCCTGTGCGCATTCTGAAACACCACGCCGCAGATGGTACGGGGAAACGATGGCGAGCGAACACGGTTCACGATCACCATTGCAACCGCCCTCTGTCCGCTCAGAGGCTCGCCCCGCGCTTCGTGATAGACGGCGGCAGAGAGACAGGTCGTTTCGACCTCCCTTTTGAGGGATGGCAACATTGCGCGGAAAGCCGAACGCCGCTGCAAATGAGACCCCGTGCCTCTCACGTCCGCAACCGCGCTGGAGGCGACCGGAAAAACGGTGCCGGGCTCCCATGCCGGAACCGCCTGAAGCAAAGAAGAAACGTACAATCCCCCAGACACGAGACTTTCTGCGAGCATCGGCACTCCTGCGGGCACCGAGCCGATGCCACACCCGTCTGCCCCCAGATAAAAAGCAATTACACAACCTATGCGCGCAAACAAATTGGCTTTGTTTCAAATGTCGATATGAATGGCCGGCGCGCACGGGGCGGGGCTGGCGGAGACGCGCTTTGCCGAACAGGCGGTCGGTTCGTTCCAAATCGAGGCAAATCCCGCCTTGCGTTGCAAAAATAGCGTTCTTATATACGCCCGGAAGCTGTTCGGTGCGTTTCGCCCAGAGATGCGGCCGCAGCAAATTCGTGTGAACAGGGGCTGTCATCTGGAACGCCGGAATGGGTCCTGACAGTCTGCTTTGCGGAGAGAAGACATGGCAAAAGTTATCGGTATCGACCTCGGAACAACCAATTCCTGCGTCGCCGTCATGGACGGCAAGGACGCCAAGGTTATTGAGAACGCGGAAGGTGCACGCACCACGCCGTCCATCGTGGCCTTCACGGATTCGGACGAGCGTCTGGTCGGCCAGCCGGCGAAGCGCCAGGCGGTCACCAACCCGGAAAACACCCTTTTTGCAATCAAGCGCCTGATCGGCCGCCGCTTCTCCGACCCCACGGTCGAGAAGGACAAGAAGCTGGTCCCCTACAAGATCGTCAAGGCCGACAATGGCGATGCCTGGGTCGAGGCGCATGGCAAGACCTATTCGCCCTCGCAGATTTCGGCGATGACGCTGCAGAAAATGAAGGAAACGGCTGAATCCTATCTCGGCGAGAAGGTCGAGAAGGCGGTCATCACCGTTCCCGCCTATTTCAACGACGCCCAGCGCCAGGCCACCAAGGACGCCGGCAAGATCGCCGGTCTTGAAGTGCTGCGCATCATCAACGAGCCGACCGCTGCCGCGCTCGCCTACGGCCTCGACAAGAAGGACGGCAAGACCATCGCCGTCTACGACCTTGGCGGCGGCACGTTCGACATCTCGATCCTCGAGATCGGCGACGGCGTGTTCGAGGTGAAGTCCACCAATGGCGACACGTTCCTCGGCGGTGAAGACTTCGACATGCGTCTGGTCGAGTATCTCGCAGCCGAGTTCAAGAAAGAGCAGGGCATCGACCTGCAGCAGGACAAGCTTGCCCTTCAGCGCCTCAAAGAGGCTGCCGAGAAAGCCAAGATCGAGCTGTCGTCTGCCTCGCAGACAGAGATCAACCTGCCCTTCATCACCGCCGACCAGTCGGGTCCGAAGCACCTGACCATGAAGCTGACGCGCGCCAAGTTCGAGAGCCTCGTCGAGGATCTGGTCAAGCGCACCGTCGAGCCCTGCAAGGCGGCGCTCAAGGATGCCGGCATGAATGCCGGTGAGATCGACGAAGTGGTTCTGGTCGGCGGCATGACACGCATGCCGAAGGTTCAGGAGACAGTGAAGAACTTCTTCGGCAAGGAGCCGCACAAGGGCGTGAACCCGGATGAAGTGGTTGCCATGGGTGCTGCCATTCAGGCCGGCGTTCTGCAGGGCGACGTCAAGGACGTTCTGCTGCTCGACGTGACCCCGCTTTCGCTGGGCATCGAGACGCTGGGCGGCGTGTTCACCCGCCTGATCGACCGCAACACGACGATCCCGACCAAGAAGAGCCAGGTCTTCTCGACCGCCGAGGACAATCAGAATGCGGTGACCATCAACGTGTTCCAGGGCGAACGCGAGATGGCTGCCGACAACAAGAGCCTGGGCCGCTTCGACCTGACCGGCCTTCCGCCCGCACCGCGCGGTGTGCCGCAGATCGAGGTCACGTTCGACATCGATGCCAACGGCATCGTCAACGTGTCCGCGAAAGACAAGGGCACCGGCAAGGAACAGGCGATCCGCATCCAGGCCTCCGGCGGTCTCAGCGACGACGAGATCGAGACCATGGTGAAGGACGCCGAGTCCAACGCCGAGGCCGACAAGAAGCGCCGCGAGGCCGTGGAAGCGAAGAACCAGGCCGAAGCCCTTATCCACTCGACCGAGAAGTCCCTTGGCGAGTATGGCGACAAGGTCTCCGAAGAGGAGAAAAAGGCCATCGAAGACGCGCTCGCCGAGCTGAAGACCGCTGTCGAAGGCGACGATGCCGAGGACATCAAGGCCAAGACCAATGCCCTCGCCGAGGCTTCAATGAAGCTTGGCCAGGCCATGTATGAGGCAAGTCAGGCAGAAGCGGCAGAAGCAGACGCTGCTGCCGATGCAAAGGCTTCGGGCGATGATGTCGTGGATGCCGATTTCGAGGAAATCGACGAGGACGACAAGAAGTCGGCCTGAACACCCTGACAGAACGACCAGAAAAGCCCGGGATTTGCGTCCCGGGCTTTTTCACATCTTCTTAAACCCCCTCCCAATAGACTTGCCGGCAAAATAAAGACTGCGGATTGGCCAGGGGGAGGCTAATGATCCGGTACCGGCTCTTCGAGATATGGCGCTTTGTCGCTGCGCTGTTGATCATGCTCTACCACTTCGGGCATTTCGCGCCCGGTGACGGGCTTGCCCTGAAAAACGAACTGGCGCCGCTCAGGCCGTTGCTCGACATGTTCTTCATCATATCGGGCTTTCTGATTTTCGCGCGTTATGGAGAGCAGGTCCGCGATGCCCGGAGCTACGGCATCTATCTCTACAAGAGACTGATCCGCCTTTACCCGCTCCACCTTGCCACGCTTTCCTATTTCGTTCTGATCGGCCTTCTCGTCTCCGTGGGCGTCTTGCGCACCGGTGGAGAGCCGCAGCTCTACGACTGGAGCGCGCTGCCGTCGAACCTCCTGCTCATACAGGCCTGGGGGGTGGAAGACAGGCTCTCCTTCAACTTTGTCTCCTGGTCGCTTTCAGCGGAGTGGTTTGCCTATCTCCTGCTGCCCGTCATCATCGTTGCCTTTCGTCGTGCCGGGCTGGCCGGTCTCTTCGTCCTGCTTTTCGCCTGCTACGCGACTTTGGAGCTGATGGTGCGCTCAGGCGTGATGCCGTTCGAAAGCTGGGTCATGGCCGATACCTGGGGCGCATACCGCACCTTCGCCGATTTTATTCTGGGCGCCCTGCTCGCGATTCTCGTGCACCGCTCTGCCTTGACGGTTTCAGCGCGATGGCCCGCCTGGGCCGCCATCCTGCTTGCCTGCGCCTCCATGCTGCTGCAACTGAACATCTATGTGACGCTGCTTCTGCTGGCGGTCGCGGTCTTCCTGGCGGGGCTTGTCGAGCGCAACGATCCTGAACGGTACAGCTATCCGGCCTTCCTGCGCCCGGCCGCCGCGGTCTCGTTCGGTGTTTATCTCTGGCACCCGGTTACCGAGAGCCTCTTTTTTTCCTATCTGTGGAGCCACCACATTCAGTCGCATTCCATTGCGCTTTTCTTTGGCTATACGGGCTCTGTGATGCTGGTGACGGTGATCTTCGCCATTGCGTCTTTCCGCTTCTTCGAAAACACGCTGTCCGGATACCTGTTGCGGGCCGCCGGTCTTGCACGGCCGAAACCCGCTTCGGCCAGGGCCGCGGCCGAGGTCAACTGAAAGCGGCCCGATGCCGCCAAATGGAGCCGCTACCGCGCTTACATGGCTGGCAATCTCATGAAAACTATGGCATTCGCTGTCGCGAATACCTAAATAACGGGCACTGATCGGGGAACGGTGTTCGCTCCAGATAGACTATGCGGGACTCTCATTGATGAAGGCAGATTTTTACGAGACGCTCAGCGTGTCGAGAAACGCCGACGAGAAGGAACTTAAGAGCGCTTTTCGCAAGCTCGCCATGCGGTATCACCCTGACCGCAATCCGGGCGACGACGAAGCCGAGCAGAAGTTCAAGGAAGTCAACGAAGCCTACGAGACGCTGCGCGACCCTCAGAAGCGCGCAGCCTATGACCAGTTCGGTCACGCCGCTTTCGAGAATGGCGGCATGGGCGGTCGTGGTGGCTTCGGCGGCGGCGGCGGATTCGCCGATATATTCGAAGACATTTTCGGCGACATGATGGGCGGCGGCGGACGACGCCGCGGTGGCCGCCAGCATGGCGCGGATCTGCGCTTCAACATGGAAATCACCCTCGAAGAGGCTTTCACGGGCAAGACCGGGCAGATTCGCGTGCCGACAGCCGTGGCCTGTGACGACTGCGCAGGCACGGGTGCCAGGCCCGGCACTTCGCCGACACAGTGCCAGATGTGCCACGGTTCCGGCCGGGTGCGCGCCGCGCAGGGCTTCTTCTCCATCGAGCGCACCTGTCCGACCTGTCAGGGACGTGGCGAAACCATTTCCGACCCCTGCCCAAAATGCTCCGGCCAGGGACGCGTGGCCGAGGAGCGGTCGCTCTCGGTCAACATTCCCGCCGGCATCGAAGACGGCACGCGCATCCGCCTTGCGGGTGAAGGCGAAGCGGGCCTGCGCGGCGGACCGGCGGGCGATCTCTACATCTTCCTTTCGGTCAAGCCGCATGAGTTCTTCCAGCGCGACGGAGCCGACCTTTATTGCAAGGTGCCGATTTCCATGACCACGGCGGCCCTCGGGGGCGCCTTCGAGGTCACCACGCTCGATGGGACACAGACCCGGGTGAAGGTGCCCGAGGGCACCCAGAACGGGCGGCAGTTCCGCCTGAGCGGAAAAGGCATGCCGGTTCTCCGGCAACCCAAGGTCGGCGATCTTTACATTCAGGTGGCCGTAGAAACGCCGCAAAACCTCACCAAGAAGCAACGGGAGCTTCTTGAGGAGTTCGAGAACATTTCCTCCAAGGAGAACAGCCCCCAGTCGGCTGGCTTCTTCTCGCGGATGAAGGACTTCTTCGAATCCTTCGGTGAGTAGCCAAACCGTGCTAAGAGGAACCACCGGGCCGTTGCCCGGTTGTTCTTATGCGGCCGGGCATTCTGACAGGGCCGCAGGGAGATCGGGAACGTGACGGAGGACGCCGGGAAGATGAGCAAGGGCTTGGATGTACGCAAGGCCATCGCGGATCGCTTTGGAGAAGAACTGCGTTTCTTTCGCGGCTGGATCGAGCAACCGAAGGCCGTCGGCTCCATCATTCCAACAAGCGGCGTGACGGCGAGGCGAATGGCCTCGGTCATCAACACGGATTCCGGCCTGCCGGTTCTCGAGGTGGGGCCCGGCACAGGCGTCATCACAAAGGCCATTCTGGCCCATGGCGTGAAACCCGAAAACCTCTATGCGGTCGAATACTCCCCGGATTTCGTCAAGCACCTGCGGGAAACCTATCCCGGAGTGCACGTCATTCAGGGCGATGCGTTCAATCTGGACCAGACGCTGACGCAGGCCCTGGGAGACAGGGCGCCACGGGTCTTCGATAGTGTCATCTCCGGAGTGCCCCTGCTCAACTTCCCTGTTGAAGCGCGCATCGCCTATCTGGATTCCCTGCTTGATCGCATTCCCGACGGGCGTCCCGTGATACAGCTCACCTACGGACCGAAATCGCCCATCCCGCCCGGACAGGGCGATTATACGGTCGAGCATTTCGATTTCGTGCTGCGCAACATTCCGCCGACGCAGCTCTGGGTCTACCGCCGCGGCAAACACTGATTTTTCACTCCGCCTCCTGACCTAACCGCCCCGCCCGGATTCGAGGCCTGTTCATCCACGCCGACATTGGCTATACGGCTCTCTCAAAAAGGAGCTGTGGCCAATGACCCCCAAGATTCTGGTTTTCGCGGGATCGATCCGCACCGGCGCCTTTAGCGGCCAGACTGCCGACGCCGCCATGAAAGAACTCGCGCAGCAGGGCGCCGAGGTGACGCGCATCTCGCTGGCGGACTACCCGCTTCCCATCATGGATCAGGATCTGGAGAAGGAGAAAGGCATTCCCGAGAATGCCTACAGGCTCGGCCGGCTGATCGCCGCCCATGACGGCGTGCTGATCGCCAGCCCGGAATACAACGCCTCCATCCCGCCTCTGTTGAAGAACACCATCGACTGGGTAAGCCGCATCTCGAAGGACGGTGGAAAGCCACTGCGCCCATGGGCTGGAAAGTCCATGGGGCTCTGCTCCTCCTCAGACGGCAATTTCGCCGGCATACGCGGGCTCTATCACCTGCGCGCCGTGCTGATGAACTGCAAGGCCGACATCATCACCCAGCAGTGCTCCGTTGCCCGCGCACAGGACGCCTTCGACGAGAATGGCGACTTCAGGGATGACCGCACGCGCGGGATGATGGAAGCCGTGTGCAGCAGCCTGATCGAACGCGCCAGATTGACATCGACAAGAGTGGGAGCCTGACCTTATGAGCGAAGCAATGCGGGACCGCCTGATCGTAGGCCTGGATGTGCCGACCCTGACCGAAGCCGACCGGGTGGTCGCGGCACTCGGCGATACCGTTTCATTCTACAAGATCGGTCACCAACTCGCCTTTGCCGGCGGGCTGGGCTTTGCGCGCGAGCTGGCCGGCTCAGGGAAGAAGATCTTCCTCGACATGAAACTCCTCGACATAGACAACACCGTGGCCAAGGGCGTGGAAAACATCGCCCGTATGGGCATGACCATGCTGACCATCCATGCCTACCCCAAGGCGATGCGCGCAGCCGTGCAGGCGGCGGAGGGCTCGGGGCTGACGCTGCTTGGCGTAACGGTTCTGACCTCGATGGACGATGCGGACCTCAACGAGGCCGGCTATGCGCTGACGGCGCGTGAGCTGGTGAAGAAGCGCGTCGCGCAGGCGCGCGAGGCAGGGATGGGCGGCATTGTCTGCGCACCGACCGAGGTGAGCGAAATGCGCGATGTGGCAGGTCCCGGCATGGCGCTGGTGACCCCCGGCATTCGCCCGGCAGGCAGCGACCATGGCGACCAGAAGCGTGTGATGACGCCCGGCGACGCGATCCGCGCGGGAGGCTCCCATCTGGTGGTGGCCCGCCCGATCGTGGCGGCGCAGGATCCGAAGGCCGCGGCGCAATCCATTCTCGACGAGATGGCCGCAGCCTGACAGAGTGGGCCGGACGCCGACCACGGAGGAGGAAATCATGCCCAAGGGTTACTGGATTGCCCATGTCGATGTGCGCGATCCCGAGCGCTACAAGGACTATGTGGCTACGGCCAAACCGGCTTTCGAGAAGTTCGGTGCGCGTTTTCTCGCGCGTGGCGGCACCTGGGAAGGACTGGAGGGCACGGGGCGCGGGCGCAATGTGGTGATCGAGTTTCCCTCGTTGCAGGCAGCGCGCGATTGCTACAACTCGCCTGAATATCAGGCCGCAAAGGCGATCCGCACGACCGTTGCGCAGGCCGACATGATCCTTGTCGAGGGTGCGGAATAAGCGGCGCACGAAGAGGACAGAGCCACGATCGATCTGCCTGAGAATTATACGATCCGGCCCTATCGGAGCGCAGACGCTGCGCTGCTGCCGGGGGTGGAGGCGCGTGCCGCACGGCTTTTTGCCGCGCATGGATATGCCGACCTGGCCGCCACTCCGGCCATGACGTCGAAAACGTTCGACAGGATCGCCCTTGAGAACCAAACCCTTGTCGCGGAGCACGAAACCGATGGCGCCGTCGGCTTCGCCATTTGCGGCACCATCGGCCCGTTTCTTCATCTGAAGGAGCTTTCCGTCGCGCCGGAGCACGGGAAGCGAGGGCTGGGCAGGGCGCTGCTTTCGGCGGTGGTTGGAGAAAGCGTTTCGCGCGGGCTTGACGGCGTGTCGCTCTCCACCTTTCGGACCGTGCCGTTCAATGCGCCGTTTTATGCGCGTCATGGCTTTGTGGAGCAGCCGCTCATTTCAGCGCCAGAAGCGCTGAGAGAGCGTTTTTTCTCCGAGATTCCACCGGGAATTGCGGCGGAAAGCCGTGTTTTGATGCTGCGTCGCAACAGACCCGGCTAATATTGCATGCCTATTTATCTATTAATATCAGTCTGTTGCAAGTTCTGCACTGAGGCAACTGCCGAGAAAACAGCGGTTCTATTGCAACGCAGCAAAAGTCGTTTACTCTAATTGGTATGCAAATGACCAAGGCTACACCGTTCTACACACACCTCCCCCGGCGGTCTGGCCATAGCGAAGGTCCTCCCAGGAAACCTAGCAATGTATTATCAGCTCTATGAATTCAACCACGCCGCGCTTCAACCGGCGCGGGCTTATGCCGATGCGGTTCGGCTCTTTTACAGCAATCCTTTAAACCCCGTCGCCAAGACCTATTTCGGTCGCACGGTGGCCGCGGCCGCCGAGGTTTTCGAGCGCAGCACGCGCCGCTATACCAAGCCCGAATTCGGCCTCACGGAGACCAGCGTCAATGGCGTGAAGGTGGCTGTGCGCGAACAGACCGTCTGGTCGCAACCTTTCTGCGATGTCATACGCTTCAAGCGTGACCTGCCTGAAAGCGCGCATCCGGGTCCGAAGATCCTGATGGTCGCGCCCATGTCGGGCCATTATGCCACGCTGCTGCGCGGCACGGTGGAGACCATGCTGCCCTATGCGGATGTCTACATTACGGACTGGGCAGACGCGCGCACGGTGCCGGTCACCGATGGGTCGTTCGATCTCGACGACTATATCGATTACCTGATCGACATCTTCGACCATATGGGGCCCGACACGCATGTGATGGCAGTCTGCCAGCCTTCCGTTCCGGTGCTTGCGGCCATCGCGCTGATGGAAGCGCGCGGTGAGAAAAACGTGCCCGCCAGCATGACGCTGATGGGTGGGCCGATCGACACGCGCAAGAACCCGACGGCCGTCAACGAACTGGCCGAGCAGAAGGACATATCCTGGTTTCGCGACAATGTGATCATGCCGGTGCCGTGGCCCAATCCCGGCTTCATGCGGCATGTTTACCCAGGTTTTCTGCAGCTCTCCGGCTTCATGAGCATGAACCTCGACCGGCACATCACGGCGCACAAGGACTTCTTCATGCACCTTGTGAAGAATGACGGCGACTCCGCCGAGAAGCACCGCGACTTCTATGACGAGTATCTCGCCGTCATGGACCTGACCGCCGAGTTTTACCTGCAGACCGTGGAGACCGTGTTCATTCGCCACGACCTGCCGCGCGGACAGATGCGGCATCGTGGCGAGCTGGTGGATCCCGCCGCCATTCGCCGTGTGGCGCTGTTGACCGTGGAAGGCGAGAACGACGATATTTCCGGCGTCGGCCAGACGAAGGCGGCGCATGATTTATGCGTCAACATTCCCGAAGACATGCGCCATCACTACATGCAGCCGACAGTTGGCCATTACGGTGTCTTCAACGGTTCGCGCTTCCGTTCCGAGATCGCGCCACGCATTCTCGACTTCATGCGCAGCCACCCTGCCGGCGGGCTGAAAACCACGACAAAAGCCCCCACCGGCGTTTCCCGGAAAAAGGTCCAGAAACGACAAATTCGGGCCAAGCAGCCCTGAAATTCCGAAAAAACGGGACCGTTTTCCGGAATTTTCTACCATGTCGAAGACCCTGCTGAACAGCAACCTCAACCCGCTGTGCATTTCAGCAACAGAGCGGATGAAACCGGCGCCGCGACCCGGCGCTGGTAACCATAGCTGGTAAGATTGCCCGCCCGCCGATTGACAGCGCCCCCTCGCGTTTCTTAACGTTTCGTTAACGATAGAAACAAGCGGGGAGCGGCATGATGGCTGCTTTGCGGGGGGTAATCCGCAACGGGATTTCTGCGGGCCTGATTCTGGCTGGCGCCATGACGGCACCGGCCGGAGCGACAAGCATGATGGCGACCGGCGGATTCACGTCCCAGCCGATCGGGCATTATGAGTTCTGCAAGGCCAATCCCGTCGAATGCTCCATTCGCATGCGCGACCAGGGGCCGGAGCACATGACGAAAACGCTCTGGAAGACGGTCAGCGATGTCAACGCGGCGGTGAATCGCGCCGTGAAGCCGATGAACGACATCGACATCTATGGCGCGGAAGAAGTCTGGACCTATCCCTCGACCGGTGTGGGCGACTGCGAAGACTATGTTCTGGAAAAACGCCGGGCGCTGAAGCGCGCGGGGTTATCGCTTACCAACCTGCTGATCACCGTTGTCCGCAAGCCCAATGGCGAGGGCCATGCCGTCCTGACCGTGCGCACCGACCGGGGTGACTTTGTGCTCGACAACCTGAATGACAGCGTGAAGCTGTGGAGCGCCACGAACTATCGCTACCTGAAACGGCAGGCCAGCAACCATACGGGACGGTGGGTGAGCCTTCGGGAGGGCAACAACCCGGTTGTCGGCGCGGTCAGCGAATAGCCCAGTGTTGTGGAACATAACTTACCATATTTGATGATGCTTGTCACCGAATAGAATAGCCTATCGTTGCTTAAAAAATGAGAGACTCTCTCAAACAACCCGTCGCGCTCAAAATAAAACCCGTCAAAATTGACGTTCTCTATTTCTGATCCTGAGACATACATATAGCCTTGGCTGAATTCGTGCGCGGACATTCGGCGGGCCTTATCAAATGACGTTTTGGGCGTATCTCTGTTAAGACGCAAATAGAATTTCTCTGGGTTCGCGATCACCATATGATCAATATTATTTCCTTCGCGAAGACTAATCTCAGTGGGGAAGCCTGCGTATATTACGCGGCGATTTTCATGGCTAACTTTTGTTAGAACGAAGCACGTTAGAAACGTGACATAGTTAGGCGACATTATCGAAGCTAGCGGCCCATACATAATTCGTCCCAAATATTTAAATCGAAACGACATTCTTTGGATAAAAATAGCAGACACAAATGCGACGCCGCATATTGCTATAAATATTATTATACAAAGTATTGGAAATTTTATTAAGAAGTTAATTATATTGTATCGAACACCATCATGAAATAAATAAAGTACGGAATTAAACTCAACCACTTTGATAGGTATTTCATATTCGTAGAAAATATTTATAAATAATATTAATGCGTTGCATAGAACTATAAAAACAATTAATATTGCTACAGAGTACAAAATTACAGCGATAGACGAATAAATTGTTCCAGAGGCGAAAAAGGGCCGCTTAACAAGCGACCCTTGATACACAGCGTAACGAAAAATCAGACCTGGCACGAGCAGCAAAAACAAGGCCAATGTAGACGCGCTAAGAGACATCAGCGCGTCTTAACCGGCGGCAGCACGAGCGTCCTCTTCGCTCATAATTTTCTTAATCCGTTCGCGAACTTCTTTTTCCTCAAGCTTCAAACTTTGCTTCTCAGTCGCAAGCTGCGAAAGGGCACGATAAACCACCGAAAAAGAGCCTTTAGCTTCTCTCCGGAATTCATCCAGAATCTGATCACGTCGAGCGAATGCATTCATATCACCATCCTCTCAATCACAATCCTACTCCGATAACGGCCTTATAAAGCCAACGTTCCGCAAATTTCTTAGACTGCGGTGAACTCAGATCACCCTACGTCCGTGTTTGGGGTACGTCAATCGTGTGTCTTTGAGTGGTTACAATTCATGTAATCATTCAGCTTCATGTTTCCAAGCTGAGGTCGTGGACGCCGATCACGTCCATGCACATCATAAAGAACGCTGCCGTGAAACTCCCGCGGCTTATTTTGTTCGCAATGTTGCGCTCGGATTCCTTGGCACCTTTTTCCGTAAGCCGCTCAGCTAGGTCCGCGTAGGTTATGCCCCGGCGCTTCAGTTTGCCTTTGAGGACGTTTTTGGCGCGCTCAGCGTAGAGCGCGGTAGGCGTTTCGTTCGTTGCTGCCAGCGTCGAACATAGCTGAACCGTTCATGCTGATGAAGCGTCCCATTGGGACAAGCTGGCCGCGTACTTCCCGATAAAGCGCATCAATCACCAAGTGGCTTATTCGCAAGATGGCGCTTGCACCAATCAGGCTGAATCGTTCTTCTCTCGTATGCGTCGGGCAGAAATTGGCACCCACCATCGCATTGCCGACAACTATCTGGTATCTTACGCCGCCGAAATGCCATGGTCATTGGCGCTGTGGCTATCAAACCAATGGCGCGGGTACTGGCAACGCAGAAGGCGAGCCTAGCCGTCGAGGTATTAGTCGAATACGTCATCCTTTTTCGGCGGATCGCCAGCCCCTTCATCATCCTCAATGATGTTTGCGGTAGGTCTAACCCGTCGCTGCATCTTGCGGATAAAAATCCGCAAGTGATCCTCAAGATCCGCAAAACTATCAGACGAGAGGTTTTCAGGGAATGAGATCGTCACGTCTCCCTCGTCAAGGGCGACAATCTCCCGTCGCATCCCTTGCGGCGCGACTGGCCATCCGCCACCGGCAACTTGACCTGAACGAGACTGTCGCGTCTGGCGGTGCGGTTCTACGGCTTGCATGATCTCACCATCATCGTCAGGAGACGAACGGGAATCGCAGTCCCTATCCGCTACTGTTACAAGCGCGATTGTAGCCAGATAGGTGCGGGCGGCTTTCGTAGCGGCCTCACTCGAAAAGCCCCGTTTGACAAGCCAGTATTTTAGGTTGCTATCACTTGGCGGTGTGGGAAATTCTTTCGAAATGTCGCTAAACAGCGGAGGCCTAAGAGCCATGCGCTGGAGGGCCTCAGACTTTTCGCTGGATTCTTCTGGAGCCATGAGAGCCGTTATTGCTTCCTCCGACACGCGGTTCTCGTCACCGGTTCCTTCCACAACACCGTAAGCGCGCAAAGCGCCGATTTTTCCTAGAGCCGGCCCGCTCAGACTGTCGTGGCCTAAGTGGGATGCCAACGCCAGTTGTGGAATCTTATTGCGTCCGTCTTTGTCGAACAGCTTTCGCGCCATTGCCAGCGCGGAGGCTAGGTCAACCTGCGGGTAATTAGGGCTTCGTACCCTTGCCATCTGCGACCCCTCCTATCGGGCTCTCGACTTATCTCATCCGCCAAGAGAATAATCAAGAGAAGAATTAGACACGCTAACTGAGAATAGACTTGCCAGGAGCCGTGCCGCATGTATGCTGCCATCGCCGAGGGAGAACCCTCGGCGATTCGCAGCCATAGGAGATGCGATGGAACCCATATGACGGACTTCCTGATCTGGCGAGGTCTTGCCACCTGGTCATTTCAGCAGTCGCCGCAGGGCGGCAGGGGTCGGGACGCGAATGCCCCGGCTCCACACTGGCCCGGAAATGGTTCCGGGGCAGAACCGTGACCGAATATCGGACACCTACAATAAGACCATGATTCATTTAGGAATCCGCGTCAACTGATATTCGGTCACGTTCATGCTGCGAGGTAAAAAGCATGAAAGACCGCAAGCTGACGCCGGAAATGGTTCCGGTGATCAAATTGGCCCGAGGTTTGGATTATAACTACGCGCGCATCGCGAGCTATTTCCAGATCAACCAAGGCAGGATCGCGGACGTGATGACAGGGCGCAAGTTCCCCAACATCCCGCCCGCGAACGAACTACCCGCCGACTTCCCTTCGGCGTAGGACAGCAAAGATAGGGGTGGCCTACTGGTCACCCCTTTTCAGTCTCCACAATTTGTACGGCCTGTACTCATCGTGGTTTTCGGTCCGGCCGCATTCCTCGATCAACCCTTGGCCCACGCACGTCTTTATACAAGCGCCAATGCGCTTCCTTATTATCGTCGTGGTGGCGTCGTCGGCAGCCAAACCACGGTCCTCCAACCACACCTCAACGATCTGGCGCGACGTGAGCGGTTCCGTTGCCTCACGAAAGGTATTCAGGATGAACCGCTTCACCGAGCCTTTCTGTGCCCGGTGCTTGGTCACCTACTCCTTTATCGGGGACGTGTCGGCGTTCGGATCGAATAGCCTTATGGCGGCGTCCAGGTGGTCTATGTCGACCGTGAGCTTCTTGATCTCGGCTTTATACCGGTCGCGAAGTGCCACAAGCTCCGCATGCTTGGCAACAAGGCCCGCAACTGTGTTCGGGCGGTCGTATTTCGTCTGATCCGTTATATCAGATGGCGTAGCTCATTATTATCAGTATGCCTATCATCATATTTGGTGAGCTTGCCCCATAATGCCGGAATAATCGGATCGCCGTGCCCCAACCTTCGTCACAATTGGCCTTCTAAACTCTCCGACCCTGCTGAAACGGGAGTTCTGGATGCATGGCTTCATGTCTTTGCCGGGCCGACAGGTTTTGTGCCTTGTGGCGGCGCTTCTGATGGCTGTGGCCTCTCACACCGGCGCTTTTGCGCAGCCCCCTCTCATCGCGGCTGCCGAAAGCGGCGACCTCGCCGCGCTACAACGCGCGCTCCAGGCCGGCGCCGCACTCGAGGAACGCGACGCGCGGCAAAGAACGGCGCTGATGGCGGCCGTCCAGACAAACCAGACCGACGCCGCACGCCTTCTCATCGAAGCGGGTGCGGACGTCAACGCCCGGGACGGGATCGACGACAGCCCCTATCTTCTTGCAGGCGCGCGGGGCTATCTGGAAATTCTTCGCCTGACGCTCGAAAACGGGGCCGATCTTGAAAGCACCAACCGGTTCGGTGGCACGGCACTCATTCCCGCTGCCGAGCGCGGCCATGTCGAGACCGTGCAGACGCTGATCGCTGCCGGCGTGGACCCGGATCACATCAACAGGCTTGGCTGGACGGCGTTGCTGGAGGCGGTGATCCTGGGCGACGGAGGGCCGGACCATGTGGCCATCGTCAAACTGCTGGTCGACGCCGGTGCCGACACCGACATCGCCGACCGCGCGGGCATGACCGCCCTGCAGCATGCAAAGCGCAGCGGCTATGCGGAGATCGTTGAGATATTGCAGGCTGCAGGCGCACATTAGATCGGCGCGCACTGCAACGCGCCACGCTCCATCGCATGGTCTTGACAACTCATAACTGGAGAGCTATCGGTTTAATTCATAGCCCTCTAGTTATGAGTTGCAATGCAGCAGTCCCGCGATATCCTCTTTCGTACGCTGGCGGACCCGACGCGCCGCGCGATCTTTGAGCGTCTTTGCCGTGACGGCGACCTGACAGTCGGGGTGCTCACGGCTGGCGCCGGTGTGTCGCAACCCGCCGTCTCAAAACACCTCGGCGTGCTGAAACGCGCGGGGCTTGTACGCGATCATCAGGAGGGCCGGCAGACCCGTTACAGCGCGCAGATCGAAGCACTGACTCCCCTCATCGACTGGACAAAAGAGATGAACGGCTTCTGGCAGAGCCGCTTCGACGACCTTGAAGACCTGCTCAACAGGATGGATCAATGACACATGCCGCAACCGAAACGCGCTCCGTGGTGGTCGAGCGTGAGATTCCGCACCCGCCGGAAAAGATCTGGCGCGCGCTCACGCAGCCGCACCTGATCGCGGAATGGCTGATGAAAAACGATTTCGAAGCGCGTGAGGGCCACCGGTTCAGCCTGACCGCCGACTGGGGCGGCGTGGACTGCGTGGTAGAGACGGTGGAGCCGCACAGGGCGCTTTCCTATGCCTGGGACACGAAGGACCTGCGCAGCACCGTCAGCTGGACCCTCACTCCTACAAAGGACGGGACGCTCCTGCGCATGGAGCAGGAAGGGTTTCAGCCGAACCAGAAGCCCTATTTTCAGGGCGCAAGTGTGGGATGGCCGCGCTTTATCTCCGCGCTCGAACGGGTGGTCGAGAGGCTCGACTGAGGCGGCTGCGCAAAGCCGAACGAATGCGACCTGGAATGCATGAGGACGATACATGACCACAGCCGATACCGGAAAATCACCGCCCGAGCTGATCGACGCCAGGATCGCGGAACTGGGCGACTGGCGCGGCGAGTTGCTTTCAAGGCTTCGCGACATCATCAAACAGGCGCTTCCCGACGTGATCGAGGAGTGGAAATGGCGCGGCGTGCCGGTCTGGTATCAGGACGGTATGCTCTGCACCGGAGAGACCTACAAGAAGGCCGTAAAAATGACCTTTGCCAAGGGTGCTTCGCTTGAAGACCCGTCCGGCCTCTTCAATGCCAGTCTTGAAGGGAACACACGGCGCGCCATCGATTTCCATGAAGGGGAGGCCATCGACGAGGACGCGCTGAAGGCGCTTCTTCGCGCCGCCGCGCGACTGAACGCATCGACACAGAAACGGGAGCGCACCAGATGAAGTGGAATCTCTGGCTTCGGCAGGCGCATCGCTGGATTTCGATCGCCTTCACGCTTGGCGTGATCATCAACACCATCGCGGCGATGCGCGGCCAGGAACCGCCCGTCTGGGTTTACTTTCTGGCCAGTGGCCCGCTTATCCTGCTGCTGATCACCGGACTTTATCTTTTTGCGCTTCCCTATGTGACGCGCCGCCGCGCGCATGGAAAAGCCAACGCATAACAATATCAGGAGGCATGCAGATGCCTGCGAAATCTTCCGGGAAAGCACAGGGCAAGACGGAACCGCCACGTCTCCTGTCCGGCGGAAACCCGCAGATACCCAAGGGCGATGGGGATGCACCCGTTCAGGCCTACATCGCGGCGATGCCAGGCTGGAAGCGTGAGGCCGGTCGCCTGATCGACCGGTTGATCGTGCGCGAGCTTCCCGAGGTTCGCAAGGCGGTGAAGTGGAACTCACCGCTCTACGGGATCGAGGGCCAGGGCTGGTTTCTCGGGCTGCACTGCTACACGCGCTATATCAAAATGGCGTTCTTTCACGGCGCCGCGCTTGAACCGCTGCCCCCCGTGGCATCCAAAGACGCCAACACGCGCTATTTTCACCTTCATGAGGATGAAGTGCTCGACGAAGCCCGCTTCACCTCATGGGTGCGGCAGGCATCCGCCCTGCCCGGCTGGGTTCCCTAGATCGCCGTGCGTCCGTCCGGAAGCACAAAGGACGATCTATACTATTGATGGAGCATCGGAATAAACCGAAAACCGGTTTCCACTTTTCGGGCCGATGCTTAAGATCGCCGTGCGTCCATCCAGACGCACAAAGGACGATCTAGACTGATGATGGAGCATCGGAATAAACCGAAAACCGGTTTCCACTTTTCGGTCCGATGCTCTGGAACAGTTCACCGTTTCATGATCCAACCCTGACGCCCTGGCGCGGTGCATTAATTAGCCAGCTTTATTCCTCGTCAGAGCCATCATCTTTCCTGCAGGGCAAGACGTGCGCCGAGAGCCAGATAGATGGTGCCGACGACGCGCCCCTGCCAGCGTGCGACCGCAGGGTTGCGCCGTAGCCACGCACCGACCGAGCCGGCGCCGATCGCAATGAGCGAGGTGAAGGCCGCGCTCATCACGACAAAGACAAATCCCAGTGTCGCGAGCTGGAGGACGGCCGAGCCTCCCGGCTGAACGAACTGCGGCAGAAAGGCAAGGAAGAACAAAGCCGTCTTCGGGTTGAGCACCTCGGCAAACAGTGCCTGCCGAAAGGCCCGCGGCGCCGTCAGCGGCCGCACGACGGGCAGATCAAACCGGTCCGTCTTCTCCAGAAAAGCGCTGATGCCGAGGTAGATCAGATAAGCGACACCGATATATTTGACGATGGTGAAGGCCAGCGCCGAGGTCATGAGGATCGCGGACAGACCGACTGTCGCCATGATCGTGTGAACCAGATCGCCCGCCGCGATGCCGAGCCCCGTGGCGATGCCGATCCGCCGACCGCCGCTGGCGGCACGGGCAAGTGTCATCAGCACTGCAGGACCGGGGATCAGAAACAGTCCCAGGACAACGAGCACGTAGGTCAACAGGGTTCCGGTCTCGACCATTTCATCCTCTCTGTGAAGCGCCATGCGCCCTTGCGGGCACTTGAAAGACGTTCAATCTCTGCACTCTTCCCCATCGATGCGGACACCAGATGATCCCATCTGACCGCAAAATGCTCCAGAGCCACCGGCGCAACTATGCGGTGCTTTTCAGACTGCAGCAACCTCGCACCCCGCGCGCAACAGATTCAGGCAATCTCCGCCCTTGCCTGCCCGGCCATGCGATAGGAAATCGCTTCGGCGATATGGGGTCGCGCAACGGCATCGGCACCGTCGAGATCCGCCAGCGTGCGCGCGACCTTGAGCACGCGATGATAGGCGCGGGCAGAAAAGCCAAGTTTCTCGCTCGCCTGACGGATCAGGGCCGTGCAATCGGCATCGAGAGAAACGACGTCTTCGATGAGTGCTGCGGAACAGGATGCATTCGTGGTCCACGCCGGCAGGCCATGCGCCGTGTAGCGTGCCTGCTGCTTTTGCCGGGCAAAGGCGACACGCTCGGCCACGGCAGCGCTCGTTTCGGCCCGCCCTGCCCCGCCGATGAGATCTCCGGCAGAAACCGCAGGAACATCGATGCGAAGATCGATGCGGTCGAGCAGCGGACCTGAAATGCGCGCCTGATAATCCGTCACGCAGCGCGGCCCGCGCCGGCAACGATGGCCGGGCTCCCCCGCCATGCCGCAGCGGCACGGGTTCATGGCGGCGACAAGCTGGATGCGCGCCGGGTAGCTGACCCGGTGATTGGCACGGGCGATCACGCATTCGGCGGTCTCGAGTGGCTGGCGCAGGGAATCGAGAACCTGCGGGGAGAACTCCGGCAATTCATCGAGAAACAGAACGCCATGATGGGACAGCGAGGCCTCGCCGGGCCGGGCCTTCAACCCGCCGCCCACGATGGCCGCCATGGATGCGGAATGGTGCGGCGCGCGAAAGGGGCGCCGGTCCGACAGTTTCCCATCCGCCAGTTCGCCGGCGATGGAGGCGATCATCGAAACCTCCAGAAGCTCGCGCGGCGCGAGCGGCGGCAGGATGGACGGCAGGCGCTGCGCCAGCATGGACTTGCCGGCGCCCGGTGGCCCGACCATCAGGAGATTGTGGCCACCGGCAGCCGCCACTTCGAGCGTTCGCTTGGCGGCTTCCTGCCCGCGAATATCGGCAAGGTCCGGCACCGTGGACGGCGGCGGATAGAGCGCCGGCTCCGGCCGGCTCATGACCTGGCTACCCCGGAAATGATTGGCCAGCGCGATGAGGCTGCGCGGAGCGAGAATATCTATATCCGCGCCGGCCCATGCCGCTTCCGCGCCACAGGCGTGGGGACAGATCAGGCCGCGTTCCATGGCGTTTGCACCAATGGCAGCCGGCAAAACACCATTGACCGCAGCGACCGTGCCATCGAGCGACAGTTCGCCGAGGACGACGTAACCCGCCAGCGCATCTGAAGGGACAGCGCCGAGCGCCGCCATCAGCCCCAGAGCGATGGGGAGATCATAATGGCTTCCCTCCTTCGGCAGATCGGCGGGGGCGAGATTGACCGTCACCTTCTTCGGCGGCATGGACAGGCCGGAGGCATGAAGCGCGGCCTGCACCCGCTCCCGGCTTTCCGCCACCGCCTTGTCGGCGAGCCCGACGATCTGCATTCCCATCTTGCCGGGGGCAACCATGACCTGCACGTCGACGGGAACGGCCTCCACCCCCTGAAAGGCCACAGTGCGGACATGCGAAACCATGCGTTATCCCCCCAGCCACGCCTGAACCGGCTGTTTCTGGATCGCCATGCACCCATTCGGGCGCACAAAGGCGGTCCAGGTCTTTGAAAGGGCATCGGAACAACCCGAAAACCGGTACCCACTTTTCGGTCCGATGCCCTGGCATCCACAAGACGCAGGCAGGCCTGCATCCCGGCAAGACGCATCAGAAATACAGCCAGAACAAGAAATCTCATCGCCCTGCAACTTCATTGAAGCAGGTTCCGGCGATCAGATCAAGAACGTTTCAGGAACAGGCAAGCGTATGGGTTGTTTTCGGGTTGCAGGCGGTTGTGCCGGCGGAACAGGGCCATATCAGCCGCCGGCCCGACGCGCCTCAACGGCCTCCCAGAACAGGGCGGCAATGTCGGCTCCGCCGAACCTCTTCACCTCCCGGATGCCCGTTGGCGAGGTCACGTTGATTTCCGTCAGCCAGTCGCCGATGACATCGATGCCGACCAGGGTGAAGCCGCGTTCGCGCAGGGACGGGCCGATGCGCGCGCAGATCTCGCGCTCGCGCTCGGTCAGTTCCGCATGTTCCGCGCGGCCGCCGACATGCATGTTGGAGCGGGAATCATGATCGGCGGGAACCCGATTGATAGCACCGACGGGCTCGCCCTCGATGAGGATGATGCGCTTGTCGCCGCCCCGCACCTCTTTCAGATAGCGCTGCACGATGAAAGGCTCGCGGAAGGCGCCCATGAACATCTCCAGCAGCGAAGCGAGATTGCGGTCACCCTCCCTCAAATGGAAGATGCCCGCACCGCCATTGCCGTAGAGCGGCTTGACGATGATGTCGCCATGCTTTTTCCGGAAATCGTCGACCTCACGCGTGTCACGCGTGATGAGGGTTTCGGGCATCAGGTCCGCAAACTCGGTGACGAAGATCTTTTCGGGACTGTTTCGCACCCAGGACGGATCGTTGACGACCAGTGTCTTCGGGTGGATGCGGTCGAGGATGTGGGTGGTGGTGATGTAATTCATGTCGAAGGGCGGGTCCTGGCGCAGAAGCACCACGTCCATCTCCGACAGATCGAGCCGCTGCGGCGCGCCCAGCGTGAAGTGATTGCCCTCTTCGTCCCGCACTTCCAGCGTCTCGGCCCAGGCAATGACCTTTCCATCGACCATGGAGAGCCTGTCCGGCGTGTAATGCCAGAGCGCATGACCCCTCGCCTGCGCTTCGAGAGCGAGCGCAAAGCTCGTGTCGCCGGCAATCGAGACGGTGGAAATGTGGTCCATCTGGACCGCGACTTTAAGGGACATGGAATAAACTCCGGAGGGAAACTGGCAGCTCGCCTCCAACATTCGCTTCCCATCCGCTTCGACGGCGAGAGCAAAGGCCGGAAACAACGGTGCCACTGGCCGCTTTATATTTCCTGGGTCGGGACCCTGATGGAATTTATGAATTCGACATTCGATCTCAAGGTGGGACCAAGCAAATATCGGTGTCAAACTCATTCCAATGGCGGCAGCAGATGACGGCGCGAGCGCGCCCGTGTCAAGCCGGTGGAGCGGTCCGCGCGCGGTGCCGTGCCGGATCGGCGACAATCAGATACGCTTTATTCGAATATTGGATACGATTCCTAAACAATTTAGGTCCATGGTTCGGCGCATGTGATCAAAAAATCGCCAGAGCAACGGAGTTTCGATGCAGCCGGCGCCCGCACAAGAACGGACGATAACGGCAGACCAGTCCGACTTTGCCTTCACCGATGCGTTGACGGGCCTGGGAAACATGCGTCGGTTCTTCGACAAGATTAACCGACTGATCGAAGAACGCGCCGACGACCCCGCCCCCTTTGCGATTGGCGTTCTCGACCTTGACGGCTTCAAGCCGATCAACGACCTCTTCGGCCGCGCTGCCGGCGACGAAATCCTGCAACAGGTTGCCATGCGGCTTCGGGCGGCGATGGATGCGCACTCCACGGAGACGCGGATCGGCGCCGACGAGTTTGCGTTTCTGTTTCCTCTCGTCTTCAGCGAGGAGGCGGCGCGCGAGAAGACCAGGCTCCTGATCGAAATCCTTTCCGCCCCCTATGATGTGGGGCAGCGCACGGCCAGGCTTTCGGCTTCGGCCGGCTGCTCGCTCTATTATTCGGAAGAGGAAACGAGCGAGGTTCTGCTCAACAAGGCGGAAACCGCGCTCTACCAGGCCAAGCGTACCGGCCGTGGGGCCGTGGTGGTCTACACACGCGAAATGGAAGAAGCCGCCAAGCGCGTGACCCATATCGAACAGGCGCTGAGACGCGCCGTGGCCGCAGGCGAGGTGGAGCCGCACTTCCAGCCGATCGTGGACCTGAACACACGCCGCACGGTGGGTTTCGAGACGCTCGCCCGCTGGACGGACAGGGATCTCGGGCCGGTTTCCCCCGGCATATTCATTCCCATCGCCGAAGAACGCGGCATTATCGGCCAGCTCTCGCAGCTCGTTCTGCGCAAGGCCACGGAGGCCGCGCGCGACTGGCCCAAAGACCTGTTCCTGTCGTTCAATCTCTCGCCATCGCAGCTCGTCGACCACAATACCGGGCTGCAGATTCTCTCCATTCTGGAACGGACGGGCTTCGACCCGCGCCGGCTGGAGATCGAGATCACCGAAACCGGCCTGATGAACGACCCCGCCTCGGCGCGTCGCATCGTGGAAGATCTGCGCCGTGTCGGCATCCGTGTATCGCTGGACGATTTCGGCACCGGCCAGTCCAGCCTCGGGCGGCTGCGCGAGTTCCATTTCGACAAGCTGAAGATCGACCGCGCCTTCGTGGCATCTATCCTCGACGACCGGCCGTCGGAACACATCATCCGGGCCATTCTTGCCATGTGCGAAGGGCTGGGCATGGATGTTGTCGCAGAAGGCATCGAGGCCGAAGCACAGGCCGACCGGCTGGTGCAGTTTGGCTGCGCGGGCGGGCAGGGCTATCTCTTCGGCCGCCCCTGCAACGCCGATGCGACGCTTGGCTATCTTCGCCAGAACAATGAGGCGCCGGCGCAGCGCAAAGCCGTCATCTGACCGGGGCGCGCGCAGGGCGTCACTGTGTCTTGAGGCAGACCCTGGTATGCCCGGCACGAATGAAGCCAAGCCTTGCGGCGGCGGCTTTCGACAAATCCAGTATCCTGCCACGCACGAAGGGGCCGCGATCGTTGATCCGCACCACCACGCTGCGGCCATTGCGCTTGTTCGTCACACGCAGCTTCGTGCCGAAGGGAAGGGTGCGATGCGCCGCTGTCATCGCCGCGGGGTTCATTCGCTCGCCGGAAGCGGTCATGGAGGTCAGCGCGTACCATGATGCGCTACCGCACTGCGCGAAGGCCGGCGCAGAAAGCACGGTGACGATCAGAGCGGCTGCGGGCGCGATCTTCGCGCCGCGGGAAAGTCGCTTGTGCATTTTTTCGTCCTGGATTGTCGTTGCCAGGGGGCCTAACGGCCAATTGAGGCGAGGACGGGGCACTTTCCCTAACGGCAGGGCCCGACGCCCTTAACGTTGGGGTAAGGGGCGGCTGATATCCGCCAGATCATGAAACTGGTTGTCCTCAAAGCTGTCATTGCAACGCTGTTGTCCATCATCGCCTCTCTGGCGATCTGCTGGATTGCCATCCATCTGACCGGCGGCTCCATGAACTGGTTTGCGGCGCTGCTGAGTGCGCTCTGCCCGCTGCTCATCGCCTTTCCTGCCAGCATGTACACATTTTACCAGAACCACAGGATCGCGCTGGCGCACCAGGAGCTGGAGGCGACCCATCGCGAGCTGGCCGGCGTCTATCGCAAACTTGCCGCGGCGGCGCGTATCGACGAGATGACAGGGCTGCTCAACCGCAGCACGTTCATCGCGGAACTGAACCAGGCCGGGCAGCGGGGCGCCGGTGGCGTTCTGCTCGTCATTGACGCGGACGACTTCAAGGGGATCAACGACACCCACGGGCATCTGACCGGGGACCGCGCACTGGCGGCCATCGCAGATGTCATCCGGGACGTGTTTTGCGGAGAAGGTCTTGCCGGCCGCATCGGCGGCGAGGAATTCGGCGTGTTTCTCGAAGCGACCACACTTTCAAAGGGCGAAGCGCTTGCCGAACGGCTGCGGCGCGGCGTCGAGCGCATCGAGCTTCACACGGAACGGAACGGTCTCGCGCGGCTCAGCGTGAGCATCGGTATCGCCTTTGTCGAGGAAGCCGCAGACTTTTCCAGCCTGATGGCGACCGCCGACGAGCAGCTCTATGTGGCGAAGCGGCGCGGCCGAAACCAGGTTTCCGTACCGGAGATGCAGAGCGCGACCGTGCAGCTGCGCACGGCTTCGTGAAGCGGCCATCCCGATCGACATACAAAAAGCGCTGCGGGAGCAAACGCGCAGCGCCGGGAGATGCTCGTATCGAACTCGAAGAATGGTGCCCAGGAGAGGACTCGAACCTCCACGCCTCGCGGCACACGGACCTGAACCGTGCGCGTCTACCAATTCCGCCACCTGGGCAGGTGTGCGATGCCGATGTAAGGGCCGAACCCTTCCGTGTCAACGCGGATTCTTGCTGTTTGTCAGGAAAATGACAAAAGCCCCGCGCGGGCCTCGCGCAAAAGCGGGCGGGGGCGCATTTGGACGCCCCCGGAAAGGCGTTCAGTCGTCCAGAACCTCTTTCGAGGCTACGGTCGAATCGGCGTTGAGCCGGTAGACGATGGGAACGCCGGTGGCGATTTCCATCTTCACGATCTCCTCGCCCGAAAGGCCGTCGAGCGCCATGACAAGGGCGCGCAGCGAATTGCCGTGTGCGGCCACCAGAACCGTCTCGCCGCGCAGCACATGCGGCAAAATCTCATGCAGGAAATAGGGCCACACGCGCGCGCCCGTGTCCTTCAGGCTTTCGCCGCCGGGGGGCGGGGTGTCATAGGAACGGCGCCAGATATGCACCTGCTCCTCGCCCCATTTTTCGCGCGCATCGTCCTTGTTGAGGCCCGATAGGTCGCCATAGTCGCGCTCGTTGAGCGCCTGGTCGCGGATGGTTTCCAGATCCTCCATCCCGAGCTCTTTCAGGATGTGATCATTGGTGACCTGCGCGCGGGAGAGGACCGACGTGTAGGCAATGTCCGGCTTGAAACCGCGCGCCTTCAGCCGGCGGCCGGCATCCTTCGCCTCTTCATGGCCCTTTTCGGTAAGGCCCGGATCACGCCAGCCGGTGAACAGGTTCTTCAGGTTCCATTCGCTCTGGCCGTGGCGAACGAGAATAAGGGTACCGGACATGGTGCGTTCCTTGTTGCTTCGTGATGGTGGGGTCAGTTGAGCCCGAGCACGTCGAGCATGGAATAAAGGCCGGGCTTGCGGCCATGCGCCCAAAGAGCGGACCTGGCCGCGCCATGCGCGAAGATGCCGCGATCCTCGGCCTGGTGCGAAAGCGTGATGCGCTCGCCGGAACCGGCGAGAATGACCGAATGCTCGCCAACGACAGACCCGCCCCGCAGCGTGGCAAAGCCGATCGTGCCCTCCTCGCGCGGGCCGGTCTGGCCGTCGCGCACGCGCACGCTCTTTTCCGCCAGTGCGATCTCGCGCCCCCTTGCGGCGGCCTCGCCCAGAAGCAGCGCCGTGCCAGACGGGGCATCGACCTTGTGGCGGTGGTGCATTTCCAGCACCTCGATGTCGAAATCAGACGCCTCCAGCGCGCGGGCGGCTTTCTCGACCAGAACGGCAAGCAGGTTCACGCCAAGGCTCATATTGCCCGACTTGACGATGGTGGCGTGATGCGCGGCGGCCCTGATTTTCGCCTCGTGCTCCGGCGCAAAACCGGTGGTGCCAATGACATGGACGATCTGCGCCTGCGCGGCGTAGCCGGCAAACTCCACGCTGGAGTCCGGCGAGGTGAAATCCAGCACGCCATCGGCCTTTGCGAAGGCGGCCAACGGGTCATCGGTGATGGCAATATTGATCGTGCCGATGCCGGCGAGCTCGCCCGCATCGCGCCCCAGGAAAGAAGAGCCCGGACGCTCTACCGCAGCGGCGACGCGCAGCCCGTCCATTGCGTGCACGGTGCGGATCAGCGTCTGGCCCATGCGGCCAGCCGCCCCAACGATGACAAGCCCCATATCGCTCATGTGTTCTGCTCCTGCGGCTCTGCTGTGGTGTTGGCGAGCAGGTTCTCGCCCTTCTGGCTCTGCATGCGGTGGAAGCGTGCATAGATGCCGTGCGGTTTGGCAAGGAGGCTCTCATGCGTGCCTTCTTCCACCAGATGGCCTTCTTCAAGCACGACGATGCGGTCGGAATTGACCACGGTGGAAAGCCGGTGCGCTATGACGAGCGTGGTGCGGGTTTCCATGATGCCTTCCAGCGCCTGCTGGACACGCGCTTCCGACTCGTTGTCGAGCGCGGAGGTCGCCTCGTCGAGCAGCAGGATCGGCGCGTCGCGCACGATGGCGCGGGCAATGGAAATGCGCTGGCGCTGGCCGCCGGAGAGGTTGGCGCCGTTCTCGCCAACCAGCGTGTCGTATCCTTCCACCTGCTGGCGGATGAAATCGTCGGCGAAGGCAAGCCTTGCCGCTTCCTCGACCTCGGCATCGGTTGCATCGGGGCGGCCATAGCGGATGTTGTCGCGGATCGTGCCTTCGAAAAGATAGGGCTGCTGCGAAACATAGGCGATGGCATTGCGCAGCGAGCTCTTGGTGACGGAGGATATGTCCTGCCCGTCGATTTCGATCCTGCCGCCATCGAGATCGTAAAAACGCTGGAGAAGCGCGAAGAGCGTGGACTTGCCGGCGCCGGACGGGCCGACGATGGCCGTGGTCTCACCCGCTCTGGCGACAAAGCTGATGCCGTGCAGCACCGGCAGATCGTCGCCATAGGAGAACGCCACTTTGTCGAAGGTGACGGTGCCCTTTTTTACGGCCAGCGTGCCCGCGCCCGGCGCATCACGCTGCTGGGGCTCGGTGTCGAGGATCTCGTAGATCATGCGGGCATTGACCAGCGCGCGTTCGAGATTGACCTGCACGCGGGCAAGCTTGCGCACCGGATCATAGGCGAGGAGCAGGGCGGTGATGAACGCGAAGACGGAGCCCGGCGGCTGCGCGCTGACGGAAGCGCGCCAGGCCGCGTAGCCGATCACGCCGGCAATCGCCAGCCCCGCCAGAAGCTCGGTGATGGGGCCAAGGCGCTCGGAGACACGGGCGATCTTGTTGGAACGGTCCTCGGCATAGGAGATCAGCCCGGACATCTTGCCCGAGAGCTGGTCTTCCATGGTGAAGGCCTTGATGATGGCAATGCCCTGCACCGATTCCTGCATCGCGCCCAAGAGGCGGGAGTTCACATCCACCGCCTCGCGCGTCACGCGGCGCAGCCGGCGCATCAGATAGTTGACCGAGTAGATGAGCGGCGGGCCGATCACCAGCGCGATGACCGAGAGCAGGGGATCCTGCATCACCATCACGGCAACGAGACCGATGAGGGTGACGAGATCGCGGGCGATTGAGGCGACCGTCATGTTGAGCAGGTCGCGGATGCCGGTCACGTTCTGACTGATCTGGGCGGCGAGCTGGCCGGAACGGGTGGCCGTAAAATAACCGATGCCGAGCCGCATCAAATGATCGAACATGCGCTGCTGATAGCGGGCGACGATATTGTTGCCGATCTTTGCCAGCATGACCGACTGGCCATAGGTGGCGAAGCCGCGAATGGCGAAGGCGGCAACAATGGCGCCGCAAATCCAGCCAACCAGCTCCCAGCGCTGGCGATAGAAGACCTCGTCGATGATGTCGCGCATGATCCACGCGCTGAAGGCGGTGGTGGCGGCAATGGCCAGCATGCAGGCAATCGCGATCAGATAGTGGCCGATATAATCGCGGCCGTTCTCCGCGAAGATGCGGCGAATGACCGGGAGAACCTCTCCCACATCCGCCTTGTTCTTTCCAAGCTTCAAAACATCCGTTCCTGTTCAGCCGGGCGACCGGGCGTTGAGCAGCCGCGCTTTCCAGCAACAGGCTATGCCCGTTCGACTGCGCTCATGCAACGGTGAATCCGGCTCTGGCCGGCGCTTTTCATGCGGCCTTCCAGCGCCGCCCCTGGGTTTCGATGCCGAAACGGACCGGAGTGCGCGCATAGGCGGCGAGGCCGACAAGAGCGGCCTTTGGATGGGTGATGACATAAACGGGGATGTCTTTCACCAGAGCGCTGTGGGGCGCCTTGTCTTCGAATGCCGCCCTGAAATGGCCATTCTTGAGCGTCGGAACGATCTTCTGCGCAATGCCGCCGCTCAGATAGACACCGCCGCGCGCCATGAAGATGAGCGCCATGTCACCGGCCAGCCGCCCCAGATAGGTCACGAAGAGATCGAGCGTTTCCATGGCCACGGGATCGGACCCGTCGAGCCCGGCGCTGCTGATCTCTGCCGGCGTCTCGTGAACGGGTTTCGTGCCGTCGGCAGCGTTGATCGCGCGGTAAAGGTTGACCATGCCGCGCCCGCACAGGATCTGCTCGGCGGCGACACGGCCCTCGATCCGCTCCAGATGCGGGAAGATTTCCAGATCGCGCCCGGTGCGCGGGCCCAGATCCACATGCCCGCCTTCGCCCGGCACAGGAAACCAGGTGTGTTGCGCATGAACAAGCCCGGCCATGCCGAGCCCCGTTCCGGGCCCAAGCACCACGCGGCTGCCCGTGGGCTGCGATGTGCCGGGGCAGACCATCTCAAGATTGTCGTCATCGAGCGCCACCACGGCCAGCGCCTGCGCCTCGAAATCATTGATGACGATGATGTCGCTAAAGCCCATCGTCTCCATCATCTTCCGGGGGCGCACCACCCAGTCGCAATTCGTGAGGTCGATCTCGTCGCCCTCCACCGGACCGGCCACCGCCAGCACCGCCGATTGCGGGATGATGGAGGTGCGGTCGAGGATGGCGCTCTGGATGGCTTCGTCGATGGTTGCGTAGTCCGCGGTCTGCACCACGGGAAAGGCTTTGGGCTCGGCGTTGGAGTCCACCAGGATGGCAAAGCGCGCATTGGTGCCGCCGATGTCGCCGATCAGAACGGGAAATCGCAGGGCTGTATCGTTCTCATTCTTGAAATGCATGGCACAGACTCTGACGATTTGCCGCTCCAAAGACCAGGTTAAAGCGGATTAAATCGGTTGAAGGCGGAAGGCAAGCGCATCGGCGGCAAAAAGTCGACGCGCCCACCACTTCAATGCCGGGCGGTTCTACTGAAATCCGGGCCGGTTGCTCGGCCTCGGCACCTGAGCCGGAGGCATCGCGGACAGGACACTTGCGGGGCTGACCGCCTGATAGCCGAGTGCCGGCAGATCCGCTGCGGCGGCCTGCGGAACACCGCCCTGGCCGGCAACGGTGACCGCGGCTTCCGAAGCGGGATTCGGCGCATCGAGCACGGCGCGGCACGCGGAGGGCAGGGCCGCCATGGTCATCACGTCGCGGGCTTTCGGCTTGGCCGGGCCCTTTGCCGGCTTCCACGGTTCGTCGGTAAACCACCAGGCGAGTGAATCATCGCATCCCTCGCTGCGCGGCGGCGGGCTTTGCGGCTTGCAGCCGGTGGAGCGGGCTGGGCAGCCGATGCGGACATGAAAATGATAGTGATGTCCCCAGAATGGCCTGACCTTGCTGAGCCAGGAGCGATCGCCGCGCACCGTGTCGCAGAGCTTTTTCTTGATGCCGGGATGCACCAGAATGCGCTCCACTTCCGGATAGTTCGCCGCACGCCGCAGGACCGCTTCATGAGCCGGGGTCCATTTGCGGTCATCCACGTAGAGCGAATCCTTTTTCAGCATCGAGATGGCGCTGATGCGTTCGCGGTCGGCCACGCTCATGCGCTGCGCCGGCATCGGCGTGAACCAGATGTCGGCATCGAGGCCGATCTGATGCGAGGCGTGACCCGTGAGCATGGGGCCGCCACGCGGCTGCGAAATATCCCCGACGAGAAGGCCGCGCCAGCCATCCTGCGCGGCTTCCCGCGACAGGCGCTCAATCAGGGAGATGAGGACCGGGTGCCCCCAGCGACGATTGCGCGAGAGGCGCATGGCCTGCCAGTGCGGCCCGTCACGCGCGATGGCGACACCGCCGGAAAAACACCCTTTCGAATAGAAGCCATAGGCTGCCGGCCTGGTGGCGGCGGGGAGCTTCTTGGCTCCGAACAGCTCCTTGGCGAGAGGTTCGGCCTGAACGGCGGCAACCGTGGTGGAAAGTCCCAGCAGGGCCATGGCCACCAGTTTCAGAGTCCGTTGGAATCGCATCGCTTCCTCGTTGTGAGCCTACCCCCGCGATTATCGAATCATAGCACAGCTTGCGATTCGCTTACCGCCGTCGTTTACGATTCTTCTGCGCGCCAGCTTTCATCCGCCCACATGGTTTCGAGCGCTGCGCGATAATCCGGATGCCGCATCCGGTAGCCCGTGCTTTTGAGGCGCGCATTCGAGACACGTTTGCATTCGCCGTAAAACGACCGACCCATGGGGGAGAGACCGGCATCTTCGAAGGCAACTTCCGGCGGGGCGGCCTGTCCGGCCAGTGCGGCCGCATATGCCACCACGTCCTGCGGGGGCGAGGGAGCATCATCGGTCACATTGAAGATGCCCGTTTCGAAACGGCGCGCGAGATGGGCCGTCGCGCCCGCGATGTCGTCGACATGAATGCGGTTGAACACCTGGCCCGGCTTGACGATGCGCCGCGCCTTGCCGGCCTCGAGATTGCAGAAGGGGTTGCGGCCCGGACCGTAGATGCCGGACAGGCGGATGATGGCTACCGGGAGGCCGAGCTCCTCGCCAAGCTGAAGCCAGTCGTTCTCCGCAACGAGCCTCTGTTTCGAGCGATCCGAGACTGGATCGCAGGGCGCCGTTTCATCCACCCAGGCACCGCCGTGATCGCCGTAAACGCCAACGGTGGAGAGATAGCCGATCCATTTGAGCGCGGGCATGGCGCCGGAAATGATCTCGCGGGCGGCGATCAATACGGGATCGCCCGCCGCATCCGGTGCGACGCTGACGATGAGATGCGTGGTGGTGGCCAGCGCTTCCTTCACATCGGGAGAAACGGTGTCCTGAAACAGAAAGGGCACGATGCCTGCGTGCTTCAGTCTTTCGGCGTTCCCGGCGCTGCGCGTGGTGCCGGCCACCAGGGCGGCTTCGCTGGCGACCTCGCGGGCGATGGCCCGGCCGGAATAGCCTGCGCCGAAGATGAAAAATTTCTTGGTCATGATCGCCCGTCCCATTCAGCCTGCACCTGTGCATCCGTTTCCTGCGGGCGCAGCCGGGTTTCGATTGCCCGGAAGGCCTTGTCGTCCAGAAGTCGGGACAGCGCCCAGACGGCCGCGCCACGCACGAGCGGCGCATCATCTTCGGCGAGGCGCCTGCACGGGTCAACCAGGCTGGCTTCGCCGGAATTGCCCGCCGCGATCAGCACATTTCGGATGAAACGGTCGCGGCCAATGCGCTTGACCGGTGAGCCGGAAAACAATGTGCGAAAACCGGCATCGTCCAACTCCAGAAGCGCGGACAGCGGCGGTTCCTTCAGATCCTCGCGCGCCTGAAGCTTCGCCTCGGCGGCGCCTTGAGCGAACTTGTTCCACGGGCAGGCGGCGAGGCAGTCGTCACAGCCATAGATGCGGTTTCCCATGGGGACGCGGAATTCGCGCGGGATCGGACCCTTGTTCTCGATGGTGAGGTAGGAGATGCAGCGTCGTGCATCGATCTGGTAGGGGGCCGGAAAGGCCCTGGTCGGGCAGATGTCGAGGCAGGCGCGGCAGGAGCCGCAATGGTCGCGCTCCGGTGCATCCGGGGCAAGCTCTGCGGTGGTGAAGACGGTACCGAGAAACAGCCAGGAGCCGAACTCGCGGCTGACAAGATTGGTGTGCTTGCCCTGCCAGCCGAGGCCGGCCTCGCGGGCCAGCGGCTTTTCCATCACCGGCGCGGTGTCGACGAACACCTTCACATCCTCGCCGGTGCGGGCGGCGAGTTTGCCGGCAAGCTGTTTCAGCCGGCCTTTGATGACATCGTGATAATCGCGGTTGCGCGCATAAACGGAGATTGCCGCCCGGTCCCGACGCTCCAGAATCTCCAGTGGGTTTTCGTCCGGGCCGTAGTTCATGCCCAGCATGATGACAGAGCGCGCCTGCGGCCACAGATCGCGCGGATGGGCGCGGCGGTCCGCCGTTTCCTCCATCCATTGCATGCTGCCGTGCCGGCCTTCCTTCAGGAAATGGCCAAGCTCGGCCGCACGCGAGGGGGCACGCTCTGCCGAGGCCACGGCGACGGCATCGAAGCCCAGCGCGCGCGCCTCCTTTTCGACGAACGCGCGAAGCCTGTCGGCCTGCGCGCTTTTCATCAGAAATCCAGATCCGCGTAGTGAGAGACGGGGGAAAGCCCACGCACGCGGTCAGCCAGAATGGAGCGGAAAGAGGGGCGCGATTTCATGCGGGTGTACCAGTCGCGCGCTGCCGGATAGTCACGCCACTCGATCTCGCCCAGATAGTCGAGCACCGAGAGCGTGGCCGCGGCAGCGAGATCCGCATAGGAGAGTCTTTTGCCGGCCATCCAGTCGCGCGTGCCGGCAAGCCAGTTGGTGTATTTCATGTGCTGGCGCACATTGGTGCGGGCAGCGCGGATGGCTGCCGAATCCGGCGAACCGCCACCTTCCGACCCCGCCATCTGCGGCTTCAGCGCCCTCTCACGCACCAGATGCCGGGTCACGTCGGCGTCGGCCTTGAGAAGATACCATTCGACAAGTCGGCGAATTTCCGCGCGGTCGACGGAATCCTCGGCCATCAGACGCTTGTCGCGCTTCAGCGCGCCACGCGTCTCATCGAGATATTCCGCGATAACGGTTGCACCGACAATGGGATGGTCGCCCTCGGCAAGCAGGACGGGGATCGTGCCCGCCGGATTGAGCGTGAGAAACTCCTCGCGGCGCGCCCAGGGGCGTTCCTCGATCAGGGCGAGTTCCTCGCCATATTCGCCAAAGGAAAGCCGCACGAAACGGCAGGAAGCATAAAGGGGATGGTGAAAGAGCGTCAGCATGCGTCTGCTTCTAGAGGAAGGCTCTGGCCATTTCATGGCCGTGACGGTAATCCTTCGATTACCTGATTCTGCGAGTTCTTCCCTCAGCTATAGGGGGAGACTTATCTGCTGACAAGCAAGCCTTGATTGAGGAGCGAACATGACGGATCAGACCATCGTGGGGGCGCTCCTTCTTGGCATCCTCGAAGGACTGACGGAGTTCATTCCCGTCTCCTCCACCGGGCACATCCTGCTCGCCGGCCATTTCCTCGGTTTCAAATCCACCGGCAAGGCCTTCGAGGTTCTGATCCAGCTCGGCGCCATCCTCGCAATTCTCAGCGTCTATGCGGCGCGGCTCTGGCAGATGCTGATCGACCTGCCGCGCGACCCGGCAACGCGGCGCTTCGTCATCGGCATTCTGATCGCCTTTCTGCCGGCTGCGGTGATCGGCGTTCTGGCTTACAAGATCATCAAGACCGTGTTCTTTGAAACACCGCTTCTGATCTGCGTGATGCTCATTCTGGGCGGCTTTGTGCTGCTTTGGGTGGATCGCTGGGCAACGAAACCGCGCTATCACGACATCACGAAGTTCCCGCTGTCCATGTATCTTGGCATCGGTCTGTTCCAGTGCCTTTCAATGATCCCGGGCACCTCGCGCTCCGGTGCGACGATCGTCGGCGGGCTGCTTATGGGCGCGGACAAGCGCTCGGCGGCGGAGTTTTCGTTTTTCCTCGCCATGCCGACCATGACCGGCGCCTTCGCCTATGATCTCTACAAGAATTACGACCTGTTATCGGCAGCCGATGTGAAGATCATCGCCATCGGGTTCATCGCCGCCTTCTTTGCCGCGCTTATGGTCGTGCGCTGGCTGCTTGGCTACGTATCGCGGCGCGGCTATGCGCTGTTTGGCTGGTGGCGGCTGCTCGTGGGCAGTGTCGGGCTGATCGCACTGCTTGTGTGGGGTTGAGCCTGCCGAAATCGAAGTGTGGAATCCGGTTTTCAGATTGTTCCGCCTCGATTTTATGGCAGCAGCGTGGTGCGTGGTTCGACAAGCTCACCATGAGGGAAGTGGAGCATCGCGGAAAAGCCTGCTTCGGTGAGGTTACGGACAGGAACTGCAATCATCTACCTCCCTCATGGTGAGCTTGTCGAACCACGCACCACGTCGATGCAATCCATCCAACAAAAAACCCGGCGCGAGGCCGGGTTTTTCATGTCTCTGCAGGCGACGTTTTAGGCAACGGCACCGTTGATCCACGCAGAAAGCGCCGTCTTGGGTGCGGCGCCGACCTTCATGTCGGCCACTTCGCCGCCCTTGAACATCATGAGGGTCGGGATCGAGCGCACGCCATACTGCGCGGCCAGTTCCGGGTTCTCGTCAATGTTCACCTTGGCGATCTTGACCTTGCCACCAAGCTCGGCAGCGATCTCGTCCAGCGCGGGCGCGATCATCTTGCACGGGCCGCACCACTCGGCCCAGAAGTCGACAACCACGGGCTCGGACGCCTGCAGCACGTCGGACTGGAAATTGTTCTTGTCCGCCTTCACGGTGGCCATGGGAATTCTCCTTATCGGCAAATCGGTCACACCACATGTGGTGGTGGCGCGGGGTCGCGTCAAGCTCTCTTGTGTCACGCCCGCGTGAGTCGTTCAAGCGCGTCTGCCAGACGTTCGGCGGGAACCGGCAGCAGCACCGGCGTTTCGGTAAACAGAAGCGCAGCCTCGATCCTGCGCCCGGGATAAAGCGGTTTCAGAAGCTCCGCATAGAGCGCAAGCTGCGCGACATAGGGGGCGGGTGCTTCTTCCAGCGATTTTGGCGCGGGGCGGTTGGTCTTGTAATCGACGATCAGCACCGCATCATCGGTGACGGCCAAGCGGTCGATCTTGCCGGAGACGGCGTGACGGCGTTTGCCAAGCGCGAGTTCGCCCATGACCGAAACTTCTGCGCGGGACCCGGGTGCGAAGATGGGCGCGAAGCGCGTGTCCTCAAGGATCGCGCGAACCGAGTGCCAGACTGCCTGCCGCTCTTCGCTGCTCCAGGTGCCGCCCACACGATCGAGATAGCGGCCCGTTGCGGCCTCACGCTCTTCCTGCGGGCATTCGGGCAACAATTGCAAAAGCTTGTGAACCGCCAAACCGCGCTGGATGGCAAAGCCCGGCTTGCGCGCCTCGTCGAGAACGGGAGAAAGAGGTGAAGGGACCGGCTCGTAATCAGCTTCGATCAGAGCGCCAGCACGCGACGGCGAAAGCGGGCGCGGCAGATCGACCGGCATGGGCGGCGGCGTGAGCAGGGCTTCGGGAAGCGCGGTTTCGGGCGCAGCTTGGACAGCTTCTTCCATATCGGGTTTCACCGCCGGAGCATCGCTCACACGATAGCGATAGACCGGTGCGCAGATTGCGGGGCTCGCCCGTTCCTCCACCCGGTCGGCTCCCGAAAGCGCGGTGCGCACGACATTGAGCCAGGTCAATTCCTGGGGCTCGCGCTGGCCGTGATAGCCGCAGACGATCAGCCGGTCCTCGGCACGCGTCATGCCCACATAGAGGAGGCGGCGGTATTCTTCCTCCGCCTTGATCTTTGCATCGGCTTCGAAGGTGGCCGCCACCGTGTTGGAAACATCCTTGCCGGCGCGCCAGAGGAAACCCTTGCCCTGCCAGCCTTCGCCACGCGGCGCGAAGGGCATGAGCTTGGGCAGATGCTGGGAGACGAAGGGCGCGCTGCCCGGATCGACCAGAAACACCACCGGCGCCTCAAGACCCTTGGCGGCATGGACCGTCATGATGCGCAGCTCGTCTCGCGTCTGGTCCATCTCGCGCTTGATTTCCGGCGCCTGCCCTTCAAGCGCCGAAAGCAGCGCTTCGAGCCCGTTGAGCCCCGCCCGTTCGCCGGCGAGCGCGAAGGAGAGGAACTCGTCGAGAATGTCATTGGCCTCATGGCCGAGCCGCGCCACAAAAAGCCGGCGCGCGCCCTCCCGCTCGCGTGTGCCCGTGAGAAGGCCCGCATAAAACTCGAAAGCCGGCTTGAACGCCGCCTCGTTCTGCCAGGTCTGCAGGGTCTCGACCATGCCGGCCACGGCCGGATCTGACAGCGCCTGCGCACGCATGGCATCGAACAGCGGAACGGCGCGCCCGCGGTTCCAGGCCAGACGGAAGAGGCGTTCCTCATCCATGCCGAAGAGGGGGCTTTTCAGCACTGCTGCCAGCGACAGATCGTCATGCGGCTGGAGAAGGAAGCGGCCGAGCGCGATCAGGTCCTGCACGGCGATGTGTGCGGTGAGCCGCAGCCGGTCCGCGCCGGCAACATCGATGTGGCGGTTTTTCAGGCTGCGCGAGAGCGCGTGCACGAAACGGTCGCGCTTGCGCACGAGCACAAGCACATCGCCCGCCGTGAGACGCTTGCCGGTGCCTTCGATGATCTCGCCATTGCGGATCCAGTCCTCGACGGTCTGTGCGATGGTTTCGGCCAGCCGCACAGCGGGTGCGGAGGCGTGGTCGATGGCTTCCGTCCAGTCTTCCGGCTCGTCCACCGCGACCGGCGCGATGGGCGACCAGACTTCCACATAGCCGGGCTGGCCCGCGCGAACGGCCAGATGCTCGATCGGCTCGGGATCATGCGTCAGCCCCTGCGCCACATCGGCTTTCGAGAACACGAGATCGGCGGCACGCAGCACATCCTCGGTGGAGCGGAAGGAATAGCGCAGGCGCAGGCGCTCGAAACGGCGCTCGACCTCGCGCACCTTTTTCTCGAACGCGCGGCCGCTCTCGCCGAAGGCAGCCGGCTCCGCACCCTGAAACGAGTAGATGGACTGTTTTTCATCGCCCACGGCGAAGATGGTGCGCAGGAGGCCTTCGCGCGCACTTTCGCCGGCAAAGAACTCTTCCGCCAAAAGGCGCACGATCTGCCACTGCTCGGGGCTCGTGTCCTGCGCTTCGTCTATCAGCACATGGTCGATGCCCTTGTCGAGCTTGTACTGAACCCATGGTCCGGCATCGGCACGGGCCAGAAGCCGGATGGTGCGCATGATGAGATCGTTGAAATCAAGAAAGCCGCGCGCGCGTTTCAGACGCTCATAGCGGGCGATCATGCCATCTGCGATGACAAGGGCCGCACGCGTTGCCTCCAGCATGCGGAAGAGCGCCACGCGGTCGGCGGCATTGCGGATTGCCTCCGCCGCCTCGCCATAGCGCTCGACAATGTCGGGCAGGGCAGTGCGCAGCGCCTTTTTGAAGGTGCTCTCGCCATAGACACCGCCATCGGCCTTCAAAAAGCCCTTGCGCAGATGGTCGAGCCGGCGCAGCGAGTCCGCCTCCTCGAAGGCGCGGCTGGCATCGGGCACGATGCTCTTCAAAACGGTTTTGGCGTCGACGGCCTCAGCCTCCGCCACGAAGGCACGAAACGCACCGGCATCGAAGCCCGGAAGCGGCCAGATGGAGGCGGCAATCGATGCTGCCGTGTCATCGACTGCGAAATCGAACTCCTCGAACAGGGCGCTGTAGGGCACCGGGTCGTTGCCGATTTCATCAATGAAGGCGCGCAAGCCGTCGCGGCGGGCGATGATCTCGGACAATAGCTCCTGCAAGCCGCTCTCGCCGCCGCGCTCCAGCACCTCGGCAAAGGCTTCGGCCAGCGCGCCATCCTCGCCGGCCGCACCGGAAAGAAGATCGCGCCGCGCTTCGGCAAGCAGCGCCTCCTCCATCTGCGTGTCGAGCAGCTCGAAATGGCCGGCAATGTTTGCCTCCAGCGGGAACTGGTGCAGGATCGCCTCGCAGAAGGCGTGGATCGTCTGGATTTTCAGACCGCCCGGCGTTTCCAGCGCGCGGGCGAAAAGCCGCCGCGCGCGGGCAAGCTTTTCACGGTTGGGCGCCTTGCCCTCCATCTTTGCGATCACATCGGACAGCGCTTCGTCGGGCAGGAGGCTCCAGCCGGCAAGGTCGCGGAACACGCGGTTGGCCATGTTGGCAGCGGCAGCGCGCGTGTAGGTGAGGCAGAGGATTTTGGAGGGGTCCGCCCCCTGCAACAGAAGCCGGATCACGCGCTGGGCAAGCACATGGGTCTTGCCGGAGCCGGCATTGGCCGAGACCCAGGCCGATGTGGCGGGGTCGGCTGCAAGCGACTGCGCCTTGATCGTGTCTTCGGGGATGAAGGGAAACTTTTTCATTCGTCCCCTCCACTTTCGCCCGCATCGCCGCCGGCAGACCATTCGAGCACGCGCGCCAGATGGTCGTAATCGCCATCCACATCGCCCTCGCGGAAGGGCAGGACGCGCGAGCGATAGCCCGTCTCAGGCTTGTGATAATGGGCGAGAAGTTGACCCAGCCGTTCCCATGCCTCTTCGGCCATGCCGGGCGCGGTCTTGTCGCTGTCCTTCATGCGCAGGATGGATTCAGGCACCACCTCGCCATTGGCCTTGAGCCGCACATAGGCGAGGTCGCCAGGCTCGGCGGGGCCTATATCGGCGAACGCGCCGCGCTGAAGCAGCGCCGCTTCCAGCGCAAGCTGTGGGGAAAGAAGCGTGTGCGCCTGCCGGCGCGACGGCGAGGCGCCGGTCTTGTAGTCGAGGATTTCGGCGCTGCCATCGGCGCGGATGTCGATGCGGTCGGCGCGGCCTGAAAGGGTGAGGCCGAGCTTTGCCACCTCGATGGCCGAGGCGCGAATTTCGGCATGGCGCCTTGCGATGCCTTCGGCGCGACCGCGCTCCCATTCGACGACGGAGGCCGCCGTGCGCTCGAAGCGCGGCCACCAGACCGTTGCCACATCCTGCGGTAGACCGGCTTCGGAAAAGAGCTCGCGGCCAATGGCGATCAACCTGTCGAGCGCGTCGGGGGCCGTCGGGTCTTCCACCTCCTTGATGAAGCGCTCCAGAACATCATGGAAGAGATTGCCGCGTTCTGCGGCACCCGGATCGCGGATCAGCGGGTCGAGCGCAACGAGCGCCAGAATGCGCTTGGCATAGACGGCATAGGGATCGCGCCGCAGTGTCTCGATCTCGGTGATGGAGAAGCGCGTGGGGCGCGCCTCGACAGGCGGCGCTGGCTCGGGCCGGGGAGCGAAATCCTCGTCCGGCCTGTCGTCCAGAAGACGCGCCCATGCGATCAGCTCCCGGCCGCGGGCGCGCATGGTTTCGGCAACATCTTTGCCGGCAAATGCCGTGAGGCGCTGCAGCCAGCGCGAAGCGACAGCCGGTGCATCGCCGGCGCGGGCGGCGCGTGTCAGCACCACATTCTTCGTGCCCATCGCCATCATGAAATCATGCGCGGCCTGGCCGATGCGGCGCTCCGGCGGCTCCAGCGAAAGCTCGGCCTTCATCAGGCGCGACATGAAGCGGTCGGAGGAGGGAATGGCAGGCCAGGTGCCCTCGTTCATGCCGCCCAGAACCATCGTGTCGACATGCAGAAGCCGCGCTTCGAGCGTGCCCCAGATGGCGACGCGCCTGTCTGCACCCATGGTGGGTTTGACCACCTCGGTGGCGATGAGCGCGGCAAAGACCGCCGGCCACTCGGCGGCATCGAAGGGCAGGGTCGTTTGCGAACCCACCAGACCGCGCAGGAAGGCGGCCATGGCCTGCCCGCGCTCGCCGTCATAGTAGTTGGTGAGGCTGCCGTCTTCGGACCGGCCGAGTGCTTCGAGAACTTCGACTGTCTTGCGCGCCATCTCGGGCACGCCGATGCCCGATTGCCCGCGAAGCGCAGCCAGTGGGCGCAGCGCCTCGACCAGGGCACCGAGCACGACGCGCGCTTCGGCCAGTGCGGCGGCGTTGACGCGCGGGAACCAGAAGGGTTTGCGCGTGTCGCGTTCAATCGCTTCCCAGCGTGTTTCAAAGAGCGCATCGAGCGTGGCGATGTCTGGCCGACCCGTGCCGCCGCGCAGCGCCACTAGCTCGATGGTCTCGGCGGCGCGGCGCACGTTGGCGCGTTTCAGCCCCAGCTGGAGCAAGGGATGCTTGAGGAGGGCCACCATGGCGATGGGTTCGCCGGGGCGGAACACGGTTTCCAGCAGCAGCCGGGCGAGCGTTGCCGGCGGGGTGTCGGCGAGCGGCGTGCCGCCGGAATCATCCGCCTCGATGCCGAAGCGACGCAGTTCCACCGCGACACGCCGCGCAAGACCGCGATCGGGTGTGACGAGTGCCGCCGTTGCATTCTCGTCGGTCAAGGCCAGGCGCAGCGCAACGGCTATCGAGAGCGCTTCCTCACGCTCGTTTGCGGGCTCGACCAGGGTCACGCCGGAAAGCGCGTCCCCTTCCGTCGCATCGGCTGCAAGCGCCTGATTTTCGAGCCAGGCATCCGTGGTTTCGGCAGGGCGCAGGGTTTCGCTGACCAATGCGCGGCGCAGGGCAAGCGGCGGGGCAGGCTCGCCAAGCTCGACCACCTCTTCGCGCGTGATGCCGATGGCGGAAAGCAGTTTCTTCAGCCCTGCCTGCGGATGGCCGAAGGCGGACGGCTCGTCTGCATCGCCCACCGCCTCCCAGGCACGTGCGTCGAGCCGCGTGTCGAGGCCCGGTAAAACCACGGCACCGTTTTCCAACCCGGCGATTGCCGCGAGAAGCCGCGCTGTCGCCGGAATGGAGCCGGTGGAACCGGCGGCGATGACCGGGCCCTTGTGTGCATGGGCCTTGAGGCGTGCGGCTTCCGCCGCCAGCATCGCGTTTCGATGCGCGGCGGGGTTGGAACGGTCGAGCTCTTCGAGCAGCTTTGGCCAATGGGCGGTGACGATCTGCAGGAATTCGAGCGTCACCTGCCACCAATGCGCCAGCGCATCGGGCGCGAGGCTGGCAAGCTTCGTCCAGTCAGCTTCCTCGGTTTCGATCTCGTCCATCAAGCCGGCCAGATCACGCGCGAGCCAGATGGAATCCGACGCCGAAGCCGGCACCACGACACCTTCCTCAAACAATGCCGCCACATGGCCGGGCAGCCGCGCCTTCCACGCCTGCACCAGCGGTGCCAGCAGCAGGATGCGGTCCAGCGCCTCTATCGGCGGGGCAAGATCGAGCGCGGTGGCACCCTCTGTATCGAACAGCGCGGCCTCCTCATCGAACTCGCCCAGCGGGCGAATGACGGGGAGGATGGCGGATTGCCCATCGAGCTTTCGAAGCAGGACATCGCGCAGGGCGCGCGCGGCACGGCGGGTTGGCAGATAGATGGTGACATCGGCCAGGGCCAGCGGATCGCCCGTGTGGCGAAAGCCCGGCACGAGCCTGCCCTCAAACAGGGCTTCGACAAGCGTCTCCAGAAAGCCGACGCCGGGGGGGATGGAAAAGACGCGGCTTCTATCTTCAGCCAGCATCGCTCTTCCCGGCGTGCTTCATCACCACCGCTTCGGCGGGCGCGATGGCATCCGGCGTTCCGACGGTGATCCACGCGCCGTCCATCCTCATACCGAAAAGCCGGCCCGTGGCCTCGGCTGCATCGAAATAGGAATTGAGAGACTGGGGCTCGTTGCCGGCACCGGCAAAGATGCGCGGGTGAAGCACGATCGCGCCGGCATAGATGACACCGCCCTCCACGCCGCGATCACGGGTGAGGCGGCCTTGCGCATCCATTCGGTAATCGGTCGAGCCGGAATGACCTGTCGCCTGTTCGGTGTCTGCAACCATGAGGAGAATATCCATGGTCTCAGGCTCCCAGGCAAGGGCCATGCGCTCGAGATTGGACGTGCCAGATTCAAGCCAGAACGTATCGGCATTGAGAATGAAGAAGGGCGCATCACCAAGATGCGGGAGGGCGCGGATGACGCCACCGGCCGAATCCAGAAGCTGTGCGCGCTCATCGGAAATGACGATCTTCGGCGCGGTGCGGCCTGCCAGATGCGCTTCCATCTGGTCGGCGCGGTAGTGCACGTTCACCACGGCCGTTTCGATGCCCGCACCTTCCAGCATGTCGAGCGCCCGGTCGATCAGCGTGCGTCCGGCGATCTTCACCAGCGGTTTGGGCATGGTGTCGGTGATGGGGCGCATGCGCTTGCCGAGCCCGGCGGCGAGCACCATCGCCTTTTTCGGGACTGTTCCGCTCATGCCTCGTCTCCGCTCAGGAAACCGGCTTCTTCGTAGAACACGCGCAGCTCATCCAGCACGGGATGGCTCATTGCGCGGCGGAGATAGGCGCGGATGCGCGGCAGGTGCTTGATGTAGAAAGGCTTATGGTCGCGCTGCTCCAGCCGCACGAAGGTGCCAAGCAGCTTTGAATTGCGTTGCGTGGCGCAGATCGCATAGGCCTCGTCGAAAGCTTCGCGGTCGAACGGCCCCTGCTCGGCGCGGGCAGCGCAATAAGCCTCCACCACAGCGCGCTCCAGCGCTTCGGGCATGGTCACGCGGGCATCGAGCGCCAATGAGGCGACGTCATAGGCCGCCGGCCCGCACACCGCATCCTGCAGGTCGATCAGCCCCAGCCGATCGAACCCTTCGCGCTCCGCCCGCCAGATCAGGTTTGGCGAATGAAAATCGCGCAGGACGAGATTTTTTTCGAAATGCTCAAGGCGTGCAAACAGCCGGTTCCAGCGCTCCATATAGCCCGCGCGTTCCGCATCGTTTGCGGGGCGCCCGGCCATGAACGGCATGTACCAGTCGGTCAGGAGGCTCACCTCGATGCCAAGCGCCTCGCGGTCATAGGGCGGCAGTTCATGGACAAGCTGATCGTTGACCGGCATCTCTTTTGGCCATGCGTCGCGGTGAAGAGCGGCGAGGAGGCGCGCAGCCTCCACATAGCGCTCAGTGACCGGCTCGCCTTCGGGCGAAAGAAACGGTGTCTCGCCGAGATGTTCGGTCAGGAGAAGTCCGGTTTCCAGATCCTGCGCATAGACCTGATAGGCCGAGAAACCGCGCGCACGAATGGCATTTGCCGTGGCCACGGAAGCGGCGACCGACTGGGCCAGGTGCGCGACCTGGCTATAGGGGCGACCGCACTCAAGCAGCGGCTCGTCGCGCCGCTCGGGCGCGTTCATCAGGATGCGGCGGGCGCCAAGCCGCGTGGTCACCGTCTCATAGGCCCGCAGCGAGGCATCGCCCAGAAGGAAGGCGCGATGGGCGCGCAGTTCTCCAGCGTTGTTGAGGAAATCGCGGATGGCGAAGCTGCGCTCCAACCGAAGCATTGCCTCCTCCGGCCCGGCAATCACCGCAAGCCGGCCTTCACCGCTGTCGTGAAGCTCAAGGCGGATCGCACCGGCGAGCCGGTCGCCTACGCGTTCCGGCCACTCCACGAGTGCAACACCCTCTTCCGTCGCCTCGAAAAGGCCAAGCTCTTCCAGCTCGTCGGGATCGGCCAGCCGATAGAGATCGAAATGATGCACGGGGATGCGCGCTTCGTAGCTCTGCACCAGCGTGAAGGTGGGGCTTGGAACATCGAGCTCCGCATCGCCGGCCAAGGCGCGGATGATGGAGCGGGCAAGTGTCGTCTTGCCGGCACCGAGATCGCCCTTCAGGGCCAGAATATCGCCGGGCCGCAGCGCCACGGCGATGTCCTCGCCGAAAAGCGTGGTTGCGTCTTCATCCGGCAGGAAGCGTTCCAGAACGCGTGCTGTCATACGGTTTGGCTACTCTGCGGCGACCCGCGCCTGTGTCGGCGCGGAGGGGAAACGGCAGGTTACCGTGGTTCCGCGCCCTTCGCCCGTGTCGATGTGAACCGAGCCTCCATGCAGCTCGACGAAACTCTTGACGATGGAGAGGCCAAGGCCCGCACCACGCCTGCGCCCGCCATTAACATGCGGCTCGAAGCGTTTGAAGATCGTTTCGAGCACATCAGGCGCCATGCCGGGTCCGTCATCGTGGACGCGGAATTCGACCGCATCGTCATATTGGCGCGCGGAGAGGCGGATCGTGCCGTTCTCGGGTGCGTAATTGGCTGCGTTGGAGAGCAGGTTGAACAGAACCTGCCGCACGCGGTTTTCGTCCGCATGGAAAACGAGCGTGGCATCATCCATCTGCACATCGAGGCGAATCTGGTGCTCGCGCAGACGTTCCGAGATCAACCCGGCCGCCGTCTCGACCATGTCGCCGACCCGCACCTCGCCGATTTCCAGTTCCATGATGCCGGCATCGACCGTCGCAAGATCGAGAATGTCGTTCACCACGGTGAGAAGCACGGAAGAAGACGACCCGATGTGGTCCACATATTCCCGCTGCTTCTGATTCAGCGGTCCCGTCTCCGGCAGGTTCAGGAGTTCGGTAAAGCCGATGATGTTGGTCAGAGGCGAACGCAGCTCGTAGGAGACGTGCTGGACAAAATCGTTTTTCAGCTTGTCGGCCTTCTGCAGCGCGTCGTTCTTCTCCTTCAGCGCGCGTTCCACGTTCACGCTGTCGGTCATGTCGACAAACGTGATCATCACCTGACCGTTGGGCAGCGGGATTGTGGCGTGGCTCAATACCGAGCCATTCGAAAGCTCCACCTGGCCATGCTGGCTGCGCCGCTCGTCATCGAAACCCGTGACGGAGGCAACGAAGCCGCGCCATGGACTGTCCTTGGCGAGCGGATCGCACACCGCGCGGATATCGGCGATGTGCGCTTCGGGCGTAACGAGCTGGTCCGGCAGGTTCCAGATGCGCTGGAAGGCGGGGTTGGAAAGGCGCAGACGTCCATCCGGGCCGAACACCGCAACACCTTCGGTGAGATTGTCGAGCGTTTCGCCCTGCACCCGCATTGCCGCATTGTAGCGGCTTTCCAGATCGAATTTCTCCGTCAGGTTCTCGAACACCCAGGTCACGCCACCCTTGGGCTGCGGATTGGCGATCACGCGGATGGTGCGCCCGTCAGGCAGGTGCCACCAGTGCTCCTGCGGCTTCATGCTGCGATAGGCGGACAGGAGCCCTTCCTTCCAGCGCCGCCACTCGGGCTGTTCGGCCAGCGTGCCTTCGCTGCGCAGCCGGTCGAGCAACAGGGCGTTGTCGGGTCTGCTTTCGAGGAAAGGGGTGTCGAGATCCCACAGCTTCTGGAACGACTGGTTGAAGAAGCGCAGCTTCTGGTTCTCGTCGAAGATCGCCACCGCCGTGGTAAGCTGGTCGAGCGTGTCGGAGTGGCTCTGGACCGTGCTCTGATACTCCCGGCGGATCGATTCCACTTCGCTGACATCCGCCGCGATGCCCGCAGACCCATGCATGCCCGCATAGTCCGTGACCGCAAAAACCCGCCGCTCGCCCCTAACGACCGCCGAAAGCGATTGCCGGAAGACCTCATTGGCTTCCCGATGCCGGTTTGTGATTTCCTCGCGCGCCGACATGGGCAGGAATTCGAGCTGTTCGCGCAGAACCGCATCGCCGGTGGACGCATCCACCGCGCCCGTGAATGCACGGTTCACCCATGCGAGCTGGCCAGCCTTGTCGCGCAGCCAGAACGGCATGTCGAGCGCGTCGATCAATCCCAGAAGCGTCGCACGTTCCGACAGAAGATTGCCCTGCTCGAGCTGAAGCCGCGCATGCTCTTCACGCACGCCGGCGAGCGAAACGAAGCGCAGAACCGTATGCTGGGCGGATTTTCGCCCCTGTGCCTCGATCATCGTGCCGGAACGGGTTTCGATGGTCAGATCGAAGTTCTCGCCGGTTTCGCGCAGCGTGGCGAGTGCGCGGTCAAGCGCTGAAGCCGAGCGCGGCATCATCCAGCGCCCGAAGGCGAGAAATGCCGAGCGTTCGTCCGGGGCGCCGCAGCCGGGCGGAAGATCGCCGACGATCGCCGGCCTGTCCGATCCGCCGTCCCAGACAACGGCCCGCTGATCCCTGAGATTGAGGAGGGCTTCGGAGCGGCCAAGAGCGCCGCTCAGCTCGGCGATGCGTGCACGCAGTTCGAGATTTTCAGAAGCGATGCGGGCGCGCTGCCGGATCAGCCAGATGGCGGAAAGAAAGGCGGCGCCCATGACACCTACGAAAACCGCGAGCTGGATGACATCGACAGCCGTGACGGAAATGCCCGGTGCAAGCTGTGCAGTGGTCTGCGCGGCCGCCACGGATGGCACTGCCACGCTTGTCGTCAGCGTCAGAAACCGCACCAGTCCCCGCATGATGCCCGCTTTGCGCTGTCGGCCCCTAGGGCCCGTAGATCCGCCGCTCAGCGGGTCCAGCCCCGGCATGTCCTGTTCCTTCTCCGCCGCATGATCTGGCAAGACCGCCCCTTCCTTTCGCCAGGCTCACAGCCCGGAAGGTCAGCCGCCTCGCGAATCACAGCACTGTACCGCGTGAGCGAATCGCCGTGAAGAAGGACGCGTGACAAAAATAATACCGGACCAAAAGTCAATGGCCCGGTATCAATATCTTGTGTCTTAGTTAATTCTGCTTAATAGCGGTAGTGTTCCGGCTTGAACGGCCCCTGCGGCGTGACGCCGATATAGGAGGCCTGTTCTTCCGACAGAGTGGTCAGTTGAGCGCCCAGCTTGTCGAGATGCAGGCGCGCGACCTTCTCGTCGAGATGCTTCGGCAGGACATAGACCTCGTTCTTGTACTGCTCGCCACGCACAAAAAGCTCGATCTGCGCCAGAACCTGGTTGGTGAAGGACGCAGACATGACGAAGCTCGGGTGGCCCGTGGCGTTGCCGAGATTGAGAAGACGGCCTTCGGACAGGAGGATCATCCGCTTGTTGTCCGGGAAGGTGATCATGTCCACCTGCGGCTTGATGTTCGTCCATTTGAGATTGCGCAGGGCTGCAACCTGAATCTCATTGTCGAAATGGCCGATATTGCCGACGATCGCCATGTCTTTCATCTTGCGCATGTGATCGAGAGTGATGACGTCCTTGTTGCCGGTCGTGGTGATCACGATGTCGGCGGTGGGGGCGGCATCATCCAGCGTGACGACCTCGAAACCGTCCATGGCGGCCTGCAGGGCGCAGATCGGATCGACTTCGGTCACCTTAACGCGGGCACCGGCACCGGCGAGCGACTGGGCCGAGCCCTTGCCGACATCGCCATAGCCGCAGACCACCGCCACCTTGCCGGCCATCATCACGTCGGTGGCGCGGCGGATGCCATCGACCAGCGATTCCTTGCAGCCATATTTGTTGTCGAATTTCGACTTGGTCACGGAATCGTTGACGTTGATTGCCGGGAAGGGGAGAAGGCCCTTCTTCTGAAGCTGGTAGAGACGGTTCACACCGGTGGTGGTCTCTTCCGTCACGCCCTTGATGGCTTCCTTCTGGCGCGCGAAGAAGCCCGGCGTTGCCGCCATGCGCTTCTTGATCTGCGCAAACAGGACTTCCTCTTCCTCGCTGCCCGGGTTGGACAGGACATCCTCGCCAGCCTCGGCGCGGGCACCGATGAGGATATACATGGTGGCGTCGCCGCCATCATCCAGGATCATGTTGGAGGGTTCGCCATCCGTCCACTGGAAGATCTGGTCCGTGTAGGTCCAGTACTCCTCGAGCGTCTCGCCCTTGACGGCGAAGACCGGCGTGCCGCTCTCGGCGATGGCCGCTGCAGCGTGATCCTGCGTGGAGAAGATGTTGCAGGAGGCCCAGCGCACATCCGCGCCGAGCGCCTTCAGCGTTTCGATCAGAACGGCGGTCTGGATCGTCATGTGCAGCGAGCCGGAGATGCGCGCGCCCTTGAGCGGCTGTTCCTTGCCAAACTCCTCGCGGCAGGCCATCAGGCCCGGCATTTCCGTTTCGGCGATCTCGATTTCCTTGCGTCCCCAGTCGGCCAGGGAAATGTCGGTGACCACAAAATCCTTGTCAGCGCTCATTGGCGTACTCTCCGATTTTCATGAATTCGGGCGCCACAGGCAGCAGGCCGGGCGCGAAGGCTGGCATCTGACTACCAGATCATGGCGCAGCTCACAATGGATATAAAGAAATCTTTATTCGTGCATGTGAAGCGGCGGGGGCGGCTTCAGCACTCTTCACCGAAGCGATCGGCAATCAGGGTCTGCAACGCATCGAGAAGCGCTTCTGCTTCCCGCCCGCTGGCGCTCACGCGGATCTTGCAGCCGGGGCTGGCGGCAAGCATCATCAGACCCATGATGGAGGTTCCGCCGACGGTAATGCCATCCTTCTCGACCTCGACATCGGCGTCGTGATTTTCCACCGTCTGCACAAACTTTGCAGAGGCGCGTGCATGCAGGCCGCGCTGGTTGACGATGCTGAATTCGCGCTTCAGCCCCTCGGGAGCGGGTTTGCTGGCTGAGACTTCGTTTGCCTGGGCCCCGCTCATTTTCCGCTCAGAACCTGACTTGCGACATTGATGTATTTGCGGCCGGCTGCCTGTGCCTCCTCAAGCGCCTGCGCCATGTCGTCATTGGCGCGTGCGGAAGAAAGCTTGATCAGCATGGGCAGGTTGACCCCCGCAATGACCTCGACACGGCCCGCATCCATCACCGAGATGGCAAGGTTCGACGGCGTGCCACCGAACATGTCGGTGAGAATGATCACGCCCGCGCCGGTGTCGGCCCGGGCCACAGCATCGACGATATCGCGGCGGCGCTGCTCCATGTCGTCCTCGGCGCCGATGGAAACCGTTTCCAGGTTTTCCTGATGGCCTACCACATGTTCCACGGCGTGGCGGAACTCCTCGGCCAGCTGGCCATGCGTCACCAAGACGAGCCCGATCATCGGCACATCATCCGAAGGCTTGGTTTTTCGCTCGAGCCTGTCACGCTTTCACTCCATCCACTGGCTTCACGGGTATGTCCGCTTATCCGGTTTTTCTTCAATTAGCGTTCGGACCCTTCTGGTCCACCCTTGGTTTGACGGTTCCGAAGACGCCCCAGTCCCGTCCCGTCCCGCGGCAAGAGCGCTATCTTGTCAAGGCACAGGCCGTTGACAAGCCCAAAACTGCGGCGATTCGCCTAAATAAAGTTCAAACGGGGGTGCGGGCGGGTCCAAAAGGCGGCAATTGAAGGGCTGCAGCGATGGCGTGGACCGCCCTTCGTGCCTGCCGTTGCGGCAATACCACGCACGGAATCGCAATGCCCTCGTGTTCGATCTCCGCCCCTTCGGAGAAGCGCGGCGCCTCTTCTTCGTCGACCAGACGTATGGCAAGGTCGATGACGGCGGCAGGCACGTGTTCGAGCTTCGCCGGCCCCAGACCGCGCGCTTCGGCCAATCCCGCGATGGGATCGGGTGTGCGCACGATGAGACGCCCGCTGCGTGCGGAGAGGTATACCTGATCGTCTGACACGAAGGCGGCGAAGACGCCTGCCGCCCGGAAGAAGGCGAGCGCCTCAAACGCAAGCATCGTCTTGCCGGTGCCCGATTCGCCCTCGATCAGAATGCCGGTGCCCGCAACAACAATGGCAGTGGCGTGGCGGTTGTGCATGGCGGTCAGGCCTCGGCCGGCAGCGAGACGATGAAGCGGGCACCCTTGAGGTCGCCGGGCTTTGCCCCGGCAATGTTCTCCGCTGTCAACGTGCCGCCATGGGCCTCGATGATCTGGCGGCTGATGGAGAGGCCAAGGCCGGAATTCTGGCCGAATGCCTCGCCGGCCGGGCGATCCGTGTAGAAGCGTTCGAAGATGCGATCGATGTTTTCCACGCGGATTCCGGGCCCATTGTCCTCAACCGTGAGGATGACGCGCTTGCCGGCGCGCGCGAGGCGCACATCGATCCGTCCGGTCTTCTCCGGCACGAAGGAGCGGGCGTTCTCGATCAGATTGGTGATCACCTGCCCCAGCCGCAGGTCATGACCCTGAATGAAATAGGTCGTGTCCGCTTCGTCTTTTCCGCCGGCTGTGAACGTGATCTCAACCGGCTTCTTGGATGAACCGGCCTCGCGGATCGCACCCACCAGATCGCCAACGAACTGCTTCAGCTCCACGCGGCCCGCGTCCTCGCGCGAAAGCTCCGCATCGAGGCGCGATGCATCGGAAATGTCGGTGATCAGGCGGTCCAGGCGCCTGACATCGTGCTGGATGATTTCCAGAAGCCGCTCGCGCGAGCGCTCATCCCTGGCGAGCGGCAGGGTTTCCACCGCGCTGCCGAGGGAGGTCAGCGGGTTCTTCAGCTCATGCGCCACATCGGCGGCAAAGCTCTCGATGGCGTCGATGCGTGCATAAAGCGCCTTCGTCATGTCGCGCAGAGCCGCGGACAGATTGCCGATCTCGTCCTGACGGTGGGAGAAGTCGGGGATCTCCTCACGCGAACGCGCGCCACGGCGCACGCGCACCGCCGCCGCCGAGAGGCGCCGCAACGGGTTGGCGATCGTCGAGGCAAGCAGCAGCGAAAGAATGGCCGTCACCAGCGCTGCGACGGCAAACACGCGCAGAATCGCCTTGCGCTCGGCTGCAACGATCTTGTCGATGTCGCCGCCCTGGGTCGACAGGAGAAGCACGCCGAGCACCGCGCGGAAGCGCTGGACGGGCACGGCGACGGAAACGATCTGCTCGCCCTGCTCGCTGATGCGCACCACATAATTGGTCGTGCCGGTGAGCGCCTTCATCACTTCCGGATAGGCCACACCGCTGCCTCCCGGCTGCTCCCGGTAGACAGGCAGGTCCCGGCGGCGGAAAATCTCCCTCAGCCGTTGCCAGACCTGATCGAAAAGGCTCGCATCTTCATCCTCGATGGAGGGCAGCTCATAGCGGAGCACCTGCCCCAGATACTGGGAATCAAGCAGAAGGTTGGCGTCTGGATCATAGATGCGGGCGCGTGTCCGGGTCTGCGGTATGAGCCTTCGCAGGAGGGGAGCCACGCGCTCGGGATTGATCGGAAAGTCGAGGCTTTCCAGCTGGTCGCCCCGCGGCGGCAGGCTCTGCCCCGCCTGCAGCTCGAGCAGCTTGTCGGGATCCACAAGGATGGAGTCGGTCTCCACCTCGGCAGAGCTGGCAATGGCGCCGGCAATGATCTCGCCCTGTGTCATCAGGCTTTCCACGCGGGCGCTGATCAGCTCTTCGCGGAACTCGTTCAGATAAAGAACACCGACAACCAGAACGCCGAGACCGGCGAGGTTGAGAAAAAGGATACGCCGCGTCAGGCTGGAAAAGACATAATGGCCGAAAAGACGGCGCAGGGGCACGGCAAGCCGGCCCAGAAAAGGCTGGCCCGCTGAACGCGCGGCCCTCGCGGACCGCCGCTCCGTCTTTTCCGTTTCTGCACTCATCGCTACTGTCTTGCCGGCACACGCGCCGGGCTACTGCAATTCCGGGACGACCCCAGGGTCCTGACCCAAGAGCGGTTCACCGTTTCATGGAAACGCCGCTCCGCTCTATCTGTCTTTCCGCATTTATGCGGTCGTCAGGTGACTCCACCTGACTGCAAAATGCTAGATCTCTCGGAAGCGATAGCCGACGCCATACAGCGTTTCGATCATGTCGAATTCGCCGTCAACCGCCTTGAACTTCTTGCGCAGGCGCTTGATGTGGCTGTCGATCGTACGGTCGTCCACATAGACCTGCTCGTCATAGGCCGAATCCATCAGCGCGTCGCGGCTTTTAACCACGCCCGGACGCTGCGCCAGCGAATGCAGGATCAGGAATTCCGTGACGGTGAGCGTCACCGGCTGCCCCTTCCAGGTGCAGGTGTGGCGCTCCTGATCCATCACAAGCTGCCCTCGCTCCAGCGACTGCGACTGCTTGCCCGGCGCCTTGGCAGCGATCTCGCGATTGCTCGCGCGGCGCAGAACCGCCCGGACACGCTCGACCAGAAGGCGCTGCGAGAAGGGTTTGCGCACAAAATCGTCAGCACCCATCTTGAGGCCGAAGAGTTCGTCGATCTCGTCGTCCTTCGAGGTCAGGAAGATGACCGGCACATCGCTCTTCTGGCGCAGCCGGCGCAAGAGTTCCATGCCATCCATGCGCGGCATCTTGATGTCCAGGATCGCCAGGTTCGGCGGCCGCGCGCCCAGCCCTTCGAGCGCCGAAACACCGTCGGTGTAGGTCTCGACCCGATAGCCTTCCGACTCCAGTGCGATGGAAACGGAGGTGAGAATGTTGCGGTCGTCATCGACAAGCGCGATTGTTGCCATATCCAGCGGCTCCCTCATGGGCATATCGTCCCTATCTGCATCGATCGGCTGCGCAGTTGCAGGACAAATTGGGTACAAAATGTGGCATATAAAGCAGCCTGTGTCACACCGGCGCAGTCTCGTGACACCTCCGGACGCAGCGAAGCTGTGCAAATCTGCGATGAATCCGGGCCGATTTAAACGATTTAAACGATTTTAAAAAATTTAAATCGATTAATGGTTTGAAATCCCTCGCTTATTTGTGTTTTCAGCTGAGATCGCCTGCGGAGACAGGCATCTCAAGGGAAATCTGGTGGTTACGATGAACGAAACCGGCATGCGCAACCCGGCTTGCGGGATCGACAGCAATGGTCTGAAAACGACGGGCGCCGTCTTTTATAATTTTCAGCCGGCTGCGCTCTATGAGGAGGCGATCCGCCGCGGCGAGGCAAAACTCACCGCCGACGGCGCGCTGGTGGCCGAGACCGGCCAACACACGGGCCGCTCCGCCAGGGACAAGTTCGTCGTGCGCACCACCGACACCGAGGATGCCGTGTGGTGGGACAACAACAAGCCCATGTCGGCTGAACATTTCGACGCGCTTTACGCGGATTTCGTAAAGCAGGCCGCTGACTGCGACCTTTTCGTGCAGGACCTTGTGGGCGGGGCGGATCCTGAAAACAGCCTGCCCGTGCGCGTCATCACGGAATATGCATGGCATTCTCTGTTCATCCGCAACCTGCTCCTGCGGCCCGAAGTGGAGGCGCTTGCCTCCTTCGTGCCGGAGATGACGATCATAGACCTGCCGTCCTTCCGCGCCGACCCCGAGCGCCACGGCTGCCGCACCGAGACCGTCATCGCCGTGGACCTGACCCGCAAGATCGTGCTGATCGGGGGCACCTCCTATGCGGGCGAGATGAAAAAGTCGGTCTTCACCGCGCTCAACTACATTCTGCCGGCAAAGGGCGTCATGCCGATGCACTGCTCGGCCAATGTCGGGCCGGATGGCGATGCCGCCGTCTTCTTCGGCCTGTCGGGCACCGGCAAGACCACGCTTTCTGCCGATCCGTCGCGCACGCTGATCGGCGACGACGAGCATGGCTGGGGCGAGACCGGTCTCTTCAACTTCGAGGGCGGCTGCTACGCCAAGACGATCCGGCTGTCTGAAGAGGCCGAGCCGGAAATCTTCGCCACCACCCGCCGTTTCGGCACGGTGCTGGAGAATGTTGTGCTCGATGACCAGCGCCGCCCCGACTTCGACGATGGCAGCCTGACGGAGAACACGCGCTGCGCCTATCCCCTGCACTTCATCCCGAATGCAAGCGAGACCGGCCGTAGCGGCCATCCCAGCAACATCATCATGCTGACGGCGGATGCCTTCGGCGTGCTGCCGCCCATCGCCAGGCTCACACCGGCGCAGGCCATGTATCACTTCCTGTCGGGCTACACTGCCAAGGTGGCCGGCACGGAGAAGGGCGTGACAGAACCGGAAGCGACCTTCTCCACCTGCTTCGGCGCCCCCTTCATGCCGCGCCATCCCTCGGAATACGGAAACCTGCTGCGCGACCTTATCGCCCGTCACGGTGTCGATTGCTGGCTGGTGAACACCGGCTGGACCGGCGGGGCCTATGGTGTCGGCAACCGCATGCCCATCAAGGTGACGCGCGGCCTTCTGAACGCGGCGCTGAGCGGCGGGCTCAACGATGTGGAGTTCCGCACGGATCCGCATTTCGGCTTTGCCGTTCCCGTTGCGGTGCCGGGCATTGATGCAGGCGTGCTTGACCCGCGCTCCACCTGGGCCGACAAGGCCGCCTATGACGCTCAGGCCCGCCGTCTCGTCGGCATGTTCGTCGACAATTTCGAAAAATTCGAAACGCATGTGGATGCCAGCGTCCGCGCGGCAGCGCCGCATATGGCGGAAGCGGCCGAATGACATCAGGCTTGCATCCCTGCCGCTGAATGCGCATTTTCAGGCCCGGTTCACGACCGGGCCTTTTCATGTGAACGGACAGGAGCAATGGCCGAGGGCGACCTCAACATCAGGAATGGCGTTACCGTCTTCGAGGACGAGTTGCAGGAACAGTTCATCCGTTCCTCCGGTCCCGGCGGGCAGAACGTCAACAAGGTGGCGACCGCCGTGCAACTGCGTTTCAATGCGCGGGGGGCACGCGGCCTGCCCGAACGTGTGCGCGAAAGAGCGCTTGCGCTGGCAGGCAGCCGCGCCACCAAAGACGGCGATATCGTGATCGAGGCCGGGCGTTTCCGCACTCAGGAGATGAACCGCGCCGACGCCCGAGACCGGCTTGCCGAACTGCTTTCGCGCGCCGCCGAACCACCGCCCAAGCCACGCAGGAAGACAAAGCCGTCCCGCTCCGCCATTGAGCGGCGGCTGAAGGCAAAGGCCGGTCGCTCATCCGTCAAGAAGATGCGCGGCAAGGTCAGCTTCGACTGAGGCGGGCATCGTCAGGGGACGCGCCCGCTACGGTAACTTATGCCCAGCAACTGTTTTGCGGTTGAAATCCTGAGGCGTTACACGTCAAATATCCCAATTCTAACTGGAGACCTTACCCATGGGCATTTTCGATTTCGTCAAATCCGTCGGCAAGAAGCTCGGCGTGGTGGACGAGGAACCCCCGGCAGCGGACGAACTGAAGAAGGAACTCGATTCCCACAAGCTCGGAACCGACAAGGTTGATGTGGTCGTGGAAGGTGACAAGGTCGTTCTCAAGGGCGAAGTCGCTGACCAGTCGGCTTTCGAAAAGGCCGTTGTTGCCGTCGGCAACACGCTCGGCATCTCCAAGGTCGAGGCCGGCGAACTGAAGGTCGCTGCGGCGGCAGCGAAGGCGCCGGTTTTCTATACCGTGAAAAAGGGCGACAATCTCTGGAAGATCGCCGAGGCCAATTACGGCAAGGGCAAGGGTGCGAAATACACTGTGATCTTCGAAGCCAACAAGCCGATGCTCGACGATCCGGACAAGATTTACCCCGGCCAGGTGCTGCGCATTCCCGATCTCGCCGAGGCGTGATCGCAACTGTCATGATCTGACAGGAGACGGCGGCTTTCGGGTCGCCGTTTTCTTTTTTGCGGGTGTAAGCTTTCTGCGCGAGGCTGTCTGCGTGGTGCGTGGTTCGACAAGCTCACCATGAGGAAGGCGGTATCGGGCAAGCCTGTTCATGAACATGATGGTGGGGTTTGCAGCCAATCCCGCCCCTCATGGTGAGCTTGTCGAACCACGCACTCCATCAATGCAACGGCGCATCATGCGCCGTGTTCGATGCAAGGAGAATTGATTGCCAACCCTGACCGAAGGCGTGCGCCATCTACCGGGTTATCTCGATCGCGCAGCCCAGGAAGCGCTGGTTGCGGACATTCGCGCCGTGGTGCGCGAGGCACCACTGTTTGTGCCTGCCATGCCCCGCACCGGCAGGGAGATGAGCGTTCGCATGACCAATTGCGGCGCGCTCGGCTGGGTTACGGACAAGGAGCGCGGCTATCGCTATCAGGCGATGCATCCCGTGACTGGAAAACCCTGGCCGCCCATTCCGGCACGGCTGCTCGCGCTTTGGGACGAGGTGGCGGATTTTCCCGCTCCGCCCGAAGCCTGCCTTGTCAATCACTACACCGAAGCGGCCAAAATGGGCCTTCACCAGGACCGCGACGAAGAAGCCTTCGCAGCACCGGTGGTTTCCGTATCGCTTGGCGACACATGCCTCTTTCGCGTCGGCGGCACAACACGCGGCGACAGAACCGTTTCCGTCAAGCTTCAGTCCGGAGATGTGGTGGTGCTCGGCGGGGCAGGGCGGCTGGCCTTTCACGGCGTCGACCGCATTTATCCGGGCACCTCGACACTGCTTTCGGCGCCCGGGCGCATCAATCTCACGCTGCGCCGGGTTACAGCTTCCTGAGCGCGACCTCTTCTGTCAGATGGTTGGCGCCCTTGCGCAGGATCAGATCCGCGCGCGGCCTGGTCGGCAGGATGTTTTCGCGCAGGTTCTTCAGATTGATGTTCTCCCAGAGCTGCTCGGCAATGGCGAGCGCGGCGTTGGGCTTCAGCGCGGCATAGCGGTGGAAAAAGGATTCCGGATTCTGGAACGCCGTTTCGCGCAGCCGCATGAAGCGGTCCACATACCATTGATGGATCAGATCTTCCGGTGCGTCGATATAGATGGAGAAATCGAAGAAATCCGACACCACGGGGACGGCTGCCCCATCCTGCGGAAGATCGCGCGTCTGCAGGACATTGATGCCCTCGAAGATCAGAATATCGGGCCGGTCGATTGTGCGGAACTCGCCCGGCAGAACATCGTAGGTCAAGTGCGAGTAAAGCGGCGCCTGGACATTTGGCAGGCCGGCCTTGATGGCCGAAAGAAACCGCAGGACGGCCCCGACATCGTAGCTTTCGGGAAAGCCCTTCCGTTCCATCAGATTTTCGCGCCGCAGGACCTCGTTCGGATAGAGGAAACCATCGGTCGTCACCAGATCGACCTTCGGGCTGGATGGCCAGCGGGTGAGGAGCTCCTGCAAAACACGCGCCGTGGTCGATTTGCCGACGGCCACTGAACCGGCGATGCCGATGATGAAGGGGGATTTGACCACGTCTTCCGAATCGAAAAACACCTGCCTCTGCCGGAACAGGAGTTGTGTGGCTTCCACATGGGCCGAGAGCAGGCGCGACATGGAAAGATAGATCCGGCGCACCTCCTCCAGATCGACCGGGTCGTTCAGCGAACGCAGGCGCCGAACCTCGTCCTCGGTCAGCGTGAGCGGAGTATCGGCGCGAAACTTCGCCCATTTCTCGGCGCTGAAAATGCGATAGGGGGAGTACTTCTCCCCTGAGACAAGCTGGTCCATGAAGTTCGCGGCCCCCTTCCTTGCCGCCATGGCTGTCTTTGTGCTCTCGGTCATGCGTCGAATGATGCCATTCTGTGCAGAAACGATCTATCCCTTTCGGGATGCCTTCTCCTCAACGCCCGAACGTGCGGTGCGGCGCTCAAGCTCTTCCATCACCTCGTCGAGCGAAACGCCTTCGAGCGCCAGAACCACGAGCCAATGATAAAGAAGATCGGCGCTTTCGGAAATCAGCTCCTGCCTGTCACGCGAGACGGCGGCGATCACCGTTTCAACGGCTTCTTCGCCCAGCTTCTGCGCGGCCTTGGGCGTGCCCTTTGCAAACAGCCTGGCAGTCCATGAGTTTTCGTCGCCCGAGCGCGCGCGCTCGGCGATGATGGCTTCCAGACGGGTGAGGTCGAACTGGCTCATGCCTGCTCCGGGGTCTGTGCGGGATCGAGCCGCATGGGAATGCCCGCCGAGGCCATATATGCCTTGGCCTCGCCGATCGTGTAGGTGCCGAAGTGAAAGATCGAAGCGGCCAGCACGGCACTGGCATGGCCCTCGCGCACGCCTTCGACGAGGTGATCGAGCGTACCGACGCCGCCGGAAGCGATCACCGGCGCACGCACCGCATCGGCCACGGCGCGTGTCAGCGGAATGTTGTAGCCCGCCTTGGTGCCATCGCGGTCCATCGAGGTCAGCAGGATCTCGCCGGCGCCTAGATCGACCACCTTTCGTGCAAACTCAACCGCATCGATGCCGGTCGGTGTGCGCCCGCCATGGGTGAATATCTCCCAGCGCAGCGGTTCGCCTTCGCCAGAGACCTGCTTGGCGTCTATTGCCACGACAATGCACTGATCGCCGAACTTGTCGGCAGCGCGGGCCACGAGCTCCGGGTCCTTCACCGCCGCCGTGTTGATCGACACCTTGTCGGCCCCGGCGAGCAGGAGTTTGCGGATGTCGGAAACCTCGCGCACGCCACCGCCCACGGTGAGCGGCATGAAGCACTGTTCGGCGGTGCGCGCCACCACGTCGAAGATCGTTTCGCGGTTGTCGCTGGAGGCGGTGATGTCGAGAAAGCAGAGCTCGTCTGCCCCGGCGGCATCATAGGCCTTCGCCGCTTCCACCGGATCGCCGGCATCGATCAGATCGACGAAATTGACGCCTTTGACGACGCGGCCGTCCTTCACATCGAGACAGGGGATGACGCGGGCTTTGAGGGTCATTTGTTCACTTTGCACACAACTTTAAGTTCCATTAGCCTTGTCAGATGGATTCTCGATCTGCTGACAGCGAATACATATTCTATGCCGATGAGAGTGGCGATCACTCCCTTAGATCCATCGATCCAGCCTACCCCGTATTTTCTTTATCCCTCTGTGGTTTCAAGAAAACCACCTATTGCAGCCGCATCGTTCCCCGGTTTCAGGCCCTGAAATTCCGATATTTCGGGCACGATGCAATCATTCTTCACGAGCACGACATCCGCAAACAGAATGGCGCTTTCCGGATATTGACCGACCGTGTTGTCAGGGAAAGTTTTCTCGACGATCTTTCCGACTGCCTCACCAATGCGCCGTTCAAAATCTTTAGCACCGTGATTTACAAGCTGGACCTGAAGCTGGATCTCTTTCCCGAGAATCCCTACGCCATCTCCCTTCGCATCAGCCTCCAGCATGTGTGCGGTTTTCTGAAACGAAATGGACAATTTGGCAAGCGAACCTACTTCATTTTCGAGAAGCGCGGCACCAAGGAAGACGGAGAACTGGAGCTCGAGTTTCGCCGGATCGTGTCTGGCCAAAACGATCTTTCCCTTCCACTGGACCGATTTGAGATTGTCTTCTGCGACAAGAAGGCCAATTCGACGGGAATGCAGATCGCCGATCTGACAGCGCGCCCGATTGGATTAAGCGTTTTCAGGAAAAATCAGACAAACCGGGCGTTTGAACTGATCCGCGGCAAACTCCATCGAGGTCGACGTTACAGTCGACCGAGCCAGGGCATCATCGTGCCATAAAAGCGAAAGGCCTCGGATTACTCCAAGGCCCGACGCCGACCGGGAAACCCCAATCCATTTGACTTCAATATAGGGCATCGCCCAAAAATGTCAAGAAAACAGAAGTGATTCCAATCGCTTATGGAAATTAAAGCAAGTGATTCTTTTTGCTGAGAAAATGACTTCTATCCGTTCTTCTGCAGAATTCTCAACGCCTCCGCCGGATCGATCCGGCCGTCATAAAGCGCGCGGCCGGAGATTGCGCCTTCGAGCTTCGCCGCGTCGGGCATGGTCATGCGCACGATATCGGCTATGGAGGCGAGGCCGCCCGAGGCGATCACGGGGATGGAGACCGCATCGGCAAGCTCGATGGTCGATTCCCAGTTGATGCCGGTCAGAACACCGTCCCGGTCGATATCCGTGTAGATGATGGCGGCGACGCCCGCGCCTTCGAACCGGCGGGCCAGTTCGATGGCTGAAAGATCGGAGGTTTCCGCCCAGCCTTCCACGGCCACCTTGCCGCCGCGCGCATCGATGCCGACGGCGATCCTGCCCGGAAACGCCCTGCAGGCTTCCTTCACCAGATCGGGATCGCGCACCGCGACAGTGCCGAGGATCACGCGCGACAGGCCCTTTTCGAGCCAGGCCTCGATATGGGCGAGCGTGCGGATGCCGCCACCGAGCTGTACCGGGTTTTTCGTCGCTTTCAGGATCGCCTCGACGGCATCGCCATTGACGCTCGCGCCGGCGAAAGCGCCATTCAGGTCAACCACATGCAGCCATTCGAAGCCCTGCTCTTCAAAGCTGCGGGCCTGGGCGCCGGGGTCGGTGTTGTAGACCGTCGCCTCGTCCATGTCGCCCAGTTTGAGCCGAACGCACTGGCCGTCTTTCAGGTCGATGGCGGGAAAAAGGATCATGTGTCAGACGCCCTCGATGATGCTGAGCCTGGCTTTGGAAACGGGTTGCCGGAACGTGATGGCATGCTGGTATTCCGGCGAGTGGTAGCAGGCGAGCGCCTGCTCATAGGATGAAAACTCGATGACCACCTGACGATCGCCCGTCGGTTCCTCCGGCGCGAGCGACTGCCCGCCGCGCACCAGAAATTTCGCGCCGTACTTCTCGAAGGCGACAGCATTGGCTTCGATATATTTCCTGTAGCCATCGAAATCGGTGATCTCGACTTGCGCGATCCAGTAGCCTTTTTTGTCCGCTCCACTCATCACGGCCTCCAGCGAAGGAAATTGGCGATCAGGGCCAGGCCAAGCGCCTGGCTCTTTTCCGGGTGGAACTGCGTGCCCACCAGATTGTCCCGCGCGACCGTTGCTGTGATCGGCCCGCCATAGTCAGCGGTGGCGAGAATCTCGGCCTCGTTGCGCGCGGCGAAGTGATAGGAATGCACGAAATAAGCGTGCAAACCGTCCGCTCCGGTGGGAATTCCATCGAAGATCGGGTGCGAATGTTTCACGTGAATCGTGTTCCAGCCGATCTGCGGGATCTTGAGTTTCGGGTCGGACGGTGTCATCTCGACCACATCTCCGGCAATCCAGCCGAGCCCTTCCGTGACCGTCTTCTCCAGCCCGCGTTCGCTCATAAGCTGCATACCGACGCAAATGCCGAGAAAGGGCCGCGCCTGATGAATGGCGACATCCGTGATCGCCTCGACCATGCCCGGCACGGCATCGAGCCCCCGCCGGCAGTCGGCATAGGCACCGACACCCGGCAGAACGATGCGGTCAGCAGTGCGGACGGCATCGGCGTCCGCCGTCACGGCGATCTCGGCCGCGATGCCGTTTTCACGTGCGGCACGCTCGAAGGCCTTTGCGGCCGAGCGCAGATTGCCCGAACCGTAATCGATGATCGCAACCTTCATGGTCAGCGCGCTCCAGGATATGTAAAGAGACCAAGCGCCGGCTCGCTGGCACGGCCCGAACCTCTCGCCGGTGCCGGTCTTTCGTTCAGGGCAGGGAGCGGGGTTTCGTTCCCGGCTTCCGCCTTGTCGGAGAGGAGGCCGGCCATGAACCGGGTTTCGGCCTCGTCGCGGCCTGCAGCATCGACAACACCCCATTCGCGCCAGCCGCGCCTCTCAAGCATTGCAACACGCAGATTGCGTGCCTCCAGCGCGATGAAGAACGACAGACAGAGCGATGCCACCGTTGCCGTTACGGACCAGCCTTCCAGTGTCCCAAGCGCGCCGACGACGAGCGCAGCGGCAAGGGCAGCCAGCGCCTCCAGCCACATGCGATGCCAGAGAAACCACAGAAACGGCATGATGAAAGCCAGAAAGGCAAAGCCGTCGCGTATGAGGACTGCCTGTTCCACATCACCCTCGGGCGGCTCCATCACCACATAGCTTGCCATCGGCCTATCCCTTCAGGCTGCCCTTGGTGGAGGGCACCGCGTTGCCCTGGCGCGGGTCGGCCTCGCAGGCCGTGCGCAACACACGCGCCACCGCCTTGAAGCAGGTCTCGGCGATGTGGTGGCTGTTGGCGCCGTAATGGTTGGTCACGTGCAGGGTGATGCCGGCATTCTGCGCCAGCGCCTGAAAGAATTCGCGCACCAGCTCGGTGTCGAACGTGCCGATCTTCTGGGTCGGAAAATCCACGTCCCAGACGAGAAAGGGGCGCCCGGAAACATCAATTGCGGCGCGCGTCAGGCATTCGTCCATGGCAAGGTCGAGCGAGGCATAGCGCGTGATGCCGCGGCGCTCGCCCAGCGCCTCCGAGATGGCTTTGCCCAGAGCAATACCGCAATCCTCGACCGTGTGGTGATCGTCGATGTGCAGATCGCCATCGGCCTTTACCGTCATGTCGATCAGCGAATGGCGGGAAAGCTGCTCCAGCATATGGTCGAAAAAGCCCACGCCGGTGGCCACCTCAAAGCGGCCTTCGCCGTCGATATCCACTTTGACGGCAATGGCCGTCTCGTTGGTCTTGCGGCTGATTTCGGCGGTGCGCGTCTTGCTGGAAGCCATGGTCTTTCCCTTTGCGCTGCGTGAAGGCCAGCCTTCTAGCAGCATGTTCGGGCAGCGCCAAGCACTCTCACCAATCTCGTCTCTCGCGTTTGCATTCCACGTTGTTCAACTTACATATTCGCTCTGACGGTGCCGTGCCTTATCGGGCGGCGCGAAAAGGAGTGTGCGATGAGCGACGAAAAATCCATGCACGCCACGACAATCGTCACTGTGCGCAAAGGCGGCAGGGTGGTGATTGCCGGAGACGGGCAGGTCAGCCTGGGCAATACCGTGATGAAGGGCAATGCACGCAAGGTGCGGCGCATCGGCAAGGGCAATGTGATTGCCGGCTTTGCCGGGGCGACGGCCGATGCCTTCACCCTTCTGGAGCGGCTGGAGGCCAAGCTGGAACAGTATCCCGAGCAGCTGATGCGCGCCTGTGTCGAGCTGGCCAAGGACTGGCGCACCGACCGCTATCTGCGCCGGCTCGAGGCGATGATGCTGGTCGCCGACAAGAACATCACCCTGGCGCTGACGGGCAATGGCGACGTGCTGGAGCCGGAAGGGGGCATCATGGCCATCGGTTCCGGCGGCAATTTTGCACTCGCTGCGGCGCGTGCGCTCGCCGACACCGACAAGGACGCCGAAGAGATCGCCCGCAGGGCGATGGAGATCGCCGCATCCATCTGCATCTACACCAATGACAATGTCGTGGTGGAAACGCTCGATGCCGAGTGAACCGGACCAGATAGATATTATCCCGGTCACGGCCGGGCACTATCCGCTCCTTCTCGACTGGCTCCACCAGCCGCATGTGCGCGAATGGTGGGGCGATCCGGACACGGAACTGGCCCATATCCGTGACATGGTGGAAGGGCGGGACACGACACGGCCTTTCGTGATCCGCCTCGACGGAAAGCCCATCGGTTACATCCAGTACTGGTTCGTTGCCGACAACAGGAGCCCGGATATCCTTGAAAAGGACCCATGGGTGGGCGAACTGCCGGAGGATGCCGTGGGTGTGGATCTGACCATCGGCGAAGAGGCGCTTCTTTCCCGGGGCATTGGCAGCCGTGCCGTCAGGCTGATGGTCCAACGGCTGCTCGATGAAGGCCACGCCAGCATCATCATCGACCCGGATCGTGAAAACCGCCGCGCCGTGCGCGCCTATGAGAAGGCGGGCTTTCGCCCGATCCCTCATCTTGAAGGCCGCACCGGGAGCGTGCTCATCATGCAATACGACAAGAACAACGAGACGAACACATGACCACATTTTCCCCGCGCGAGATCGTCTCCGAACTCGATCGCTACATCATCGGCCAGAAAGACGCCAAGCGCGCCGTGGCCATTGCGCTGCGCAACCGCTGGCGCCGCCAGCAGCTCGAGCCGGAGTTGCGCGAAGAGGTGATGCCCAAAAACATCCTCATGATCGGCCCCACCGGCGTCGGCAAGACCGAGATTTCCAGGCGTCTGGCCAAGCTTGCCGGCGCGCCCTTCGTCAAAGTCGAGGCTACGAAATTCACCGAGGTCGGCTATGTGGGCCGCGACGTGGAACAGATCATCCGTGATCTGGTCGAGGTGTCGATCGGCCTGACCCGCGAGAAGATGCGCGAGGATGTCAGAGCCCGCGCCCACATGAACGCCGAAGAGCGCGTGCTTGAGGCGCTGGTGGGCAAAACCGCCAGCCCCGCCACCAAGGACAGCTTCCGTCAGAAGCTGCGCAACGGGGAGCTGGACGACAAGGAAATCGAGGTGGAGGTCTCCGACTCGGGAGGCGGCATGCCCGGGTTCGAGCTTCCCGGCATGCCCGGCGCCAATATCGGCGTTCTGAACATCAACGACATGCTGCAGAAGGCCATGGGCGGCCAGCAGACCAAAAAGCGCAAGACGACGGTCAAGGAATCCTACGAGCTGTTGATCGCCGACGAATCCGACAAGCTGCTCGACCAGGACGAAGTGACCCACCGGGCACTGGAATCGGCGCAGAATGACGGCATCGTCTTCCTCGACGAGATCGACAAGATCGCCACGCGCGAGGGCGGCGTGGGGGCCGGCGTCTCGCGCGAGGGCGTGCAGCGCGACCTGCTTCCGCTGGTTGAAGGCACGACCGTTGCAACGAAATACGGGCCGGTGAAAACCGACCACATTCTGTTCATCGCTTCTGGTGCGTTCCACGTTTCCAAGCCCTCGGACCTTTTGCCCGAGCTCCAGGGCCGTCTGCCGATCCGCGTTGAATTGCGGGCGCTGGAGAAAGACGATTTCCGCCGCATCCTGACGGAAACCGAGGCGAGCCTCATCAAGCAGTATGTGGCCTTGATGGAGACGGAGGGCGTGACGCTCGAATTCACCGACGACGCCATCGACCGGCTGGCGGCCATTGCCGTCGATCTCAATGCGACCGTCGAGAACATCGGCGCGCGCAGACTGCAGACGGTGATGGAGCGGGTTCTCGACGACATCTCGTTCGATGCGCCGGACCGCTCCGGCAGTGCCTTAAAAATCGATGCAGGCTATGTCGATGAAAATGTCGGCGACCTGGCCAGAAACACGGACCTGTCGCGCTTCATTCTTTAGTCGCTGACTGAGTTCATTGCCCTGCCATCTCCGCGTCGGCAGGGCAATGAAGCCGGCTTTTCAAGTGTGACATCTCTGCCGCGGTCGCGGCGTCATCGCGCTCTGGCCGCGAATGTCTCTCGACTTGGTGTCAGGCTTTGCCTAATTTGCCCGCAATCCAGAAAAAAAGAACGACTCGGGGGCGCAAGCAGCGCGACATGGCATCACGGGCTCGATTGGTTATCGGCATTTGTGTCGGCTTGGTCGGCGCGGGTTCCCTGCCCGTGGCGGCGGCAAAGCTTGTGCCCGAGGGCAACCGCAATGCCGAGCAGCCGCCCATACCCGGTGTTTCGGCCAAGCGCACCAAATCCGCACAGACCACCTATGACGCCAAATACGGCAAGGTCTATCAGCTTCTGAAAAACGACAGCGGGCTGGTTTCCAAGATCCGTTCCATTTCCGCCAGCTATCAGATCGATCCCGTGCATATGGTGGGAGCCATTGTTGGCGAACATACTTACAATGTGGACGCCTATGACCGGCTGCAAACCTATTATGTGAAGGCGGTCTCCTACCTGAAGAGCGATTTCTCCTTCTCCCATGCCGGTGAGACCGTCGGGCAGTTCATCGAACGGCCGGAATTCGCCGAGTGCGAAAAGGAGAAGGGCAGCTACGACCTGTGGTCCTGCCGTGAAGCGGTTTGGGACAAGGCGTTTCGCGGCAAGAGTGTGGACGGGACGAAATGGCCGAACGACCGCTTCGGTGCCGTGTTCTTCCAGCCCTTTTACGCCGGCCAGACCTTCGGCATCGGTCAGCTCAACCCGCTGACAGCGCTCAAGATGACCGACATGGTGCACAAGGTGTCCGGCTTCAGAAGGATCAGCCATGACAATCCGCAGGAAGTCTACCAGACGATCATGGACCCGGATAAGTCGCTCGCCTATGTCGCGGCGACGGTGAAAAAATCGATCAGCGCCTATAAGCGCATTGCGGATTTTGACATTTCCGGAAACCCCGGCATCACCGCAACGCTCTACAATCTCGGTAATCCCGAAGCGCGCGCTGCGCGGCTGGCAGCCGAAAACCGCATTCTCCGGGCAAAGGGCCAGCGGATAAAGCTTCCAGAAGAGAACTATTACGGCTGGCTGGTGAACGACAAACTGGATGAGCTGAAGGCGCTGTTCCAGGACTCCTGAGCTCGCACCGGCAGGATTTTCTACCTTTTTCCGGTCGCACGGTCGCCGGTAATGGCGCGGAGCTGCTGCAGAAGCAGGGTCACCTCGGCGTTCTTCATAGAAGCGATATGCGCCGCCAGAAGATTGGCGAGTTCGGTCGCCTCGGGTGCGAGCCTGGCCGTGTCCACGACAACGCGCGGATGGGAGAGCTCGGCAATGCGCTGCATCTCATCCGCCTCGTCCCAGATCACATTGAAGTAACCGATGATCTTCTGGATCATCGCCCAGTTGGGCGGGCTCGCACGACCATGTTCCAGCGAAGAAAGATAGGCTGCGCTTACACCGATGGACGCCGCCATCTCCTTCTGGCTGACACCGCGCTCCCTGCGAAGCTGACGGATTTTTTCACCGAGCGGCGTCACATCCCGCTCCCGTGCCTGCGCTTCAGGCGAATGTAGAATGCACCGCCACCGCCATGCCGGCGGCTGGCCTGGTCGATCCCGCTGACAAGCGAAGAAAACGGCGGCGTCGCAAGCCATTGCGGAACGGCGCGCCGCAACACGCCATCGCTGCCGAAGGAAGCTCCCTTGCCGGTGATCACGAGCACATGACGCACGCCATCGGCATGGGCGCGGCTCAGGAATGAGAGGAGGAGACTGTGCGCCTCGGACTGGGTCAGCCCGTGCAGGTCCACGCGCCCCTCCAGAGCGAGCCGGCCGCGCGCGAGCTTGGTGTGCGTGGGTTTGTCTATCCGCCGCGTCGGATGCGCTTTCGCCGGGGGCGCGTTGTTCTGCTGCGAAGCGCCTGCCGGAGCCTTGCTGCCGGTGTCCTGCGCAACGAGGCGGGTCAACTCGGCCATGGTGTCATCGGTCGGTTCCGGCGGGTCTTCGAGCACCTTGCCCTTCAGCGGCTCGGTTGTGCGCGCCACCCGGTTCCAGAGGATGCGGTCTTCCATGCTCAGGCGTTTCGGTGTGTGGCTGGTCATCGATCAGCCTCCCAGAAGCCCGCGCGGAACCAGCGCATAGAAATCCGCTTTGTGGCGGATCACGCCGGCGATCTCGCCTGCCGCTGCGCCACTGCCAATGAAGAGATCGGCCCGCGCAGGCCCGGTGATCGCCGAGCCCGTATCCTGTGCGATCATCAGGCGACGGAAGGGCTGACCATCGACCGCATCGAGTTCGGGCGCGTCGATGAAGAACGGAGTCCCGAATGTGTGCAAAAGCCGGTCGACCGCTATGGAGCGTCCCGGTGCAAGCTGCACCTTGGCGGCGGCTACGGGTCCGAGTTCGGGGGCCCCGGCATCGGTCTCCCGAAAAAAGATAAATGAGCGATTTTGCCACAGAATCTCGTCAATCCGGTCCGGATTTTCCGAAAACCAGGCGCGAATGCTCTGCATTGTGACCGTTTCAGGCGCAAGCTCGCCACGGTCGATCAGAACCCTGCCAGCGCCGGTGAAAGGGTGGCCCGATTTGGCGGCATAGGTCACACGCATGGTCGAACCGTCTTCAAGCCGCAGCCGTGCCGCGCCCTGGACGTGGATGAAATAGGCATCCACCCTGTTGTCGAGCCAGACAAGTTCCAGCCCCTGGCCCGCAAGTGCTCCACGGTCGATAGCGCCGCGGTCGTGATACGCCACGAGGCCGGTACCCGTCTTTCTGGCGAAGGCGAAATAAGGGTCGAGACCGGGAGGTCGATTGTTTTCATCGACATCGACCAGATCGCCGGGGCGCTTATAAAGCGGGACGCAGAAACGCTCCGTCTTGACGCGCGAGGCTTCCACTTCCGGTTCATAATACCCGGTTACGAACCCGGGCCCGCCATCCTCCGCCCGTATGCGGCAGGGGATGAAATGCTGTTCGAAGAAGGCGCGGGCCGCCCGCTCATCGGCATCCGGCATGGCGCGGGCCGCCCTGTGCGCCGGGGCAAATGCGGAAAGGGCGATACCGAGAGCACCCGAGCGATAGGGCTTTATCTCGATACGTTCGGCCGAGCGGGCAAAGGCCTGAAAGGCGGACAGGACCGAATCCTGCCGCCAGCCCGGCATTTTATCGAACGAAACCCGCTCGAGGGTTGGCGAAAGCGCCGCAGGCGGCGCGGCCGTGCACGACGCTCCGCCAGACAAGGATCAATCCTCGGCTTCCGTGGCGACGAGCTTCCAGTTGGGATCGCGGGAGCGCGTATCGCGCGCGAAAGTCCAGACATCCTTGACTTCAGCGACGGTTTCCGGATCGCCGTCGATCACCTCGCCGGCGCTGTCGCGCGTGGCGGAAATGAGCTCACTGACGATGCGCAGCGTGACATGTGCCTCGGAGCCCTTCATCTCGGCTGCAATGATCGTCATGTCGTCAATGCCGACAAAGGAGGATTCAATCTTTTCGCTGCGTTTCTCACGCTCGTCGATGGCAGCGACGAAACCCTCATAGACCTCGCGGGAAAGCAGGTTCTTCAGCGTGCGGCGGTCGCCATCGGCATAGGCCATCACGATCATCTCGTAGGCCATCTTCGCGCCCTCGACAAAACTCTTGGGAGCGAAGGATGCGTCGGCATCCCGGATGGCGCGCATGCCCTTGTTCAGATCGGTGCCAGGCTTCGCCGCCTTGTCGATGTCGGCATAGGTCTGGTCCGGTTCCGCTGCGCCCTTGCGGCGCGGGAGGGACACCACGTTTTCGCCATTGGAGGACTGTTCCTTACGGGACGCATTGCGCCCGGCCGTATAGGGGTCGAACGGCGGACGCTCATTGCCCGTGCGCCGGCCCAGCACGTTACGCAACTGGAAAAAGATCACCACAGCGGCAATCAGAAAGAAAATTGTGCCGAAATCGAAGAATTCCATAACGTCCAGCCAAACGAGCCACTGTGTTCCACAGCGCGTGCCGGCTCAGGGCAGGCGCAGAGGCGACGGCATCCCGTCCCTACCGGAAATCATATAGAACGCAGGGAGCCATCATTCAAATTATCGGTCAGAATACCTATGTTTTCCCAACTGGCCAGCATGGAACGGCCAGAAACGGCTTAAACATGCAACAAGGCTAACAGGTTCGTGCGCTTTTCCATTGTTCCCTTCCTGCTCCTCGCCATCCCGCTTGCCGAAATCGCCATGTTTGTGGTGGTCGGCAGCCAGATCGGCGTGTTTCCCACACTGGGCCTCGTGCTTGTGACAGCCATCGCCGGCTCCATACTCCTGAGAATCCAGGGGTTCGGGGTTGTACGCCGCATTCAGGAAACCATGAATGAGGGCGGCGTGCCCGGCCGTGACCTGGTGCATGGCATGATGATCATGGTGGCCGGCGTGCTGCTTCTCACGCCCGGTTTCATCACCGATACGCTCGGTTTTCTCCTTTTCGTGCCAGCCATCCGCGATGCAGGCTGGAAATTTCTTCGCAGCCGGATCGTCATCCTCGGCGGCCCGGCATCAGCCGGAGGCCGGCACGCAAACCCTCATGGGCGCGATACCGGGCCGCAGACCATCGATCTTTCTGCAGACGATTACAGCGAATCCGGCGACGAGAATTCGCCCTGGCGCAAACCGGACCGCGAATAGAGCATCGGACCGAAAAGTGGAATCTGGTTTTCGGTTTATTCCGATGCTCCACTTATAATTTAGATCGTCCTTTGTGCGTCCGGATGGACGCACGGCGATCCAGGGGCTACCCCGCCGCGCCTTGTCATGCGCCGAAGCCCATGCTAGCGAGCAGGCAAATCTTAAAGGGGAGCCGCGCGGCTGCCGAACCACGCTCGAGGAAAAACGCATGGCCAAGAAACCAGAAGAAAAGACCGAAGCTGCAAAGGCCGGCAACGGCGCCCAGCCCTCTCTGAACGTGCTGACCCAGTATGTGAAGGACCTTTCCTTTGAAAGCCCGGGTGCACCGCAATCGCTGCGCGGCCGTTCCGAAGCCCCCGCGATCAACATCAATGTCAACGTCAACGCCAACCCGCTCGGCGATACGGACTACGACGTCGTTTTGACGCTCAATGCCAAGGCCGAGGCCGAGGGCAAGGTTCTTTTCAACGTCGAGCTGGTCTATGGCGGCGTTTTCCGCGTTGCCGGTTTCCCGCAGGAGCACATGCTGCCGGTTCTCTTCATCGAGTGCCCGCGTCTGCTCTTCCCGTTTGCCCGCCAGGTCATTGCCGATACGACGCGTGCCGGCGGCTTCCCTCCGCTGATGATCGATCCGATCGATTTTGCCCGCATGTTCCAGCAGCGCGTTGCCGAGGAACAGGCAAAGGGTCAGGTTCAGGTTTCCTGAACCAACCGGTTCCCGGAATTTTTCAGGCAGGGCGGTGCTTTCGGGCGCCGCCCTGTTTCATTTGAGCCGTATTCTTCCTGCCGCGCCCATACTTTCAGGCGCGAAAAGTGTGCCAGAGTGCCTTTTCGCCAAGCTTCTCCACCAGCGCTTCATGCGCCGCGCGCTCGGCTTCGCTGATCCGGGGTGGCAGGGGGGCGGGTCTTGCTGAAACCGTCACAGCGCCCCGGTCCGTATTGCCCCCCGCATCGTCACCGCCGGTGGAAATTTCAAGACCGAGGGCGGCCTGTTTTCCGCCGATCAGCTCGATATAGACTTCGGCAAGAAGTTCGGCGTCGAGCAGGGCGCCGTGCTTGGTGCGGTGGCTGTTGTCGATCCCGTAGCGGCGGCAGAGCGCATCGAGCGAATTCGGGCCCATCGGGTGTTTGCGCCGGGCGATCGCCAGCGTGTCGACGACCAGACCCGGGTCCACCGGCGGCACGCCGAGGCGGTCGAATTCGGCGTTGATGAAGCCGATGTCGAAATTGGCGTTGTGCGCAACGAGCTTTGCGCCGTCGATGAATTCGAGGAATTCTTCGAGAATTGCTCCAAACACCGGTTTGTCTGCCAGATCGGCATCGGAAATGCCGTGAACCGCCTGGGCTTCGGGGTGAACGGAGCGCCCCTGCGCATTGATGAAGTGGTGCAGCGTGCGGCCGGTGGGAAAGCGGTTGTCCAGCTCGACACAGCCAAGCTCGATCACCCGGTCTTCGTTGGAATCGAGGCCTGTGGTTTCCGTATCAAAAACGATTTCGCGCATTCTTCCGCTCCGGAGGTCGGGTCAAATCCAACATGCGCGCCCGGGATCGGCGACGCAAGGATACCGTCAGGGGGTGTCCGTTTCGGCTGGGGAAAGTTCGTCGATCACGGCTCTCACCGCCTTTCGCGCAGCCTCCATGCCTTTGCCGGTGTCGATGATGAAGTCCGCGCGCCGGCGTTTTTCGGCATCGGGCACCTGACGCGCGAGAATCCCGGCGAACTTCTCCTCCGTCATGCCGGGGCGCGACAGGACCCGTTTGCGCTGCTCTTCCGCCGGCGCGGTCACGACGACAATGCGATCGACGCGATCTTCCCCGCCAGTCTCAAAAAGAAGCGGGATGTCGAGCACGACAATGGGGGTGCCTTTTTTCCGGTGTTCGGCGACGAACACGTCGGCATCCTGCCGCACCAGCGGATGGACAATTTCCTCCAGCGCCCTGAAGGCTTCGGATTTCCCCAGCACCGCCTCGGCGAGGCGCGCCCTGTCCACCGTGCCGTCCGTCACCGTTCCGGGAAAGCGCGCCGCAATCAGTGGAGCGGCGGCACCCGAATAGAGGCGATGGACCGCAGCATCGGAATCGTGAACCGGCACACCTTCATCCATGAACATTCTGCCCGTGGTGGACTTTCCCATGCCGATGGAGCCGGTCAGGCCAAGAACAATGGTCATGACGCGTCCCCGCCCGCAAGCACATGATCCCGCAGTGCCCCCGTTACCACCGGCCGGACACCGAACCAGCGCTCGAAGCCCGGCACGGCCTGATGCAGCAACATGCCGAGGCCATCGACCGGTGTGAGCCCCCGGGCCTCGGCGGCGGCGAGAAGATCCGTCTTGAGCGGGGCATAGACGATGTCGCTGACAATTGCGTGCCCGGGCAGGGGATCGAGCGAGATTTCCAGCGGCGGCTGGCCGGTCATGCCGAGCGCGCTCGTGTTGACCAGAAGATCGGCATTGCCGAGGAGCGCGGGCAGATCTTCCCAGCCATGAGCGCTGACGCCAGTGCCGAAACGCACGGCCAATTCCTGCGCGCGCGCAAGCGTACGGTTGACCACGCGTATATTTTTATAGCCGGCTTTTTGAATGGCATGGATGATGGCCCGCGCCGCGCCGCCGGCGCCAAGGACAACCGCCGTTTCACCATTCGTCCAGTTGGGAGCACCGGCGCTCAGATGTGCGGCAAAACCGTAGGCATCCGTGTTTCCGCCAATCAGTTTGCCGGATTCAAACCACAGCGTGTTGACCGCGCCGATCATCTCCGCCGCTTCGTCACGCCGGTGAACTGCGGCAAAGGCCGCTTCCTTGTGAGGCAGCGTGACATTGCCGCCGGCATACCCAGTCGCCGGCAAATCACCAAGAAAGGCATCGAAATCGAGCGGGGCGACGTCCAGCTTTTCATAGCTGCCGTCGATGCCATGCTCGGCAAGCCAGAACCCGTGAATGAGCGGCGAGCGGGAATGGGCGATCGGGTGCCCGCAGACGAAAGCGCGAATCTCAGCCATCGATGGCCCCCAATCTGCGGAGCTCGGCAAGGAGTGGCAGAAGAGGCAGGCCGACAATGGTGAATGTATCGCCTTCGATCTTTTCAAAGAGCTGAATGCCTTCGCCCTCAATCTGGTAGGCGCCGACGCTCGCAAGTGCCTTTTCGCCCACATTGGACAGGTGCCGCCCGATGAAGGCGGGATCGAGATCGCGCATAGAGAGGCGGGCAACGCCCACATGGCGCCAGACCACCTCACCATCACGGGCGATGACCACAGCGCTGTTGAGCTGATGCGTGCGACCGGAAAGTTTCAGGAGGTGGCGGCGCGCACCTTCCATATCGGCCGGCTTGTGGAACACCTCGTCATCCAGTGAAAGCGTCTGGTCGGCACCGATGACGAGCGCACCCTGTTCACGTTCAGAAACGTCAACGGCCTTGGCTTCCGCCAGAACCTGGGCGAGTGTTTCGGGATCGGCGCCGCTGCCCTCAAGTGTTTTTTCCACGGCGCGCTCGTCAATCTCGGAGCGTTCAACGCGGAAGACAACACCGGCATCGCGCAGCATTTTCTGGCGAAAGGTGCTGCCGGAGGCCAGGACGATGGCGGGCCTGCTGGTCATGTCGTCACCCTCTGTTTTCTCGTGCCTTCGCATACAATGCGAGAATGGCCGCTGCGGTTTCCTCGATGGAGCGGCGGGTTACGTCGATTACCGGCCAGCCATGGCGTGTGCAGAGCTGGCGCGCATAGGCGATCTCGCGGGAGATCGTCACGCGGTCGGTATAGGGGTTGAAGGCGTTTTCATCCACCGATCCCAGAATCCGGTTCTGGCGAATCTGCGAAATGCGTTCGGCGGACGCGACCAGTCCAACGATCAGGGGCCTTTTTGCCAGGGCGAGCGCTTCCGGCAGTTTCATGTCGAGCACGATGGGCACGTTTGCGGTCTTCACACCACGATTGGCCAGATAGATGCTGGTCGGCGTCTTGGACGTGCGGGATATGCCGACGAGGATGACATCCGCTTCCTCGATATCGAGCGGAAGCTGACCGTCGTCATGCTCCATGGTGAAATTGAGCGCCTCGATGCGGTGAAAATACTGCGCATCAAGCACATGCTGCGCGCCGACCCGACGGCCGGCGGGGGTGCCCAGATAAGACTGGAAGACCATCAGAACGGGTTCGAGCACCGACACGCAGGGCAGGCCGAGCGCGGCGCAGCTTTCATCCACCTGACGGGCGAGCTTCTGGTCCACCACCGTATAAAGCACGATGCCGGGCTCGCGCTCCACCTCGTCAAGCACACGAGCGAGCTGCTTCTCATTTCGAATCAGCGGGTAGATGTGCTCGATCGCCCGCGCGTCCTTGTATTGCGCGGCTGCGGCGCGTCCTGCGGCCAGGAGAGTCTCGCCGGTCGCATCAGAAATCATGTGAAGATGGAAGAAGCGCTGCGGCTGTTGCACGGATTTTTGCCCCGCCATGTGGATGCCTGTTGATAACGCGGGCCCGAAAAAATGGCGAGGCCGCACCCTTTGATAACTCCACCCGTTCTTCCACAGACAGGCCCCGTGTGAATTGCGCTCGTCCCATGTGGAGAACAATCGACAATCCCCGAACCTTCCTTCACTGTCCACCGGGCGAGGTCAACCGAAATCGCTACAGCCCATTGAATCTGCGCGCTGAATCCGCATTATCCCCGTTCTTCTGAAGATGTGCATTTCTGCGAGGCGCGGCAATAAGACCGGGCTCGCGATGCGCAAAACCGTGGACAGATTTGAATCCACATTACAAACAGAGTCTAAGAATCAGAAGAATCTTCAGATCTGTAATTATCTTTTGAATCCTGACTGTGGAGCAGCCTGATGGGGCAGCGAAAAATCCTTGATGTGCTTAGAGGCGAGACGGTGTTTCCGCCTCCCGTCTGGATGATGCGCCAAGCAGGACGATATCTGCCCGAATACCGGGAAACGCGGAAACAGGCAGGGAGCTTTCTCGATCTCTGCTACAACCCCGATCTGGCAGTGGAAGTGACATTGCAGCCGATCCGTCGTTTCGGGTTTGATGCATCGATCCTCTTTTCCGACATTCTCGTCGTGCCGCATGCGCTCGGCCGCGATCTGCGCTTCGAGGAGGGCAGGGGTCCGCTTCTGACGCCCATCGATGCGAGCGGTATCGCAAAACTTGAGACATCGGGCTTTCACGATCATCTGGCGCCGGTCTACGAAACGGTGCGACGGCTTCGCAGGGAACTTCCCGATGAAACGACACTGCTCGGGTTCTGCGGAGCGCCCTGGACGGTGGCGACCTACATGATTGCCGGGCATGGCACACCGGACCAGGCACCGGCCCGCATGTTCGCTCTTGAGCAGCCGGAGGCCTTTTCCGCGCTGATCGACCGCCTTGCGGACTGTTCTGCCGATTATCTCATCCGCCAGATCGACGCCGGCGCCGATGCCGTGCAGATATTCGATTCCTGGGCGGGCGTTCTCGACGAGCTGTCTTTCGAGCGGTGGTGCGTGAAGCCGGTGGCGCGGATGGTGGCGAAGGTGCGGGAAAAGCACCCCGACACACCGATCATCGGCTTTCCGAAGGGTGCAGGCGCGCTTTACGCGGGCTATCGCCGGGAGACGGGCGTGACGGCACTCGGGCTCGACTGGACGGTTCCTCTGGGCACAGCGCGCCGCCTGCAGGCCGAGGGGGCGGTTCAGGGCAATCTTGACCCTCTGAGGCTGATTGCCGGCGGAGAGGCGCTCCACGAGGGCGTGGACGCGATTGTGGAGGCGCTGCGGCATGGCCCGTTCATCTTCAACCTTGGCCACGGCATCACGCCGAAGACGCCGGTTGAGCATGTGGAAGCGATGCTGAAACGGATTCGGGAGGCCGAGTGATGGCTGCGAGCGATACGGGTGGTAAAAAGGCCGCAGGCAGGGCTTTCGCGGCGCTGGCGATCTTTATCGCCCTGACAGCGCTCCTGTTTTTCTACAATCCGTCCGGATTCTATCTCTGGGCCAAGGCCATTCATGTGATCGCGGTGATCGCCTGGATGGCGGGCATGCTCTACCTGCCGCGTCTCTTCGTCTATCACGCGGATGCCACGCCGGGATCGGAGACGTCCGAGACCTTCAAGATCATGGAAGGGCGCCTCTTACGGCTGATCATCAACCCGGCGATGATGGTCACCTGGGTGCTCGGCCTGTGGCTTGCCTGGAATGGCTTCGGCTTCTCCGGCGGGTGGCTGCATGCCAAGATCGCGCTGGTGGTGGCGATGTCGGGCGTGCACGGCTATTTCTCCGCCGCCGTGCGCCGGTTTGCCGCCGACCAGAACACGAAGCCGGCGCGTCATTGGCGTATAATGAACGAAGTGCCGACGCTTCTGATGATCGTCATCGTCATCCTTGTTATCGTCAAACCCTTCTGATACGGGTTGCGAAGACCGCCCATGACACCGCCCATGATATGGAACCGGGAAAGCTGTCTTGCCCTTTGGCAGAGACGGCGGTAAGAGATGGTTCCTTCCTTTTAGTCCGGTTCCACGAATATCTTCCGTTTCGAGTGAAACCGGCCGGCTTCAAATACGCCTACCTCCACCTTTTCCGTTGCCTTTCCAGAGTCCGCACATGCAGGAAATGAAACTCCAAGAGCTGAAAAGCAAATCGCCAACCGATCTCATTGCGTTCGCAGAATCGCTTGAGGTTGAGAACGCCAGCATCATGCGCAAGCAGGAGCTGATGTTCGCGATCTTAAAGAAGCTCTCCACCCAGGATATCGAGATCATCGGTGAGGGTGTCGTCGAAGTGCTGCAGGATGGCTTCGGCTTTCTCCGCTCGGCAACAGCCAATTATCTGCCGGGCCCCGACGATATCTACATCTCCCCCTCGCAGATCCGCCGTTTCTCGCTGAAAACCGGCGATACGGTGGAGGGTCCGATCCGGAGCCCCAAGGAAGGCGAGCGCTACTTCGCCCTTCTCAAGGTCAACACGATCAATTTCGAGGATCCGGAGAAGATCCGCCACAAGATCCATTTCGACAACCTGACCCCGCTCTATCCCGATGAGCGGCTGAACATGGAAATCGAAGATCCGATAAAGAAAGATCTGTCGGCGCGCGTGATCGACCTCGTGGCGCCGCTCGGCAAGGGCCAGCGTGGCCTGATCGTCGCGCCGCCACGTACGGGTAAGACGGTTCTTCTGCAGAACATCGCCCACTCGATCACGTCGAATCACCCGGAATGTTTCCTGATCGTTCTTCTGATCGATGAACGCCCGGAAGAAGTGACCGACATGCAGCGCTCCGTGAATGGCGAGGTGATTTCCTCCACCTTCGACGAGCCGGCCTCGCGCCACGTGCAGGTTGCCGAGATGGTGATCGAGAAGGCGAAGCGTCTGGTCGAGCATGGCCGCGACGTGGTTATCCTGCTCGATTCGATCACCCGCCTCGGTCGTGCCTACAACACGGTGGTGCCATCCTCAGGCAAGGTGCTGACGGGCGGTGTCGATGCCAACGCACTACAGCGCCCGAAGCGCTTCTTCGGTGCAGCGCGCAACATCGAAGAGGGCGGGTCGCTGACGATCATCGCAACTGCGCTGATCGATACGGGCAGCCGCATGGACGAAGTGATCTTCGAGGAGTTTAAGGGAACGGGCAATTCCGAAATCGTGCTCGACCGCAAGGTTGCAGACAAGCGCATCTTCCCGGCGATCGACATACTCAAGTCCGGTACCCGTAAGGAAGACCTGCTCATTCCGCGTCAGGACCTGCAGAAGATTTTCGTTCTGCGCCGCATTCTGGCGCCGATGGGCACCACGGATGCCATCGAGTTCCTGAACGACAAGCTGAAGCAGACCAAAACCAATTCGGAATTCTTCGATTCGATGAATACCTGATTGTGGCTCCGACGATCTGTCGGCGACATCCAAGTTTTCAAGGCGGCATTCCGGTGCCGCCTTTATCTTTTGTTTACCATGATTTCCGTGCGGTGCCGTCGCGCAGGGCGGCTTCGAGCTCTTCCGGCTTCAGGAACGGTGGCAGGCATGTCTGCCCAATACAGAGATACGCAGCCTGCCGCTGAGGATCGATCGTTACACCGCCCGGTAGTTTCTGTGTACTGCCGTTCACCACGACGACATCGAACCGCCCGGGATTCAGGTTTCGATTCGCTACCGGAACAAAAACAGGATCCTTGCCCGGTTCGACCATCAGGAGTTTTGCCGCGTTCTGAGCCAGTGCCGCCGCATAGACAATGCCGGCCTGGCCATATGTCTGTGTGGCTGCGCGGCCGAGCGCTGCCTGCGCGACTTCCGCTACCCGATTGTCCGGATCGTCCCCGGAGAGCACTGAAAGGGTCAACAGAGCTTCGATAACCTGGCTCGTGGCAGACGGTATGGCCTCGTCCACGTCGCCGCGTATGCGCATGGGGACATCGGACGCGTCGCTCGCGGTCAGGTAATGTCCGGTTCCGCTCTTGTCCGCGTACCAGGTGTGCAGTTCGCGCGCCCAGGCGTGTGCCTGGTCCATGAGGGAAGGCTCGGCAGTTGCCTGATAAAGCGCGCCGGCGGCGGAAATCATGCACGCATAGTCGCTCGAAAGACCGGGGAACACCGCTTTGCCGTTGCGAGAACTGTGTGGAAGGCGGCCCTGCTCCATCGATTCGCATACGTAACGAAAAGCCCCACGCGCTGCCTCCAGCCAGTCGGGTCGATTGAGCAATCGCGCAGCATCGGCAAGCGCTGCAATCGTGAGCCCATTCCAGTCTGTTAAAACCTTGTCGTCGCGTCCGGGTTGATCCCGCTCGTTTCTTATAGAGAGAAGCGTGTCCAGCATGGCGCGCAGCTCTGCTTCCTTCTGGTCGCCGAGATAGTGGGCGTGGCCGCGGCGGTGAAGTATCGGGTTTCCTTCCCAGTTCTCAGGCTGTGCCAGTGAGAAGATTTCGAGAAAGCCATCGGCTCTGCTACCGAGCGCGCTGCGTATTTGTGCTTCTGTCCAGAGATAGGTCTGTCCTTCAACCCCGACGGTGTCGGCATCGAGGCTGGATGCAAAAGCACCACCTGCAACCCGCATTTCGCGGAGAAGCCAACCCACCGTCTCTTCGATTCGTATCCGAAACAACGCATTGCGCGTATCGCTGTAGACCCAACACAACATGCGCAGAAGCTGGGCGTTGTCATACAGCATTTTTTCAAAATGCGGGACGAGCCATTTGTCGTCGGTGGAATAACGTGCAAGGCCGCCACCCACATGATCGTAGATGCCGCCGGCGAGCATCGAAGTCAGACTATGCACTACGGCGGTCCTGTGCGCCGGGTCATCGCTTAACCAGAGGACACGCATGAAGGGGACATTTGGAAATTTTGGCGCCCCGCGAAGACCGCCAGCCTTGTGATCGATCATTCCATGGATGTTGCCGGCCAGAGTCTGGAGAACCTCCTTCGGCGACCCAGCATCACCCGGTGCGGGAGCGAGACGGGTCTCCACATGCGCGCCAAGTGCACCCGCGCTCCTGACGAGTTCGGCGCGTTTGCCCTGCCAGGCAGCATTCACGGCCTCGAGCACCTGAAAAAATCCTGGACGCTCGTATCGCTGCTCTGGCGGAAAGTAGGTCCCGCCCCAGAAGGGCTGCCCGTCGAAGTCCAGAAACATGGTTAGAGGCCAGCCGCCCTGTTCGCCCATGGCGGAGAGCGCGGCCATGTAGATCTGATCGATCTCTGGCCGCTCCTCCCGATCGACCTTGATGTTGACGAAATGGCGGTTCATCGCTGCGGCGATTTCCGGGTTCTCGAAAGACTCGTGCGCCATCACATGACACCAGTGGCAGGCGGCGTAGCCGACCGAGAGGAGAATGGGTCTGTCGCTCTCTCTCGCCTCGCTCAGGGCCGCTGCCGACCACGGCCTCCAGTGAACCGGGTTGTTCCGGTGCTGAAGCAGATAGGGGCTTGTTTCGGCAGCCAGAAGATTTTTTGCAGGCAGCGGCATTGGGGCTCCTTGCACATCGAACAGTTATGGAAAATATCTGGGGTCAGGGCCTGACTCTGGCCCACGGTAGGGCGCTTTGGACGTGAGAGCAAATGAGATGAGAGAAACCATATTCGCACTTTCCAGCGGCGCTTTGCCGTCGGGCGTCGCTGTTGTGCGATTGTCGGGTCCCGGTACCTGCTCCGCGCTCGAAGCTCTGGCAGGAAAACTCCCGGAACCGCGCCATGCGACGCTGCGAACATTGCGGGACAGCCGGAGCGCCATTCTCGATCGATCTCTTGTCCTCTTCTTTCCAGGCCCAGAGAGCTTTACGGGGGAAGACTGTGGCGAACTCCATCTCCATGGCGGGCGGGCCGTTGTGCAGGCCGTTCTGGAGACGCTTTCAGGCTATCCCGATTTTCGCCTTGCCGAAGCGGGCGAGTTCACACGACGCGCCTTTCTGAATGGAAAGTTCGATCTCACGGAGGCCGAAGCGCTCTCCGACCTCATTTCTGCGGAAACCGAGGCGCAACGCCGTTTCGCTCTCGCAAACGCGGAAAGCCGGCACAGGGCTCTTTATGACGGATGGCGAAAGACACTCATCCACGCGCGGGCAATGATCGAGGCGGAACTCGATTTCTCGGATGAAGAAGACGTTCCGGGCTCTGTTGCCGAACGCGTCTGGGAGGAGATTGCCGAGCTACGGAGTTCGCTTGAACGTCACGCCGCCGGTTACCGCACTGCCGAGATCATCCGCGAGGGGTTTCGCGTGGTGATCCTTGGGGCGCCGAATGCGGGAAAGTCCAGTCTTTTGAACACGCTGGCCCGCCGGGACATCGCCATCGTGACGGAAGAGCCCGGGACGACACGCGATGTTCTCGAGGCTGTGCTTGACGTAGGTGGGGTCAAGGTGATCGTGACAGACACAGCCGGCATTCGTGAGAACCCCGGGAGAGTCGAAGCCCTGGGGATTGACCGTGCCATAGATCGCGCCCGGGAGGCTGATCTCATCCTTCTGCTTGAAGACTGCAATGCGCCGGTCAGGGTTTGGCCCCCGGATGGCATTCCGCATCGACGGATAGGCAACAAGCTGGACCTGGCAGACAAGACACACCATCAGGGACAATATGACTTTCTCATCTCAGCCCATACAGGTGAGGGCATTGATAGCCTTTTAAGCGAGATGCGTGAGCTCGCTGTGCAAGCGACATCAAATGCCGGTGAAGCACTCCCTTTCCGGGAGCGGCATGTGCAGCTTATCCTGGATGCAGCGGGACATGTGGATACCGCAGTGAGACAAACCAGCCTCCCGCTTGAAGTTCGGGCGGAGGAGCTGCGGCTTGCAGGTAATTCGCTTGGACGAATAAGCGGCACGATCGACGTCGAAGATCTTCTGGACACCATCTTTTCGCAGTTTTGCATTGGGAAGTGACTCACGTGAAACACTGCAAAGCCAGCTTAAACCGGTGACTCACGTGAAACACTGTCTGTCTGATCGAAGCGTGACTCACGTGAAACACAGACGTCAGATCCGAATGCGCACGCAACAATGTTTCACGTGAAACCGACAGGCTTCGCAAATCCCTTGACTGCTTCTTCAGAAAAAGACATGTCTGACGCTCTCCAATCCCCGCGAAGTATCGGGCTTCCATAGCACCTCTCAACGCTGTGAAGGCATCGATGGAATCGGATCATGAAGAACAGTAGCTACGATGTAATTGTTATCGGCGGTGGCCACGCTGGTGCAGAGGCCGCTTCCGCTTCTGCGCGATCCGGTGCCAGAACGGCGCTGGTCACGCTCCGCTTCGATACCGTTGGTGCGATGTCCTGCAACCCGGCAATCGGGGGGCTGGGCAAGGGACATCTTGTACGGGAGGTGGATGCGCTGGACGGCATTATGGGTCGCGCTGCCGATGCAGCGGGTATCCAGTTTCGGCTCCTCAATCGGCGCAAGGGTCCAGCAGTGCGGGGACCGCGCACGCAGGCCGACCGCAAGCTCTATCGCAATGCGGTGCAAAGCGCGATCAGGGCAGTGCCCGACCTCGAAGTGATTGAAGGGGAGGCGCTGGAACTGCGAATCAGCGACGACCGCATCGCCGGAGTTGTGGTCTCCGGAGAGCGCTATCTGACCTGCGGCTCTGTTGTGCTGACAACTGGGACATTTCTGCGCGGTCTCATTCACATTGGGGAGAAGACGATCCCGGCGGGCCGTATGAACGAACAGGCGGCCGAGCGGCTTTCGATTTCAATGGAAGCGGCGGGTTTTCGCCTGGGGCGACTGAAGACGGGGACGCCACCACGTCTCGACGGCCGTACGATTGACTGGGCTTCGCTGGACATGCAGCCGGCGGACGACGACCCGACACCCTTTTCCCTGTTGACGGATCGGATCACCAACCGCCAGATCGAATGCGGCATCACACGCACCACCGGCGAAACGCATGCGGTGATCCGCCAGCATCTGCATCGCTCCGCCATGTATTCCGGCGCGATAGATGGAATCGGGCCACGCTATTGTCCTTCGATTGAAGACAAAATCGTCAAGTTCGGAGATCGCGAGGGCCATCAGATTTTTCTCGAGCCGGAAGGGCTCGACGATCATACGGTCTATCCGAACGGTATCTCCACATCGCTTCCCGAAGATGCGCAACTCGCGCTTCTGAAGACCATTCCCGGCCTTGAGCGGGCAGTGATGCTGCAGCCGGGCTATGCTATCGAGTATGACCATGTCGATCCGCGCGATCTTGAGCCGACGCTGGAGACGCGAAAGGTTCGTGGTCTCTTTCTTGCGGGGCAGATCAACGGAACGACCGGATATGAGGAAGCAGCTGCGCAAGGCATGTTGGCCGGGATCAACGCAGCCCGCGCGGCTTCGGGTAGCGAGATGGTGACGCTTGGGCGCGCTGACGCCTATATCGGCGTTTTGATTGACGATCTGGTAACGCGGGGCGTGAGCGAACCGTATCGCATGTTCACATCGCGGGCGGAATATCGGCTTTCGCTGCGTGCCGATAATGCCGATATGAGGCTGACACCGCTTGCCGTTCAGCTTGGCATCGCATCGGCGGAGCGAGGGGAGCGGTTTACCGCGATGGAGCGTTCGCTTGAGGCTGCGCGCTCGCTGCTCAAGGACAGGTCCTTGAGCCCGAATGAAGCGGCCCGGCATGACATCAATCTCAACAGGGATGGGGTTCGTCGTTCTGCTTATGAACTCTTATCCTATCCGGATATGGACATAAGCCGGCTTATTAACATCTGGCCGGAGCTGGTCGAGATCCCATCGAGCCTGGTTGAAAAGATTGAAACGGAAGCGCGGTACGCCGTTTATCTGGAACGTCAGGGCAATGACGCAGCCATGCTGCGGCGCGAGGAGGCGCGCCTCATTCCCGCTGAACTGACATTTGACGGGATCGCCGGACTTTCAAACGAATTGAAGCAGAAGCTGAAGGACCGGAGGCCACGAAGCATCGCCGATGCCCAAAGGATTGATGGAATGACGCCTGCCGCTTTGGCTTTGATTATCGCAAGTCTGCGCCAGTTCGAGACACAGAAGGGCGCTGCCTGATGGATTCAGCGCGGTTTTCGCGGCTTTTGGAGATTTCAGGGCCGGTTTCACGTGAAACATTTGATCGTCTGGTTGCATTTGAGGGAATTTTTCGGCGCTGGTCACGACGAATCAACCTGGCCGCCCCATCAACGCTGAACGATCTCTGGGAGCGTCATATTCTTGACAGCGCCCAATTGCTGCGTCTCGCACCCGATGCGCTCAAGTGGCTCGACGTGGGATCCGGTGGTGGATTTCCCGGTGCCGTCATGGCGATTCTTCTGGCTGAAAAGCCGGGCGCCGAGGTGCATCTCGTTGAGAGCAATCGGAAAAAGGCGGCGTTCCTGGTCTCTGCTCTGAATGAAGTGGGCGTTGCGCCACGGGTTCATGCAAGGCGGATCGAAGACACATATGATGCGATTGGCGCGCCAGACATCGTCACAGCGCGTGCGCTTGCGCCTTTGCCGCTTCTTATCGAACTGACGGAGCCCTGGCTGACGCAGGGCGCACGGGCGCTCTTTCACAAAGGTCGGGATTACCGCCGGGAAGTGGAAGAAAGCGGTAACACGTGGCGATTCGATCTGGTAGAACATGAAGATAAGGTTGATGCGGCAGCCATCATTCTTGAAGTGAGCAATCCGCTCCGGCGATAGCCGGCTTGCCGCAGAGCCTTCCAGTAGGGTCAGATCGGGGTAGCAGCAGCGATGAACAGCGGCACGCGAATCATCACAGTCGCAAACCAGAAGGGCGGGGTCGGCAAAACGACAACGGCCATCAATCTCGCCACGGCGCTCGCTGCCATTGGCGAGAATGTTCTCGTGGTCGATCTGGATCCGCAGGGCAATGCCAGCACCGGGCTTGGCATCGACCGCCAGCAGCGGCTTGTTTCGTCCTATGATGTTCTGACGGGCAATGCCGGTGTTCTGGAAGCGGCCATGGCAACGGCGGTTCCCGGGCTTTCCATCGTGGCATCCACGCTCGATCTTCTCGGTATCGAAATGGAAATTTCGAGTGCACCGGATCGCGTTCTAAAGTTGCGTAACGCCTTGAATGAAGACGGTATTCCGTATTCATACGTGCTGGTCGACTGCCCACCTTCACTGAACCTTCTGACCTTGAACGCAATGGCTGCGGCGGATTCGATTCTTGTGCCGCTGCAATGCGAATTCTTCGCCCTTGAAGGTCTCAGCCAGCTCCTGGAAACGGTGGAGCAGGTGCGCGGCTCGATCAATCCGCATCTGGGCATTCAGGGCATCGTGCTGACCATGTTCGACCGGCGCAACAATCTGGCCAATCAGGTGGTCGAGGATGTCCGCGCGCATATGGGCGACACGGTCTATGAGACGATTATCCCGCGCAATGTGCGCGTTTCGGAAGCGCCATCCTACGGAAAACCGGCGATTCTCTACGATCTGAAATGCTCCGGCAGCCAGGCCTATCTGCAGCTTGCGTCGGAGGTGATTCGCCGCGAGCGCCGACTGCGGGCGGCATGAGATGGATGCGAAGATATTCGCAGGAAGACTGAGTTTTGTGGTTGATGGTGTTGTGACATGAACGAAGATCCCTCACGCAAGCGCCTGGGGCGCGGTCTCGCCGCGTTGATCGGTGAGATGGACAAGCCGGAAACCGAGCAGAAAGAGGCGGTGCGTGCCGACCGTTCTGTTCCAATCGAGTTCGTTTCTCCCAATCCGCGCAATCCGCGCCGGCAGTTCGTCGAGAGCGACCTGAGCGATCTGGCGCAGTCCATTCGCGAGCATGGAATCGTGCAGCCTGTGGTCGTGCGCTCGGGCGACGCGCCGGGCCGCTTCGAGATCATCGCCGGTGAACGGCGGTGGCGTGCGGCACAGCGGGCCGGGTTGACGGAAGTGCCGGTGATCCTGCGGGAAGTGGATGACAAGGCCGCGCTGGAACTCGCCATCATCGAGAACGTCCAGCGTGCCGATCTCAACCCGCTCGAAGAAGCGCGCGGCTATCAGCAGCTTATCGATGAGCACAATTACACACAGGCCGATCTGGGGCAGGTTATCGGCAAGAGCCGAAGCCATGTGGCCAATACATTGCGGCTTCTGAAACTGCCGGACGCGATTGGCGATCTGATTATTGACGGTTCCCTGTCGGCGGGTCATGCGCGCACACTGGTAACGGCGGAAGATCCCGTTGGTCTCGCGCAGCGTATCGTCGAGGATGGACTTTCGGTGCGCCAGGCAGAAGCTCTGGCCGCTGCGCCGCGCGGTGAGGAAAAAGCGCCGCGGCCGCCCAAGAAGGAAAAAGACGCCGACACGCTTGCGCTGCAGAAGCTTCTCAGCGACCGCACCGGCCTCAACGTCGTGATCAATCACAAGGAGCGTGGCGGGGAAATGAAGATCGCCTATCGCTCTCTGGAGCAGCTCGACGAACTGTGCCGGCTTCTGCAGCAATAGTGCCTGGGATCGGCCTGGTCTCTTTCGCCGGGCCGATCGTCCTCGATCCCTTGCCTGTCATTCTTTGAATGGCAGGTAAGCCTCGCGGGCCTGATGCGTAGGCAATTCAACGTCTTATGTGGTTTCCGACAGCTTAACGGCGTCCGCGGGCGCCCTCGACCGTCAGTGCAAGCAATGCCTGGCGGGCGATCGAACCGGCCAGTGCCGGCTTCTGGCGTGTGCGCAGGATCGTGGCCTGCAGGCGCTCCGCGGCGTTCTGCAGTGCCGTGCTGCTCCAGCGGCCCAGTGCGTTTTCAACGGTTTTGCGACGCGAGAAGAAGACCGGCGGCCTGGCGCCGGCAACGGCTGCGCTGGCTGACACGCCCTTGCTGTCCATCGCAGTCCGCATGATCTGCAGGGCATGGATCTGACGGAGTGTTGCGGAGAGCACGAGAAAAGGCGGGTTTCCAGCAGCAAGAAAGCGCTGAAACGCGCTGTCGAATGCCTGAAAACGGCCGGAAATAATCGCGTCCACCGCCTCATCGCTGCTCAGGCCCGCGACGTCTCCAATGAGCAGGCGGATGTCCTCCGGCGTTACCTCGCTGGCACCGGCGCAGTAGAGGGTCAGTTTCTCCAGCTCGCCGCGTGTCGCCAGCCGGTCGCCGCCAAGGTTGGCTTTGAGAAGCTGGCGTGCCTCCAGTGAGATTTTCAGGCCTGCGCCGCCGAGCGTTTCGTCGATAACCGCATCGATGCCGCGCCCGTCATCCGCGTAGCAGGGCAGGGCCATGGCGCCTGCGCCACGCTCGACCGCCGAACGCAGGGAGGAGCCTTTGCGAAGGTCGCCGCCTTCGATGAGAATTGCGCAGTCCGCAGGGGGCTCTGCAATGAGCGCGGTGACATCGCTGACCAGCGCCTTCTGGTTGCCTGCGCCCTTTACCCAGATGAGGCGCTGATCGGAAAACATCGGCACGGTCTGCGCCTCGTCGGCAAGACGCCCCGGCTGCTGTTCCACTTCATTGGCCTCGATGCGCACAACGGTGAAGGGGTCGTCCAGCGGCAGGCCTGTGCCCGCAGCAAAGCGCCTAGCGCGCTCACTGACAAGCCCGCGATCAGGCCCATATATCAGGATGACCCGATAGGCCTGCTCCGGCTTTGCAAGCCAACGGTCGACTTCGTGCGCTTTCTTCTGTGCCATGTCGGCTGGATACCACAGCGAATCGCCAAGGGCACGTGTGAAAAAAGGCCGGGTCGCATTCGGATCGCCGGTCACTCGCCCCGGGATCTGCCTGGGCGCTTTCATGCAAGGGCGCATGAGTGCGTGCGGAGTATCCGGCTGAGAAAGGGCTGTGCCGGCAAACCTGGCGGAGTTCAATTCATATGCATATGAAACCTTTTGCGACCTCAAGCAGTCCAAGGTTCCGATCGTACTGAGCGGGCAATCTTAGCCGGACAATGGGGACAGAAAATGAAACGGCAGTGTCATCAAAGACCGAGAGTACCGGGCCACCCGCCTACGAAGATATTTGCATATGCATCCTTTTTCAGTTAGACCGTTTCAAGCTGCCTGTGGTGTTTCGCTGCGGCCTCAAACGTTTCTGGGAGGAGACTTATGAGCCAGTCCATTATCGGTGAATTTGCCAACCAGTTGCTGTCGGGCAAGGTCGAGGTCGTCGACCTGTCCGCGGTGCTGGGTCCCGGCACCCCGCTTCTCAAGCTACCGCCGGAGCTTGCCGTGGACACGCCGAAGATCGAGATTCACAAGATCTCCGCTTATGACGACAACGGGCCGTGGTGGGCCTGGAACTGGCTCAAGCTTGGCGAACATTCCGGCACCCATTTCGATGCGCCGATCCACTGGATCACCGGACGCGACCATCCCGATGGTTCTACCGACACAATCGACCCCGGGAATTTTGTCGCTCCAGTCAATGTGATCGACTGTTCGAAGGAAACGGCGGAGAATCCCGATTTTCTGCTGACGGTCGACCATATCAAGGCCTGGGAGACCGAGCACGGCGAGATACAGAAAGGCGAATGGGTCGTTTTGCGCAGCGACTGGTACAAGCGAAACGGTTCGGAAGAACGCTTTCTGAACGCCGACGAAACCGGTCCGCATTCGCCGGGGCCAACGCCCGAAGCGATCAGCTATCTGCTCGACAAGGGGATCGTCGGCTGGGGCAGCGAGACGATCGGCACCGATGCCGGCCAGGCCGGTGGAATGGAGCCGCCATTCCCTGCGCACAACCTTCTGCACAAGGCCAATCGCTACGGTCTCGCCAGTCTCGCCAATCTCGACAAATTGCCGCCGAAGGGAGCGATCCTGATCGCGGCACCGTTGAAAATAGAGCATGGCACGGGCAGCCCCTGCCGCGTTCTGGCGCTTGTGGCTCGGGATTAAGCCGGTAGCACCATGGCGAACCCTGACAGAAGCATCACGGGCAGCGGCTTCAACGCACTGCCCGCCGCTGAGAAGAGGGTTTTCATCCGCAATTGCCTGACATTTCGTGTGTCATGGAAGGTAGGGTAGCGGTTCAGACAATCTGCTGGTGAGAGGCTTTGATGGACGAACGCTTGGATAGCAGGAATTCGAGAATTGAAACGCTGGGCCAGATGGGACTCCAGCAATTCGCGCCCTATCTGATGAACCGCATTATGGGACGCTACAATGCGACCCTGCGGCAGGATTTGCGCCGACAGGGATTGACGGTGCCGCAGGTGCGTGCGCTTGCCGTCCTGGCGGTCGGGGATGGCATGTCGATCAATGAGTTATCGGTCTACACGGTGATTGAGCAGTCGACCATGAGCCGCACGCTTGACGCACTGGAGACGCAGGGCCTGGTTCGGCGCGAAGCCTGTCAGGATGACAGCCGTACCCGAAACATCTTCCTGACCGACAAGGGACGGGAAGAGTTCAACCGTGCATGGCCAGCCATGCACGAAGCCTTTGCCGAAATGTTCAGGGGTATTGACGAGGCGGAATACTCCGCCTTCGTCGCCACGCTTCAGAAAATCCTCGGCAACATCAGAAAGCACGATTTTTAGCGAGCCCGCCCGCAGTGTGGAACTGCGGTGCCAGCGACGGGAGACTGCATCATGGCTGAACGTTCGTTTGTGAAGGAGGTCCAGAAGCTGCGGCTTGGGGCCGGCGAGACCTTCCACGGCGAAGGGATTCTCGCCATCACCAAGGCGCTTCTGCAATGCGGCGTGGGGTATGTGGGCGGCTATCAGGGCGCTCCCATCAGCCATCTTATGGACGTTCTGGCTGACGCACAGGACATTCTGGGCGAGCTCGGCGTCCATTTCGAGGCCAGCGCCTCGGAGGCGACGGCAACCGCCATGCTGGCGGCTTCCGTACACTATCCCATTCGTGGCGCCTGTACGTTCAAATCGGCGGTGGGCCTCAATGTCGCTTCGGATGCGCTGGCCAATCTTGCCTCTGGCGGTGTGACCGGTGGTGCGCTCATCATCGTTGGCGAGGATTACGGTGAAGGCTCCTCCATCATGCAGGAGCGCAGCCATCCGTTTGCCATGAAGAGTCAGGTATGGCTGCTCGATCCGCGACCCAACCTGCCTTCCATCGTCAAGGCCGTGGAAGATGGATTCGAGCTTTCGGAAGTCTCCAACACCCCGGTCATGCTGATGGTGCGCATTCGCAGCTGCCACGTGACCGGCAGCTTCGAGACGAAAGACAACAAGCGCCCGGAAATGACCGTTGCAGACGCGCTGGAAAATCCGCGTCGGGACACCAACCGTATCGTTTTGCCGCCCGCTTCCTTCCTGCATGAGAAGGAGAAGGTGGAGAAGCGCATGCCGGCTGCGGTCGATTTTATCCGCTCGCGCAGGATCAACGAATTTTTCGGGCCAGAGCGGGGCAAGGCCGGCATCATCCTGCAGGGCGGCATGTACAACAGCGTCATCCGGGCGCTGCAGCGCATCGGTCTTGCCGATGTCTATGGCGAGACGGATGTGCCGCTCTATGTGCTCAACGCCGTCTATCCACTCATCGATGACGAGGTGGTCGACTTCTGTGAGGACAAGGACTCCATCCTGATCGTGGAGGAGGGGCAGCCCAACTATCTTGAGCAGGCCATCGCCTCGATGATGCACAAGAAGGGCGTCGATACCCGCATTCTCGGCAAGGACATTCTCCCCATGGCGGGTGAATATACCGGCCAGATCATGCTCGACGGCATCAGTGCCTATCTGCGTGCCAATGCGCCGGAGCTTCTGGCTGCGCAGGTTCTGGCCCCCAATGCGCCGGGCGAAAACACGCTGGCAGCGGATCTTGCCAAGGTGGTCCCCGGACGCCCACCCGGCTTCTGCACCGGCTGTCCCGAGCGACCGATCTTCGCTGCCACCAAGCTGATCGAACAGGAGCTCGGGCCGCACCACATCTCGTCGGATATCGGCTGTCATCTGTTCTCGATCATGCCGCCCTTCGAGCTTGGGGCGACAACGATGGGCTATGGGCTTGGGCCGGCATCTGCATCTGCGTTCAATTCACCGGACGCGAAGCGGCGCTCGATCTCCTTCGTCGGCGATGGCGGTTTCTGGCACAACGGCCTGACCTCCTCGATCGGCAATGCGGTGTTCAACGAGAATGACGGTGTCATTGTCGTGGTCGACAACTTCTATTCCGCGGCGACTGGCGGGCAGGACATTCTCTCTTCCCGTGCCGACAACCCCACCAAGTCGACGAAACATCCGATCACCGATGCGGTGAAGGGGATGGGCGTGAAATGGGTTCGGCATATCGACCGCACCTATGACGTGACCAAGGTACGGGCGGCGCTGCGCGAGGCGCTGACGACGGAAGAGAAGGGGCCGAAGGTGATCGTCGCCTCCTCCGAATGCATGCTCAACCGCCAGCGCCGGGAAAAGCCCCTTGTGGCAAAAGCGATCTCGGGTGGCGAGCGGGTGGTGAAGCCGCGTTTCGGCGTCGACGAGGATGTTTGCACCGGCGATCACGCCTGTATGCGGCTTTCGGGCTGTCCGTCGCTTTCGGTCAAGAAGCTGGATGATCCGTTGCGGGACGACCCGGTGGCCTCGATCGATCACACCTGCGTGGGCTGCGGCAATTGCGGTGAGGTGGCCGATGCGGCAGTTCTCTGTCCGTCCTTCTATCGCGCGGATGTGGTGCACAATCCCGGCTGGTGGGACCGTTTCGCAAACAGGGTGCGCAGCAAGGTGACCGGCTTCCTGCAAACCCGCCGCGAAAAGCGGCGCCTGACATTCGCCGACGCTTGAGGGAACGACCATGGCCAAGCGTATGAAAGCAAAAGAAGAGCAGAAGATCATCAAGCTCGCCATCCTCGCCGTGGGCGGGCAGGGCGGCGGTGTTCTCACCAACTGGATCACCGATGTGGCCGAGCGCAACGGCTACCTTGCACAGGCAACATCCGTTGCGGGCGTGGCGCAGCGCACCGGGGCGACGATCTATTATGTGGAGATGTGTCAGGATACCGGTCGCCGGCCGGTTTTCTCGCTGGCACCGGCGCAGGGCGACATCGACATTCTGATTGCTGCCGAGCTCATGGAGGCCGGGCGTGCGGTGATGCGCGGTTTCGTGACGCCCGACCGCACCACGCTGATTGCCTCGGCGCACCGCATTGCGGCCGTTTCGGAAAAAATCGAACCGGGCGACGGGCGCGCGGATTCGCCCACCGTTCACCGGAATGCGCGCGAAGCGGCGAGCCGCTACATCTGTTTCGACATGGAAAAGGTGGCCGTGGAAGCCGGCTCAGTGATCTCATCGAGCCTCTTCGGGGCACTGGCAGGCTCCGGTGCATTGCCGTTTCCGCGTGAAAGCTACGAGGAAACCATCGAGGCTTCGGGGCGCGGGGTGAAGGCGAGCCTCGCGGCATTCGGCAGGGCGTTCGACCTCACGGTTTCCGGTGAGCGCGTGGAAGAGGTGCGTGCCAATGCAGCGCCGGCTTCTGGGCAGATCGCGGTGGAGGGACCGGAGCGGCTGGTGGCGCGGTGGAACGCACTGGCATCCCGCGCGGCGGCCTATCCCGAGCCGGTGAGAGCCATGGCGCTCGCCGGGCTGCGCAAGGTGGTCGATTATCAGGACCTCGCCTATGGCGCGGCGTATCTCGACCGACTCGAGAGGGCGCTGGCGCTGGACAGCGCAGAAAAGGGCCATGCCCTGGGAGAAGCAGCGGCCAAGCATGTGGCCAACGCCATGTGCTATGACGACATTCTGCGCGTTGCCGATCTGAAAACGCGAACCGCGCGCGCCGAGCGCATCCGCAGGGAGATGAAGGTCGGCGAGGCCAATGTGCTTCAGGTGACCGAGTTTTTCCATCCACGTGTCGAGGAATTCTGCGGCACGCTGCCGGCCAGGCTTGGCCGCTTCATCGAAAACCGGCCGGGTCTCGCCCGCTGGGTCGATCGCCGTATCAACCGCGGCCGGCGTATCCGCACCGACAGCCTGTTCGGCTTCGGCGCTCTCTGGCTGATCGGCACGCTGCGGCCATGGCGCCGATCGCTGCTGCGGCATCAGGTGGAAGAGGCGCATCTGGAGCGCTGGTATGCGCTGGCGCTCGACACGGCGCAGCGCGACTATGCGCTGGCGGTGGAAATTCTCAATTGCCGACGGCTCATCAAGGGCTACAGCGACACGCATGTGCGCGCGCACTCCAAGTTCGACCGGGTGCTCTCCGGCCTGACCCTGCTGGAGGGCCGCGACGATGCGGCAGACTGGCTTCGACGGCTGCGTGACGCCGCGCTCAAGGACGAGAAGGGCGAAATGCTCGATGGGGCGCTCAAGACGGTGGCGACGCTGGAAGCGGTCTGAGCGCATTTTGCGTGGGGGGGCGGGGCCATGCCGGAAACGGCGTGGCCTCTTTCGTTTGCAGGTACCGGAATTTGCAGGTACCGGAATTTGCAGGCACTGGCATTTGCGGGGACTGGTCTTGCCCGCGCCGCCATTCCTGATATTAGTCGCCTCGACTTCCAAGGCTCCGGCGTGCGGAGCCGGTCGGCCATGCCGTACCTCTCATACCGGGAAAGACCATGACGAAACTCAAAGACGTGAAAAAGGTCGTGCTTGCCTATTCGGGCGGCCTCGATACCTCGATCATCCTCAAATGGCTGCAGACGGAGCTGGGCGCGGAGGTGGTGACCTTCACTGCCGATCTCGGCCAGGGCGACGAGCTGGAGCCGGCGCGCAAGAAGGCCGAGATGCTCGGCATCAAGGAAATCTACATCGAGGATGTGCGCGAGGAATTCGTGCGCGATTTCGTCTTCCCGATGTTCCGCGCCAATGCCGTTTATGAGGGCGTCTATCTGCTGGGCACGTCGATTGCACGCCCGCTGATCTCCAAGCGTCTGGTGGAAATCGCCGCCGAAACCGGGGCTGACGCCATCGCTCACGGCGCGACCGGCAAGGGCAACGACCAGGTGCGTTTCGAGCTTTCGGCCTATGCGCTCAATCCCGACATCAAGGTGATCGCACCCTGGCGTGACTGGGAGTTCAAATCCCGCACCGACCTGATCAATTTTGCCGAGGCACACCAGATCCCGGTGCCCAAGGACAAGCAGGGCGAGGCGCCTTTCTCCGTCGATGCGAACCTCCTGCACTCCTCTTCCGAAGGCAAGGTGCTGGAGGACCCATGGGTGGAGCCGCCGGAATATGTGCATCAACGCAGCGTTTCGCCAATGGATGCGCCCGACGAGCCGACCGAGATCACCATCTCCTTCAAGGCGGGCGATGCCGTTGCCATCAATGGCGAGGCGCTTTCGCCGGCGACGCTGCTCAAGGCGTTGAACGATCTTGGCCGCGACAATGGCATCGGCCGCCTCGACCTCGTGGAAAACCGCTTTGTGGGCATGAAATCGCGCGGTGTCTATGAGACGCCCGGCGGCACCATTCTGCTGGCTGCGCACCGGGCAATGGAGTCTGTCACGCTCGACCGTGGTGCAGCGCATCTCAAGGACGAGCTGATGCCGCGTTATGCGGAGCTGATCTACAATGGATTCTGGTTCTCGCCGGAACGCGAGATGTTGCAGGCCGCCATCGACAAGAGCCAGGAAGATGTGGAAGGCGAGGTGCGCCTGAAACTCTACAAGGGCAATGTGATCGTGACCGGCCGCAAGTCCGACAAGTCGCTTTATTCTGATGCACTGGTCACCTTCGAGGACGATCAGGGTGCCTATGATCAGAAGGATGCAGCCGGCTTCATCAAACTGAATGCCTTGCGCCTGCGTACGCTGGCGGCGCGCCGGCGGGGCCGCTGATCGATACAGCATTTCGATAATGAAAAAGCCGGCTGTGATGCCGGCTTTTTTTGTGCGTTGAGCAGCAGGGGGCAGGGTTTGGCGTCTGCCGGCCCTTCGCTATGGCTCCGGGCGTTCGTCGCTCAAAAAGCCAAATCGTTGGCTTTTTGCCCGCTTTGCAGGACGCTCCTCACCCATCGATCTCCCTGGCCATGATGGCGATGGCCTGCTGATAGACGCTTGCCGCGTTCCAGCCCTGAATGGCGCGGAAGTTCGGCTGTCCCGGCTGATAGCCGGCCCCGCGGCGCCAGCCATGAGCACGCAGGAAGTTTGCGGTCGAGGCAAGCGCATCGGCCTGCGAACGGATCATGTCGACCCGGCCGTTGCCGTCACCATCGACGCCATATTTCAGAGCGTTGCCCGGCAGGAACTGGGTCTGGCCGATCTCGCCATGGGCTGCGCCCCGGGCATTGGGATCAAGCATGCCGCGATCCACCATTGTCAGCGCGCCGTAGAGGTGACCGGTGAAGAACTCCGAGCGACGGCAGTCATAGGCGAGCGTGGCAACAGCGGAGACAATGTTCTGATTTCCGAGGAAGCCGCCAAAGCCCGTCTCCATGCCCCAGATGGCGATCAGCGGGCCGGCAGGCACACCGTAGCGCTTCTCGATGTTTGCGAAGAGACGTGCATATTTCTTCTTCATTCCCTTGCCGCGCGAAATGATCGCGTTCGAGCCCCGCTTCTGCATGAACGAATTCAGCGACAGCTTGAAGCTTTTCTGGCCACGGTCGGCGGCAATCGTCTTGCTGGCGTAACGGGTTTTTGCAAGAGCGTTCAATCCGCGCTTGCCAATGCCACGTGATGCCGCTTCCTGGCTGAACTGTGCCTTCCAGGCTTCAAATCCCCCGGCATTGTTTCCACACTGCGCGGCGGAGGCATGCCCCGCCATGAGAAGTGAGGCACACAACGAAGCGGCCAGGACCCCCGCTCTTCCCCCGAAAGCCATGTTGCTCTCCTTAAGATAAATGATGGCTAGATAATGTGATGCTGGCAGCGATTACACAACATACCGGCGGCCGCAAGCGTTGAGTTTCCTAGCATAGCGGTCATTACCGAACCGTTTCGCGGGCCGAGTTGCTCCATTTCCGGTTATTTGCCGCGGAACCGATCGCGGCCCGCCCCGTTTGATGCCCCAGTTGAAACCGACTGGAGATGAGTCATGAACAAGGTGTTTCTCAAAAGCGCTGCCGCCGGTGTGGCGTTGCTGGCTTTCGCTGGTGTGGCAGGTGCAGAAGTGCTTGCACGGGCGACCGCAGATCTGAACATTCGCTCGGGCCCGGGTCCGCAATATCCGGTTGTCGGGGTGATCCGGGCCGATGAAGAGGCCGCCATCGAAGGTTGCCGGGAAGGCAGCAAATGGTGCGCCGTCAATCATGCCGGCGTGAATGGCTGGGCTTATTCGGACTATCTGACTGCTCCTTTCGACGGTGCCGGGGACTATGTGGTGGTGACCGACCGCCCGGCGGAGGCGCTGCCTCCGGTTTCCTATGAAGCCACGTCGAGTGTCGAAATCGAGCCGGTTCGTGGCGAACTGATCGGCCGCAAGACCGCTCTCGGCACGGTGGAACCCATCGCTCCTCCGCCCGCGGAGGTTACAACCTATATCCAGACAAACCGGCTGGAACCCGTTTATCTCGAGGGTGAAGCCGTCGTTGGCGCCGTGGTTCCTGAAACCGTGGAGGTCCGCGAGATCCCCGACTATGACTACCGCTATGTCTATGTGAACCAGCAGCCGGTTCTGATCGAACCCGAGACGCGGCGCATCGTTTATGTTCTGCGATGACAGGTTAGACTGGGATCGAGCTGTCGGTACGATGTTCAGCACCGATGACCGGGCGCTGCGGCGATGGTTTCGCCGCAGCGTCAATTTTTCAGACGATCTCTTTGCGACGGCTTGACGAGGGCGAATAAAGAAGGCAGTTTTTGTCTTGTTATTAGCTGACTAAATATACTGTTGAAGACGTACCATCGGATACTTTCAGACAGAGATATTCGCCTGCGCCGAGAGCGCGTGCAGGCCAATGCGTAATATCGCAAAAACAGGAATCTACCGTGATAACACCACAGTCCGGACGAGCGTGCGCTCATCCATTCGCGGCGGTTGCGACTGCCTTCGTCATTTCATCGTTTCCCTATACCGCGGATGCGCGGCATTCGAATGATCAGCCTGTCGGCCCTGAAACGGCTGCGATGCAACAATCGCCGTCGGTCCGGATGCCGCTTCCGCCGGAAGACATTGTGCCGCGCCATCACGCTTACCGACAGTCTGAACCTGGCCGACGGTCTGAACCTGGCGTGGCGGCCGGGCAGCAGGTCGCATCCAGTTGGGTGATAATCTGGCTCGCGGCACGCTACTATCCCGGCTTTTGCGAAGACCTGCCAACGCATCTTCTGGAGATGTGCGGTGAGGAAAAGCGAAAGGCGGAGCTGGAGAAACGCCGGCAGCCGACAGACGAAAACTGAGCTACTTTGTGCTGCGCAGGCGCGTTCTTTTGACTGGCCTCAATCTCACGATCTGACGCGCTTTGCGCAGCCGAAGCCATGCTCTCCTTGACTCCAGAGACAATTTCCTGTCTACAGGCGCAGAATTTCCGCGACGAGTGACAACTCCGAGCAGCCGACCAGGGCGCCTTTCAACGGAAAGTGACGATCCTGGAGGTCAACACCCGGCAGCGCGATGCGCCCCCGGGTGCTTTTCGGCTTTGCGCGATGTTTGAAGCTCAGGCGCGGATGCATTACCTCTCGCATGAACACGAATGATGCGAGACATGAGGAACGCGGATGTTTGAATCGCTTCAGGAACGCCTTGGTTCCATCCTGAACGGCCTGACGGGCCGCGGTGCGCTGTCGGAGGCGGATGTCGCTGCGGCCCTGCGCGAGGTCCGTCGCGCGCTGATCGAGGCCGATGTGGCGCTCGATGTGGTGCGTTCCTTCACGGACCGTGTACGCGAAAAGGCCGTTGGTGCCGAAGTTCTGAAATCCATCAAGCCCGGCCAGATGGTCGTCAAGATCGTCCATGACGAGCTTGTCGAGATGCTGGGCACCGAGGGCGAGACCATCGACCTCAACGCGCCGGCCCCCGTCGTCATCATGATGGTGGGTCTGCAGGGCTCTGGTAAGACCACCACGACCGGCAAGATCGCCAAGCGCCTGACCGAGAAGCAGGGCAAGAAGGTGCTGATGGCGTCGCTCGATACGCGCCGTCCCGCCGCCCAGGAACAGCTCAAGCAGATCGGTGAGCAGACCGATGTCGCTACGCTGCCGATCATTGCCGGCCAGACGCCGGTCGAGATCGCCAAGCGCGCCACGCAGGCGGCCCGCCTCGGCGGCCATGATGTGGTGATCCTCGATACGGCAGGCCGTACGCATATCGACGAGCCGCTGATGGTCGAGATGTCGGACATCAAGAGCGCGTCGAACCCGCACGAGATCTTGCTCGTGGCCGACTCGCTCACCGGTCAGGATGCCGTCAATCTCGCCAACAACTTCAACGACCGCGTCGGTATTACCGGCCTCGTTCTGACCCGTATGGATGGTGACGGGCGCGGCGGTGCGGCGCTTTCCATGCGTGCCGTTACCGGCAAGCCGATCAAGCTGATCGGTGTTGGCGAAAAGATGGATGCGCTCGAGGAATTCTATCCCAAGCGCATCGCCGACCGCATTCTGGGCATGGGCGATATCGTTTCGCTGGTCGAGAAGGCCTCCGAAACCATCGATGCGGAAAAAGCCGCGGCGATGGCCAAGAAGATGCAGGCCGGCAAGTTCGACCTGAACGATCTCGCCGAGCAGCTGCGCCAGATGCAGAACATGGGTGGCATGGGCGGCATCATGGGCATGATGCCGGGCATGGGCAAGATGAAGGATCAGATGGCTGCCGCCGGTCTCGACGACAAGATGTTCGGTCGTCAGATCGCCATCATCCAGTCGATGACGCCGAAGGAACGCGCCAATCCGGACCTGCTCAAGCACAGCCGCAAGAAGCGCATTGCCGCCGGCTCCGGCACGGATTCGGCGCAGATCAACAAGCTTTTGAAGATGCACCGCCAGATGGCCGACATGATGAAGGCCATGGGCGGCAAGGGCCGCAAGGGCGGCATGATGCGCGGCCTCATGGGCGGCATGGCGCAGAAGATGGGGCTCGGTGGCATGCCGGGTGGTCTTGGGGGAGGTATGGGCGGCGGCATGCCCGATCTGTCCAAGATGGATCCGAAGCAGCTCGAGGCTCTGCAGAAGCAGGCAGAAGCCGCTGGCCTTGGCGGCGGTCTGCCCAAGGGCGGTTTGCCGAAGGGCCTTCCGGGAATGCCCGGTGGCGGCTTGCCGGGGTTGCCTGGCGGTCTGCCCGGACTGCCGAAGAAGAAGTAAGGGAATCCGATGAGCGACAACACGGATCAGGCCAAGGCAAAGCTACTCGAGCTGCGCGCCTCCATCGACAACATCGATGCGGCACTCGTGCACATGCTGGCCGAGCGTTTCCGCTGCACGAAGGCGGTCGGTCATCTCAAGGCCGTTCACGATCTGCCGCCGGCCGATCCTGCGCGCGAGGAGCGCCAGATCGCGCGGCTGCGCCGGCTTGCCGATGACGCCAATCTCGACCCGGATTTTGCCGAAAAGTTCCTCAATTTCATTATCCGCGAGGTGATCCGTCATCACGAGGCGATTGCCGAGGAACATGGCAACGGCTCCAAGACCGGTGAGAAGGCCTGAGCATGACACCGGTCCTCGAAAGCGAGCGCCTCATTCTGCGCGGCTGGCAGCGGGAAGACTTTCCCGCCTATGCAGCCTTTTGCGCGGATGCGAAACGCACGCTTCATACCGGCGGACCGAAGGACGCCTTCCAGGCATGGACCGCTTTCTCGTCCATGGTTGGCGCATGGGCGCTCAATGGCTACGGCATGTTCGCCGTGCAGCCGAAAGACGCCGATGCCGTTGCCGGTTTCGTTGGCCTCTGGCATCCGCCGGCGATCGACGAGCCGGAGCTTGCCTGGAGCCTCTATGAGGGCTTCGAGGGCAAGGGATATGCGGTGGAGGCAGCACGCCGCGTGCAGGTCTGGGCAGCCGAAGACCTGAAACTGCCGCCGCTTATGAGCTTCGTCCATCCGGACAATCTGGCCTCACAGGCCGTCGCAAAGAGGCTGGGTGCCGAGCCCATGTCTCCCACTGAACTGCGCGGCGAGCCGCGCCTGAGATTCCGGCACGTGTTGCCGGCTTGAAAGCCATTATCGAAAGGAAGAAACCATGGCACTGAAAATTCGTCTGGCCCGTGCGGGCTCCAAGAAGCGTCCTTACTATCATGTGGTTATCGCCGATGTGCGCAGCCCGCGTGACGGCCGCTTCATCGAGAAAGTCGGCTCCTGGAACCCGATGCTCCCCAAGGATGGTGAGCGCGTCGTTCTCAACGAAGAGCGCATCAAGCATTGGCTCGCAAACGGAGCCCTGCCCACCGACCGTGTTCTGCGTTTCCTCGACGATGCCGGCCTTGCCAAGCGCGACGCGCGGAGCAACCCGAACAAGGCGAAGCCCGGCAAGAAGGCACAGGAGCGCATCGACGCCGCCAAGCAGGCCGAGGAAGACGCAAAGGCCGCTGCAGCCGAAGCGGAAGCCGCCGCCGCCGAGGCACCGGCTGAAGAGGCCGCTGCAAGCGAATAAGCTTTGCAGGTATGTGGTATTAAGAATGGCGGGTCGAAAGGCCCGCCATTTTTGTTTTGGGATGTGGTGTGACGCTATCCGAGATGGCGCTCGCCCCTCACCCTTACCCTCTCCCCGCTTGCGGGGAGAGGGAGGCATCCACGTTGCGGCCATCCTCCTTCTCCCCGTATGCGGGGAGAAGGAGGATGGCAGGCGGATGAGGGGCCAGCGCCGGCCTCGTCACACAAACACCGCGCAAAAGAAAAAGCGGGCCCGAAGGCCCGCTTTCTCACGCTTTAATCGAAGAATCGCCTTGTCTCAGGCGGCTTCCTTCTTTGGCTGGATCAGGCCGCGCGCGACGAGAAGCTCGGCGATCTGCACCGTGTTGAGGGCAGCGCCCTTGCGCAGATTGTCGGCCACGACCCACAGAGCCAGACCGTTGTCGACCGTCGGATCTTCACGGAGGCGGCTGATATAGGTGGCGTCTTCGCCGGCGCTCTCGTAAGGCGTCACGTAACCGCCGTCCTCGCGCTTGTCGATCACCTGGCAGCCCGGCGCTTCGCGCAGGATCTCGCGCGCCTCGTCGGCCGTGATCGGCTTCTCGAACTCCAGGTTCACGGCTTCCGCATGGCCGATGAACACCGGCACGCGCACACAGGTGGCCGTGAGCTTGATCTTCGGGTCGAGCATCTTCTTGGTCTCGGCGACCATCTTCCACTCTTCCTTCGTAAAGCCGTCTTCCATGAAGACGTCGATATGGGGAATGCAGTTGAAGGCGATGCGCTTGGTGAACTTGTTGGTCGAGATCGGATCGGCGACGAAAACGGCGCGCGTCTGCTCGAACAGCTCGTCCATGCCTTCCTTGCCTGCGCCGGAAACCGACTGGTAGGTGGACACGACCACGCGCTTGATGGTCGCTGCCTCATGCAGCGGCTTCAGCGCGACCACGAGCTGCGCCGTGGAGCAGTTCGGATTGGCGATGATGTTCTTTTTGGTGAAGCCGTCGACCGCGTCGGGGTTCACTTCCGGAACGATCAGCGGCACGTCCGGGTCGTAGCGCCAGGCCGACGAATTGTCGATCACGACGCAGCCCTGCTTTCCAATCTTCGGAGAATACTCCTTGGAGATCGAACCGCCGGCCGACATCAGGCAGATATCGGTGTCGGAAAAGTCATAGGACTCGAGTGCCTTAACCTTCAGCGTCTTGTCGCCGTAGGAAACCTCGGTGCCGACGGAACGGCGGGAAGCAAGCGGGACGATCTCGTCTGCCGGGAAGCCGCGCTCTTCGAGGATATTGAGCATTTCGCGGCCGACATTCCCCGTGGCGCCGGCGACAGCTATCTTGAAACCCATGTGGTTTTTAACTCCTGTCTCTCTCCGCTTGGCTTTGATTTGAAGGCCTGCAGCCAGCAGGCATCTTCTCCCCGGCTGGGCCCGGGGAGAGAACGAGCAGCCGAGGCGTCAGACCGTTTTGGTCGTCGTTTTGGCTGTCGTTTTGGTAAAGCAGAGACCGACGCTGCCGTTCCCGGCTGCGTTTAAAAAACTTTGTGCAAATGGCGCTTCGTGATGCGCGCGCATGGCAAAGGGGTCTCCGTTTCCGCGCGTTGTTTTACGCTGAATCAGGCGCAAGTCAACGAAATAGCGTGCGCGGCCGGCCATGCCGGCCGCAAACAGGGGTCAGGCAAGCGCCTTGTATTTGGCCACGATGGCATCGCCCATTGCCGTGGTGCCAACCTCGGTCATGCCCTCAGACATGAGGTCGCGGGTGCGCAGGCCGTCTTCCAGAACCGAAGCGATGGCTTTCTCCAGGCGGTCTGCCTCTTCAACCATGTTGAAGGAGTAGCGCAGGCACATGGCAAAGGAAGCGATCATGGCGATCGGGTTTGCGATGCCCTGGCCGGCGATGTCCGGTGCGGAACCATGTACCGGCTCGTAGAGCGCCTTGCGCGAGCCGGTCTTCTCGTCCGGTGCGCCAAGCGAAGCCGAAGGCAGCATGCCAAGCGAACCGGTGAGCATGGCGGCAACGTCAGACAGCATGTCGCCGAACAGATTGTCGGTGACGATGACGTCGAACTGCTTGGGCCAGCGCACGAGCTGCATGCCGCCGGCATCCGCCAGCATGTGGGTCAGCTCGACGTCGGAATACTTCGCCTTGTGCGTGTTGGCGACGACCTCTTTCCAGAGGACGCCCGACTTCATGACGTTGTGTTTTTCCATGGAGCAGACCTTGTTGCTCCGGGTGCGGGCAAGCTCGAAGGCCACGCCGGCAATGCGTTCGATCTCGTACGTGTCGTAGACCTGAGTATCGATGCCGCGCTTCTGGCCATTGCCAAGGTCGATGATCTCCTTGGGCTCGCCGAAATACACGCCGCCGGTCAGCTCGCGCAGGATGAGAATGTCGAGGCCTTCGACGACTTCCGGCTTGAGGGAGGACGTGGCGGCCAGCGCCGGGTAGCAGATGGCCGGGCGCAGATTGGCGAAGAGCTCCATCTCCTTGCGCAGGCGCAGAAGACCGGCCTCCGGACGAACCTCATAGGGAACGCCGTCCCATTTGGGGCCGCCGACCGCGCCGAACAGCACGGCATCCGCCGCCATGGCCTTGTCCATGTCGGCATCGGAGATCGACTGGCCGTGCGCATCATAGGCGCAGCCGCCGACGAGGCCTTCCTCGGTCTCGAACCCGGCGTTGAAATCGGCGTTCATCATGTCGATGAGTTTCTTGACCTCGGCCATTGCCTCGGGGCCGATGCCATCGCCGGGGAGAAGAAGGAGTTTGCGCGTTGCCATGGAATGCCTCTCGAACTGGTAATTCGAGGGACTTGCTAATCCGCCGCGCCGGATTGCGCAAGGCTGGCAGGTCAGGAAGCGGTACGGTTGCGCCTGAGCGCTGTCACCTCGATCTCGATCTTCATCTCCGGCTCGTTGAGCTCGCAGACGATCATGGTGGCTGCTGGCCGGATATCGCCGAACGCTTCGCCGAGGATCGGGAAGACCCGGGACACATAAGAGCGGCTGGTTACGTAGTAATGCGCGCGCACCACGTCGGCGAGCTCGAAGCCGCCCTCGGTCAGCGCTGCGCGAATGGTGGAAAGGCAGTTGCGTGTCTGCTCTTCCACGCTGTCGGGCATGGCCATGGTTGCATAGTCATAGCCCGTAGTGCCGGAAACGAAGCACCAGTCTCCATCAACCACCGCGCGGCTGTAGCCTGCGGTCTTCTCGAAGGGAGATCCGGTGGAGATGAGGCGGCGCTGGCCGCCTCTGTCATCCCGGCTTACGCCCATGGATGGCTTTCCGTGTACTTGTTCTCGAAGGTTTCGATGGCCGGAGCCTTTTCCATGGTGAGGCCGATGTCGTCGAGGCCGTTCAGCAGGCAGTGCCGCTTGAAGGCGTCGATCTCGAACTTCACCACGCCGCCGTCCGGGCCGCGGATTTCCTGCTCTTCAAGATCGACCGTCAGCGTCGCATTGGCGCCGCGCTGTGCGTCGTCCATCAGCATGTCCAGTTCTTCCTGGCTGACCTTGATGGGCAGAATGCCGTTCTTGAAGCAGTTGTTGTAGAAAATGTCGGCGAAGCTGGTGGAGATGACGCAGCGAATGCCGAAATCGAGCAGCGCCCACGGGGCATGTTCACGGCTCGAACCGCAGCCGAAATTGTCGCCGGCGACGAGAATGCTGGCGTTGCGGTAGGCCGGCTTGTTGAGCACGAAGTCCGGGTTCTCGGAACCATCTTCGTTGAAACGCATTTCGGCGAAAAGCCCGGCGCCGAGGCCGGTGCGCTTGATCGTCTTGAGATAATCCTTCGGAATGATCATGTCGGTGTCGACATTGACGATCGGCATGGGCGCGGCGACGCCCGTCAGCTTGGTAAACTTGTCCATGAATCCTGGTCCGTTGTCTGCGCGGCCATTTTATCTGCCGCCTCTCAATACACAAGCCGACCCCGCAAAGCAAAGCTCTCTTGTTTTTGTCCCTCAAGCGCCGGGCGGGCGCATACGCGCCCTTGGCTTTCGGCGCACAGGCGCCGGCGGCCGATCGGCCTTGCCATCCTGCTGCGCAGAATGGAAATCTTTCTTCCATTCGGATTGTGCAAGGAAGTTTTCCCTTGGCCAATTGTCCTGTCTTGCTTCGAATGCAGTACTGAGCCATGAAACGGATATGCATCATCATCCAGCACAGCTTCGCCGCTCGGTTCTTTACGTGCCCGCCAGCAATGAAAAGGCGCTGGTCAAAAGCGCAACGCTTGCCTGCGATGCGGTGATCTACGATCTGGAAGATGCCGTCGGACCGGAAGAAAAACTGGATGCGCGCGAGAGGCTGCGCGACTTTCTGAATGGCGGGGATCGTCCGCGCTGCGAGGTCGTCGTGCGCATCAATGCGCTCTCCAGCATCTGGGGAACGGAAGATTTTCTGGCTGCGCGCGCGGTGAAGCCCGATGCCATTCTCCTGCCCAAGGTGAATGGCCCCCGTGACATTCTCGACGCGGATGCGGCGCTTGATGAAACCGATGCGCCGCGCAGTCTGAAGCTCTGGGCCATGATCGAGACACCGCGCGCCGTGCTCAATCTGGGGCCGATCGCGGAGCTCGGGCGCGATCCGGCTGCGCGCCTCTCCTGTCTCGTTGCCGGCACGAACGACCTTGCCAAGGAAACCGGCGTCGAACTGACGGAAGATCGCCGCTATCTGGCGCCGTTCCTTTTCCAGCTTGTCATGGCGGCGCGGGCCGGCGGCATCTCGGTGCTTGATGGCGTTTCCAATGATTTCCGCGACCTCGACGCATTCGAGAAGGGCTGTCGGGAGGCGCGGTCGATGGGTTTCGACGGCAAGACGCTCATCCACCCGGCGCAGATCGCGCCGGCCAATGCGGTTTTTGCACCTTCCTCCGAAGCCATTGCCGAGGCCGAGGCCATCGTTGCCGCCTTCGCAGATCCCGAAAACGCCGGACGCGGCGTGATTTCGCTCAACGGGCGCATGGTGGAGCGCCTGCACCTGGAGATGGCGCAGACACTGCTCGAGCGCGCCAGCGCAATCAGACTCAAAGAGAGTGGGGAGACGGCCCGATGAGGCTCTATCGTTTTTTGACCGGCCCGGACGATGCAAGCTTCTGTCACAAGGTGACAGTGGCCTTGAATAGGGGCTGGCTGCTCCACGGTTCCCCCAGCTATGCCTATGATGCCGAGGCCAAATCGATGCGATGCGGCCAGGCTGTCTACAAGGAAATCGACGGGCTGGAATACACGCCGGAGATGAAACTTAGCGACTATTAATGTAATTAAAGTTGCGTCCCGGCTCGTTTCTTGCTTTCCTCTCTCCGGGCAAGGGAGGGGGGACGAAATGAACACGATCAATATCGTCAATACGGGAAATCACTCACCGGAAGAGAGTGGCTCCGTGCGGTTGCGTTGCAACTACTCAATCATGGAGGCGACCGGCTATATAATCATCTGGGCGGTTGTCTCTATTGTCACGCTCGGGATCGGCGCATTCTTCGCGATCTACTATTTCTACAAGTCGATCATCAACAAGACCTACCTGATAAACCGCGAAGGGCATGCCATCGCCAGGCTCGAGTGCGAACTCAACCTTGCCGAAATCATCGGGCACGTGATCCTCTGGATCATCCTGACCGTTGTCACGCTTGGAATCGGACTGCTGTTCTACATGTTCCGAACACTGCGCCTGTGCATGAACAAGACGCGGATGGTTCGCCTTTAGATCGTCCTTTTTTCGGTCCGATGCTCCAGGATCAGGCAACGGCCTCTTCGATCCGGGCCATATCGTCGTCGGATAAGCCGAAATGATGGCCGACCTCGTGAATGAGCACGTGGTTCACGATATCTCCGAGCGTTTCTTCGTTCTCGGCCCAATAGTCGAGGATCGCCCGGCGGTAAAGCGTGATGCGGTTGGGGCCTTCTCCGGTCGCCGGGTTCCAGCGTTCGGCGATGCCGCGCCCTTCAAACAGGCCGAGCAGGTCGAAAGGCGTCTCCAGAGCGAGATCGTCCATGATCTCCTCCGTGGGAAACTCGGCCACCTGGATGATGATCTCGCCGGTCAGCGTGCGGAAGTCATCGGGAAAATTCGCATAGGATTCAAGCGCCAGTAGCTCCATCTCCTGAAGCGAAGGCGAAAGCTGGCTTTCCCAGGCCCGTGTCTGATAGATGCGTGCCATTCCTAGTCCTTTGAGGCGCCATATAGCGGTTTATGTGGCCGCTTTCGAGTACGAAATGCGCCCCTGCATTCGGCGTCAGACATCAAAAATCAAAATTTGGCCGAAGTCTCGCGCCCTGATAAAGAGCAAATGGGGCGATGAACAGCCCCGTTGTCTATTGCGAAAGCGAGAGTGGAATGTTTTTGCGAACGGTTCTCGGCGGCGTTCTGGCGTTGCCGTTTCTTATGGCGGGGCAGGCGTTGGCGCTTGGCCCTGCGGCGCTTCCCTCGACGGGGTTTGCCAAGCAGAATGGCGGAAATGTCATTCTCGCCCAGGCGGGAGACCCGCGTGTCAGCGGCCTGGAAGAGCAGGTGCGCCAGCTCAACGGGCGGGTGGAAGAGTTGAATTTCCAGATCCTGCAAATGCAGGATCAGCTCCGGCGGATGCAGGAAGACAATGAATTCCGCTTCCAGGAACTGGAAAAGAACGGCGGGTCGGGTGCCGCGCCTGCCGGTGGTCTGCCGGATCAGCGAACCGAGCGCATGCCGTCAGACGGCGGCCTCGGGGGCGGACCTGGGGGCGGCCTCGGGGGCGACACGGCGAATGGCATGGAAAGCGGTACACAAAGCGCGTCGCGGGACGCGCCGACCGTGGGTGAGCCACCGCGTACGCTTGGAAGTGTCCGCTTCGATGCGAACGGCAACATTGTCGGCGGCGAAGTCGGCGAGCCCATCGACCTCACCCGGTCGGGCGAGATCGGGCCGATCGGGCAGGGTGATCAGGTTGCATCGCTCCCCTCGGCTGATGATCCGGAAGAACTTTACAGGAATTCCTACGAATTCATCCTGTCGGGCGATTACAAAACGGCGGAGGCCGGGTTCCGTCAGCACATCGAGCGTTTCCCGGGCGACACCCGCACGCCGGATGCGCATTTCTGGCTTGGGGAATCCCTTCTGGGGCAGGACCGCTACCGCGACGCCGCCGAGATTTTTCTGCGCGCCAGCCGCGAATACCCTTCGGCCGACAAGGCACCCGACATGCTTCTCAAGCTTGGCATATCGCTGGCGGCAATGAACCAGCGCGACGTGGCCTGCGTCACCTATAATGAAATTGGTCAGAAATACCCTGATGCTTCCACGGCGCTGCGTGAGCGCGTGAAGCAGGAACAGGCGCTCGCGGGTTGCTGAACCCGGCGATGCAGCCAGATCCGAGACAGATCTTCGACGGTATCGCATTTTCCCGACAGACCGGGGTGATTGCAGCGGTTTCCGGCGGTGGCGACTCCCTCGCCCTTCTTCTCCTTTTGAAAGAATTCCTTGATTTGCAGGCAGGCGCTCCGGCCCTCACGGCGGTGACGGTGGATCACGCCCTGCGAGCCGAGGCGGCCGAAGAGGCGCGCTTTGTCGCTGCCCTTTGTGCCAGCCGCGACATAGCTCATCGCACAATGGTCTGGCGCGGCGAAAAGCCGGCGACGGGCATTTCCGCTGCCGCGCGCTCGGCACGGCTGTCGCTACTGGCGCAGGCGGCACGTGAGGCGGGTGCCGGTCTGGTTTTCACCGGCCACACGCGCGACGACCAGGCCGAAACCGTTTCGATGCGCGCCGGGCGCGGCACGGGGCTGGGCATGGGGCTAGGCGGGGCGGGGATTGCCCCCGCTTCGCTCTATGAGGGTGCGATCTGGTTTGTCCGGCCGCTGCTTTCTCACGGCCGCGCCGATCTGCGCAGCTATCTGGCGTCACGGGATGTGCGCTGGATCGACGACCCGACCAATGACGATACGACCTATGAGCGCGTGCGCGTGCGCCGCTCGCTGACTGCCGAGATGGCGGCCAGACGAATTGCGGAAGCCGAGACCGCTGCCGCCCGGCGTATTGCGCTTGGCGCGCGCGCAGCGCGTCTGATCGATGGGCATGCACGCTGTGTTGCGCCGGGGCTCTATCGCGTTGATCCGGCGTTCGTCGAGGACGCGGACGCCGAGGCTGCGCTTTATGCCCTGCGGGTGTTGACGGCGATGGCTGGCGGCGGCCTGCACTTGCCTTCCGAAGATCCGTCGGCCCGTGTGCTTGCCGGGCTGCGCGCCGGGGTTTGCGCCACATTGTCGCGGGCGGTGATCGACCGACGTTCAAGCGGCATCTACCTTCACCGCGAACGGCGCAACCTGCCGACAGGAACCGGAGCGATGCGGGAGGGACTATGGGATCGACGCTACAGGCTTTCCGCGCCGGAAGGTCTGCACATTGCTCCGTTTGGCGCTGCAGCACGCGATCTTTTGCCGGAGGCGAACCCCACCCTGCCGCAGGATCTTCTTTTTGCAGCGCAATTTGCCGAGCCGGCTCTGTGGCGCGGCGATGTCTGCATTGGACCCGCGCGTATGGCGGTGCCGGGAAACGGGATCGGCGTGCCAGCCCCCTGGGCGCACCTGCTTCCATCCTTCGATATTGACGTCGCGCAGGCCCTCATTCGGCTGGTTGGCGGCAAAACAGTTCTAAAACTGCCATGAGCGCACCACATTCGGCATGGAAGCTTAACCTAAAGGTGAGCAGGTGGGGCGCCCTGGCTTGGCAAGGAAGCGCCGGCTCCCTATGTTAATCCTGACTACGAAAAACGGACGATCGCCGGGCTTCGGCGAGTATGCGGGACTTATATGAATCCGAATTACAGAAACTTTGCGCTCTGGGCGATTATCGCCGTTCTGCTGATTGCGCTCTTCAACCTGTTCCAGGCTCCCCAGCAGCGCGGTGCGACGCGCGATATCGCGTATTCGCAGTTTCTGGAAGAGCTTTCGTCGGGAAGCGTTGAATCGGTGACGATCACGGGCGATCGCATCACCGGCACCTATACGGGCAACCGCACCCCCTTCCAGACATACTCTCCGGGCGATCCCTCGCTGGTGCAGCGTCTTGAAGAGCGCGGCGTGACGATCAATGCCCGGCCTGAAAGCGACGGTTCCAACTCGTTCCTCGGCTATCTTGTCTCGTGGCTTCCCATGATCCTGATCCTTGGCGTGTGGATTTTCTTCATGCGTCAGATGCAGTCGGGCTCGGGCCGCGCCATGGGGTTCGGCAAGTCGAAGGCCAAGCTGCTGACCGAAGCGCATGGCCGCGTCACCTTCCAGGATGTGGCTGGCGTCGATGAAGCCAAGGAAGACCTTGAGGAAATCGTCGAGTTCCTGCGCGATCCGCAGAAATTCCAGCGCCTCGGCGGCAAGATCCCGCGTGGCGTGCTGCTTGTCGGCCCGCCCGGAACCGGCAAGACGCTTCTTGCCCGCTCGGTGGCGGGTGAGGCCAATGTGCCGTTCTTCACCATTTCGGGCTCGGATTTCGTGGAAATGTTCGTCGGTGTCGGCGCGTCCCGCGTGCGCGACATGTTCGAGCAGGCCAAGAAGAACGCGCCCTGCATCATCTTCATCGACGAAATCGATGCGGTCGGCCGTCATCGCGGTGCCGGTCTTGGCGGCGGTAACGACGAACGCGAGCAGACGCTGAACCAGCTTCTCGTCGAGATGGATGGCTTCGAGGCCAATGAAGGCATTATCCTGATCGCAGCCACCAACCGTCCGGACGTTCTGGACCCCGCGCTTCTGCGTCCGGGCCGTTTCGACCGACAGGTCGTGGTGCCGAATCCGGATGTGGCCGGTCGTGAGAAAATCCTGAAAGTGCATGTGCGCAATGTGCCGATGGCGCCGAATGTCGATCTCAAGATTGTTGCACGCGGCACGCCGGGCTTTTCCGGTGCGGACCTGGCCAACCTCGTCAACGAAGCTGCCCTGATGGCCGCCCGGCGCAACAAGCGCCTTGTCACCATGCAGGAATTCGAAGACGCCAAGGACAAGGTCATGATGGGTGCCGAGCGACGCTCGCACGCCATGACCCAGGAAGAGAAGGAACTGACCGCCTATCACGAGGCCGGCCACGCCATCGTTGCTCTCAACGTGCCGAAGGCGGATCCTGTCCACAAGGCGACGATCATTCCGCGCGGGCGTGCGCTCGGCATGGTCATGCAGCTTCCCGAGGGCGACCGCTACTCGATGAGCTACAAGTGGATGATTTCGCGCCTTGCCATCATGATGGGCGGGCGCGTGGCCGAAGAGCTAAAGTTCGGCAAGGAGAACATCACCTCCGGTGCTTCCTCGGACATCGAACAGGCGACGAAGCTTGCCCGCGCCATGGTCACCCAGTGGGGCTTCTCCGACGAGCTCGGCCAGGTGGCGTATGGCGAGAACCAGGAAGAGGTGTTCCTGGGCCATTCCGTGGCGCGCCAGCAGAACATGTCGCAGGAAACGCAACAGAAGATCGATAGCGAAGTGCGCCGTCTGATCGATGAAGCCTACGCGACCGCGCGCGACATCCTGACCAAGAAGAAAAAGGGCTGGATCGCCATCGCCGAAGGGCTGCTGGAGTATGAGACGCTTTCGGGCGACGAAATCCAGGCGCTGCTCAAGGGTGAGAAGCCGTCGCGCGATTCCGGCGACGACACGCCCCCGTCCCGCGGCTCGGCCGTGCCGAAGACAGGCACGCGGTCCCAGGGGCAGAAAAAGGGCGGCGATGAGCCCGAAGGCGGCATGGAGCCACAGCCGCAGGGTTGAAGAACCGTCCTTCGGACGGACGTCACTTCTAAAAAGCCGTGAACACCGTTTCACGGCTTTTTGCTATGGTTTGACCAAACCAAAGTCGCGCTACGGTTGAGTTTGCAGGGTTGTCCTGCCTCTTAACTTGCTATTAAGCATAATTCGCAAGCAGACGTTTATTTGAAAAGCGTTACACTGTCTCACAGAATTTGATGCAAACGAGTGCTGCTCCTGTGGCAAAGAGTGAGCGAGGGACGCCGCTTTGACAGAAAAACCAGACAAAGTGCGCCGAACGGGCAGCAAGGGTAAAATGGCAAAAAAATATTTTGGTACGGACGGGATTCGCGGTCGCGCGAACCGCTTCCCGATGACGGGCGAAATTGCGATGAAGGTCGGCATGGCGGCTGGCCTTTCGTTTCAGAATGGCAGTCATCGCCACCGGGTGGTGCTTGGCAAGGACACGCGGCTTTCCGGTTATATGATCGAGAATGCGCTGGTTTCGGGCTTTTGCGCCGCCGGCATGGATGTCTTCCTGCTTGGGCCCATACCGACCCCGGCCGTTGCCATGCTGGTGCGATCGCTGCGCGCCGATATCGGCGTGATGATCTCGGCTTCGCACAATCCCTATTACGACAACGGCATCAAGCTCTTCGGCCCGGACGGCTACAAGCTCTCCGACAAGATCGAAGGCCGCATCGAGGCGATGCTCGACAAGGAGGTCGAGCTGGCGCTTGCCGATAATGGCGGGCTGGGCCGGGCAAAACGTGTCGACGGTGTCCATGACCGCTATATCGAGTTTGCCAAGCGCACCCTGCCGCGCTCCATGTCTCTTTCGGGGCTGCGCATCGTGGTCGACTGCGCCAATGGTGCCGCCTACAAGGTTGCCCCTGCCGTGCTCTGGGAACTCGGCGCCGAAGTGGTGGCGATCAATGACGAGCCGAACGGCGTCAACATCAATGAGGATTGCGGCTCCACGCATCCGCTCGGCCTTGCCAAGAAGGTTCATGAGGTGCGGGCCGATATCGGCATCGCACTCGATGGCGATGCCGATCGCGTGGTCATCGTCGATGAGAACGGCACGGTGATCGATGGCGACCAGATCATGGCGCTCATCGCCCAGTCCTGGCACAAGGCCGGCAAGCTGCAGGGCGGGGGTGTTGTCGCCACTGTCATGTCCAATCTCGGGCTTGAGCGCTTTATGGGCGATCTGAAGCTCGATCTGCACCGGGTGAAGGTTGGCGACCGCTATGTGGTCGAGCGCATGCGTGCCAATGGGCTGAATGTCGGTGGAGAGCAGTCAGGTCATGTCGTCCTCTCGGATTTCTCCACCACAGGAGACGGGCTGGTGGCGGCGCTGCAGGTGCTGGCCTGCATCAAGCGCGAGAACCGCCCGGCGAGCGAGGTCTGCAAGAAATTCGAGCCGGTTCCGCAGCTGTTGAAAAATGTGCGTATCTCCGGCGGGAAGCCACTCGAATCGGCGCCGGTCAAGTCGGCCATTGCCGAGGCCGAGGCCCGGCTCGGTGGCAAGGGACGGCTTGTCATCCGCCCGTCCGGCACCGAACCGCTTATCCGCGTGATGGCCGAGGCTGACGATCCGGCGCTGGTTGAAAGCGTGGTGGATGACGTGATCAACGCAATCGCCGATTCGAAGAACGCAGCCTGACGCGGCAGAACAGAGACAGTGGAAAAGCCGGTGCTCAGCGCCGGCTTTTTTCGTTCCGGTGTTGCGTGTTCGCTTAAAGCTGGCGGTTGCCCTCATCTGTCTGCCCACGGCAGGGTGGATGTCTTCCTTCACCTGTTCGGTGGCCTCCCCGGCCCGGCACAAATGGGGCGCTTTGGTCCCTTGATCATGCAATTCCCGCAAAACGTGCATGCCGAACGTGGTTAAGGCTTAGGGTTAAGGCGTATTTAACTTTTTTCCTCAAATACTCCGGGCGAGTTGCAATTTGCCACTGTGCCCAGGGGGGCGCGGCAACGCCAAGGATGGGAAGATATGTTGAAGTCTATGAAGGTCTTCGGGGCGGCCTTGCTGCTAATCGCTCCGACCGCGGGCTATGCTGCAGATCTGTATGAGCCACCGATCATCGAAGCTCCCGAACCCCTGCCGCCCGTGATCCAGCCGGATCCGGCTCCGTCCTTCGGCGGCTGGTATATTCGCGGCGACATCGACTATCACTGGTCGAAGCTGCGGGGCACCGAATACATCACCTATGGAGACGCGCCGGGCGGCCTTCGCGGCGGAACGGCCTCCTTCGATACGACAGACCTCAAGGGCGCCATGTCGCTCGGGGCCGGTATCGGCTACCAGATCAACAAATACCTGCGCGCCGACCTGACGGCGGACTACTGGTTCAAGTCCGACTTCACCGGCTCCACCTCGGGCACCTGCGGCGTTAGTCCCTGTGTTTCCACGGATACGTCGGCTTACAGCGCCTGGCTCCTGATGGCCAACGCCTATGTGGATCTCGGCACCTATTACGGGTTCACGCCCTATGTCGGTGCGGGCATCGGTGGCGCCTACATCATGTGGGACGATCTGACGAACTCGATATCGGGTGGCAGCACCACCGTGCATGAGGGCTCCAGCAACTGGCGTTTTGCCTACTCGCTGATGGCGGGTACCTCTTACTGCCTCACCGAAAACCTCAATCTCGATATGGGCTATCGCTTCACGCGCGTCGCAGGCGGCCGCATGTTCGAATACGCTTCGGGCGTTGCACCGGGCTTTGACGATGGCTTCAACGTGCACGAGGCACGCGCCGGCCTGCGCTACCAGTTCGGCGGCAACTCGAACTGTGCACAGCCGCAGGTGGTCAGCTACGACCCGCCGCCGTTTGAACCGCCGGTTTATAAGTAAAATCAGCCAGTTGGAATTTCGACCGCCCGGCTTTGCGCCGGGCGGTTTTTTGTTTGCGCGGTGGTACTGAGCAAGTGCGGTAACCCTGCGTTAGCCTTAACCTCGGCTTAACCCGAATGGTTAACAATGCTCTCCAACAGCGGCGGGGGCAGCGTTTATCCGTCGCATTTTGCGGAGTTCGGATTATGCGCACCATCACCCGTTTGCTTGCTTCTTCGGTATGCCTGACGCTGATTTCGATCGGCGCGGCAGCCGCCGCTGACTATGATCCACCCATCATCATCGACCAGGCGCCTGACGTGGTGCCGGTGGAGATCGGCAGTGGCTGGTATCTGCGCGGCGACATCGGCTATTCGCTGAAGACCGAGGCGAAGGATCCCTTCACCTACCGGACATTTGACGGTGTCAGCTATGGATCGGCGTCGTTCGACAGCGTTTCCTTATCCGACAATTTCACGTTCGGCATCGGCGCCGGCTATTCCTTCACGGACTGGCTTCGCGCCGATGTGACGCTGGACCGTTTTTCGGCTGATTTCAGCGGCACGACCTCAAGCTCGTCTCCCTGCCCGGGAAGCCCGGGCGGTACCACCTGCCGGTCAGAGGATTCGTCCGAGGTGACCGGATACTCCATGCTTCTCAATGGATATGTTGACCTTGGCACCTATGTCGGCTTCACGCCTTATGTCGGTGCAGGCATCGGTTACACCTATCTTCGCTGGGATGATCTCTCCAACAGCTCATACTGCGTGGGCGGAAGTTGCGGTGGCACCGGTCTTGTCGGCACGACCACCCATGCCGGCGAGTCCGACTGGCGCTTTACCTATGCCTTGATGGCTGGCGTTTCCTACGATTTCTCCAACAACATGAAGGTCGATCTGGGTTATCGCTATCGCAATATCGACGGCGGTCAGATGTTTGGCTGGGATGCCGCCACGGCGGCGGCCGGAGCTACCGGAATTCAGGGCACCGACAGCGGCCTGTCGACGCACGAAATCCGTGTGGGTCTGCGCTACGAACTTTGGTGAACGCAGGATCGCCGTGCGTCCATCCGGACGCACAAAGGACGATCTAAAATATTGATGGAGCATCGGAATAGCCGAAAACCGGATTCCACTTTTCGGTCCGATGCTCTATTCACAAGCGGCCATCTGAAATGCGAGACCCCGCTCCTGCAGCGGGGTCTTTTCGTGCTCAACGCGCAGTCGACCAGCCGAACCACAGGGCGACAAGCGCGAGCAGAGCAGAAAGCGTCCGCCGCGCGATGCGTTCTCGCCGCGGGTCGGTCAAAAAGGGCTGCAAGCGGCTTGCTAGCAAAACGATAAGCCCGTGGATCAGCGTCGCAATGCCCACATAGACCATCGTCAGAAGCATGGTCTGCGGCGTGAGCGGCTCCAGCGGATTGACGAAGGTCGGCAGCACCGCGATATAGAAGACGGCAGCCTTCGGGTTGAGCAGGTTGGTGACCAGCCCGCGCAGGAAGTGTTGTCCGTCCGGCCTGTCGCCTGCCGAGACCACGTCAGTGCCCTGGCGCCAGCCATCCCAGGCCAGATAGAGCAGGAACAGAACGCCGGCCCAGCGCAGGCCCTCATAGAGCAGCACGGATGCCTGAATGATCTGTGCAACCCCGAGGGCTGCGACAATGCCGACAATGCCGAGCCCGAGCGCAACACCGGCGACGGTGGCAAACCCGGCGCGGCGGCCCTCCGACGCGGATATCAGCGCCAGATAGGCCATGTTGGGGCCGGGTGTGAGCTCGATCAGCGTGGACGCCAGGGCGAAAGAGGCGATGACGGTCAGATCGAGTCCCAGAAGCATCATCGTGTCAGTGGGCTTCGTCCCAGTTGCTTGCCGCGCGCGCCTCGACCTGTAGGGGAACGGAGAGGGCGCGTGCGGGAAGTGCCGCGTTCTCCATGACCTCGCAGATAACGGGAATGGCCTTCTCCACCTTGCTTTCCGGCGCTTCAAAGATCAGTTCGTCATGCACCTGAAGCAGCATCTGCACGTCTTCAAGACCGGCATCGGCAAGAGCGTTTTCCATGCGCGCCATCGCGCGGCGGATGATGTCGGCTGCCGAGCCCTGGATCGGCGCGTTGATCGCCGCGCGTTCGTTGAAGGCGCGCAGTTGCGGGTTTGAGGAGCGGATTTCGGGATAGTGTGCCCGGCGGCCGAACACGGTCTCCACATAGCCCTGCTCGCGTGCCTGGGTCTTGGTGGAATCCATATAGTCCTTGATGCCGGGGAAACGCTCGAAATAGCGCTTGATATAGGCGCTGGCCTCTTCACGCGGAATGCCGAGCTGATTGGCCAACCCGAACGCCGAGATACCGTAGATGATGCCGAAATTGATTGCCTTGGCGCGGCGGCGCACCTCCGGCGGCATGCCTTCCACCGGTACATCGAACATTTCCGACGCCGTCATTGCGTGAATATCGAGCCCGTCGGCAAAGGCTTTCTTGAGCTCGGGGATATCCGCCACATGGGCGAGCACGCGCAGTTCGATCTGGCTGTAGTCGGCCGAAATCAGCCTGGCGCCCTCAGGTGCCACGAAGGCGGTGCGGATTTTACGGCCCTCTGTGGTGCGGATCGGGATGTTCTGCAGGTTCGGTTCGGACGATGAGAGGCGTCCGGTCGTGGTGGAAGCAAGTGCGTAGGAGGTGTGCACCCGCTTGGTTTCAGGGTTGATGTAGCCCGGCAGGGCATCCGTATAGGTGGATTTGAGCTTGGTGACCTGGCGCCAGTCGACGATCTTGCGCGGGAGCTCATGGCCCGCGGCTGCAAGGTCTTCGAGCACCTGCGCCGAAGTCGACCACTGGCCGGTCTTCGTCTTGCTGCCGCCCGGAAGGCCCATCGTGCCGAACAGGATCTCGCCAAGCTGCTTGGGCGAGCCGATGGTAAAGCGTTTACCGGCCAGCTCGTAGATCTCGTCTTCGATGCCTGCTGCCGTCTGTGCGAAATCGCCTGAAAGCCGCGAAAGAATCTGCCGGTCGACGGCGACGCCGCGATGCTCCATGCGGCCGATCACCGGGATCATGGGCCGTTCGAGCCGCTCATAGACGGAAACGAGGCCTTCGGCGGCAAGCCGCGGCTTCAGCACCTGCCAGAGCCGGAGCGTGATGTCGGCATCTTCGGCGGCGTAGGCGGTGGCGCGCTCCAGATCGACCATGTCGAAGGTGACCTGCTTGCGGCCCGTTCCCGTCAGTTCCTTGTAGGGGATGGGTTTGTGACCCAGCCAGCGTTCGGATAGCGCGTCCATGCCGTGGCTCACCGTGCCGTGGCTGCCGGTTCCGGCATCGAGCACATAGGACATGAGCATGGTGTCGTCGACGCCGACGATCTCCACGCCGAGTCGATACATCAGCAGCCAGTCATATTTTAGGTTCTGGCCGATCTTGAGCACGGCAGGATTGGCCATGACGGCGCGGATCGCCTCCAGCGCGTCCTTCTGCGGTATCTGGTTCTCGATCAGTCCGCCGCCCAGAAGGTCGCCGTCGCCGCTCTTGTGGTTGAGCGGGACATAGGCGGCACGACCGGGTTTCGTGGCGAGCGAAAAGCCGCAGAGTTCCGCCTGCATCGGATCGAGCGAGGTGGTCTCGGTGTCGAAGGCGAGGATGCCGGTCTCGCAGGCTTCCTCAATCCAGCGCTTCAGCGTGTCCAGATCGCGGACGCATTCGTAGCCGGCATGGTCGAAAGTCTGCGCTGCGCCAGCTTCTGCGATACCGGCTGCAAGCTTCGCAGGGGTTGCTGCGTCTCCGTCGCTTTCGGCGGGGGAGGGGTCGAGGTCCGGCCCGTGGGCGCTTTCGCCTGCCTCCACCTCCACATGAGCGGCTTCGATTTCCGCCACTTCAGCGCCGGTGGCTTCCGCCACGCGGCGCGTCAGGGTGGAGAACTCCATCGCTTTCAGGAAGCCGATCAGCTTCGGCCCGTCGGGCGGAGCGAGCTCGAACGTGTCGATCCCGTGCTCGACCGGGACGTCGATCCTGAGCTTCACCAATTCGCGGGAAATGCGTGCCTTTTCGGCGAATTCGATCAGGTTTTCGCGTCTTTTGTTCTGTTTTATCTCATTTGCGCGAGAAAGCAGCGTGTCGAGATCGCCATACTCTTCGAGCAGTTGCGCGGCCGTTTTCGGACCGATTCCGGGGACGCCGGGGACGTTGTCCACCGAATCGCCCGTCAGCGCCTGAAGGTCGATCATTTTCTCGGGCGGAACGCCCCATTTCTCGATCACTTCCGGAACCCGGATCTCGCGATCCTTCATCGGGTCGTACATGGAAACGCGATCGGTGACGAGCTGCATCAGGTCCTTGTCAGAGGAAATGATGGTGGTTTCGCCGCCTGCTTCACTCGCAAGCCTGGCATAGGTGGCAATCAGGTCATCGGCCTCGAAACCGGCCATTTCGATACAGGGCAGGTCGAAAGCCAGTGTCGCTTCGCGGATCAGGCCGAACTGCGGCACGAGGTCTTCCGGCGGTTCGGAGCGGTTGGCTTTGTATTCCGGGTAGAGATCGTTGCGGAAGGTTTTCGAGGAATGGTCGAAAATCACTGCAAAATGCGTCGGTGTGACGCCGACATCCGTGTCGCGCGCATTCTGCAGCAGTTTCCAGAGCATGTTGCAGAAGCCGGCCACCGCACCGACCGGCAGGCCGTCGGATTTGCGGGTCAGCGGGGGCAGTGCGTGATAGGCACGAAAGATGTAGCCCGAGCCGTCAACGAGGAAAAGATGATCGCCTTTTTTCATGGCTGTACGGGTAGCGCGGCAGGGTGCGCCTGTCCACGGAAAAGGGGGTGTTCAGCGCCTTTCGGAGAAGAGTGCTGACATGGTCGAACGCCGCCTACCGCTTTCTATCACGCGTTTGTTACGAAGATGTAATGTTCGTGCCCTTGAATAGCCACGTTCGAACACAAAATAACAGACAGCGGCAATTTTTCGCCGTGGTCCGGCCTAGGCTCGTCCCCCGCCTTTTCCGGACGAAATAGCGGCAGCCTCATCCCCCCTCTCCGGGCTGCCGCGGTGTTTCAAGCATGGCCGCCGTGGTTTCCCCTCCACCACGGCGGCTCTTGCGTTTAGAGGTCAGGGTTTCCTGCGTCTTCTGCCGTAAAGCTCCAGCCGGTGATGCACGATATCGTAACCCAGGGCGCGGGCTATCTCTTCCTGCAACTCTTCGATCCGGTTTGAATGAAATTCGATCACGTCGCCCGTGTCGATATCGATCAGGTGGTCATGATGCTCGCCATCGGCCTGTTCGAAACGGGCGCGGCCGCCTTCAAAGGCATGGCGGTGGATCGCGCCCATCTCTTCCAGAAGCTTCATGGTGCGGTAGACAGTCGATAGTGAGATGCTCGGATCGATGGCCGAAGCACGCTGGAAAATTTCCATGGCGTCCGGATGATCGTCCGTTTCTGTCAGAATCTGCAGAATCACCTTGCGCGGCCGGGTGATGCGAACGCCGGCGCGGCGAAGTTCTTTCTCGTAATCCGGCTTGTGGCTGGCATGCTGATTCATAGGGCAACTATGCGCCAGATGACAATCAGTTGCAAAGATTCCATCTGTTCGCACTCAAGTTTCTCCTCAGGAAACCCCGCATTTTCAGGATTCCAGCTTTTTTATTGCAAACGATTTGCAATTGCATTGACGGGCTGAAAAAATCAACCTAGCTTCAGACCACCACAGCAGTTCGATGTGTTTCAGGGGATATTCATGCGATTAGCCAAGGGATTGGCCACTTTCATCGTTGTGGCGCTCGCCGCGACCTCCGCCTTCGCTCAGGATGAGCGCTTCAAGGCGGTCACCACATTCACCGTCATTGCCGACATGGCACGCAACGTTGCGGGCGAGGCGGCGGTGGTCGAATCGATCACCAAGCCGAATGCGGAAATTCACAATTACCAGCCGACGCCGGGCGATATTCTGCGGGCTCAGGACGCCGACCTGATCCTGTGGAACGGACTCAATCTCGAGCTCTGGTTCGAGCGCTTCTTCCGCAATCTCAAGGATGTTCCAAGCGTGGTGGTCTCGCAGGGCGTGGAGCCGATGAGCATTGGCGAGGGTCCCTATACGGGCAAGCCCAACCCGCATGCCTGGATGTCGCCGAGCGATGCGCTGACCTATGTCGACAACATTCGCGACGCGTTTTCGAAGCATGATCCGGAGAATGCCGGGGTGTATGCGAAAAATGCCGAAGCGTACAAGGCGCAGATCAAGGCGGTTGTTGATCCGATTCGCGAAAGGCTTGCTGCCATTCCCGAGGATCACCGGGTTCTCGTCACCAGTGAGGGTGCGTTCAGCTATCTTGCCCGCGACTTCGGGCTGAAAGAGCTCTATATCTGGCCGATCAATGCCGACCAGCAGGGTACGCCGCAACAGGTGCGTCACGTGATTGACCAGATCAGGGAAACCAGGGCGCCGGCCGTCTTTAGCGAGAGCACGGTCTCTCCCGATCCGGCGCAGCAGGTGGCGCGTGAAACCGGCGCGACGTATGGCGGGGTTCTCTACGTGGATTCGCTGAGCGATGCGAGCGGCGAGGTGCCCACCTATCTGGACCTCCTGCGGGTAACAAGCGAAACAATCGCCGAAGGACTGACCGGGCAATGAATGCACCCGTGATCAACAAGAATAGAACGCCGGCAGCTCAGTCTGCCGGCATTGACGTTCAGGATGTGACCGTCACCTACCGGAACGGTCACACGGCGCTGCGTGACGCCAGTTTCTCAATTCCCACGGGCACGATCACGGCGCTTGTCGGCGTCAATGGCAGCGGCAAATCCACGCTTTTCAAGGCGATCATGGGTTTTGTGCCGCTTGCCCGCGGGGAGGTGTGCATCCTGGGCCAGCCGGCAGGGCGGGCCCTGAAGCGCAACGTCGTTGCCTATGTGCCCCAGGCCGAGGAGGTTGACTGGAACTTTCCCGTTCTCGTCGAGGACGTGGTGATGATGGGCCGCTATGGCCACATGAATTTCACGCGCTGGCCGCGCCGGCACGATCATGAAAAGGTCGAGGCGGCGCTCGAGCGTGTGGGCATGGCCGATTTCCGCAAGCGTCAGATCGGCGAACTGTCCGGCGGCCAGAAGAAGCGCGTCTTCCTGGCGCGGGCGCTGGCGCAGGAGGGCCGGGTGATTCTGCTCGATGAGCCGTTCACCGGCGTCGATGTGCGCACGGAGGAATCCATCATCGCGCTTCTGAAGGCGTTGCGCGAGGAAGGGCATGTCATGCTGGTCTCGACGCACAATCTGGGCAGTGTCCCGCGCTTCTGCGATCGGACCGTTCTGATCAACCGCACGGTGCTGGCTTCCGGGCTGACACCGGACGTTTTCACCCGCGCCAATCTGGAGAAGGCGTTCGGCGGTGTGCTGCGCCAGTTCACGCTTGGCGGCGCGGATCTGCATGAAGACGCAGAAGAGGATTCCCGCAAGCTCACGGTTCTGACCGACGATGAGCGCCCCTTCGTCATTTATGGCGATGAGGACGGTTCCTCGGAAGCGGGTGACAGGACATGAGCGCCTATCTGCTCGAACCCTTCTCCTACGGCTACATGGTCAACGCCATGTGGGTGAGTGCGCTGGTGGGCGGGGTGTGTGCTTTTCTCTCCGCCTATCTGATGCTCAAGGGCTGGTCGCTGATCGGCGATGCGCTCTCGCATTCCATCGTGCCCGGCGTGGCGGGGGCCTATATGCTGGGTCTGCCATTTTCCATCGGCGCGTTCTTTGCCGGCGGGCTTGCGGCGGGTGCAATGTTCTTTCTCAACCAGCGCACCAAACTGCGAGAGGATGCGATCATCGGCCTGATCTTCACCTCGTTTTTCGGCCTTGGGCTCTTCATGGTCTCGCTTTCGCCGGCGGCGGTGAACATACAGACGATCGTTCTGGGCAATGTGCTGGCGATCACGCCATCGGACACGCTGCAGCTTGTCATCATTTCCGGCGTGACACTGCTGGTCCTCGCATTCAAGTGGAAGGACCTGATGGTCGCGTTTTTCGACGAAAACCATGCGCGCTCCATCGGCCTCAATCCGGGTTTTCTGCGGCTGATCTTCTTTACGCTTCTGAGTGCCTGCACGGTGGCCGCCATGCAGACCGTGGGTGCCTTTCTCGTCATCGCCATGGTGGTGACGCCGGGGGCGACGGCGTATCTCCTGACGGACCGGTTCCCGCGGCTCGTGGCCATTGCGGTTGCGATTGGCGCGCTCTCAAGCTTCGTTGGTGCTTACGCGAGCTATTTCCTCGATGGGGCGACGGGCGGGATCATCGTGGTGCTGCAGACGCTGGCGTTTCTGACAGCCTTTGTCCTTGCACCGAAGCACGGGCTTCTGGCGGCGCGCAGGCGGGCACGTGAGGCGCTGGAAGGCGAGATGCGGGAGATGGGCGCATGAGTGGCTTTTTCGACGCGCTGATGCTGCCCTTCGCGTTTCCCTTCATGCAGCAGGCCTTCATCATCTCGGTGCTGATTGCCGCGCCCATGGCGCTGCTCTCCTGCTTTCTCGTGCTAAAGGGCTGGTCGCTGATGGGCGATGCCGTGAGCCATGCGGTGCTGCCGGGCGTGGTGATCGCCTATATTATCGGCATACCCTTTGCCATCGGCGCTTTCGTGGCCGGCATGACCTGCGTTGTGGGCATCGGCTATCTGAAGGAGAACAGCCGTGTGAAGGAAGACACGATTATGGGCGTGGTCTTCTCGGGCATGTTCGGGCTCGGCCTGTTGCTCTACACCAAGATCCAGACCGAAGTGCATCTGGACCACATCCTGTTTGGCGACATGCTGGGCGTGACGTGGGGCGACATCACGCAGACGGGGATTATCGCGCTTTTTGTCTGCGTGGCGATCGTGCTCTTTCGCCGGGATCTGCTTCTGAATGCGTTCGACGGGCAGCACGCCAAGGCGATCGGCCTGCCGGTGCGGGTGCTGCATTACGGGCTTCTGGCCATCCTCTCGCTAACCATCGTGGCGGCGCTGACGGCAGTGGGCATTATCCTCGCGATCGCGCTTCTGATCGGGCCTGGGGCCGTGGCCTTTCTGTTGGTCAGGCGGTTCGACAGGATGTTGATGGTCAGCCTGGCAGTTGCACTGTTCTCGTCGTTCTTCGGCGTTTATCTGAGCTTCTTCCTCGATAGCGCGCCGGCGCCGACAATCGTGCTTTTGATGACGGGGCTGTTCCTGGCGGCATTCATCTACACGCTGCGCCGCAATGCGCGGGAGGATGCCGCGCGGGAGATGGACGGCGGCGAACTGGGCGTTGGGCGATGAATCTCACCGGTACGGCGCCAAGCACCCTCGCCCTTCGACAGGCTCAGGATGAGGGTTACTGGAAGCTCCGTGCCTTCTTCAAACGTGAAATGCGGACGCAGAAGCATATGCCACGCGTGGGGCGGTGAAGCTGACCGGTACGGCGCCAGGCACCCTCGCCCTTCGACGAGCTCAGGATGAGGGTTACTGGAAGCTCTGTGCTTACTTCAAACGTGAAATGCGGACGCAGAAACATATACCGTACGTGGTGCTACCGCTTTTCTGAGCGGGCTAAACAGCCCTCATCCTGAGCTTGTCGAAGGGCGAGGGCGCTTGGCTCCAGAGCAAAGTGCTTGCGCCGAGCGTCGTTGGGCTAATCGGGCAGGACCGCCGTGGCCTCGATCTCCACCTTCGCTTCGTCCTCGATGAGCGCGGTGACCTGAACCACGCTCATGGGCGGGAAGTTGCGGCCCATGACGGAGCGATAGGCCTCGCCCAGTTCGCGCAGGCGGGTGGCGTAGGCCTGCTTGTCTGTGATGAACCAGGTGAGCCGCACCACATGCTCCGGTCCGGCGCCGGCTTCCTTCAGAAGCGTGACGATGTTCTCAAGCGCCTGCCGTACCTGACCGATGAAATCGTCCGTCTCGAACACCTGACTGCCGTTCCAGCCGATCTGCCCCCCAAGGAAGACGGTGCGGCCCCTTGCAACAACACCATTGGAATACCCCCTGGCAGGAACCCAGTCGGCGGGCTGGAGAATCTGGTGAAGCGGGACAGTCATGCTATTTCCTTCATGCTTGGTATAAACAGGCGCGATCACACGCCGAGAAAGCGCTGCTGGATCTCGTCCGTGAGTGCTGTGGGTGCACCGGTCCATGCGGTGCGGCCTTTTTCGAGAATGACGCAGCGATCCGCCACGGGCAGAAGCTCGCTCAGCGTCTTGTCGACGATCAGGATCGACTGGCCTTCCGCCCGGATGGTGCGGATGGCGCGCCAGATATCCTGCCGGATCACCGGTGCGAGCCCTTCGGTCGCTTCGTCGAGAATGAGGAGGCGCGGATTGGTGGCCAGCGCCCGGCCGATGGCGAGCATCTGCTGCTCGCCGCCCGAGAGCGTGCTGGCATACTGGTCCCGCCGCTCGGCGAGCCGGGGGAACAGCGCGTTCACGCCATCGAGCGTCCACTTGCCCGGACGGGCAGCGGCGAGGATGTTTTCCTCCACCGTCAGGTTCGGGAAGCAGCGACGGCCCTCCGGCACCAGCCCGACGCCGAGCCGGGCGATGCGGTGCGGCTTCATACGCATAATTTCTTTGCCGGCAAAGTTTATGCTGCCTGATTGTGCGGGCGTGAGATGACAGACGGAGCGGATCGTCGTCGTCTTGCCCATGCCGTTGCGGCCCATCAGCGCCACGGCCTCGCCTTCCTCGACCGAAAGATCGACGCCGAACAGCGCCTGCGATTTTCCGTAGAAGGTTTTCAGATCCCGGATATCGAGCAGCTTCATGCGCCGTCTCCCAGATAGGCTTCGCGCACGGCGGGATGATTGCGGATGTCGTCCACCGTGCCGGTGGCGATGATCCGCCCATAGACGAGGACCGAGATGCGGTCGGCAAGGGCAAAGACGGCGTCCATGTCGTGCTCGATCAAGAGGATCGGCGCTTCGGCTCGAAGCCCATCAAGAAAAGTTGTGAGCGCCTGTGAGCCTTCGGGCCCCATGCCGGCCATGGGCTCATCAAGCAGAAACGCCTTCGCGCCGAGCGCCAGGGCGATGGCGATTTCGAGCTGGCGGCGTTCGCCGTGGGAAAGCTCAGCGGCGGGCACGTCGGCGCGGTCCGACAGGCCGACGCGGGCGAGCGCTTCGCGGGCCGGTTCGGTGAGGCTCGTGTCGTGCATGACGGGTTTGAAGAAACGGAAGCTGGAGCCCTGACGTGCCTGCGCCGCGAGCATCACATTGCGCAGGGCGGAAAACTCAGGCGCAAGCGAGGACACCTGAAATGTGCGCCCCATGCCAAGCTGTGCGCGGGCGGCCATGTCGAGCGGCTTGACGTCGCGGCCCTCGAAACGGATTTCGCCGCTGTCCGGCTTCAGTGAGCCGGCAATCTGATGAATGAGGGTCGATTTGCCGGCACCATTGGGACCGATCAGGGCGTGGATTTCGCCGGGCCTGAGCTCGAGGCTCACGCCGTCGGTCGCCTTCAGCGCGCCAAAGCTTTTTCTCAGGTCGCGAATGTCGAGGATCGGTTCAGCCATGACGCGCCCTCCCGGCCAGAAGGCCCATCACGCCGCCGCGGGCAAACAGCACCACCGCCAGAAGGATGAGGCCTAGGAAAAACTGCCAGTGCTCGGTGATGCCGCCCAGCGCGAACTCGAACAGCACATAGACGATGGCGCCCGCGAGCGGCCCGGCAAGCCGGCCGACGCCGCCGATGATAATCAAAACGATCAGCTCGCCCGACATGTGCCAGGAGAACATGGACGGGCTGACGAAGCGGTTGAGGTCTGCGAAGAGAGCGCCGGCAAGGGCGGTCATCATGGCGGACAGGACAAAGGCCACAAGCCGAATCCTGAAGGGGCCGATGCCGACGGCGGCAAGCCGTGTCTCGTTCTGCCGCCCGGCCTGAAGTGCTGCGCCAAAGCGGGAATCGCGAATGAGCGCGAAGAGGATGAGGCCGATCACCAGAAGGCCAAAACAGATAAGGAAGAAGCTCATCGGGGCGAGTGTGTTGGTGCCGGGGAAGGCGTTGCGCACATAGATCGACAGACCATCCTCACCGCCATAGGCCGGCCAGGAGATCGCGAAATAGTAGATCATCTGCGCGAAGGCGAGGGTGATCATGATGAAATAGACGCCTGAGGTTCTGAGCGAGATCAGTCCGATCAGCGTTGCCACGAGCGCGGCAGCGATGGCGCCGGTGATCCAGATCACGATCATCTGGTTGGTGCCGGGCAGGCCGAAGAGAAGCGGCTCGCTGTTGAATGCGTGGGTGGCGAGAATGCCTGCCGCATAGCCGCCAATGCCGAAGAAGGCGGCATGGCCGAAGGAGACCAGACCGCCGAGACCGAGCGCGATGTTGAGACCCGTGGCGGCGAGGCCGAGGATCGCCATGCGGGTCGCCAGCGTGATGTAGAAGGTTTCACCCATGGCCTGCGCGATGAAGGCTGCGGCAAGCAGGCCGATGACGATGACGATGCTGAAGACTGTTTCGCGTGTCATGTGCGGCCCCTCATGCATTCGCCGCGAACAGGCCCTGTGGCCTGAAAGCGAGGATGAGGGCCATGACGATGTAGATCAGCATGGAGGCAAGTGCCGCGCCGACCGTGGCGGCTTCGGAATTGGGCATGAACAGGCCGAAGACATGCGGCAGCAGGAAGCGGCCCAGCGTCTCTGTCAGCCCCACCAGTATGGAGCCGACCAGCGCGCCCTTGATGGAGCCGATGCCGCCAATGACGATGACCACGAAGGCGAGGATCAGCACCGGTTCGCCCATGCCCACCTGCACCGACTGAAGCGCGCCCACCATGGCGCCGGCCAGACCGGCAAGGGCTGCGCCCAGCGCAAAGACGAGCGTGTAGAGCGTGCCTATGTCGATGCCGAGTGCGCCGATCATTTCGCGGTCGGATTCACCGGCGCGAATGCGCATGCCAAGCCGGGTCTTGCCGATCAGGAGATAGAGTCCCACGGCCACCGCAATGCCCACACCGATCACTGCCAGCCGGTAGATGGGGTACTGCGCGCCGCCGGGCAGGTACACAGCGCCCGACAGAAGCTGCGGAATGTCGAGATAGAGCGGGAAGGAGCCGAAAACCCAGCGCGTGCCCTCGGAGAAGATGAGGATCAGCGCAAAGGTGGCGAGCACCTGATCGAGATGGTCGCGTTCGTAGAGCCGTCTTATGACGAGGATTTCGACCAGTGCGCCGGCGGCGGCTGCGGCGGCAAGGCTGGCGACGAGGCCGAGCCAGAAGGAGCCGGTGGCCGCAGCCACGGCCGCGCAGGCAAATGCGCCAACCATGAAGAGCGAACCATGCGCAAGGTTGATGAGCCCCATGACGCCGAAGATCAGCGTCAGGCCGGCGGCCATCAGGAACAGCATCACGCCGAACTGCAGTCCGTTCAATATCTGCTCTATGAGGAGGGTGAGGGTCACGGGTCATCTGTTGTTTGGGTTGAACTTGAGGCGACTGAGGTTGCGTTTCACCCTCGCCCTTCGACAAGCTCAGGATGAGGGTGAAACAGCTGCGTCAGGCGAAACACGCCAAAAAATGGAGTGCATGTTGCAGAACTCACGCCACCCCAGCCCTCATGGTGAGCTTGTCGAACCACGAGGGCGGGATGTCGCATGGCTGTCCTACATCTTGCACTCGGCCGCGTAGGCGTCCTTGTGGTCGGTGAATGCCGTGGCCACGATCTTGTTGGTCAGCGTGTCGCCATCCTTCACCACCTCGCGGACGTAGAAGTCCTGGATCGGGTGGTTGTTGGTGTTGAAGGAGAACTTGCCGCGGACGGAATCGAAGTCCGCTTCCTTCAACGCCGCGCGGAAGGCTTCCTTGTCTTTCACGCTTGCCTTTTCGGCAGCGGAAAGAATGAGGTTCGCCGTGTCATAGGCCTGTGCGGCATAGACGGAAGGCAGGCGGCCATAGGCTTCCTTGAACCCTTCCACGAAGGTCTTGTTGGCCTCATTGTCGAGGTCATAAGCCCAGGAAGCGGCGTTTTTGACGCCTAGTGCGGCATCACCGATAGCCGGCAAAACATCCTGGCTGAACGAGAAGGCGGGGCCCATCAGAGGCACGTCGACGCCAGACTGTGCATATTGCTTGGTGAAGGCGACGCCCATGCCGCCCGGCAGGAAGATGAACACCGAATCCGCGCCCGATGCACGGATTTGCGCGATCTCGGCGGCATAGTCCGTCTGGCCGAGTTTGGTGTAGACCTCACCGGCCAGTTCGCCCTTGTAGAAGCGCTTGAAGCCGGTCAGCGAATCCTTGCCCGCCGGGTAGTTGGGGGCCATGATGAAGGTCTTCTTGAAGTCCTTGTTGGCGGCCTCGCCCATCGCCTCGTGGAAGTTGTCGTTCTGGTAGGCGACATTGAAATAGTTCGGGCTGCAGCCTGCGCCGGCAAGCGCCGAGGGGCCGGCATTGACCGACAGGTAGATCACGTCCTGCGCCGTAGCCGACGGCACGACGGCCATGGCGAGGTTCGACCAGATGATGCCTGTCATCAGGTCAACCTTGTCGCTCTGGATCATCTTGTCGGCGATCTGGACGGCGAGTTCCGGCTTGCGCGCGTCATCCTCGGTGATGACCTCGATTTCCTTGTTGCCGGCCTGCTCGATTGCCAGCATGAAACCGTCGCGGGCGTCGATGCCAAGCCCCGCGCCGCCGCCCGAAAGCGTGGTGATCATGCCGATCTTGATCGGTTCGGCGAAGGCGTTTCCGGCAACACTTGCCGAAAGGGCAAGCAGGCTTGCTGCAAGTAGCTTCTTCATGTGTGGTCTCCCTTTTTTGTTCCCGTTTATCTGCTGGGCAGGTGTTTGCCCCTCATCCGCCTGCCGGTACCTTCTCCCCGCAGGCGGGGAGAAGGGGGCTGAATGCAACGTTTATGCCTCCCTCGCCCCGCTTGCGGGGAGAGGGTAAGGGTGAGGGGCTGGTGCGGCGGTTGATCATCATCCCCTCACATGTCCGTTCGGACCCGCCAGAGCTCGGGGAATAGTTCCACATCCAGCATCTTGCGCAAGTAGGAAACGCCGGATGTGCCGCCGGTGCCCCGTTTCAGCCCGATGATCCGTTCGACGGTGGTCACGTGGTTAAAGCGCCACCGGCGGAAATAATCTTCAAAATCGATCAGTTTTTCGGCCAGTTCGTAAAGCGCCCAGTGCTCGTCGGGCCGCGCGTAGACCGCCTTCCACGCCGCCTGCACCTGATCGTTGGCCTCCCGCTTGTCGCGCCAGCTTGCGCGTTCTGCGTTCGGACCGATGTCGAAACCGTTGCGTGCCAGAAGCCGCAATGCCTCGTCATAGAGGCTGGGCTCAGCCAGAATCTCCTCCAGATGCGCTGTAATTTCCGGCAGGTCGGCATGCGGCTTGAGCATGGCAAGATTTCTATTGCCGGCCAGAAACTCGATGGAACGGTATTGCCAGGACTGGAAGCCCGAGGACTGGCCAAGCGCATCGCGGAAGGTGGAATACTCGCTGGGCGTCATGGTGCGCAGCACGTCCCAGGCGCTGTTCAACTGCTCGAAGATGCGTGCCACGCGGGTCAGCATCTTGAAGGCCGGGCGCAGGCGGTCTTCGGCGATGGCCGCGCGTGCGGAGCGGATCTCGGTGATGGCGAGTTTCATCCAGAGCTCGGAGGTCTGGTGCTGGATGATGAACAGCAGCTCATCACGCGCTTCAGACAGGGGTTCCTGCGCATCGAGAATCTTTTCCAGATGCAGATAGTCGCTGTAGGACATGGGCGGCTTGATATCCGCTGCCCTGTCGTCGTCGAGCTCCGGCTGGCTTGCCATGGTCATTGCTTCTCCCGCAGGCGGAAACGCTGGATCTTGCCTGTCTCGGTCTTCGGCAGGGCGTCCAGAAACTTGATGGAACGCGGATATTTGTAAGGCGCGATTGCTGCTTTCACGTGGTCCTGAAGACGTTTCACCGTCAGCTCATCGCGCGCGACGCCTTCGGCCAGAACCACATGAGCCTCGACAATCTGCCCGCGCTCCTCGCTCGGTGCACCGATGACGGCGCATTCCATGACGTCGGCATGGGCAAGCAGTGCCGCTTCCACCTCGGGACCAGCAATGTTGTAACCGGCGGAAACGATCATGTCGTCAGAGCGGGCGGCGAAGTGGAAGTGGCCGTCCTCATCCTGATAGAAGGAATCGCCGGTTAAGTTCCAGCCCTCGCGCACATACTCCTTCTGTCTGTCGTCGGCGAGATAGCGGCAGCCGGTGGGGCCGCGCACGGCCAGCCGGCCGGTCTCGCCGCGCGGCAGCTCGTTCATGTGCTCGTCCACGATGCGCGCTTCATAGCCGGTCACCGGGCGGCCCGTGGTGGCCGGATGGCGATCGTCGAAACGATTGGAGATGAAGATGTGCAGCATCTCGGTGGCGCCAATGCCGTCGAGGATCGGCTTGCCGGTCTTTTCCGTCCACGCCTCGAACACGGGGCCAGGCAGGGTTTCGCCGGCCGAAACGGCAACGCGCAGCGAGGAAAGATCCGCGCCCTCATCCATCGCCGCCATCATGGCGCGGTAGGCGGTGGGTGCAGTGAAGCTCACTGTGGCACGGTACTTCTCAATGATCTCGATCATGTTGGGCGGGGTGGCGCTTTCAAGAAGCGTCGCCGTCGCGCCGAAACGCAGCGGGAAAATCGCCAGACCGCCAAGCCCGAAGGTGAAGGCGAGCGGAGGCGAGCCGACGAACACGTCGTCGGGTGTGACCTGCAGCACTTCCTTTGCATAGGCATCGGCGATGATCAGCAGATCTCGGTGGAAATGCATGGTCGCCTTGGGCGTGCCGGTGGTGCCGGAGGTGAAACCCAGAAGCGCGACATCGTCACGACCGGTTTTGACGGCATCGAACTGGACCGGCTTGTCGAGGGCGATGCGGTCGAGTTCGGCGTCGAAATTGGCGGTGCCGTCGAAGCCGACGACCTTTTTGAGGAACTTGCTCTCCTTCGCGCAGGCGACGAGCTCGTCCTTGATGCGCGTATCGCACAGGGCAAGGCCGATCTCCGCCTTGTCGACGATCTTGGCGAGCTCGCCGGCGCGCAACATCGGCATGGTGTTGACCACCACTGCGCCCGCTTTGGTGGCGGCCAGCCAGCAGGCCACCATGGCCGGGTTGTTGGCCGAGCGGATCAGGATGCGGTTGCCGGGTTTGACGCCGTAATCCTCGACCAGCGCATGGGCGAGGCGGCTCGTCCAGTCCGCCAGTTCCTTGTAGGTGCGGCGGCGGCCATTGCCGATCAGCGCCACATGGTCGCCAAAGCCGCGCTCGACGAGGCGGTCGGTCAGTTCAACGCCGGCATTCAGATATTCCGGGTAGTCGAAACCATCGAGAAGGAAGGCCGGCCATTGATCCTGCGGCGGGAGATTGTCCCGCGCGAATGTGTCTGTGTGACCCGTCGGTCCGAGCATGTGTTCACCCTCATTTAATCTGCCGTGCAATGACGACTTTCTGGACGTCTGATGCGCCCTCATAAATGCGGAGCGCCCGGATCTCCCGGTAAAGGCTCTCCACGATATGTCCGCGGCGCACGCCGTCGCCGCCATGAATCTGAACCGCCTTGTCGATGACCTGTTGTGCGCGGTCGGTGGCAAAGAGCTTCGCCATTGCCGCTTCGCGGGTCACGCGCGGCGCGCCCATATCCTTGGTCCATGCGGCGCGGTAGATGAGAAGGGCCGCAGCATCCACATCCAGCGCCATGTCCGCAATGTGGCCCTGCACCATCTGCAGCTCGAACAGCGGAGCGCCGAAAAGTTCGCGGTTGCCGGCACGGTCCAGCGTCTCGTCCAGCGCGCGGCGCGCAAAGCCAAGTGCGGCCGCGCCCACGGTCGAGCGGAACACGTCGAGCACCGACATGGCGATCTTGAAGCCATCGCCCGGCTTGCCGATCATCGCGGAGGCCGGCACACGCACATCGTTGAAAGAAAGCCGCGCCAGCGGATGTGGCGCGATCACGTCCAGACGTTCCGCGACCTCCAGCCCCGGCGTGTCCGCAGGGACGAGAAAGGCGGAGATGCCCTTCGCGCCCGGCGCTTCGCCGGTGCGGGCAAAGACCGTGTAGAGATCGGCGATGCCACCATTGGAAATCCAGGTCTTTTCGCCGGAAAGCACATAATCATCGCCATCGCGGGTGGCGGTCATGTCCATGTTTGCAACATCCGAACCGGAGCGTGGCTCGGAAAGGGCGAAGGCGGATATAGCCTTGCCGGCGCGGGTCCTGTCGAGCCATTGCTGCTGTTCGGGCGTGCCGAACAGGCTGATGGCGCCGGTGCCAAGCCCCTGCATGGCGAAGGCGAAATCTGCCAGCCCGTCATGGCGGGCCAGCGTTTCGCGCGTCAGGCACAGCGTGCGCACGTCGAGCGGGCCGGGATTGGCGGTGTCGAGCGCGGTGGGTTTGAGGAAGCCGGCTTCGCCGAGCCGCGCAACGAGGTCGCGGCATGCAGTGTCCACATCGCTGTGATCGACGGGGAGGTTCTTGGCGCACCATGCGTCGAGTTTATCGGCCCAGTCGCGGTGGCGCTGTTCGAAGAAGGGCCAGTCGAGGAAGGAGCGATCAGGCATGGGGTGCGGCTCCCAGGTTGACGTGTGGCGCTGCACCCCCCTCTGGTCTGCCGACCATCTCCCCCTCAAGGGGGGAGATTGGCTGTGGAGATGCCGGCCTGCTTTCTCCAGCATCGGTGATTGGCGAAAACCATGCCGCCGCATGATCTCCCCCCTTGAGGGGGAGATGGCTGGAAAGCCAGAGGGGGGTAATGCTGCGCATCTTCATCAATCCCCCTCAAACACCGGCTTTTCCTTGGCGACGAACGCCCGGTACGCCCGCTCGAAATCCTTTGTCTGCATGCAGATGGCCTGTGCCTGGGCTTCCGCCTCGATGGCCTGTTCCAGACCCATCGACCATTCCTGATTGAGTTGGGTCTTGGTGATGCCATGGGCAAAGGTCGGGCCGGCGGCGATGCGCGCGGCCATGCTGAGTGTCTCCGCTTCCAGTGCGTCGGCAGCCACGAGCCGGTTATAGAAGCCCCAGCGCTCGCCCTCTTCGGCGCTCATGGAGCGGCCAGTGTAAAGCAGTTCCGCCGCACGCCCCTGACCGATGATGCGGGGCAGCATGGCGCAGGCGCCCATGTCGCAGCCGGCGAGCCCGACGCGGGTAAAGAGGAACGCTGTCTTTGCCTCCGGCGTTGCAAGCCGCAGATCGGATGCCATGGCGATGATCGCGCCTGCGCCCACCGCCACGCCATCGATGGCGGAGATGATGGGCTTGTTGCAGGCGATCATGGCCTTGACCAGATCGCCGGTCATGCGGGTGAAGGCGAGCAGGCCCTTCATGTCCATATCGACCAGCGGGCCGATGATGTCGTGCACATCGCCGCCCGAGCAGAAATTGCCGCCATTGGGCAGGAACACCACCGCGTCCACGTCATCCGCATAGGGCAGGGCGCGGAATGTGTCGCGAAGTTCCGCGTAGGACTCGAAGGTGAGCGGATTCTTGCGGTCTGGCCGGTCGAGCTGGATCAGCGCGACATTGCCTTCCATACGCCAGATGAAGTGCTTCGGCTTCAAACCCGCCATGGTGCTCATACGCCGCCCTCCCAATTGCTTTCGAACGTCTTGAGTGTGCCGGCGAGCGCCCGTGCCTCATCCTCCGGCAGACTGCCGAGAAGCTCGTCGACCCAGCGCTCATGCGCTTCGGCCATCGCCGCGAAGGCTTCCTTGCCGGCCGGTGTCAGCTTGATGATGGATGTGCGCCTGTCACCGTCGCGCTTCGTGCGGCTGGCCAGACCATCCGTTACCAGGCGTTCCACGATGCCCGTCACATTGCCGTTCGAGACCAGAAGGAAGCGCGATATGTCGCTCATCGCCATGCCTTCGGGTGCACGGTCGAGGGCCGACAGCACATCGAAACGCGGCAGGGTCGTGTCGAAGCGGGTCTTGAGCCTTTCGCGCAGAACGGCTTCGATGAGGCGCGAGGCGCGCAGAATCCTGATCCAAAGGCGCAGGCGTTCCTTTGCCGGTGCGCCGCTGCGGACGGAAGCCAGGGGAGCGCTTACCATGTTTCACCTCCAGATATGGAAATCGACTGGCCGGTGACCGACGAGGCGGCCGGACTGACGAGCCACAATGCCGCCGCCGCCACTTCATCCGGCTGGATCAGCCGGCCATGGGGATTGGCTTCGACAAAACCCTTGCGGGCCTCCTCGTGGCTGCGCCCGGTCTTCTCGACCACGCGCTCGATGGATTCTTCCAGCATCTCGGTTTCCACGTAACCGGGGCAGATGGCATTCACCGTCACGCCGGTCTTGACCAGTTCCACGGAAAGCGCCCGCATCAATCCGATGACGCCGTGTTTGGATGCGACATAGGGCGCGACATAGGCATAGCCCTTGAGGCCAGCGACCGAGGCGATGAAGACGATGCGTCCGCTGCCGCGCTTTGCCATCGGGGACAGTGCGGGCTTCACCGTGAGGAACGCGCCCGTCATGTTGACGTCGAGGATGCGGTTCCAGTCTTCGAGCTTGGTGCGGTGGGCCGGCGCGCTGGAGGCGGTGCCTGCATTGGCGATGACGATGTCGAAGGGGCCGCGCGCGGCTTCCGCCGTTTCATAGAGCGCCTGCATGGAGGCTTCGTCGGTCACGTCGGCGGTGAGCGCGTGGATGCGCTCGTGGCGAGCGGCGACTTTTTCCAGCGGCTCGGCACGCCGCCCGCATATGGTGACGTCGATGCCGGCTTCCGCGAGGGCCAGTGCGACGGCTTCGCCGACGCCCGTTCCGCCGCCTGTCACGAGTGCGTGGCGTGAACTGGTCATTGTGCTGGCCTTTTCCTTGAAGTTCGGCGATGCCCCTCATCCGCCTGCCGGCACCTTCTCCCCGCATGCGGGGAGAAGGACGAAGCGGCGACGTCTATGCCCCTTTCTCCCCGTGCGCGGGGAGAAGGTGAGGATGAGGGGCAGAGCCGGCATTCGAAAAACATCGTCACACCTTCCCTGTCATCTGCTCGGCCCGCTCGGCAAGCCGGTAGAGCTGATCGCGGCCTGGCAGGTAGGGATCGGGCCAGGTCACGCCTTTGTCTCCGAGCGTTGCCGCAGCGTGCAGCGTCCAGTAGGGATCGGCCAGATGCGGGCGGGCGAGGCAGACGAGGTCGGCGCGGCCGGCCATCAGGATCGAATTGACATGGTCGGGCTCGTAGATGTTGCCGACGGCCATGGTCGCCATGCCGGTCTCGTTGCGGATGCGGTCGGAGAAGGGCGTCTGGAACATGCGTCCATAGACGGGGCGGGCGCGCTTCGAGGTCTGGCCTGCCGAGACGTCGCAGATATCGACGCCGGCCTCCTGCAGCATGCGGGCGATCTCCACGGCCTCTTCCGGTGTCACGCCTTCATCGCCGACCCAGTCATTGGCCGAGATGCGCACGGAAATGGGCTTGTCGTCGGGCCAGACGGCACGCACGGCATGGAAGATTTCCAGCGGATAGCGCATGCGGTTTTCAAGGCTGCCGCCGTAGTCATCCTCGCGCCGGTTGGTGAGCGGCGAAATGAAGGACGACAGGAGGTAACCGTGGGCGCAGTGCAGTTCGAGCATGTCGAAACCGCAGCGTTCGGCCATCTGGGCAGCCGCGACGAACTGGTCGCGCACCATGTCCATGTCGTTGCGATCCATGGCTTTCGGTGTCTGGTTCTGCTCGGACCAGGACACTTCGGAAGCAGCCAGAACCGGCCAGTTTCCGTCTTTCAGCGGCGCGTCCATTTCCTCCCAGCCAAGCTGGGTCGAGCCCTTCGGGCCGGAATGGCCGATCTGCGCGCAGATCTTCGCGTCCGTCTCCCGATGAACGAAATCGACGATGCGTGTCCATGCGGCCTCGTGCTCGGGTTTATAGAAACCGGGACAACCGGGCGTGATGCGGCCCTCGGGGCTGACACAGGTCATCTCGATATAAACGAGGCCGGCACCGCCCTTGGCGCGCTCGCAGTAGTGCACCATGTGCCAGTCGGTCGGTGAGCCGTCGACGGCCTTGTACTGAGCCATGGGCGACACGACCACGCGGTTTTTCAGCGTCAGGCCGCGCAATTTGTAGGGCGCGAACATGGGCGGGCGGGGGGCGTTGTCTTCCGCACCGGCCTGCTGCTGGAACCAGCTTTCGGCGTCCGCAAGCCATTCGGGGTCGCGCAGGCGCAGGTTTTCATGGCTGATGCGCTGGGAGCGGGTGAGCAGCGAATAGTTGAACTGCACCGGATCGAGATCGAGATAGCGCTCCACCTCCTCGAACCATTCCAGCGAGTTGCGTGCCGCCGACTGAAGGCGCAGCACTTCCAGCCGCCTTGCGTCTTCGTATTTGTCGAAGGCTTCCTTCAGCGTCGGCTCGGTGTGGAGATATTCGGCCAGGGCAATGGCGCTCTCGAGCGCCAGCTTGGTGCCCGAGCCGATGGAAAAGTGCGCGCTGGCGGCGGCATCGCCCATCAGCGCGATGTTTTCGTGCGACCAGCGTTCGCACAGGACGCGGGGGAAGTTGATCCACGCCGACCCGCGAATGTGGTTGGCATTGGTCATCAAGCTGTGGCCACCCAGATGATCCTTGAAAATCCGCTCGCAGACCGCGATGGATTCCTGCTGGCTCATCTCGCCGAAGCCGAATTTCTCCCAGGTCTCCGGGCCGCATTCCACGATGAAGGTCGCGGTGTCGTCATCGAACTGGTAGGCGTGCGCCCACACCCAGCCATGCTCCGTTTTCTCGAAGATGAAGGTGAAGGCGTCGTCGAATTTCTGATGCGTGCCGAGCCAGACGAACTTGCACTTGCGCACGTCGATGTCAGGCTTGAACACGTCGGCGAAGGTGGTTCGCGTCCGGGAGTTCAGGCCGTCGGATGCCAGCACCATGTCGTATTCGGCCATGAAGGGGCGGGGATCGTCGATCTCGGTCTCGAATTCGAGCCTGATGCCGAGTTCGCGGGCGCGCTCCTGCAGGAGAATGAGCAGGCGCATGCGGCCGATGCCGCAGAAACCGTGTCCCGTGGAGAGCGTGCGCACGCCCTTGTGGACCACGGCGATGTCATCCCAATAGGCGAAATGCTCGCGGATGCGTTCGGCGCTGACGGGATCGTTTTCAGCCAGATTGTCGAGGGTCTCGTCGGAAAGAACCACGCCCCAGCCGAATGTGTCGTCGGGCCTGTTTCGTTCAAAAACCGTGATGTCGTGAGCCGCATCGCGCAGCTTCATCGAGATTGCGAAGTAGAGGCCCGCCGGGCCACCGCCGAGAACAGCAACTTTCATGCTGGCGCTCCTTCCTCCCAGGATCGCTTAACACCTGGCTTGTAAGCTTGGAGCATTGCACCGGACCGGGAACATTTCAAGTATGAAATTTTAAGGTTGAAATATATCCGGCCTGGGCGCAGTCTACATGACGTGCTGCAATGATGACAGAGTCTGGGATGACAGGGTTGCGACCACAGGGCCTGCGAGAACGTCAGGCAGGCGGCTCGCTTCACCACAGGGAGGGATGCTCGTGTTTTACCGCCAGGTTGCTGACTGGGACGACGCTTATGCCAATGGCGCGAACATTCCTCAGGGTGAGCGATGGCCCGGTGTCTGGGTCGAGCCCGCGCAGGCTTACCGCGACGCGCTTTCCGCTGCGGGACGGGCCAAGCTCGACATTCCGTACGGGGAAGGCGCGCGCAACCGTTTCGATCTCTTTCTGCCGGAAGGCCGGCCAGCCGGCCTGGTCGTCTTCATTCATGGCGGCTTCTGGCTGAAACTCGACAAGAGCTACTGGTCGCATCTGGCGGCCGGGGCGGTCGACAGCGGCTATGCGGTTGCCATGCCGTCCTACACACTTTGCCCGGAGAACTCGATTTCGGGCATTGTGCGCGAAATCGGTGCAGCCGTTTCCGCCGCGGCGGAGCGCGTTGATGGACCCCTGATCCTGACCGGCCATTCGGCGGGCGGGCATCTTGCCTCGCGCATGGCCTGCGAGACCTCGCCACTGCCTTCGGATGTGCGTGCGCGGTTGCGTCATGTCCTGTCCATTTCCGGCGTGCATGACCTGCGCCCGATGATGAAGACCGCGATGAATGAGGGGCTCAGGATCACGCCCGAGGAAGCACAGGCGGAAAGCCCGGCGCTGCTTGCGCCCATGCCTGGCGTCAAACTCACCTGCTGGGTTGGTGCCTCCGAGCGGGGCGAATTCCTGCGCCAGAACGCACTTCTGGCCAATGTCTGGGTCGGGCTCGGCGCGGAGACCGCGGCTGTGGAAGAACCAGACCGACATCATTTCGATGTCATTGACGGACTGGCGGATTCGGATCATCAGATCGTCCGCTGTCTGTTGACAGTATGAGACTATGGGCCAAGTCTGGTCCGACCCCGTTTAGCATCCGCTCCATGGAGCCCCTATGAGACCTGTCTTCGTTCAACTGCGCTGCAAGCCCGGCAAGACCTACGAGGTTGCCGATGAGCTCTACAAGCGCGAAATCGCCTCGGAACTCTACTCGACCAGCGGCGACTACGACCTGCTCATGAAGGTCTATATCGACGATGGCGTCGACATCGGAAAATTCGTCAGCGAGAATATTGCCAATGTGCCGGGCATCCGCCGCTCGCTCACCACGTTGACCTTCAAGGCATTCTGAACAAACAAACGTCTTGGCGCGGCGCCCGGCTTGCGATACGAACCGACGATCTAAATCGGTTCGCATATGGGAGGCGGCGGTGAAACGGTCGAAAGTCAACGAGATTCTGCGCGAGGGAGACGCGTTCATCCGCTCCTTCGGCTACGCGATGCCGCCATTTGCAGACTGGACGCCCGACGAGATGAAACGGCGGCGCGAGTCGATCAATGGCATTGTCGATGCGAGACTCGGCTGGGACATCACAGACTATGGCGGCGGCGATTTCGACCGGCGCGGCCTGTTCCTCTTCACAGTGCGCAACGGCAATCAGGACGATCTGAAACATGGCCGCGGCATGCTCTATGCCGAGAAAATCATGATCTCCCGGCGCGATCAGGTTGCGCCGATGCACACCCATGCCATCAAGGCCGAAGACATCATCAACCGCGGCGGCGGCACGCTCTGCATCGAGCTTTTTGCGTCGGATGCCGACGGCAAGATTGATCGCACGGCCCCGGTCAGCGTGCCGACGGACGGCGTAATGCGCCGCGTGGATGCAGGCGGTGTCCTGAGACTGCAGCCGGGAGAGAGCGTTACACTCCTGCCCGGTGTCTGGCATGCCTTCTGGGGCGAGAAGGACGATGTGCTGATCGGTGAGGTTTCAACCGTGAACGACGACGTGACGGACAATATTTTCGCCGACCCGATCGCGCGGTTTTCCGAGATCGAGGAAGACGAAGACCCCTATCGGCTGCTCGTTTCGGATTACCCGACCTGGCTCTGAGGGAACCCGCACCATGGTGTGCCCGTTGCCTTCCGTGGCAGAACATGTTTTCTGCGCGACGGAACATACGGGATTGAATCATGAGCTTGAGCACTGCGGCGCGGCCGGGATCGGTCGATGCCAGATTTCACTGGATCGCGGCCCTGGCGCTGGCAGTGGCATTTGCCCTGCAGACCCCACTTTCTGCACAGGGCCTGCAGAGCGAAGAGGCTATCGATGCCATCGTTGGCTCCGAGGTAAAGACCGAAGAGGTCGAGGCCGAAACGGCGAGCGCGCGCATCGTAGCGGCGATCGGCGCAACGGCGGAGAACGCCGAGCGGGTGCGCAAGACCTTTTCGTTGGAAGAGATCGACATCGTCTTCCTTCCGGATCTGGATGAAAAGAAAAGCGAGATCGCCTCGGTGATTGCCGAACACGAGGATGAGATTCGCCTGCTGCGCGAGTCGATTGAGGGCAGCGCGCTGTTTTTCCATGCGGTGGATTCGCGCTCCATCCAGCTCAAAGACGTGGTCGCGCTCGAATATGCCGACAGTGGCGCCGTAACAATCTTCGTCAAAGGCGGTGCAAACGGAAACTGACTGTGCGGTGTCGGCGGATATGCACCACATACCCTTGCCGCCCGCTCCGCTTTGGTTTCTTATGGCTGCAAATTGTCAAGAGTAACGCGTGGACACCTTGCCCCATGGTTTTACAGCCGGCGCAAACGCAGTCCCAGGAGATGTTTCATGAATGCTGAAGCCAGTTTGAGCACGGACGAGATCGGCAAGGCGATCCTGGAAAAGATCAAGACCCATGCGCAGGACGATGTCGAGACCATCACGCTCGACACGCCGCTGGCCGACCTTGGCATTCACTCTCTCGAACTCACCGAGATCATTTTCGATGTCGAAGACGAGTTCAATATCGAGGTGGAAATGAACACGGCTGAAGCCTGGGAGAACATGGAAACGGTCAAGGACATCGTTGCCGCCGTTCGTGAACTGGTGGACGCCAAGAAATAGATGACAGCGCCGCGCATCGTCATAACCGGCATCGGCGGCATTTGTGCGCTTGGAACCGACGCCCCGGCCATCTGGTCGGCCATGCGGGCCGGTCGTCCTGCCATCGGACCAATCACCACCGCAGCACTTCACGAACTGAAAGTGCGCATCGGTGCCGAGATCAAGGATTTGCCGGATCACGGGATCGACCGGAAACGGCTCGTGACCATGGACCGCTTCAGCCTTCTTGCGGCGATCTCCGCCCAGGAAGCGCTGAGCCAGTCGGGTTTTACGGTTGACGCATCGAACACGCATCGTGTGGGGGCCGTCGTCGGCACAGGCGTTTGCGGCTGGGAAGCCATCGAAGACAGCTATCGGGCCATTCTCCTTGAGGGGAAGCCGCGGACCGGAATTTTCACGGTGCCGCGTGTCATGCCGGGCGCTGCCGCCGGGCAGGTCAGCATGACGCTCGGTCTGCGCGGACCTGTTTTCGGCGCCACGTCTGCCTGTTCGTCATCCAACCATGCGATACTGGCGGCTGCCGATCAGATCAGGCTCGGCCGTGCGGATGTCATGCTTGCCGGCGGTTCTGATGCGCCTCTCATATACGGTATTCTGAAGGGGTGGGAAGCGTTGCGGGTTCTCGCGCCCGAGACCTGCCGGCCCTTCTCTGCCGACCGCAACGGGCTGGTGCTCGGCGAAGGCGCCGGCATCGCCGTTCTCGAAACGCTGGAACACGCACAGGCGCGCGGCGCAACCATTCTGGCCGAGCTTGCCGGCGGTGGCATGTCCGCCGACGCCTCGGACATTGTGGCTCCAACGGTCGACGGGCCGGTGTCCGCCCTTAAGGCGTGTCTGGATGAAGCCGGGCTTTCGCCGGCGGATGTCGATTACATCAATGCGCATGGCACCGGCACCAAAGCCAACGACAAGATTGAAACCGAGGCGATCAGGCGCGTGTTTGGCGGGCATGCGGAGAAGCTCTCCGTGTCTTCGACCAAATCGATGCATGCGCATTGCCTGGGCGCATCCGGTGCGCTGGAACTGATCGCCTGCGTCATGGCGATCCGGGATGGCGTGGTGCCTCCCACGGCCGGTTACCGGGAGGCCGATCCCGACTGCGATCTCGACGTGACGCCAAATGAGGCGCGCAGGCGGGATGTGCGCGTGGCGCTCAGCAACGGGTTTGCATTCGGTGGCACCAATGCGGTGATCGCAGTCAGAGCGATGGAGTAGCCCCGCAAAAGCGACGCCGGGGTTGCCTTCATAAACCTGATAATCTAAATCCACATTAGTTGATGGCCGTCGATGGCCGCTGGTTGATCGCATGTTTCCTGCGGTCGATGATCTGGATTGGACGAGAGGGGAAGTCACATGAAGCGTCGTTTACTCATCGGTACCGCACTCGCAGCCGTCATGGCATCGCCGGCTGTTGCAGCCGAGCCGCAGGAGGTGGTTTCCACCTATGCAGACATTGCGCTGGCCACCTATGAAGACAGCCTGGAGACCGCGAAGACGCTGCGCGAAGCGGTGAACCGGCTGGTGGAGGCGCCGTCTGAAGAAACGATGGCAGCCGCCCGTGAAGCCTGGCTCGCGGCGCGTGTTCCCTACCAGCAGAGCGAGGCTTATCGCTTTGGCAATGCGATTGTCGATGAATGGGAAGGCAAGGTGAACGCCTGGCCGCTCGATGAGGGCCTGATCGACTATGTCGACGCCAGCTACGGCACGGACTCCGATGCCAACGAATTCTACACGGTCAATGTGGTCGCCAATGACAAGGTGAGCGCCGGCGGTACGGAGATCGATGTCTCCGAGATCACGCCCGAGGTGATCCAGTCGCTTCACGAGGCTGGCGGCATCGAGGCGAATGTGGCCACGGGCTACCACGCCATCGAGTTTCTCCTCTGGGGGCAGGATCTCAACGGAACGGATGCTGGCGCCGGCGCGCGCTCCCACACCGATTTCGATGCGGACAACTGCACCGGCGACAATTGCGACCGTCGTGGACAGTATCTTCAGGCCGCTGCCGACCTCCTGGTCACCGATCTGGAAGAGATGGTGGCCAACTGGCAGACCGATGGCGAGGCGCGCGCGGAGGTGACGGCTGACCCGAAGGCCGGCCTGACCGCCATGCTGACGGGCCTTGGATCGCTTTCCTATGGCGAGCTGGCAGGCGAGCGCATGAAGCTGGGCCTGCTTCTGAACGATCCCGAAGAGGAGCATGACTGCTTCTCCGACAACACCCACAACAGCCATTATTATGATCTCGTCGGTATCCGGAATGTCTATTTCGGTTCCTATGAGCGTGTCGATGGGTCCAAGGTTGAGGGTCCGAGCCTTGCCGACCTGGTGTCCGAGAAGGACCCGGCTCTGGCCGAAGAGGTGAAGGCGAAGCTCGACACCACGCTGGAGGCGATGACGGCTTTGAAGGAACGCGCCGAGGGCGGCGAAGCCTATGACCAGATGATCGGTCAGGGGAACGAGGAAGGCAATGCGGTCGTGCAGGCAGCCATTGACGGGCTTGTCGACCAGACCCGCTCGCTGGAGCGTGTGATCGTTGCACTCGACCTTTCCGGTATCGAACTCGAAGGCTCCGACAGCCTCGACAATCCCGATGCCGTTTTTGAGTGAGATCAATTCCGCACCGGGCCGCTTGCCGGCCCGGTGTCCGTTTGTATAGACCCTTTCCATGAACGCTTCTGTCCGCGCCGCGCTTCTGACCGGCCTGTTTTCTCTCGTGACGCTATCCGTTCAGGCGGACAGTCTTTCACCTGATTCCCGCGAGGATCTGAGCGAGAAGGATCGCAAACGGGTTGAGAAGGTCATCCGGCCTGCGACCGCTTTCGACAAGCCGGAGCGTTTCGAGCGCATGTCCGCAGGCGCGACCACGTCGACGAAGCTGATCAATGCGGACGCGTTCTCGCACTCTTCCGCCAATCTGGAATTTGCCGAACTGGAGCGCTTCCTGCTCGGCAACGGTCTTTTCCGCAAGGACTGGGTTTCCTCGCCGTCGTCAACGCAGGCCTCGGACGGGCTTGGACCGCTGTTCAACGCGCGGGCCTGCCAGTCGTGCCATATCAAGGACGGGCGCGGTCATGCGCCGGCGCGGCCGGAGGATTCGGCGGTGTCGCTGCTCGTGCGCCTGTCCGTTCCAGCGAACAGGGAACAGGAAGCGGCGATTGCAGACGGTCGTTTGCCGGCGGCACCTGACCCTGTCTACGGGTTGCAGCTTCAGGACCATGCGGTGGCCGGGCTCAATCCCGAGGGTCGCGTCGCGATCACCTATGAGGATATGCCTGTGGCGCTCTCCGGGGGCGAGACGGTTACGCTGCGCAAGCCGACGCTGCGGGTCGCCGATCCCGGTTTCGGCCCGATGCGCGATGATCTGATGATGTCGGCGCGCGTCGCGCCGCCGATGATCGGGCTCGGTCTTCTGGAAAGCGTGCACGAGGCCGACATTCTCGCCTGGGCCGACCCCGACGATGAAGACGGCGACGGTATTTCCGGATGCGCGGCAAGAGTGCGCGACGCGGAGGGCCAATGGAAGCTTGGCCGCTTTGGCTGGAAGGCCATCGCGCCCACCATCGCCGAACAGACGGCAGGCGCGTTTTCCGGCGATATGGGGCTTTCGACCCCGCTTGCGCCGGATCATTGGGGCGACTGTACCGAGGCGCAGGCCGAATGCCGTGCCCTGCCGCATGGCGCGCAGGAGCGACTGGGCGCCGAGGAGGTGCCGGAAGACCTGTTGAACCTCGTGACCTTCTATTCGAGCCACCTCGCCGTGCCCGTACGGCGTGACGTGGACGACCCTGCGGTGCTTGCCGGGAAGAAAGTCTTTTACGAGAGTGGCTGTGCCTCGTGCCATCGGCCGAAATATGTGACCCGGCGCGATGTGGACGATCCGGCCCTGCGCTTCCAGCTGATCTGGCCGTATACCGACATGCTGCTGCATGACATGGGCGAGGGGCTGGCCGATGGTCGCGGCGAGGGGCTTGCCGATGGCTATGAATGGCGCACGCCGCCGCTCTGGGGGATCGGCCTTACCGCGACGGTGAATGCGGAAGCGACCTTCCTGCATGACGGTCGTGCGCGGACGCTGCTTGAGGCCGTTCTCTGGCACGGCGGAGAGGCGCAGGCGGCGCGTGATCGCGTGGTCGACATGGCAAAGCAGGATCGGGACAATCTGATCCGTTTCCTGGAATCGCTTTAAGTTTCCCGGTGCAGATTGAGTTCGGCGACGAAGTCGAACCGGTCGCCTTTGAAGTGGGAACGGGTGAACTCCACCACGCGCCCTTCTACCGTGCGGGATATGCGTTCCAGAAAAAGTGCGGGCTCTCCGGCCTCGGCTTCGAGAAGGCGCGCTTCGAACTCCGGCAGGGCACATGCGCGCATGCGCTGCAGCGCCTTGTGCGGCCGCGCCCCGGCTGATGCCATGGACTCGTAGAGCGAGGTCCCCAGGGCTGAAAGGTCCGGCAGAAGGTCTGCCGGCACGATGGCCAGTTCGACCGCAAGCGGCAGGGCATCGGCAAGCCGCAGACGATGCAGCCGCAGCACGCGGTCGCCGGGCGAGAGACCGAGTGTCATGGCCTCCTGCGCCGAAGGGCTTGCATATTCGCGCGCCAGCCAGCGCGTTTCGGGCTTCCGGCCGTAGGAAAGCATATCCTCCGTGAAGCTGGTGATCGCCGCCAGCGGCTGCTCGAAACGCTCGACCGGTGCAAGAACATAGGTGCCCGAGCCCCGGCGCTGTTCCAGAACGCCCTCGCGCACCAGAAGCTCGATGCCGCGCCGCACGGTGACGCGCGAGAGGCCGGTTATTTCAGCCAGGAGACGCTCCGACGGCAATGCCGCTCCGGTGCCCAGAGCATCGGTCTCGATCAGAAGCCGCAGCGCATTGGCGAGCCGGATGTAGCGCGGTGTCGCGTCGGCGGCATCGATTTCGATGCCCCGGGCGAGGAGTGCGCCGAGATATTCCCTTGTTTCTGGAAGGGTATCTGTCATCGGTTGGGCGGGCTCATCATCGTAGAAATGGTATTTATCCTATAAGTCCAATTATGGATTCTACGGAAACTCAATGCAAGCGGGTTTGACCGGAAGCGCGTTGTCTTGTTTCTGAAACAGGCGAATAGTAAGGCTTCGGCTTAATTTCGCTGAAGGGGAATGGATTTTTGCGAGGATGCCTGATAAATCATTTGGTATTAAATTGGTCTATCATAGATGGGCAGACCCGAAACCAGAGAGCCGGCCATGACAACAGCGACAGAAACAGCAAGCCAGGCGTATCGTGACATTGAGCGGTTTTCGACCGCGGATATGCTGAGCGCCATGCTCGATGGTCAGCGGGCCGCCCTGGACGCGGCCGCTGCCGCCCTCCCGGCGCTGGAAGAGGCTGTCGAGGCGGCGGCGAAGCGTCTGGCGAACCCGGAGAGCCGACTCATCTATGTGGGTGCCGGCACATCGGGCCGTGTGGCCATGCTGGATGCGGTCGAGCTTTATCCCACGTTTGGCTGGCCGGAGGAGCGCAGTCTTTTTCTGCTCGCCGGCGGCAGCATCAGTGTGGCTGAAGCGCGCGAAAGTGCCGAGGACGACACGAATGCGGGCAGAGCCGAGATCGACGCCGTCAACTGTGGTCCTCAGGACGTGGTCGTCGGGCTCGCTGCGAGCGGAAGCACGCCCTACACGCTTGCGGCAATCGATGCCGCGAAGGCGCGCGGTGCGCTGACCATCGGAATCGCAAACAATCCCGGCAGCGCGCTTCTCGAAGGGGCTGAATGCGCCGTGCTTCTGGAAACGGGCGCGGAGGTGCTCGCCGGTTCCACGCGCATGGCGGCCGGCACCAGCCAGAAGATCGCAATGAACCTTTTTTCCACCGCGGTCATGATGCGGCTGGGCAAGGTTTATCGCGGTCGCATGGTGGACATGAAGCCCTCCAACAGGAAGCTGGTGCGCCGCGCTGTCGAGATGCTGATGCAGGTTGCTGACTGCGACGAGGCCTCGGCGCGGAGGGCGCTCGAGGAGACGAAATTCCACGTCAAGCCGGCAGTGCTCGTCCTGCGTGGCCTTTCGGCGGGGGAGGCGAAGGCCGCCCTCGATCGCAATGGCGACGACCTGCACCGTGCGCTTGCCGAACTTGGCTGAATGGTCCCACATTTACCTACGAACCCACGGAAAGACTGACATGACTGACACGCCTTCCCTGATGTTTCAGGAAACCGCCGAGGCCGCCGAGGCGGTAGAGCGGCTTTTTGCGCAAGAGGCAAAGACCTTCGCCGAACTTGGCCGGGTGATTGCCGAGCGTGGGCCCGCCGTGGTGAGCATGTCGGCGCGGGGCTCGTCGGATCACGCCGCGAGCTTCTTCAAATATCTGTTCGAGATTCACACGGGCATTCCCGTGGCGTCCATCGGCCCTTCGGTGGCCTCCGTCTATGACGCCTCGCTGAAGCTGGAGCATGCGCTACACATCACGATTTCCCAGTCCGGCGGGAGCCCTGACATCGTCGCCGCGCAGGCATCGGCCAAGAAGGGCGGTGCGGTTACGCTCGCAGTGGTCAATGTGGCCGAGAGCCCGCTTGCGAAGGCGGCCGACATCGTTTTGCCGATCCATGCCGGACCGGAACGCAGTGTCGCGGCGACCAAGAGCTTCATCGCGTCCGCAGCGGCACTTGCCGGTGTCACGCAGGCAGCCTCGGGTGATGCAGCGCTCAAGGACGCGCTCGGTCGGCTGCCCGGGGCGCTGGCCGCCGCCTGCGACGTGGACTGGGAGCCGGCGCTGCCACTCCTGACAAATGCCGGGTCGATCTACACTGCCGGTCGTGGTCCGGGCTTCGCCATTGCGCTGGAAGCGGCGTTGAAGGCAAAAGAGACGGCTCAGCTTCATGCGGAAGCCTTCTCCCTCGCCGAGCTAATGCACGGACCCATGCAGCTGGTCGACAAGGGCTTCCCCATTCTAGCCTTTGTGCCGGAAGACGCAGCGCTTGCTTCAAGCGCGCAGTCACTCGAAAAGCTGCGCGGTTTCGGTGCGCAGATTGCGAGCTTCTCTTCGCGTGATCTCGGAGAACGCACCATCAGAACGCCATCCACCGGCCATGGCCAAGTGGACCCGCTGGTCTCGCTCGTCGGATACTATCGCCTGATCGAGCGGGTCGCGCGGGAGCGTGGGCTCAATCCGGACACACCGGACAAGCTCAAGAAGGTGACGGAAACGATCTGATCCTGCACCAGCGGCCTCCCAATCATGCCGCTGGCGTCGGGTCTGATCCTGCGTTAGCTTCCGGCAGATCAACACCGTGCCGGAAGCACTTCCATGACCTTCATTCCCGACTTCGCCACCATTCTCCAGTTTGCCCTCGCCACCTTCGTGATTTCGATTACGCCGGGCCCGGATATGACGCTGTTCGTCGGCCGGGCGCTGAGCCAGGGCAGGGCGGCCGGCTTCGCCTGCATGTTCGGTGCGATGACCGGGATCATGATCCACACGGCGCTTGTGGCGCTGGGGCTCTCGGCGCTGATTGTCGCTTCACCCGAGGCATTCCTTGCGCTCAAGGTGTTCGGTGCGGGCTATCTGATCTGGCTGGCAATCCAGGCGATCCGCAAAGGCTCCGCCTTCTCGCCGGAGAAGAAGGGCGGGGCGGGGCGGTCGCTCTTGAAGAACTGGGCCACGGGGCTCGGCATCAATCTTCTGAACCCGAAGATCATCCTGTTCTTTATGACATTTCTGCCGCAGTTCGTGTCGGCCAGCGATCCGCACGCGCCGGGCAAGCTGTTCTTTCTTGGGCTTCTGTTCATTCCGCTGGCGCTGCCCATCGTCGCGCCGATGGTGATCGCGGCAGACAGTTTTTCCAAGCTTCTGAAGAAGAGCCCGCGTGTCACCCGCGTGGTCGACTATCTGTTCGCAGGCGTTTTCTCGGCCTTTGCGCTGAAGATCCTGACAGCGCAGGCGCGGTGAGCCAGAATTGCCCTATTCGCCGTGGCCGGCGATCATCATGGCTTCCAGCTTCAGTCGGTCGGCCTTCTTCATCCGCTCCGATGCGGATTTGAGCTGACCGCAGGCGGCCAGGATGTCGCGCCCGCGCGGGGTGCGGATGGGCGAGGCGTATCCGGCCTTGTTGACCAGATCCGCAAACTCCTCGATCTGCTCCCAGTCTGAGCATTCATAGTCGCTGCCCGGCCATGGGTTGAAGGGGATCAGGTTGATCTTGGCAGGAATGCCCTTCAGAAGCCGCACCAGTTCGCGGGCATCGTCGAGCGAGTCGTTGACACCCTTCAGCATCACATACTCAAAGGTGATACGCCGCGCGTTCGAGAGGCCCGGATAGGCGCGGCAGGCGTCGAGCAGCTCCTTCAGCGGATACTTTTTGTTGATCGGCACCAGCTCGTTGCGCAACTCATCGCGCACGGCGTGCAGCGAGATCGCCAGCATAACGCCGATTTCCTCGCCGGTGCGATAGATTTCGGGAACGACACCGGAGGTTGAAAGCGTGATGCGGCGCTTTGAGAGCGAAAGGCCTTCGCCATCGGAGGCGATGAGAAGCGCCTGCTTTACATTCTCGAAATTGTAGAGCGGCTCGCCCATGCCCATCATGACGATGTTGGTGACCTTGCGGCCTTCCGCCGGCACGATGGCCCCGTCCGGCGTATCGGCATCGGGAAAATCGCCGAGGCGATCGCGCGCGACGAGAAGCTGGTCGAGAATTTCGCCCGGCGTGAGATTGCGCACCAGCTTTTGCGTGCCGGTGTGGCAGAAGGTGCAGGTGAGCGTGCAGCCTACCTGGCTGGAGATGCACAGCGTGCCACGGCCTTCCTCGGGAATGTAGACCGTTTCCACATCCACCGGGCGGCCCGCGCCGCGCGCCGGAAAGCGCATCAGCCACTTGCAGGTGCCGTCCTTCGAAATCTGCTCTTCGATGATTTCCGGGCGGGCGATTGTAAAGCGCTCATCGAGCTGTGCGCGCAGGTCCTTCGAGATGTTGAACATCTGCGAGAAATCGGAAACGCCGCGAACATAGAGCCAGTGCCAGAGCTGGCGCACGCGCATGCGTGTCTGCTTCTCGGGCACGCCGAGCGAGAGCAGGGCTTCCGCCAGCTCATCCCGCGAAAGGCCGATCAGCGATTGTTTTTCAGCGGTTGCGGCGGGGCGCAGCTCAGCGCGCCCCTCGGGCGTCGATAGATCGAGTGTCAGTGCCATGGCGTTCTTGAAGTGCTTTGCGGGCAGCACTCTGTGAATTCGCTCTTCGAATTCCAGGCCACCCCTCATTTGCCGCGCTCATAGCACGCCTGAAGGCTGCCGTCACCTGTTGCGACTGGCAGCCTGTTTCACTGAACGCTATTTGCAGTTCTGCGTGGCGTTGATGGCAGCCGTGACGCCGCTCAGCGAGAAGGTATAGCTGGTGTCGTTGCCGCGGCCCGATTTGGCGGCGATCTTCATGTCTGCGCCGCCCTTCATCGCGGCGATCAACTGGGGCTCCTCGGCGGCATTTTCCAGCCAGGCGGATTTGCCCTGGGTGAACATGCTGAACCTCTTGTTGCCAATCGTGACGATCACCTTGGATCCCGACTGGAAATTGTAGGCGGCGATGAACTGCGGTTCTGAAGCCACGTTCTGACCGGGCTTCTGGCTGACGAAGAAGAAGATATCGCCATGGTCGAGGCTGGCCGGCTGCTTTTCCTTCGGCACGCTCATGGCGTAGCACACCTTGCCGTTACCGGACTGGTAGCTGTAGACACCCCAGTCGCGATGCTGTCCCACCGCCGTTGCCTGGGCCAGCGCGGGGCTTGCCGCCGCCATTCCGCAAATGAGCATCAGTGTCGAAATCAGTACGCGCATCGTCTTGACCGTCTTTTTCTGCCAGTGTTTGGAGACCGGCTGGTCCCTCTAGATCACTTCATTTTTATTTAATCTGGGTTACCAAAGCGTGAAGCGAATCGACGGATTCTTCATGCGTTCAACCCCGATTGTCCGTTGCCGCAAAAAATGCGCCAACTCCCGAACACCCTTCATTTGCGGTTGAAACGAATGAAAGAGGCAAGAATTTGACTGGCTAGATCGTCGTGCGTCCATCCGGACGCACAAAGGACGATCTAAATTATTGATGGGACATCGGAATAATCCGAAAATCGGATCCCACTTTTCGGGCGATGCTCTAGGCTTTGCGTTCGGTTTCCGTGAGGGCCTGTCTGGCGGCAATGCGATGCGCCGGCGTGATGTGGCGGCGTACGGCGTTAAGCGCCGCCGCCAGCACGGCGACGTCATCCGTGAAGCCGAAACCCAGCAGAAAATCAGGCACCACATCAAGCGGAAGCACGAAGTAGGCCAGAGCGGCGAGGAGAATGCCGCGCACCTTTGGCGGTGTGTCATTGTCGAGTGCGCAGTAATAGCCGGCGACAAGATCTTCCATGAAGGGCACCTGGCGGGCGGCCTTCTTCACCGTGCGCCAGAATTTGGCGCGCACACGTTCCTCGCGTTCCCGGTTCTCGCCGGGCCCGACAGGTTCAAGGATTTCGCCGATTTTCACATCTTCCATGGTGTGCTCCTGCAGGCAAAGATGTGGGAATCAGCCTGCAAAATTCAATGCTCAGTCGGAATCGGTGGCTGGATCAGCTGCGGGCCAGGTCGTTCATTGCCGCAGCAAGCTTCAGATCGAGCTCGGTCAGCCCGCCCGCATCATGCGTGGACAGACTGACATCCACGGTCTTGTAGACATTCGACCAGTCGGGGTGATGGTTGAGTTTCTCGGCCATCAGTGCCGAACGCGTCATGAAGGCGAACGCTTCGGAGAAATCGGCGAAGACGAAGCGCCGCTGGATGGAGGAGCCATCCTCCGCAAGATCCCATCCGTCGAGTGTTCTGAGCGCCTGTTCCAGTGCTGCTGGATCGAGCTTTGCCCTTGCCATTGCGTCTCTCCATGGTATCGCCTGTCGGAACCATCACCCGGATGATAGCGCATAGACGATGAACGCAAAGCCCCGTACCTCTATCCTGTTTGTCTGTCTCGGCAATATCTGCCGTTCACCACTTGCCGAGGGCGTGTTTCGCAGTGTGGTGACCGAGCGCGGGCGGCATGCGGATTTCATGATCGATTCTGCCGGAACGGGTGCCTGGCATGTGGGCAGTGCGCCCGACCCGCGCTCGATCGAGATCGCCCGCCGGTTCGGCGTCGACATCTCCATGCAGCGGGCGCGGCAGGTGAACGCCCGGGACTTTGAACGGTTCGATCTGCTTCTGGGCATGGACCGCAACAATGTCCGGACGCTGCGTGAGCGCGCGCCGGAGGCGGCGGCAGGGAAGATCCACCTCTTTCTCAATTATGCAGATGGCCGAACGCTCGACATTCCCGATCCCTATTACGGGGGCGATGACGGCTTCGCTTCAGTCTACCAGACGATCCGCGAGGCTTCCGAAGCACTGTTGTCGAAACTCGCCTGACGGTCGTAGTCCGCGCCCACCAGAGGCCAGGCTTCCTCTATGATGTACGGTCCGCCGCCGAACGAGGCGCGCGAAGACATCAGCACGAAACGACCAAGGGTGAAGGGGACCGAGGCAAAGTTGCCGCGGGCGGAAAGATAGTTTGCCACGTCGCGTGGACTGGCGTTCTTCAGGCGCGCCAGCGTTACATGCGGTGTGAACTTCCTGGGGTCCGGCGGCAGTCGTAAGCGCCGGCAGATGCCTTCAATCTCACCCTGCAGGGCGTAGAGATCAGGCGAAGCGGACACGCCGGCCCAGATGGAGTGCGGCTTCTTCTGCCCGAAGGCCCCGACGCCGGAAAGCTTCATCGTGAAAGTTGGACGCCGAACCCTATCGAGGGCATTGGCGATCTCGTCGGCCGTGTGGCCTTCCACATCGCCAAAGAACCGCAATGTCAGATGATAGTTTTCGACGTCGATCCAACGAGCTCCTGGGAGGCCCCCGCGCAGAAGTGACAACGACAAAGCGGCGTCACGCGGGATCTCGAGGGCGGTGAAAAGTCGCGGCATGGCAACCTCCTCGAATCGCACTGTCAATGACAGCGAATCACCGATTGCCACCGTGAGCAAGCGGTTTCTTCATCAAGTTTTACGTGCCTTCTTCCTGTTGCTTGTCGAGCACTTCGCGGAAGGTGGGCAGGATGCGCTCCACCATGCGTGCAACACCCTGGGCATTCGGGTGCATCCCGTCTTCCAGAAGCAGTGACGGTTCGGCGGCCACGCCGTCGAGAAAGAACGGGATGAGGGGGATTTCGTGTTTCTCCGCCAACCGCTCATAGAGCGGGTTGAAGGCGGCGGCATAGTCTTCGCCGAGATTGGGCGCGGCCAGCATGCCGGCCAGGATCACATGCTGCCCGCGTTCCTTCAACGTGGCGATCATCCGGTCGAGATTTTGTTCGGTGGATGCGGGGGGAATGCCACGCAGCATGTCGTTGGCGCCCAGCTCCAGAAGCACAATGTCTGCCGTTTCGGGAACGGACCATTCAAGGCGTGAAAGCCCGCCGCTGGTGGTATCGCCGGAAACGCCGGCATTGGTGATTGCGACATCGTAATCTTCCGCCCTGAGCGCGTCTTCGAGCTGCTCCGGAAAACCTTCTCCCGGCCCGAGATTGTAGCCCGCCATAAGACTGTCGCCGAAACCGACAATCTCAATTGTCCCGGCTGTTTCGGCGCGTGCGGTCACGGCGATGCAAAGCGCCAGCATGAATGCTGCGGCGGCCGATGAAATTTTTGTGAACTGGCCGGAAGGACGAAAAAATTTGAATGCCATGCGGGAGAACCCATATTTGCCAGAATCGAACATTTGTACGATCCCAGCGTCATTTCTTCCCAATATAGGATGTCTTTTCCGTGACAGAAGCCGTGATCGAACTTGAGAACGTGTCGCTGACGCTGGGTGAGGGGGCTTCCTCTGTGCATGTTCTCAAAGGGGTGAGCCTCTCCGTCGAACGGGGACGCTCCACAGCGATCGTCGGCCCGTCCGGTTCGGGCAAGTCCACGCTGCTGATGGTGATCGCGGGGCTCGAACGCGTCGATGACGGCATCGTGCGGGTTGGCGGAACACAGATCAACGGGCTGAGCGAAGATGCGATTGCCGCCTTTCGCGGCCGTTCGATCGGTATCGTTTTCCAGTCCTTTCACCTCATCCCCAACATGACGGCGCTGGAGAACGTCGCCGTGCCGCTGGAACTGGCCGGGCATGCCGATCCGTTCGGTGCGGCCGAGGAGGAACTGGCCGCTGTCGGTCTTTCGCAGCGCCTGACACACTATCCGGGCGAGCTCTCGGGCGGTGAACAGCAGCGCGTGGCCATTGCCCGCGCGCTGGCGCCGGGGCCGGCGATCCTGATCGCCGACGAACCGACCGGCAATCTCGATCAGGCCACGGGCCGGCAGATTGCCGATATGCTGTTTGCCAAGGCGAAGGAGCGGGGGACGTCGCTTGTGCTCGTTACCCACGATCCCGCCCTTGCCGCACGCTGCGAGCGACAGGTGGCGATGCGCTCGGGGCGCATCGAGCCCGAGGTCGCGGTCGAGAAGGCCGCAATGGCATGAATTCGGACGAGATGAGCTTCCGTCGCAGCCTCAGCCTGGCATTTCGTTTCTCCTTGCGCGAGATGCGCGGCGGGCTCTCGGGCTTTTTCATCTTTCTGGCCTGCATTGCGCTGGGCGTGGGCGCCATTGGTGGCGTCAACTCCGTCGCCACGGCTATTACCGGAGCCGTGGAAGCCGAAGGCCAGTCGCTGCTTGCCGCCGATCTGCGTTTCGAGTTGAACCAGAGGCGTGCCGGCGATGCCGAGCTGTCGTTCCTTTCCGGGCTGGGCGACGTTGCCGAGAGCGCGAACATGCGCTCCATGGCGCGGCTCCCGGACGGTTCCGACCAGACGCTCGTGGAGGTGAAGGCGGTCGACGCGCTCTATCCGCTCTATGGAGAGCGGGTGACCGAGCCGCAGCTTTCCCATGCCGAACTCTTCGATGAGAAGGCGGGCGCGTATGGCGCCGCGGCGCCTCAACTGCTTTTTGAGCGGCTGGGTCTCGGTATCGGCGACCGCATCATGCTGGGTGGGGAGACCATCGAGCTGCGTGCCGTGCTTGTCACCGAGCCGGATGCCGTTTCCGACGGGTTCGGCTTTGCGCCGCGGCTGATGATTTCGGTGGATGCGCTTCAGGCGACCGGGCTCATCCAGCCGGGCAGTCTCGTCGAGCACGTCTACAAGGTGCGGCTCGATGGCGACGCGGGCGCTCTCGAAACCGTGCAGGCACGCGCCGCAGCGGAATTTCCGGAGGCCGGGTGGAGCATCCGTACGCGCAGCAACGCCGCGCCCTCGCTTTCGCGCAATATCGAACGGTTTTCGCAGTTTCTCACCCTGGTGGGTCTAACGGCTCTTGTGGTGGGGGGCGTGGGGGTTGCCAACGCGGTGCGCGCCTATCTCGACAGCAAGCGTGCCGTGATCGCGACCTTCAAGAGCCTTGGCGCTTCCGGCGGTTTCGTCTTCACCGTTTACCTCGTGCAGATCCTGATGATCGCCGGGATCGGCGTTCTCGCCGGCCTGGCGATTGGCGCCCTGATGCCGTTCGGCGCATCGGCTGTTCTGGCGAATGTCCTGCCGGTTCCCGCGACGGGCGGCGTCTATCCGGCGGCGCTTATGGTGGCAGCGCTTTTCGGCGTGATGATCACGCTTGTGTTCGCGCTGATGCCGCTCGGCCGGGCGCGGGATGTGCCGGCGACGGCGCTCTTCCGGGAAATGGGTGTCGACGGGCGCGGCTGGCCGCGTCCCGTCTATATCGCTCTTTCGGTTGCCATCGCGGCGGGTCTTGCCGGTTTCGCGGTCTGGTTTTCCGACGACCGGCGCATGGCTGCGATCTTCGTCGGCGCAACCGTGTTTGCCTTTATCGTGCTGAGGGTTGTGGCGCTTGGCATTGAGGGGCTGGCGCGCCGCAGTCCGCGTGTGGCCTCGACGCCGCTGCGCCTGGCGCTCGGCAATATCCATCGCCCCGGCGCGCTGACGCCGTCCGTGGTGCTGTCGCTGGGCCTCGGCCTTACGCTGCTTGCCACGCTGGCGTTGATCGACGGCAATCTGCGCCGGCAGATCACCGGCAACCTGCCGGAGGTCGCGCCGAACTTTTTCTTTGTCGACATCCAGAGCGGTGAGGTGGAGGCCTTTGCCGATCTGGTGAAACGGGAAGCGCCAGACGGAAAGCTCATTCAGGTGCCGATGCTTCGTGGACGCATCACCGCGCTCAACGATGTGAATGTGCGTGACATGGAAATTCCGCCGGAGGGCGGCTGGGTGCTGCGGGGTGACCGCGGCATCACCTATGCCCGCAACGCACCCGAAAACGCGACGCTGACACAGGGCGAGTGGTGGCCGGCCGACTACGAGGGCGAACCGCTCGTTTCCTTCACGGCGGAGGAGGGCGGAGAGCTTGGTCTCAAGATTGGAGACACGATCACCGTCAATGTGCTTGGCCGTGACGTCACGGCGCGGATCGCCAATTTCCGCGCCGTCGAATGGGAATCTCTGGCCATCAACTTCGTGATGGTGTTTTCGCCCAACACATTTGCTGGCGCTCCGCACGCCTGGCTGGCGACGCTGACAGATGCGGAAGCGACACAGGCTGACGAATCGCAGATTCTCAATGCCGTTACGCGCAATTTCCCGACGGTGACCACCGTGCGCGTGAAAGATGCGCTCGATGTGGTGAACCGGCTTGTCGAGCAATTGGCCACCGCAATCCGTGCGGCAGCCGCCGTTGCGCTGATTGCCTCGGTTCTCGTGCTTTCCGGTGCACTGGCAGCCGGCAACCGGGCGCGGGTGCACGATGCCGTGGTCCTGAAGACGCTGGGCGCGACACGGCGCACGCTGATTGCCGCCTTTTCGCTCGAATATCTGCTGATCGGTCTCGCCACGGCGGTGTTCGCGCTGCTTGCGGGCGGGATTGCAGCCTGGTTTGTGGTGACGCAGGTGATGGGCCTGCCCTCAAGCTTCCTGCCGGAGGTGGCGTTCACCACCGTTGTGGTGGCGCTGGTGATGACGGTTGGCTTCGGCCTGATCGGCACGTGGCGGGTTCTCGGACACAAGGCGGCGCCGGTTCTGCGCAATCTGTGAGCGTGAAAAACCGTTAACCCTTCGCACGGAGAGGTGTCGTTTCGCCCGCGAACTGTTGCCGCAGGTGCATTTCCGGCGTGGAGAGGTCTTGTCCTGAACACAAACTGACATCATATTTGATCTACGCATGCTGGTATCCCGCCAGCGGCGCACGGCCTCGTGGCCGTCACCGGACGGGATTTAAGCCAGAAAGGGGTAATTATGGCTGACCTTCGTAACTATCAGGCCCGCGCAACGCCCGGCGTGCGCGCGGACGCGGCCATCGACGAGGGCCTGCGCGCCTATATGATCCGCGTCTACAACCTTATGGCGCTCGGCCTGGCGATCACCGGCCTTGCAGCCTTTGGCGCGTTCAACCTTGCCATCGCCGACGGCCAGCTCACGGCTTTCGGCCAGCTCATCTATGCCAGCGCCTTCCGCTGGGTTGTCATTCTCGCACCGCTTGCGCTGGTGTTCTTCCTGAGCTTCCGCATTCAGAACATGAGCGTGGGAGCGGCACAGACAACCTTCTGGGTCTATTCGGCTCTGGTGGGTCTGTCCCTGTCGACGATCTTCCTCGTCTACACGGGCGAGAGCATCGTCCGCACCTTCTTCATCACCGCCGCTTCGTTCGGCGCGCTTTCGCTCTGGGGCTACACGACCAAACGTGACCTTTCGGGCATGGGGTCGTTCCTGTTCATGGGTCTGATCGGCATCATCATTGCCTCGATCGTGAACATTTTCCTCGGCTCATCGGCGCTGCAGTTCGCCATTTCGGTGATCGGCGTGCTGGTGTTCGCCGGCCTGACGGCCTACGACACCCAGCAGATCAAGGAGATGTATTACGAGGGCGACGATGCCACCGTGTCCGGCCGCAAGGCGATCATGGGTGCGCTGCGTCTTTATCTCGACTTCATCAACCTGTTCATGTTCCTGCTGCAGTTCCTCGGAAATCGCGAGTAGCGGGCGCGGAACCAGAAACAGTGCTATGGAGAGGGCGGCTTTCGGGCCGCCCTTTCTTTTGCTTCATTCGAGAGCGACCACCGAGTTTCCATGAAACCCACCATTCGCCCCGCAACGCCGGCTGACCTCCCGGCCATCACCCGCATCTATGCGCACGCCGTTGCCGGGGGCACGGCAAGCTATGAGCTGGAACCGCCGGGCGAGGCCGAGATGCGCGAGCGCATGGAGGCGCTCGTTCGCAACGGCTACCCCTATATCGTTGCTGAGAATGGAGACGAGATTCTCGGTTACGCCTATGCGGGTCCGTTTCGCCCGAGACGGGCCTATCGCTTCATGGTCGAGGATTCCGTTTATCTGGCGCCGGAAGCGCAGGGTCGCGGCGTGGGGCGGCTTTTGCTTCAGGCTCTGGTTGAAGCGTGCGAACGGTGCGGATTTCGCCAGATCGTCGCCGTTATCGGCGACGGCTCGGAGGAAAGCGCCTCGGTAAAACTGCATCGGGCCGCAGGTTTCCGCGATGCCGGCATTCTTCGCGGCAGCGGTTTCAAGCACGGGCGCTGGCTCGACACGGTGTTTATGCAGCTCACGCTGAATGAGGGCGATCGTGCGCCGCCTGATCCCGATTCCATCCCCGAACGTCTGTTTCGGGGCGAGTCGGTTCGTTGATGCCGGTTAGATCGTCGTGCGTCCATCCGGATGCACAAAGGACGATCCAAAATATTGATGGAGCATCGGAATAATCCGAAAACCGGATTCCGCTTGTCGGCCCGATGCTCTACAGCGCCGCGCGTCTTATAAGACGCGCAAAGGACGCTGTAACACTTTTAAATGATGCATGTTCGTTGTCTTTCAAATGAATTCATTTGAAAGCGACATGCATTAGGTGACGAGTTTCAGCTTCTTGTCGAACACGGCCAGGACGCGTGCCAGTTCATGCCCGCGTTTCAGGATTGCGCCTGTGGCGGCGATAACGCTGTAGGCACCCTGCTTCCGTGTCAGCTTGGGATCCTTGACGATCTGAAACAGCGGGACTTCGCTGGTTCGCCGGAACACGGAGAACACCGCCCGGTCCCTCAGATGATCGATGGCGTAGTCACGCCACTCGCCTGCCGCGACCATGCGGCCATAGATGCGCAGAATCTGATCCAGTTCGCGCCGCTCGAAGGTTACGGGGAGATCGGAACGTGCCCTGCGTGCCTCGTGCAGCGGGATCAGTATCCCGGAGCCGTCCCTATCCTCCCCCGCGCTGCCGTAATCGGTCATTGGCTGTACCTCATGACGATTTGGTGACAGGGGAAGGTTCGCCCGCCATAGGCGGAATTGCAAGCCCGCATTCCCCGGGCTGCATTTGGCCGGGCCTGAGATGCAAAAAAAAAAGCGCCTCATCCTTCTTGATGGCATGGTTCATCAGAGTGGTTAGAGTTACCCACATCTTTTGCCGGCACGGCCATTCTTGCTCTGCAAGCCTCAATTGTTAGCCGGTAGTCACAAATCAGGACCGTTTGTCGGAATTGGTGATGACTTGCCTTTTTCTTGCCGCATTTTGTCCAAGCTCACGCCCCATTGTGCCGCAACGATCCACCCGTTGCCTGAGACGGTTCGGTCCGGACACGGATCCCGAAAACCCCAAGCCCCCCCGCCCTCGGGGTCATGACCGGATCGAACCAACTCTCGGATGTCCGAGCGGGCAGCGGTCCCAAGAGATCAAAACCGGTGCTGAATGAGTCAGCGCCGGTTTTTCTTTTGGGACCAGACCGCGCGGCTACTCACCCAGGTCCTGATCCTGGATCGCCGTGCGTCCGTCCGGACGCACAAAGGACGATCTAAATTACTGATGGAGCATCGGAATAGTCCGAAAACCGGATTCCACTTTTCGGTCCGATGCTCTACGGGTTCATGGCAAATGCACCCAATATCGCGCCTGGTCGACCGTCTTTGTCGACGCGCTGGAGCAGGAGTGCGCAGCCATTGCCCTTCTGCACCAGTTCGGCCTTGGGCATTTCGAAGCTCTTGGCGGCGCCATCCCACATGCCGATCGTCTGGATGCGGTTGACCGCGTTGCGATATTGTATCGATCGGCCGCGGTTTTCGCCGGCGCGGATATCCACCGTGCTTTCCGGCGTGTAATCGACAAAGACCAGATGCGCATTAACGGGTTCGCCCTTCAGGTTCTCGGGTATTGAGCCGACACTGACGACGATAGTGTCGCCCCTTTCCTTGAGGGAAATATCCACCTGAAGTCCGCCCACGGTTCCTGCGAGGGCTGCGAGCGTTGAAGTGACCTTCCCCCGGTCCGCACCATTCATGTCGCGCCGGCCGTTGACTATGGCCTGTGGCGTGTAGACGGATGCCCTTTGAAGTGCACCGGCATATTTTCTCTGCCGTTCGGAGTTCGCCGGGCTTGCGAGCGCATCACGCCAGCCCAGATAGTCCCAGTAATCGACGTGGTAAGCGAGGGCGACAACATCGCCTCGTGCCGCGAGTTCACCCAGCACGGCGTCTGCGGGTGGGCAGGAATTGCAGCCCTGGCTCGTAAAGAGCTCCACAACACCAATCGGGCCGACCGGGCGGCTGGTGCTTTCGGCACTGCCGGGGTCAGTGAAGGCCAATAAGCCTAAAGCCACAGCCAGAAAATGGCCGGGTATCCAGAGCCGAAACATGCGCTCTCCGTTTGGGATGTGAAGCGATCATTGCTTTGTTTCAGAACTATAGGAGCGACCCCGCCTCAACAAGAAGTCACGTTCAGGTGAGACCGGCCCGCAGCGCGGTTTCCAATGGCAGAAACAAAAAAAGACCGCCGGCGTTTCCGCCGGCGGTCTGACTGAAGCGATCCCGTGGGCGGATCAGGCGGCCAGGTCGCGCAGGACGTATTGCAGGATGCCGCCATTCTTGAAGTATTCAAGCTCATCCAGCGTATCGATGCGGCAAAGAAGCGGGACCTCCTTTACCGAACCATCAGCAAAGGTGATCTTCGCGTTCACCGTGGCGCGCGGCTTGATGGTTTCGAGCCCGTCGATGGTGACGGTTTCATCGCCCTTCAGGCCGAGGCTTGACCAGCTCGTTCCTTCGTCGGCAAAGACGAAGGGAATGACGCCCATGCCAACCAGATTGGAGCGGTGGATGCGCTCGTAGCTCTCAGAGATGACGGCGCGGACGCCGAGCAGATTGGTGCCCTTGGCAGCCCAGTCGCGCGAGGAGCCGTTGCCGTATTCGCCGCCGGCGAACACCACCAGCGGCACGCCTTCCTTGCGGTATTCCATGGCTGCGTCGTAGATCGACATCTCCTCCTTGGAGGGGTAGTGGATCGTGTAGCCGCCTTCGGTACCGTTTTCGCCCAGCATGTGGTTGCGGATGCGGATGTTGGCAAATGTGCCGCGCATCATCACCTCATGGTTGCCGCGACGCGTGCCGTACTGGTTGAAGTCGGCCACGCCCACGCCATTGTCCATCAGGTATTTGCCGGCTGGCGACTGTGCCTTGATGGAACCGGCGGGCGAAATGTGGTCGGTGGTGATCTTGTCGCCGAACAGGCCGAGGATGCGCGCATTCTTGATGTCGCTCACATCGCCGGTCGTCTTCTTCATGCCGACGAAGTAGGGCGGGTTCTGCACATAGGTCGACTTGTCGTCCCATGCATAGGTCTCGCCTTCCGGCACCTGCACGGCCTGCCAGTTCTCATCGCCGGTGAAGACCTCGGCATATTTCTTCTCGAAGAGATCGCGGGTGACGTTCTTCTGGATGAATTCCTGGATCTCCTGGTTGGAGGGCCAGATGTCCTTCAGATAGACGTCGTTGCCGTCCTTGTCCTGACCGATCGGCTCCTTGGTGAGGTCCTTGGTGACCGAACCGGCGAGCGCATAGGCGACGACCAGCGGCGGAGAGGCAAGGTAGTTGGCCTGCACATCCGGCGAGATGCGGCCTTCGAAGTTGCGGTTGCCGGAGAGAACGCCGGCAGCGATCAGGCCCTTGTCGTTGATGGTCTTGGAGACCGGCGCCGGAAGCGGACCGGAGTTGCCGATGCAGGTCGTGCAGCCGAAGCCGACGAGGTTGAAGCCGATCTGGTCGAGCTCCTTCTGCAGGCCGGAATTCTCCAGATATTCAGCAACCACCTGCGAGCCCGGAGCAAGCGACGTCTTAACCCACGGCTTCTGCTTGAGGCCGAGGCGGTTGGCGTTGCGGGCCAGCAGGCCGGCGCCGATCAGCACGCTCGGGTTCGAGGTGTTGGTGCAGGAGGTGATGGCGGCAATCGCCACGTCACCATGGCCAAGATCGTAATCCTCGCCCTCAACCTGCCAGCGCTGTTCCAGCGTGGACGGGTCCTTCTTGTATTCCTTCTCGAGCGAGGAGGCGAAGCCGGATGCGATGTTCTCGAGCGGGATGCGGCCTTCCGGACGCTTCGGACCTGCCATGGAGGGAACCACGTCGCCGAGGTCGAGTTCGAGCGTGTCGGTGAAGACCGGATGCTCGGTGCCCGTCTCGCGGAACATGCCCTGCGCCTTGCAGTAGGCTTCCACCAGCGCGATGCGCTCCTTGGAACGGCCGGAGACATTGAGATAGTTCAGCGTTTCCGAATCAACCGGGAAGAAGCCGCAGGTTGCGCCGTATTCCGGGCCCATATTGCCGATCGTGGCGGCGTCGGCCAGCGTCAGATGGTCGAGGCCCTCGCCGAAGAACTCGACGAACTTGCCAACCACGCCCTTCTTGCGCAGCATTTGCACGACGGTGAGCACCAGATCGGTGGCCGTCACGCCTTCTTTCAGCTTGCCGGTGAGCTTGAAACCGATGACTTCCGGCAGGAGCATGGAGATCGGCTGGCCGAGCATGGCCGCTTCGGCCTCGATGCCGCCAACGCCCCAGCCGAGCACGCCGAGACCGTTGATCATCGTGGTGTGCGAATCGGTGCCGACGCAGGTGTCAGGATAGGCAATTGTCTTGCCGTCCTCATCCTTCGTCCAGACTGCCTGGCCGAGATATTCGAGGTTCACCTGGTGGCAGATGCCGGTGCCGGGCGGAACAACGCGGAAGTTCTTGAACGCCTTCTGACCCCATTTGAGGAAGCGGTAGCGCTCGCCATTGCGCTGGTATTCCAGCTCCACATTGCGCGAGAAGGCCTTCGGTGTGCCGAACTCATCAACAATGACCGAGTGGTCGATGACGAGGTCGACGGGCACCAGCGGATTGATCTTCTGCGGGTCGCCGCCGAGCGAAACCATGGCGTCGCGCATGGCTGCCAGATCCACCACGGCGGGAACGCCGGTGAAGTCCTGCATCAGCACGCGGGCCGGGCGGTAGGCGATCTCGTGACCGGCCGTGCCGCGGTCGTCGAGCCATGCCGCGACCGCTTCGATATCGGACTTGGTGACCGAGCGTCCGTCTTCGTTGCGCAGCAGGTTTTCAAGCAGCACCTTCATGGAGAAGGGCAAGCGGGAAATGCCTTCGAGACCGTTTTTCTCGGCCTCCTTGAGGTCGAAGTAAACATATTCCGCATCCCCAACCTGGAGGGTGCGACGGCAATTGAAACTGTCTAGTGATTTGGTCACGGGCGATCCTATCCTGTTCTGCTATCCGAAACGGGAACGGACTCCTCGAGGCATCACGCGCAAAAGGTGCGGGTACGGTCATTTCCGCTGTCCGCCCCCAGCGTCCCGGCCGTTCAAGGCGGCGCGCGCGCGGGTATCGGCACAAAGAGTTACACGCCGACCGCTGGCGTGGTTGAGGCGGATATAGAGAATTTTGTAGAAGAGTTCTAGAGTGAGAAATGGCAAATCTGCCATGTCGTGAAAAATTCAGGACCTTATCTTTGCCCAAGGACGACCAGATGATGCGGCTTGCTGCCGAGGGGCTTGGCGGTGAGCGCGGCGGCGAGACCGTGTTCTCCGGCATTTCCTTCACGCTGGGTGAAGGCGAGGCGCTGACGGTCACGGGGCCAAATGGCGCCGGCAAGTCGACGCTGTTGCGCGTGATCTGCGGCCTTTTGCCAGCCTTTGAGGGCAAGGTGCAGTTTTCCGGTGGAGGGGAGGCGTTTCCGGATGTGGCGTCTGCCTGCCACTATCTCGGTCACCGCAATGCGATGAAGGCCGAGCTTGGCGTCGAGGAAAATTTGCGCTTCTGGCAGGAGTTCATGGGCGAGCCCCATCTGCCGCCGTTCGAGGCGCTGGAGATGGTGGGGCTCGGCGATATCGGCCACCTGCCCTTCGGCTATCTCTCTACGGGGCAGAGACGGCGTGCTTCCATCGCGCGGCTTCTGGTGAGCTATCGCCCAGTCTGGCTGCTCGATGAGCCGACATCCGGCCTCGACAAAGCATCGGAAGCGCAATTCGCCGACCTGATGGCGGTGCATCTCGAAGATGGCGGGATGATCGTGGCTGCCACACATCTGCCGCTTGGCCTGAAGGGCGCGCGGGAGCTGCGCATGGGGGAGGCGGCGATATGAAGGCATTTGGCCGCCGCCGCGGGGTGCGAGGTGAAGCAAGGCACGTCATCCCGGAAGTCCGAAGGGCTATCCGGGACCCATTGGTAGAATGCCAAGGGGCGAGGCCCCGTTTCGCTGCAGGCTCCGATTGGCGCTGTTTGTCGGTTTCTCGGAGACCGGCCGTGCCTCTCAATGGGTCCCGGCTCTCCTTCCAGTCGGCCGGGATGACGGGGGGCAGGGATGAATGTCCTGCCTTTCAGACAGGTGAAATTCGCGTTCATCTCACGCCAATGCCGCCTTTGGTGGCCCCATGCTAGCGCTTTTCCGACGCGAGTTGCAGATTGGCGTGCGCACCGGCAACGGGGCGCTGACCGGTGTGCTCTTCTTTCTTGCCGTTGTCGCCGTCATACCTTTCGGCGTCGGGCCGGATCTCAATCTTCTGGCGCGCATCGGCCCGGCAATTCTCTGGATCGGTGCTCTGCTTGCCGGCCTTCTCGGGCTTGAACGCCTGTTCCAGGCCGACCGTGAGGACGGCTCTCTGGACCTGATGCTTCTGGCCGACAGCCGGCACATGACGGCGGTGACGGTGTTCGTGAAATGCTGCGCGCACTGGACCGTGAATGTTCTGCCGCTGGTGGTGGTGACGCCGCTGCTCGGCCTTTTCATGAATGTTGAACCGGTGGGCATTCTCGCGGCAACCGCGACGCTGGCTGTCGGCACGCCGGCCATCACCTTCATTGGCGCGGTCGGTGCGGCCCTTGCCGTGGCGCTGCCGCGTGGCGGGCTTCTGGTCTCGGTGCTCGTGCTGCCGCTCACCATCCCGGTTCTGATCTTCGGTGTGGCGGCGGCGCGCGGGGCGGTGGCCGACCCCGATCCATTTCTGCCGCCTTTCCTCATTCTTGCCGCGCTGATGCTGTTCTTTGCCGTCATCGGGCCGCTGGCCGCTTCCCTTGCACTGCGCTGGGGCGGCGACTGATGTGCGGCAATCGATTCGATTGCGGAACAGGACACGCAACGCTATGGGTTCAGGCATGACAAACGCCACGCCGCAAGCCTCCACGCTCTCCGGTCGCCTGACGGCGCTCGCCAATCCCACGCGGTTTCTCTCGCTGGCCGACACCCTCGTGCCGTGGCTGGGCGGTCTTTCGCTGGCCGTTCTCGCTGCCGGCTTCTACATGGCATTTGCCGCGCCGGAGGACTACCAGCAGGGCATCACCGTGCGGATCATGTATATCCATGTGCCGTTCGCTTGGCTTGCCATGTTCTGCTATTCGCTGATGGCCATATCCGCGCTTGGAACACTGGTGTGGAAGCATCCGCTTGCCGATGTGGCGCTCAAGTCCGCCGCTCCCATCGGCGCTGCTTTCACGGCGCTCGCGCTGTTCACCGGCTCCGTCTGGGGCAAGCCCATGTGGGGCACGTGGTGGGTCTGGGATGCGCGGCTGACCTCCGTGTTCATCCTGTTCCTGATGTATCTCGGCATCATTGCCCTGACGCGGGCCATGGATGATCCCGGCCGTTCGGCGCGGGCGGCGGCAATTCTCACGCTCGTCGGCTTCGTCAACATACCGATCATCAAGTTCTCGGTGGACTGGTGGAACACGCTGCATCAACCGGCCTCGGTGTTCCGTCTCGATGGGCCAACGATCCACGCCTCGCTGCTGTGGCCGCTGCTTATCTGCGCGCTGGGCTTTACTCTGCTTTTCGTCACGCTGCATCTGATGGCGATGCGGGCGGACATCTGGCGCCGTCGTGTTGTCGCCATGCGCCGGCTTTCGGCGCGGGCGGCGGAAAGGGCGGCCCGATGACCCACGCAGCCTATGTCTTCGCCGCCTATGGAATCTCGGCGCTGGTGATCGCGGGGCTCGGCCTTTGGATCCTGATCGATCAGGCCGGCCGCAAGCGAGAGCTCAAGGAGCTTGAGGAGCGTGGCATTCGCCGTCGCTCGGACCGCAAGGCGCCGAAGAAATGAGCGTGACAAGCGAAAAGCCGGCCCGTTCGCGGCGGCTTCTGTTCCTGCTGCCGCTGTTGCTTTTTCTGGCGCTTTCGGCCGTCTTTCTGATGCAGCTCTTTTCCGGCAAGGATAGCTCTCTCGTGCCATCCGCACTGATTGGCCGCTCCGCGCCGCAGACCGATCTTCCACCGCTCGAGGGGATGAACCTGCCCGGTCTGTCATCGGCGGCCTTCAGCGGCCGGGTCACGCTGGTCAATGTCTGGGGTTCCTGGTGCCTGCCATGCCGTCAGGAGCACCCGCTGCTGATGCAGCTCGCCACGGATGAGCGCGTCGTGATTGCGGGACTCAACTACAAGGACAAGCCGGAAAACGCCCGCCGGTTTCTGGGCGATCTCGGTAATCCCTACGATGCCATCGGTGTCGACCAGAATGGCCGCGCGGCGATCGACTGGGGTGTCTATGGCGTTCCTGAAACCTTTCTCGTCGGACCTGATGGCACGATCCGCTACAAGCATGTGGGGCCGTTCACGCCCGAGAGCATTCGTAGCGATCTGATGCCCGAGATTGAAAAAGCTCTGGCGGCGCGTCCGGCGGGCTGATTGGCCACGCCATATTCTCTGGCCCAGATAAAATGCTGCACTGCAGCAAAAGAGTTGCGAAACACGTGCTAGGGTCTTCATCCCCGCAAACAGGAGGGATGTATGACGACCCATATCAGCGCGCATTTCGAGAAGCAGGCGCAGGCCTGCGATCGCATGGGCTCTCCCTTCACCGCGCAACTGTGCCGGCTTCTGCCTGAAATCCTGGACCGCGAGACCGCCACCGGTGCGCGCGTGCTCGGCTGGCCGGGCGAGGCCGGGGAGGATGCGCTGGCGCTGCGTCTGTGTGGCGGGCTCCACGCGCTTGTGCTTGCCGGTGAGGATGTCGCACTTGCCGGTGTCTACCCACCAAACGCGGCTTCGCCTGAGGCGCTTCGAAAGGCCGTGAGCGCGGCCATTGCGCGCCATGATGAGTGCCTTTGCGCGAATCTGGACAGCGCACCACAGACCAATGAGATCGGCCGTTCGGCGATGCTTCTGCCGGGCTTTCTCCAGATCGCGCGGGAAACCGGCCTGCCGCTCGACCTTTATGAAATCGGCTCGAGTGCAGGGCTCAACCTTCTGTTTGACCGCTTTCACTACCGCTATGGCGATAGCGTATGGGGCGACCCCGCTTCTCCCGTGAGGCTGGCGCCTGAGACGCGGGGGGCAGCCCCGGACCTGTCGGGGGTGCTGGATATCGCCACGCGCCAGGGGAGCGACATCGCGCCCATCGACGTGTCCCGTGATGATCAGCGGTTGCGATTGACCTCCTATGTGTGGGCCGATCAGGAGGCGCGGCTTTCCCGCTTGCGCGCGGCAATGGAGCTGGCGAACGAGACGCCTTTCGCACTGGAAAAGGCGGATGCCGCTGACTTTGTGGATGCCGCGCTTGCCGCCCGCCGGCCCGATCGCGTCACGGTGCTTTTCCATTCGATCATGTGGCAATACCTTCACCATGAAACGCGGGCCCGTATAGAAACCGCGCTTGAGACGGCTGGCCGGGCAGGCGGCCCGCCCATCGCCTGGCTGCGCATGGAGCCCTCGGACACGAATGAGCCATTCGCGCTGGTTTCGCTCACGCTGTGGCCCACTGGAAAGCGCCGCGATCTTGCACGCTGCGACTTTCATGGCCGCTGGATCGAGTGGTTGCTTTAGATCGCCATGCATCCATCCGGACGCACGGCGATCCAGACTATTGATGGAGCATCGGAATAGTCCGAAATCCGGGTTCCACTTTTCGGTCCGATGCTCTAGCGCGTTGCGATGGCCGCCGCAGCACCGGCCATCATCGAGGCGCTGGTGCGGTTCGCAATCCGCATGGCGCGCGGGCTTTTGAGCAGCCTGCGCGCCTGCGTGGCGGCAAGCACCCACACGGCATCCACCGCCACCAGAACAACCACCATGGTGAGCGTCAACTCCGCCCAGCCGACAAGCGTTACCGAGGCGACGTCGATGATGGTGGGCAGCAGCGCCAGATAGAACATCATGATTTTCGGATTGCCGAGGGTGACCGCCATGCCGGTGAAGAAGAGACGCAGGCGCGAGCCGGCATTGGGCAGGGCTTCGCCACCCGTTTCCACGGGCGCAGTCCACATCTTCCATGCGAGATAGAGCAGATAGGCCACGCCCGCATATTTGATCGCGACGAAAGCCATGTGGAAGGTTTCCGCCACGTAGGCCAAGCCTAAAATGGCGAAGGAGAGCCAGATCCCCTCGCCGATCCACATGGCGGCCAGGAACGGCAACACATCGCGCCAGCCGCGCGTGATGACGCGGGCAACCAGCGCCGCGATGCTGGGGCCGGGAGAGCCCGCCGCGACAAGCAGGGCACCGGCGAAGATGACGAGGGCGGAGATATCCATTGTTCTACCTTGCTGAGAGAGCCAGGCGCAGGCCGAGCGCGGCAAAGGCTGCCGCAAACGAGCGCCGCAGCCATTTCATGATGGTCGGGCTCGACAGGACCCGGCCGCGCACGAGCGAGGCCATCTGGCCATAGAGCACGAAGACGACGAAGGTCATCGCCATGAAGATGAAGCCCAGCCATGCCATATCGAGCGCGGGTAGCGCGCTTTCGGCGGGAATGAACTGGGGCAGGAAGGCGAGAAAGAAGATCGAGAGTTTTGGGTTCAGAATGTTGATCAGGAAGCCGCGGCGGATGATCGACCGATGCGGGATCGCGCTGCGGTCGGGTTCGGCATTCAGCATGCCGTTCTCCTTCAGCGCGCCCCATGCCATCCAGAGGAGATAGAGCACTCCGGCGAATTTCACGATCTGGAACAGCATCGCGCTGGCATGTAGCAGGGCGGCGATGCCGAGGATCGCGGCTGCGATATGGGGCAGAATGCCGAGCGTGCAGCCGAACGCGGCCGAAACGGATGCCAGCCCGCCGCGGCCAAGCGCGATGGCCAGTGTGTAGATCACACCAGTGCCGGGAATGAGCACGACGACAAGCGCCGTGAGCAGGAATGCGGGATCCATTGGGGGCTCCTCCACGAGAACGGGGGAGATTAGGGCGCTATGTATGGAAACTGTCAACCCGGATGGCGGGACGTGTTGACGGCTGAGCCTGGCACCCCCGCCCTTCGACAAGCTCAGGATGAGGGTTACTGAAGACGGCCAGTAAGCTCACCATTGAAATGTCGAGGTGACAGAGCGGTGGGCGGTTGATCCTCGCGGACGATAAACCTTTCGAGCCACTGCCACGTCCCAGTAACCCTCATCCTGAGCTTGTCGAAGGGCGAGGGTGCTGGGCGCGAGATTGGTGTCCGCCTGATGCTACCGCGTGCTTCAACTGGCTATTGCGGCACTGCGCGCCCAAGCGGGATGATCTCCTTCGATGCCGGATCGAAGGTGCTTCCGGTCCAATCCCCAAACCATCGTTCGACCTGAAGCCCGCTTTCCTGCAACAGCTCTGCGATGATATTCTTCGGCGTATAGCGGATGCGTGCCGTGGCCGTATGCAACTCACCGCTTTTCAGCACGCGATAGCTGTTTCTGTAGCTGAGTATCTGCGTCGCGTCGTCAAAGGTGGACTCATTCCACGCTTCGACCTCACCATGCACTGGGTGTGTGAAGCGGCGCAATGTCGATTCCATTGTGCGGGTCTTCCCGCCGGGAAAATCCGGATTGCGACTGTCGAAGATGAACTGGCCACCCGGTTTCAGATGTGCGGCGATGGTTGCAATCACCGCGCGCTGATCCGCTTCGGTGAGAAAAACCTGAAACGTATGGCCCGTGAGAGCAATCAGATCGAAACGTTCATCAAGTCGGATCGTGCGTGCATCGCCTTCGATCCAGTCCACCGTCTTGCCATCTGGACGGGCGCGCGCGATGTCGAGCATAGCCGCTGCGGGATCGACCCCGACAACGTGTCGGCCTTCGTTCACAAGAGCGGCCAGTTCGCCGGTTCCGCAGCCGAGGTCGAGAACCGCGCGGGCGTTGCCAGCGAGTTTCCTGCAGAAAGCCAGATCAGGCCGTGCGGCACCGCGAAAGTCGTAGAATTGCGCGATGTCCGGTTCGGCATAGAGCGGTTCGGCCAGGTCATTCATGCGAACAAACTGGCCGGAAAACCGGTCAACCTCAAGCCGCGCCGGCGCGGCTTTTCTCGAAGCGTTTGCGCTCGTGCGGGTCGAGATAGAGTTTGCGCAGGCGGATCGACTTCGGCGTCACCTCCACCAGCTCGTCTTCCTGGATCCAGGAAAGCGCGCGCTCCAGCGTCATGCGGATCGGCGGGGTCAGTTTCACCGCCTCGTCCTTGCCGGCGGCGCGGATGTTGGTGAGCTTCTTGCCCTTCAGCACGTTCACTTCCAGATCGTTGTCACGGGAGTGAATGCCGATGATCATGCCGTGATAGACTTTCACGCCGGCGTCGATCACCATCGGGCCGCGATCTTCCAGGTTGAACAGGGCGTAGGCTGCCGCTTCGCCGTCGTCATTGGAGATCAGGACGCCGTTCACGCGGCCGCCGATCTCGCCCTTGTAGGGCTGATAATCGTGGAACAGCCGGTTCATGATGGCCGTGCCGCGCGTGTCGGTCAAAAGCTCCGACTGATAGCCGATCAGGCCGCGCGTGGGCGCGTGAAAGACGAGGCGCTGGCGGTCGCCGCCCGAGGGGCGCAGCTCGATCATCTCGGCCTTGCGTTCCGACATCTTCTGAACGACGACGCCGGAATGCTCCTCGTCCACATCGATAACCACTTCCTCGATGGGCTCGAGAAGCTGGCCGTTTTCGTCTTTCTGCATCACCACGCGCGGGCGCGAGACGGCGAGCTCGAAGCCCTCGCGGCGCATGGTTTCGATAAGAACGGCGAGCTGAAGTTCCCCACGGCCGGAGACGTAGAAGGAATCCTTGTCGTCGGCTTCCTCGATCTTCAGCGCCACATTGCCCTCGGCTTCCTTCAGAAGCCGGTCACGGATCACGCGGCTCGTCACCTTGTCGCCCTCGGTGCCGGCGAGCGGCGAGTCGTTGACGATGAAGCTCATGGTCACGGTCGGCGGGTCGATCGGCTGGGCTTCCATCGGCTGGGTGACCGATGGATCGCAGAACGTGTCGGCGACGGTGCCCTTGGAGAGACCTGCAATGGCGACGATGTCGCCTGCATGGGCCTCCTCGATCGGCTGGCGCTCAAGGCCGCGGAAGGCGAGGATCTTGGAGATGCGGCCGTTTTCGAGAAGCGTGCCGTCGTGATGCAGCACCTTCACGGCCTGGTTCGGCTTGATGGATCCGGCGGCGATGCGGCCCGTGATGATGCGGCCGAGGAAGGGGTTGGCTTCCAGAATGGTGCCGATCATGCGGAAGGGGCCGGGCTCGGTGGTCGGCTCGGGCACATGCTTGAGCACCAGGTCGAACAGCGGGGCGAGACCCTGATCCTTGGGACCTTCGGGCTCGTAGTTCATCCAGCCGTCGCGGCCCGAGCCGTAGAGGATCGGGAAATCGAGCTGCTCGTCCGTAGCGTCGAGGGCGGCGAAGAGGTCGAACACCTCGTTGATCACCTCGTCGGCACGGGCGTCCGGGCGGTCGATCTTGTTGATGGCGACGATCGGTTTCAGGCCGACTTTAAGCGCCTTACCCACGACGAACTTGGTCTGCGGCATCGGGCCTTCGGCCGCGTCCACCAGAAGCACAGCGCCATCCACCATGGAGAGGATGCGCTCCACCTCGCCGCCGAAATCGGCGTGGCCGGGCGTGTCGACAATGTTGATGCGGGTGTCCTTCCATTCCACCGAGGTGGCCTTGGCAAGAATGGTGATGCCGCGTTCTTTTTCGAGGTCGTTGGAGTCCATGGCCCGCTCTGCGACACGCTGGTTGTCGCGGAAGGCGCCGGACTGCTTCATAAGCTCGTCGACGAGTGTCGTTTTCCCATGGTCAACGTGGGCGATGATCGCAATATTGCGCAGTTTCATGTGTGCTCTTTTGGGGTCGGTAGGCGCGCGAAAGGCATGGCGCGGCCAGTTGCGTTGCCGCGCTCATACAGGTTTTTTCGCAATTGCGAAAGTGTTCACTGCCCTTCCTGCCGCGGGCGGCCGCAAGATCAGCCCCAGCTTGCGCCCTCGAGCGCGTTGAGCGGAAACTTGAGATAGCGCTTGCCATTGGCCTCCGGCGCGGGGAGCTGCCCGGCGTTCATGTTCACCTGCAGTGCGTGCAGGATGAGCTTTGGCATTGGCAGGGTCCTGTCGCGCGCTTCACGGACGGCAACGAAATCGGCTTCCGTTTCGCATTTCGACATATGGCTGTTTGTCGCCTTCTGTTCGGCGACAGTGCTTTCAAAACGCGGCTCGCGCCCGCCCGGCTGATAATCGTGACCCACGAAGATGCGGGTCTCGTCCGGCAGGCTGAGAATGTCCTGGATGGACTTCCAGAGCCGTTTGGCGCTGCCGCCGGGAAAGTCGCAGCGTGCCGTGCCGGAATCGGGCATGAAGAGCGTGTCGTGAACGAAGGCGGCATCGCCGATCACATAGGTGATCGAGGCCAGGGTGTGACCGGGCGAGAACATGACCCTTGCCGGCAGCGAGCCGATGGTGAAGGTGTCGCCGTCGGCAAAAAGCCTGTCCCATTGCGAGCCGTCCGCCTTGAAATCAGGCCAGTTGTAGATTGTTTTCCAAAGCTTCTGGACTTCTACGACCTTTTCGCCGATGGCGATGGGCCTGCCGGTTTTCTCTTTCAGATAGCCTGCGGCGGAAAAGTGATCGGCATGGGGGTGCGTGTCGAGAATCCACTCCAGCTCCAGGCCCTTATCTGCAACGAAGGCAAGGAGCCTGTCGGCATTCTCCGTCGACGTGCTGCCCGATTTCTCATCGAAATCCAGCACTGGGTCGATGATGGCGCATTTTCCGGTTGCCGGGTCGGCAACGACATACTGCGCGGAGAAGGTGCGCTGGTCGAAGAAGACGGTCACATCCGGCCGTGCGGTGGTGGCCTTCGCCGCTGCATCGGCTTCGCGGGGCGTGTATGTTTGATCCATCGTGCTCTCCGTGAGTGCGTGCGATACAGATTAGTTAATGCTGGTGAGGGGAAGATGCAATTTCTCAAACTGCGACCAATTGGGCATGGCATTCCAATAAATTGGTAGTTTGAGCCAACTGTTGGCTTAATCTCTCGAAAGCGCGCAAAAAAACCGGGACCAGAGGCCCCGGTTTGCTGATCTGCGCGGTCCGTCAGGCAGAGCGCACGGGATCGAGCGTCACTTTGTAGAGTTCGCTGTCGTCGCGGTCCATGAGCCGCACGGTCATCTGTTCCGTGGTGGCGTCGATGTCGACAAGACCGAAGAACTGGAAGCCGGCCGAAGGCGGCAGGTTGGCGCCCTGTTCCTCGCTGGGGGCCTTCACATATTTGAGCTCAGGTCCGAACGTCCCGTCGAGCCTGTTAGGCCCGAACGTGCCGGCGTGAAGCGGGCCGGACACGAACTCCCAGAACGGTTTGAAGTCCTGAAAGGCAGCCTTGTCGGGATTGTAGTAATGGGCTGCCGTGTAGTGCACGTCGGCGGTGAACCAGACCGTGTTTTCGATGCCGGCATTCTTGATGTAGCGCAGGAGATCGGCGATCTCGAATTCACGGCCTTTCGGGCCTGCATTGTCGCCATTGGCGATCGCCTCGATCCTGTCGCCATCCGGCACCACCAGGCCGATCGGCATGTCGGCGGCGATCACCTTCCAGGTGGCGCGGGAGTTGGCAAGTTCGCGCTTCAGCCAGCGGATCTGCTCGTCGCCGAGGAAGCGGGTTTCCTCGCCGGCGGCTTCCTGCAGGCCTTCCGTATTGGCGGCGCGGTAGGAGCGCATGTCGAGGAAGAAGACGTCGAGCATCGGCCCGTAGGCGATCTTGCGGTAGACACGACCGGGTTCTGCCGGGGTGTAGCGGATCGGCGTCATTTCGTGGAAAGCGCGCGCCGCACGCGCCTGCAGCAGCGCCACCGACTTTTCGGTGTAGCGATCGTCTTCCGAAAGATCCTTGGAGGCCGACCAGTTGTTGACCACTTCATGGTCGTCCCACTGGAAGAATGTCGGGCAGACGGCGTTCAGTGCGCGCACGTGATCGTCCATCATGTTGTATTTCCACTGGCCGCGGAACTCATCCAGCGTTTCGGCAACCTTGCGCTTTTCGTCGATCAGGACGGTGTTTTTCCAGACGCTGCTGTCCTTGAGCGTAACCTCATCTTCCATCGGGCCATCGGCATAGATAGTATCGCCCGAGTGGAGGAAGAAATCCGGGCGATGCTTTGCCATGGTGGCATAGGTCTTCATGCCGGTCTCGTCGATGCCCCAGCCCTGACCGGCCGTATCGCCGGACCAGGCAAAGCGGATGTCACGGCGGGCAGACGGAGCCGTCCGGAACTGTCCGATAATGGGCTCGGAACCGGCCGAGACGTCGCTCAGATCAACGGCCCTCATGCGATAGAAAATGTCCTGGTCCGAGGCGAGGTTTTCGAGCAGCCGCTTGACGGTGAAATCGCTCTCCGGGAGTGCGTCCATGGTGGGTAGCCGCAAGGGGTTGGCGAAGCTCTCGGTGGTCGAGATCTCGAACTCGATCCGCGCCGGCCGGTCCGTGCGGGTCCAGATCATGCCGCTCGTCGTGTCGACATCGCCGGACTGGACGCCGTGTGTGAACACCGGGCGCGAAGAAGCCCGCGAGATGGCGGGCATGGCAAGCCCGCCCACGGCGGTGGCGAGTGCGGTTGCGCCGGTTCCTAGCAGGAATTTGCGGCGGGTACTCACTGCGAAGGACTTCATGACAGTCTCCCTCAATCTGGTTGATTCTCGGGAGGCAATCTGGTGCTTCAATGTTGCAGTGAGTTATCGCTCACATGACACATCCGTGACTGTCAAAAGCCCTTTCAGGCGAGCCCCTTTTTCTCCATCATGGCTTCCGGGGTGGGCATGCGGCCGCGGAAGGCTTTGTAAAGCTCCTCGGGATCGGCGGAGCCGCCCGCAGAATAGATGTGCCGGCGCAACTTTTCCGCCGTTTCGGGATCGAAGGGATCGCCTTTCTCCTCGAAGGCACGGAACGCATCGGCATCTAGGACTTCCGACCACATGTATGAATAGTAGCCGGCTGAATACCCATCGCCGGCAAAGACATGCAGGAAGTGCGGCGTGCGGTGGCGCATGGCAATGGCCCTGGGCATTTCGAGGGTCTCCAGCGTTTCCGCTTCGAAGCGCAGTGGGTCGTCCGGCGCTTCCGCCTGGCTGTGAAAGGCCATGTCGACCAGTGCGGATGCAGTGAACTCCACTGTGGCGAAGCCGGCGTCGAACGTGCGGGCGGCGCGCATTTTCTCCACCAGTTCCTGGGGCATGGGTTCGCCGGTCTCGTGGTGCAGCGCAAACTTCTGCAGCACCTCAGGCACCGTGAACCAGTGCTCGAAGAGCTGCGAGGGCAGTTCCACGAAGTCGCGCGAGACCGAGGTGCCGGAGATGGATGGCCAGGTCACATCGCTCAGCAGGCCGTGCAGTGCGTGGCCGAATTCATGGAACAGCGTGCGCGCCTCGTCGATGGAGAGCAGGGCGGGGCGCCCTTTCGGCGGTTTGGCGAAGTTCATCACATTGTAGATGATGGGTGACTTGCCTTCCCCCAGACGATAGCCGGATTGAAGCGCGCTCATCCACGCGCCGGAGCGCTTGGACGGGCGATTGAAATAATCGGCCATGAAAAGACCCCGCGTGGAGCCATCGGCGTTGCGGACGATGAATGTGCGCACGTCCTCATGCCATGCAGGCACCGCTTTCAGTTCCTCGAAGGTGAGTCCGAAAAGCCGATGCGCCACATCGAACGAAGCAGCGATGACATTCTCCAGAGCAAGATAGGGTTTGAGAGCGCTCTCATCGAAAGCAAAGCGCTCGGCGCGCCGCTTTTCGGCATAGTAGCGCCAGTCCCAGGGGGCGATGGCGTGGTTCTGCCCTTCCCGCGCGGCGAGGCGAGCCAGTTCCTTCTCGTCCTCGGCGGCCTTCTCGCGCGCTTTCTGCCAGACCGGTTGCAACAGGTCCTGCACGGCTTCGGGCGTTTTGGCCATGGTGTCGTCGAGTTTGAGCGCGGCATAGGAGTCGTAGCCAAGCAGTTTCGCTTTTTCGGAGCGCAGCTTCAGTGTTCTGGCGATCACGTCGGAGTTGTCGGTCTTTCCGCCATTCTCGCCACGTTTCGTGAACGCGCTGAACACTTTTTCGCGCAGGTCGCGCCGTTCTGACGAGGCGAGGAATGGCTCGGCGATGGAGCGAGACAGCGTCGCCGCAAACCGCCCCTTCTCACCGCGCGTTTCGGCAGCTTCGGCCATGGCGCTCTTCAGGGCGTCGGAAAGCCCGGCCAGGTCGCTTTCTTCCAGAAACAGCGCCCAGCCGCTTTCGTCGGCAAGTACATTCTGGCCGAACTGCGCGCCAAGACCGGCCAGGTCCTCGTTGATCGCGGCAAGCCGCGCCTTGTCATCCTGATCGAGTTGCGCGCCGCCGCGCACGAAGCGCTTCCAGGTTTTTTCCAGAACGCGGCTTGCTTCCGCATCGAGACCCAGCGCCTCACGATCCTGGTAAAGCCGGTCAATGCGGGCGAAAAGCGCATCGTTCATGAAGATCGCGGAGACGTGGCGTGCCATACGCGGCGAGATCTCCCGCTCTAGCGTCTGGATCGTCTCATTGGTATGCGCGCCGGCCCGGCACCAGAAAACCGCAGAGACCTTCGACAGGGCGTCTCCGGCAAGCTCCAGTGCGGCCAGCGTGTTGCCGATGCCGGGTGCTTCGGCGTTGCCGGCAATCCTGGCGATCTCGGCTTCGTGCGCGCTCAAGGCAGCCTCGAACACAGGTGCGAATGCTGCGTCATCGAACGCGGAGAAATCCGGCAGGCCATGCGGGCCGGTCCAGTTCGTCAGCGGGTGCGTTGCGAGATCGATTGGGGCGGATTTCTGCATGAGGGTTCCAGAATGTTGGAAGGGTGGGCTCCCTGCGATGTAGGCGTTGGCTGCCAGACGCGCAATGGCTGGAGTTGACGGTGATCCATCATGACTGTATGTAATGCTTATATTAAGCTTACCTTATAATAAGGGGCAATTGTCGTGACGCACTCCGTCAATCCCGATTCCTTCGGTTTTCTGGTTGCCGACATCCATCGCCTGATCCGCGGTACGATGGATCGCGCGATCGCGGAGGCCGGTCTTGGTGTAACGCCCGGTGAGGCAAGAACCCTGGCGCATGCGGCGCGCGCTGGAGCCGTCCGGCAAAATGTCCTGGCCGAACGCATGGGCGTCGAGGCCATGACGCTCAGCGGTTATCTGGACCGGCTCGAAGCGCGGGCACTTATCCGCCGTGCAAACGATCCGAAGGACCGGCGCGCCAAGCTGGTCGAGCTCACCGATGCGGCTGACGACGTTCTCGTGGCCATAGGCCGGGTGGCTGCGGAGATGCGAAAGAAGGCTGCGGGCTCGCTCAGCCATGCAGAATGGGAAAGCCTGCTGGAGCAGCTCAAACTCGTCCGCGCCAATCTTGCCGGGATCTCGCAAAAGCCTGCCGATGCCCGTGCGGAGGCGCCCTTATGAACCTGCGTGCGGACACATCGGACGGTGTTGCCGCGCCGCCGCTCATGAGCGAGCGGCGTGTCAGCATCATCGGGGCAATGCTGGTGGCGCTCGGGCCAGTCTCGATGGCGCTCTTCACGCCGGCAATGCCGCAGATCGTGGAGGCGTTCGGCACGACGGAAGCGGCGGTCAAGATGACCATATCGCTTTATTTCGCCGGCTTTGCATTTGCCCAGCTATTCTGCGGTCCTCTGTCGGACGGGCTGGGGCGCAAGCCCGTCACCTTCGCGTTTATCGGCATCTATGTCGTGGCGAGCTTCATTGCGCTGATGTCGCCCAACATCGAGACATTGATCGCGGCGCGTTTCATGCAGGGCTTTGGGGCTGCGGTTGGCGTTGCGGTATCGCGCGCGGTTGTGCGCGACCTTTTCACCCAGGAAAGCTCCGCCCGCATCATGAACCTGATCGGCATCATCCTGGCGATCGGTCCCGCCTTCGCTCCCACTCTTGGCGGCTTCACAATGCAGCTCGCCGGCTGGCATGCAATCTTCGTTCTCATGCTTGGGGCGGGTGCCGTGATTGCGCTGGTCATACAATTCTGCATGCGCGAGACGGTTGTGCGCGACCTGTCACGCATCAGCCCGAGTGCGTTGATCCACTCCTATGGCCTTTTGCTCGGGAATGCCTATTTCATGCTTTCCAGCCTGGTTATCGCCGGTGCGGTGGGGGCGCTCTACACACAGGCGACAGTGCTGCCCTTCATTCTCATGAGCCGCGTCGGGTTGACGCCGGCCGAGTTCGGCATCGGCATGCTGGCGCAATCGGGCATGTATTTCGCAGGCGCGGTTGCGGCGCGTTTTCTGATGAAGTCGCTTGGAGCCTACAGGCTGGTGCCCATCGGCCTTGCCGCCATTGGCGCGGGCAGCCTGCTTCTGATTTTCTCACTGTCGCTGTTCGAGCCAAGTTTTATCGGAGTGATGGGTCCCGTGGGGGTTTACGCCTTCGGCATTGCCTTCGTGATGCCGGCCATGATGACAGCGGGCCTCGCGCCATTTCCACGCATCGCAGGTTCGGCGTCATCGCTCACTGGTTTTTTGCAGATGGGAACCGGGCTTGCCGGTGGCAGCATCGCGGCGCTGATCGGCGATCCGGTGCTGGCAATGGTGCTCATCATCCCGACGCTGGGGGCCATGGCGATCGTTTCATGGCTGATCTGGAACCGGCTGCCGGAACCGGCACTGGCGACGGCCCTGCGGCCAAGCCCTCCGGGTCCGGTTTAGCGGCTCCGTACGAACGCAGGGCCGTCAGGTGAGTTCTGGCCGTTCAAAATCGCCGGTCTGGGGATTCATCACCCATAGCTCGCCGCTCGAAATGTCAAACCATGCGCCGTGCAGGGAGAGCCTGCTCTTGTCCTCCAGTATCTTCACACAGGGGAAGCTGCGCAGGTTCTGCACCTGGTAGCGGATCGAAATACGCTCCAGCGCTGTTTGCCGCTCTGCCGGCGTCATCAGCTCGTTGCCGGACAGTGCTTCGGCTGCAGGCGCTACGAGGCCCATCCACTTGCCGATGAAGTCACCCGGCGAAAGGGGCTCTGCCGAGGGGTTGAGCGCCGCGCCAATGCCGCCGCAGCGTCCGTGCCCCATCACCACGATATGCTTCACCTTGAGGCTCTGCACCGCAAACTCAAGAGCGGCCGAGGTGCCGTGATGCTGGCCGTCCGGCGCATAGGGCGGCACGAGATTGGCCACATTGCGCACGACGAACAGTTCGCCCGGACCGCAATCGAAGATCGTTTCGGGCGCCGCCCGGGAATCGCAGCAGGCGATGACCATGGTCTGCGGTGACTGGCCATCCTTGGCCAGCTTGCGATAGCGGTCGCTCTCGGAGCTGTAACGGCCGGCCATGAAATTTCGGTAGCCGGCGATCAGGCGTTCTGGAAGATGGGTCATGAGCTTTCGAATAGCGGCAAAATGCGCGGCGGGCAATCCGGTTTAATGTCGAACCACGCACAGCGTCAATGCAATGGCTTTCATGCGCTGCTCTCAGATGCCCGGAGCTATTCTATCCGTTTAACATTCTCGCATTCATATGGATCTCGGATGTTTCCGCCTGCCCCTGGAAAGCTGGCGTATTCAGTGTGATGCGGAGACGGGCTCCGCGACGCGTTCGATATCGACCACCATCTGTGGACGTGTGAGAACCTGCCGGTCGGTTTCCAGCATGAGCTCGTCCGAACCCCGTTCCGTGGCCCTGTTGAGGATGGTCACCACGGATCCCGTTGTCTTCGCAAGCGCTTCTTCCCGCGCCTCGCCGGCAAGCAGGCGCGCGAGGTAGAGTGCTGCCGTCAGATCGCCGGTTCCATTCGGGGCTTTTGGAATGCTGTCGTGTGCCGCACGCAGGATTTCCGTCTCACTGACAAGCAGATTTGCCAGCCGGTCGGCGCTGCTTGCAGGGGCCGATGTCACCATCACATCGGCAGGGGGCGCCTTTCGCGCAGCGCGGATCGCCGTCTCCGTGCCGTCGATATCGATGCCTGTGAGCCAGGCCAGCTCATATCGGTTGGGAGTGGCGATGTCGGCCAGCGGCAATAGCCGGTCGCGGATGGCTGCTGCCGTTGCTTCCGGCACATAGAGCCCGCCCCGGTCGCCAAGCACCGGGTCGCAGACATAGCGTGCCGCTGGATTGCTGGCTTTCAGGGTTTCCACAAGGCCTGCGATCGCTTCTGCCTGTTCCGGGTTCCCCAGATAGCCGGTCAGAACGGCAGAGACCTCGCTTAGCCATGGCGCATTCTCCAGATCGTTCATAAACCGTGCGAACTGGTCGGGTTCCGGCACGATGCGCGTTGCGGGGCCGTGCCCTGGATGCCACGGCAGAATGACGGTCGGCACCGCCCAGACCGGAAAGCCAAGCGCTTCCAGCGTGAAAACGGCTGCGCGGTTTCCCACGCTGCCGCGCGCGACATGGCTTGAGATGACGATCACGGCGCGTGTTTCGCGCCGGTTTTCTTCTGTGGTCATGCTGCCTTTATCCGCCGATGATGCCGAAAACGTAGAGGAGGAGCCAGAGGATCAGCGCGGTCAGGGTCGTCACGGCGATGGCCCTGCCGATCCGTGTGCCCCAGAGTTCGATCGGATCGTTCTGCTCCGCATCTCTTGCCGCGATGTGATCGCGCGCGCGGGTCATCATGGAACTGCCTTCGCTTTCGCGGCTGACCCGGTCGAGGATGCGGCGCGACTCCGCTTCCGCCCGCTCATCCCGTTTCTGTGCTGACCCCATACGAAAACCCGCTGCAGTGAGTGAGGGTCGACCGTACAGCATGGACGCACTGATCGGAATTGGTTTCCTATCAGTGGACCATGTTCTAATGTCCGGAGAACCAATTTTCTGGAGGTGCTCCTTCATGTCGTTTGCCAAGTCGCTCGCCGCCGTTCCTGCACGCGGCCTTTTCCCCCTGCTTGCGCTCTGCCTGATGCTGCCGTTGCTGTCGGCCTGTGGTTTCAACACCATTCCGACCCGTGAGGAGCAGGCCAAGGCGGCATGGAGCGAGGTGCTGAACCAGTATCAGCGCCGTGCCGACCTGATCCCCAATCTGGTCGAGACGGTGAAGGGCTATGCCGCGCAGGAGCGCGAGGTGCTTGAAGGCGTTGTCGAGGCGCGCGCGAAAGCGACGCAGGTCCAGATCTCGCCGGACATGCTTACCGATCCTGAAGCCTTCAAGGCGTTTCAGGAAAGCCAGGCGGGTCTTTCCGGCGCGCTGTCGCGTCTTCTTGCGGTGGTTGAGAATTATCCGGATCTGAAATCCAGCCAGAATTTCCTGGCTCTGCAGGCGCAGCTTGAGGGCACGGAAAACCGCATTGCCGTTGCCCGTCGCGACTATATCGAGGCCGTGCGGCTCTACAACACCTCGCTGAAAACGCTGCCCTCCATGCTGTGGGCCATGTTCTGGTTCACCGGCAACGAGCCTTATGAGACCTTCACCATCCCGGAAGACAAGATGGATGTGCCGTCGGTCAATTTCGGGACCAGCAGCGGCGGCTGACGGAGACGGACCCATGGGGGAGGCTTTTCCGCGTGCGTCGACCGCGCATTGCCGGGGTGGGACCTGGATGGCGTTTGTCGCCGGGCTGATCGCGGTTTTCGCGGCATCGGCCCTTGCAGCTGCGGAATTGCCGCCGCTCACCGGTCGGGTGGTCGACAATGCCGGTATCATAGACGCAGCGACCGAAGGCTCGCTTACCGAGCGGCTGGAGGCTTTCGAACGGAAGTCCTCCGACCAGATCGTCGTCGCTACGATCCGCAGCCTTGAAGGCGAGGCGCTGGAGCCGTTTGCCAACCGCCTGTTTCGCGCATGGGGGCTGGGGCAGGCGGGCGAGGACAATGGTGTCCTGCTCCTCGTCGCGCTCGATGACCGCAAGATGCGCATCGAGGTGGGGTACGGTCTTGAGGGAACGCTGACGGACCTGCACTCAAAGCTCATCATCGAAAACACGATGGTGCCGGCCTTTCGCGCGGGCGATTTTTCCGCCGGCATCAGCGATGCGGTCGATGACATCGTCATGGTTCTGGAAGGCAATGCAGCCGAGCTTGAAGCGCGCGCCAGGCGCAGCCAGCAGGATGACGACGGTCTCCCCTGGCCGGTCATTCTCTTCTTCATCGTCTGGGGCACGTTCTTCTTCGGTGGGTTTGCCATGGCGTTCCTGCCACCCATCTTCGGTCGCAAGATCGGTCCGAAGCGCTACAAATGGCTCGGCATGACGGTGGATTACAACAAGTCGGGCAGCGGCTCTTCCGGCGGGCGCTCATCGGGCGGCTGGTCGACCGGTGGTGGCGGCGGTGGCGGCTTTTCCGGCGGCGGCGGTTCGTCGGGCGGCGGCGGTGCTTCGGGGAGCTGGTAGAATGACGCGACGCATCAGAAGAAGGCTTTCAGGCGCGGAGCACGCGCGCATCGCCCGGGCAATCAGTGACGCCGAGGAAAAGACATCGGGCGAGATCTACTGTGTGCTCGCGCGGACGAGCGACCCCTATCTCTACCCGGCCTGCCTGATCGTCGCTCTTGCGATTCTCATTCTGGGGCCGTTCCTGGCCCTTGCGCTCAGACACTGGTGGATTTCGATCGATCCGGTGGTTTTCGCTGCGGCCCAGCTTGCCGCCTTCGCTGCCGCAGCCGCTCTGGTTGTTGCCTTTGAGGGGCTGCGTGTGGCTCTGGTTCCCAAAGCGCTGAGATACCGGCGGGCGCACGACAATGCGCAGAACCAGTTCTTCGCGCACAACATCCATGTGACGGAAGGCCGGACGGGCGTTCTGATCTTCGTTTCGTTGGCGGAACGATATGTGGAAATCGTGGCCGATCACGAGATCGACGCCTGTGTCGAACAGAGTGTCTGGAACGAAGGTGTTGCGCTGATGCTGAACCATGCGCGGCGTGGCACGCTGGCCGACGGCTTCGTCGAAACAGTCACTTATGCGGGCGAGGTGCTTTCCAGGCATTTTCCTGCCGGACGGCGTAATTCCAATGAAATCGAAGACCGTTTGACGGAAATCTGAGCGCTTTTCGGCCATTTGTGCGTGACCGCAAAGATGAGCGCTCTAATGCTTGCGCATGTCGACCCGACGCAGCTATGGTTAAGAAACTATGAACACGCTGACGATCGACATCAGACGAGCAGAGCCGAACGACGCCGAGGCTGTCGCCGAGGTTCATGACAGTGCGTGGCGCAGCGCCTATACCGGCATCATCCCATATCAGGCGCTCGGACGCATGATCGGCCGGCGCGGTCCGCGCTGGTGGGCAAATGCGATTCGCCGGTCTGCCACTGTTCTCGTGATCGAGATCGGCGGCGAGATTGCCGGCTATGCAACACTTGGGCGGAATCGCGCCCGCGAACTCAGCCAGGAAGGCGAGATCTACGAGCTTTATCTGCGACCCGAATACCAGGGCATCGGTCTGGGCCGGCGTCTCTTCCAGGCGGCACGCGACATGCTGGAGGCTCATGGTCTGAAGGGACTGGTGGTCTGGGCGCTGGAAGACAACGAGACGGCTCTGGCGTTCTATTCGGGTGCAGGCGGGCGCGACATCGCCGAAGGCGTCGAGGTGTTCGAGCACCGGGCGCTGCGCAAGCTCGCCTTTGTCTGGGAATAGGACGTCTGAGATCCGATCTGGTACCCCGTTCCGCCCCATCTGTGCGTTGGCGCGCAGTGTCAAATTTTCGCACTGCACCATTCGCTGCATTGCCATGCGGCCTTTGACGCGATAAAGCGGCAGCCATCCATTTCCGGGCTGCTCCGTCCGGCTGACCGCATCGGTCGCCATGCCGGTCTCCGGCAGCCATAAACTGCCAGAACAAAGGTTGCTTTCCCCATGCGCATAGACGCCATCTCCACCGGTGACAATCCGCCGGAAGACGTGAACGTCATCATCGAAGTTCCGGTCGGCGGCCAGCCGATCAAGTACGAGATGGACAAGAACTCCGGGACGCTGGTCGTCGACCGGTTTCTCTACACGCCGATGACCTATCCGGGCAATTACGGCTTCGTGCCGCACACGCTTTCGGACGATGGCGATCCGATCGACGTTCTGGTCTGCAACACGCGCCAGCTCATTCCCGGCTGCGTCATCAATGTGCGTCCGATCGGCGTCCTCATCATGGAAGACAATTCCGGACAGGACGAGAAGATCATCGCCGTGCCTTCGCCGCACCTGACGCGCCGCTACGAGAATGTGAAGAACTACACGGACCTGCCGGAAATCACGCTTCAGCAGATCCAGCACTTCTTCGAGCATTACAAGGATCTGGAACCCGGCAAATGGGTCAAGATCGGCGACTGGATGGACGCCGCGGCCGCGCGCAAGCTGATCGTTGAAGCGGTCGAGCGGGCCAAGACCAGCAAATAAAGGACGGGGCGGCGCCAGGATCGCCGTGCGTCCCATCCGGACGCGCAAAGGACGATCTAAATTATTGACGGAGCATCGGAACAATCCGGAAACCGGATTCCACTTTCGGTTCGATGCTCTAGCCGCCGCCACCTCCAGCGGCCTCAGGCAGCGGAACATCGCCGGCATCGATAACCGGCTGGTCCGCTCCGCAAGCGAAATCGAAAGCCTGCCCATCGGCGATGCGGCGGGCTTTTTCATTGGCGTTTTCGTTGCCCGTGGCCACGACATAGCCGACCACACAGCCCTCCCGCCCGAAGACTTGCCCGACTTTTTCCACCACCAACACTTCGATCTTGTCACCCAGACTCTCGCCATCGTCGACGAACCAGCGATGGATCGTTGCGAAGGGCCACTGGCGATCGCCATCGCTCATGATGCGCCATTCGATGGTCGATCCTGTCGAATTGAAGCCGGCAAAGCTCTCCCATTCCGGCGCCAGGTCACCGTCAGGCGGAAAGCCGTAGAAGATCGATTCGCGCGCATCACCGTAGTAGATGAGAACGGGGTAGCCGCGCCAACCCGCACAGACGAAGTTGATCCAGTCGCCGGGCTCGTCGCCTGCTGGGGCGGCAAAGGCCGCGCAGTTCTCCTGCGTGTTGACCTCGGTATAGGCGCTTTCGATTTCTGCGGCCTGGGCCACGCCGGCAAGGGCGCCTACCAGAAGTCCCGCTATTGCCAGTCGCATGGGCTATGCTCCTTCTCACAGGTGAGGCGAGCATAGACGCATTTCATGGCGACGCCTATTGCCCTGCGGCGATTGCCCTGAGCCGGATGAGAAGCTCTCCGCGGTCGCCCCTTATCTCCACGGTCTTGAGGCGGGAGGTCGCTCCACCAGCCACTGAAACGGCGCTTGAAGGCACGCCGATCTGTTTTGCGAGCAGTTTTTCCAGTGCGGCATTGGCCTTCCCGTTCTCGGGAACGGCGCGCACACGTGCCTTCAGGTGACAGCGGCCATCCGCGGTCTCCGCCGTGCCTTCAATGGCGTCGCGCGCGGACCTGGGTGTCAGGCGCACGAAAAGCGCCAGCCCGTTCTCGGCCAACCGACAGAAAGCTGGCAGGTTCGTCACGGATCAGAGAAGCGCCGGGGCGATGGTGGTCAGGATGAACTGCCGGATGAAGAACAGCGCCAGCAGCAGGATGATCGGCGAAATGTCGATGCCGCCAAGATCGGGCAGAAGGTTTCGGATCGGCCGCAATGCGGGCTCCGTAACGCGGAAGAGAAAATTGCCGACCGAACCGACGAACTGGTTGCGCGGGTTGACCACGTTGAATGCGTATAGCCAAGAAAAGACGGCCGAGGCGATGATCAGCCACCAATAGATGTCGAGCGCCATGATGATGGTCTGGATAAGCGCGAGCATGCCGGTCTCCTGGGCCGTGTGAAGCGCGGCAGTCGGAAGCGGGAACGATGCCCCTGCCTGCTCCGCATGCCGTGAATTTTGCGACATGTAGCCATTGCCGAAGGATGCGGCAAGTCTGGCGCGGTTATTTGCCTGCCTGAAACGCGAGAATGGGGCCATTTGTGTGTCATTTGGCGATGAATGACGGGCATCTCCCAGTTGAAAACTGGATTCTTGACAGTTCGGGCGCTGCGGACCTAAATGCAGGTCATCGGCGAAACGGGGCTGTAGCTCAGATGGGAGAGCGCGTCGTTCGCAATGACGAGGTCAGGGGTTCGATTCCCCTCAGCTCCACCAACCGTCCGCCGGTTAAACTCTGCCCATACACTTCGAAATCTGATGGTGTTGCCTTCGCCCCGGCGGCCGGGAGAACCGATCACGATACGCGGGCCTTTAACCCTGCTCGGAGTGTATTCGGTGCTTCGGTAGAAATCGGACCGCATTGTCGGAATAGGCGACCCGTGAATATGCGATGACAAGCTCATTGAACCCGCCGAATTGTGAATACCGGTGAACTTCAGAGCCGATGCCACTCACGGATATCCGTGCGGGAACACCGCTCTCCTGCTAACTTGAACGATCGTCGATCAGTTTGTTTGGCTTGGCGAGAGCTGTTAGGCCGTCCAGATCGGAAAGCTCTATGCGCGTGCCATCGACCTGCACGCCATAGGGCTTCAACGAATTAAAGGCACGAGACAGGTTTTCCGGCGTCATTCCCAGAAGCGAGGCAAGGGTGCGTTTGTCATAGGGTAGCTCAAGTGTCCCGTTTGCGCCCTGGTCCTGGTGATATCGCAGGAGGCGATTGGCCAGCCGCTCTATCGCGCTGCGCAGTTTCAGGTCCTTGTGTTCCTTGACGACGGAGCGGTAGCAATTGGCCAGTTCCACAACAATGGCACGGGCGAAGGCCTCATCCGCCTCGAACGCTGCACGAACATTTTCGGCCGGGATCATCAGCACCTTTGATTTCTGACAGGTCCGCGCCGACATCAGATAGGCTGCATCTTTCAAAACCGCAGCCAGTATGAAAGTGCCGATTGGGTTGACCATTCCCATCGTTGCTTCGCGTCCATTGGACCGGGCGAAGAGTTCGACCCGTCCCTCCGTAACAACATAGAGAAAATCAGCAGGATCGCCTTCGCGGATCAGTTCCAGTTGTGCGGGGAAGGTCTGATGATAGGCAGCCTGCATCAGCGCTTCGAACGCCGTGTCCGACATGCTCCTGAAAAGGCCCAGTGCCCTGATCTCTGGAATGTCCGACGGCCGCATCGAGCCTCCTTGATAATTATCAATCAGCGAATTGATAAATGCCAATTTCGCATTTACAGCGCGCAGGCGTCAAACTTGATGAACGCACGTCAGTTGCCGAAAGATTTCCGGCAGCCACTTATTTCTCATCCCGAGCCCAGGCAGTTTGATCTGCATCAAACTGCCTGAAGGGAATGCCCTCAAACTCGCCCCGTTACAGCCATCAGAGCGGCCCGTCCGCCTGTGAGGAAAGGGCGAACATATGAGTTCCCTCAGAGCGGTCACCTCCCGACAGCAAACCACAATTCTTGGCATGAGCACACTGGCTTTCACGGTGTGCTTTGCCGTGTGGACCATCTTCTCAATTATTGGCGTGCAGATCAAAGCGGACCTTGGCCTGACCGACACCCAGTTCGGTCTGCTTGCCGGCACGCCGATCCTGACCGGTTCCCTGTCCCGCATCTTCCTGGGAATCTGGACGGATCAGTATGGCGGACGCATCGTCTATGTCCTGACGATGCTCGCGGCAGCGGCCGCGACGTTCGCGCTCTCCTACGCCACCACCTATGAGACAATGCTCCTGGCGGCACTGGGCGTCGGTCTTGCCGGCGGCTCGTTCGCCGTTGGCGTGGCCTATGTGTCGAAATGGTATCCGAAGGAAAAGCAGGGCACGGCGCTCGGCATTTTCGGCGCCGGCAATGTGGGTGCGGCGGTCACCAAATTCGTCGCACCCTTCGTCATGGTGGCCTTTGGCTGGACCATGGTTGCCCAGGTCTGGGCCGCCGTTCTGGTCGCCATGGCCATCGTGTTCTGGCTGACAACCGAAGATGATCCGGACCTGAAGTCCAGGCGGGCAGCCGGCGCAAAGGCGCGCGGCACCTTCATGCAGCTTGAACCGCTCAAGAACCTGCAGGTCTGGCGCTTCTCGATCTACTATTTCTTCGTGTTCGGCGGCTTCGTCGCGCTTGCGCTCTGGCTGCCGCGCTATCTGGTCGGCGTCTATGAACTCGACATCAAGACGGCCGGCATGATCGCCGCCTTCTACTCGATCCCGGCCTCCATCTTCCGCGCCTATGGCGGACATCTCTCCGACCGGTATGGCGCGCGCCGCATCATGTACTGGACCTTCGGCGTGGCGCTGGTGACGACCTTCATGCTTTCCTATCCGGACACGGATTACATCATCCACGGCATTCGCGGGCCGATCACCTTCTCGACCAGCCTGAGCCTGGTGCCCTTCATCCTGCTGATCTTCGTGCTGGGCTTCTTCATGTCGCTCGGCAAGGCGGCGGTCTACAAGCACATTCCCGTCTACTATCCCGATCACGTGGGCTCGGTCGGCGGTCTCGTCGGCATGATCGGCGGCCTTGGCGGTTTCGTCCTGCCGATCGCCTTCGGCGTTCTGCTCGACATGACGGGCGTCTGGACAACCTGCTTCATGCTCCTTTTCGGCATCGTCGCAGTGTCGCTTGTCTGGATGCACTTCTCGATCCGCCAGATGGAGAAGACGGCGCTGTCGCGTGAACTCGGCGCGCTGCCCGAACTGCCGGAAATGCAGCCGATCCATGAGAAAGACAAGCATGCCGGCTTGGCCGGCGTGATCGAAGACTGGCGTCCCGACGACGAAACCTTCTGGAACGAGAAGGGCAGGGCCATCGCACGGCGCAATCTCTGGATCTCCATTCCCGCGCTGCTTCTGGCCTTCTCGGTCTGGATGGTCTGGTCGGTGGTGGTGGCCAAGCTGCCAGGCATCGGCTTCGACTACACGACCGATCAGCTGTTCTGGCTGGCCGCTCTGCCGGGGCTTTCGGGCGCGACGCTGCGCATCTTCTACTCCTTCATGGTGCCGATCTTCGGCGGGCGCTTATGGACGACATTGTCGACCGCCTCGCTCCTGATCCCGGCCTTCGGCATCGGCTATGCGGTGCAGAATCCCGAAACGCCTTACCTGATTTTCCTGGTCCTGGCGCTTCTGTGCGGTCTTGGCGGCGGCAACTTCGCCTCCTCCATGGCCAACATCTCCTACTTCTTCCCGAAGTCGGAGAAGGGCAATGCGCTTGCGCTCAATGCAGGGCTTGGAAATCTCGGCGTCAGCGTCATGCAGTTCCTGGTGCCGGTGGTGATCTCGACAGGCGCATTCGCCTTCGCGGTCGGTGACGGCCAGATGGCCAGCGATGGCTCCATGCTGTGGCTCCAGAATGCGGGCTTCATCTGGGTTCCGTTCCTGATCGTCTCGACCATCGCCGCCTGGCTCGGCATGAACGACATCGCCTCCGCGCGCGCTTCGTTCGCCGAACAGTCAATCATCTTCTCGCGCTTCCACAACTGGGTGATGTGCATTCTCTACACGGGCACGTTCGGCTCCTTCATCGGATATTCAGCCGGCTTCCCGCTCTTGATGAAAACGCAGTTCCCCGAGGTGAACGCACTTTCCTACGCCTTCCTCGGCCCATTGGTCGGCGCGCTCTCGCGGGCGAGCACTGGCTGGGTTTCCGACCGGTATGGCGGCGGACGCGTCACGCTGTGGACCTTTGCGGGCATGATCGTGGCGGTCTGGGGTGTGCTGCAGTTCCTGCCTCTGAACGGCACGGGCGGCAATTTCTGGGGCTTCTTCGCCTGCTTCATGGCCCTGTTCTTCCTGACGGGCGTGGGCAACGCGTCGACCTTCCAGATGATCCCCTCGATCATGCGGCTCGAGATCCCGCGGCTGATGCCTGAGCTCGACAGGGATGCTTCGGTCAGACAGGCCGAGCGCGAGTCGGCGGCCATCATCGCCTTCACCTCGGCCATCGCAGCCTATGGCGCCTTCTTCATCCCGAAGGCCTACGGCTCCTCGATCGCCATGTCCGGCGGGCCCGAAATGGCCCTGTGGGGTTTCCTCACCTTCTACGTGGTCTGCATGGGCCTCACCTACCTCTTCTACACGCGAAAAGGCGGGCTCCTGCATGCCGTTGAGCGCGCCGGCAACGCCCGGCAAGCCAGCACCGTGCCAGCCAGCTGAAAAGGACCAAGCGATGTCACATCTGTTAAACCGTCTCAACTTCCTGGCGCGGAAGAACACGGGAACCTTCTCCGACGGTCACGGCGTCACCACCAATGAAAGCCGTGACTGGGAGGACGCCTACCGCAAGCGCTGGCAGCACGACAAGATCGTGCGCTCCACCCATGGCGTGAACTGCACCGGCTCCTGCTCGTGGAAGATCTATGTGAAGGGCGGGATCGTCACCTGGGAGACCCAGCAGACCGACTATCCGCGCACGCGGCCCGATCTGCCCAACCATGAGCCGCGCGGCTGTTCGCGCGGCGCCAGCTACTCCTGGTACATGTACTCGGCGAACCGGGTGAAATATCCGCTGGTGCGCTCGCGGCTTCTGAAGCTGTGGCGGCGCGAACGCGCCGTGAAAACGCCAGTCGGCGCATGGGCGGCAATCCAGCAGGATCCGGCCAAGCGCGCCGAATACACGAAGGTGCGCGGCCTCGGCGGCTTCGTGCGGGCAGGCTGGGACGAGGTCAACGAGATCATCGCCGCAGCCAATGCCTATACGGCGCGCACCCATGGTCCCGACCGGGTGATCGGCTTCTCGCCGATCCCGGCCATGTCGATGGTCTCCTATGCGGCGGGGTCGCGCTATCTGTCGCTTCTGGGCGGCACCTGCATGTCGTTCTATGACTGGTATTGCGACCTGCCGCCGGCATCTCCCATGACATGGGGTGAACAGACGGACGTGCCGGAATCGGCCGACTGGTACAATTCCAGCTTCCTCATTCTCTGGGGCTCCAACGTGCCCCAGACCCGCACACCGGACGCGCATTTCTACACGGAAGTGCGCTACCGGGGCGCAAAATCGGTGGTCGTGTCGCCGGACTATTCGGAAGCGGCCAAGTTCTCCGATATCTGGCTGCATCCCAAGCAGGGCACCGACGCTGCGCTCGCCATGGCCATGGGGCACGTCATCCTGCGCGAGTTCCACCTCGACCGGCAGGCGGAGTATTTTGAGGATTACTGCCGTCGCTACACCGACATGCCCATGCTGGTGCGGCTCGTCGAAAAGGACGGGCGTTATGTGCCCGACCGGCTGCTCCGCGCCTCCGATTTCCGGGGCAAGCTCGGCGAGAAGAACAATCCCGAATGGAAGACCGTCGCGATTGACCGCAAGTCGGGCAAGATCGTCGCGCCGGCAGGCTCCGTCGGCTTCCGGTGGGGCGAAAAGGGCAAATGGAACCTGGAGAGCAAGGACGGCAAGGGCGAGGATGTCGAGCTTGAAATGAGCCTGATCCTCGATGCCGATCGCGATACGGTCGCCAATGTGGCGTTCCCCTATTTCGGCAATCGCGAGCACGATCATTTTGCCGGCACCGACCATGAAAGCATTCTGGAGCGCGCCGTACCCGCCAAAAAGGTCAAGCTCGCTTCCGGCGAGGCACTGGTTGCAACCGTGTTCGACCTGTTCGTCGCCAATTACGGGCTCGACCGGGGGCTCGGCGACAATAGCTGCGCGAAATCCTATGACGATGACGCGCCCTATACGCCGGCCTGGGCCGAGAAGATCACCGGCGTGCCGCGCGATCACATCGTCACGGTCGCCCGCGAGTTCGCGCTCAATGCCGAAAAGACCAATGGCCGCTCCATGGTCATTCTCGGCGCGGGCCTGAACCACTGGTATCACATGGACATGAACTACCGGGGGATCATCAATCTCCTGGTCATGTGTGGCTGCGTCGGCCAGTCCGGCGGCGGCTGGAGCCATTATGTGGGACAGGAGAAACTGCGCCCGCAGACCGGCTGGCTGCCGCTCGCCTTCGGGCTCGACTGGGGGCGTCCGCCCCGGCAGATGAACTCGACTTCCTTCTTCTACGCGCATACGGACCAGTGGCGCTATGAAACGCTCAAGGTGGATGAAATCCTGTCGCCGACCGCGCCGGAAGGCCCGTGGGACGGGACGCTGATCGATTACAACATCCGCGCCGAGCGCATGGGCTGGCTGCCATCGGCCCCGCAGCTAAAGACCAATCCGCTGGACGTTGCCAAGGCAGCGAGCGAGGCCGGTCAGGAGGCCAAGGATTACGTCGTGGCGCAGCTCAAGTCCGGCGATCTGCAAATGTCCTGCGAAGACCCGGACGATCCGGCCAACTGGCCGCGCAACCTGTTCGTCTGGCGCTCAAACCTGCTCGGCTCCTCGGGCAAGGGGCATGAGTATTTTCTAAAACATCTGCTCGGGACGGCGAATGGCGTCATGGGCAAGGATCTGGGCGAAGAAGGGCGGCAAAGGGCGCGCGAGGCCGTCTGGCACGAGACCGCGCCTGAAGGAAAGCTCGACCTTCTGGTCACGCTCGACTTCCGCATGTCGACCACCTGCGTCTATTCCGACATCGTTCTGCCGACGGCCACCTGGTACGAGAAGAACGATCTCAACACGTCCGACATGCACCCCTTCATCCACCCGCTTTCAAGCGCGGCGGACCCGGCCTGGGAGGCGCGCAGCGACTGGGACATCTTCAAGGGCATCGCCAGGAAATTCTCCGAAGTCGCGCCCGAGGTTCTGGGCGTGGAGAAGGACGTGGTTCTGGTGCCGATCCTGCACGATACGCCGGGCGAGCTTGCCCAGCCCTTCGACGTGGAGGACTGGAAGACCGGAAAGGTCGAACCCGTTCCGGGCAAGACCATGCCGGCAGTCGCCGTGGTCGAGCGCGATTACCAGAACCTCTACAAGCGCTTCACCGCGCTCGGGCCGCTCATGGACAAGCTCGGCAATGGCGGCAAGGGCATTTCCTGGAACACCGAGCACGAGGTGGAGGCGCTTGGCCGTCTCAATGGCGTCGTGACGGAGGAGGGCGCAACCAAGGGGCGTCCGCGCATCGACAGCGACATCGATGCGACCGAGGTGATCCTCATGCTTGCGCCGGAAACCAATGGCGAAGTGGCCGTGAAGGCCTGGGATGCGCTGTCCCAGAACACGGGCCGCGACCACACCCATCTGGCTCTGCCCAAGGAAGACGAAAAAATCCGCTTCCGCGATGTGGTGGCCCAGCCGCGCAAGATCATCTCCTCGCCGACCTGGTCGGGGCTTGAATCGGAGAAGGTCTGCTACAATGCCGGCTACACCAATGTGCATGAGCTGATCCCCTGGCGCACCATCACCGGCCGCCAGCAGCTCTATCAGGACCATTTGTGGATGCGCGCCTTTGGCGAGGCGTTCTGCGTCTACCGGCCGCCCATCGACACCAAGTCGATCAATCCGATGATCGCGGAGAAGTCGAAGGGCAAGCCTTCGGTGGTCCTGAACTTCATCACGCCGCACCAGAAATGGGGCATCCACTCCACCTATTCCGACAATCTCCTGATGCTGACGCTCAATCGCGGCGGTCCGGTCGTGTGGATTTCGGAGGAGGACGCGAAGACGGCGGGTCTGGTCGACAATGACTGGGTCGAGGTCTTCAACGTCAACGGTGCGATCGTGGCGCGTGTCGTGGTCTCCCAGCGCATGAAGCAGGGAACCGTCTACATGTATCACGCGCAGGAAAAGATCGTGAACACGCCGGGATCGCAGATCACCGGCCAGCGCGGCGGCATCCACAATTCGGTGACCCGCGCCATCACCAAGCCGACGCACATGATCGGCGGCTACGCGCACCAGGCTTACGGCTTCAACTATTATGGCACCGTCGGCTCCAACCGCGATGAATTCGTCGTGGTGCACAAGATGGAGGACGTGGACTGGATGGAAGGGCCTTACCGCGAAACCGGTGAAAAGAAGGAGGCGGCAGAATGAAAGTCCGCGCGCAAATCGGCATGGTGCTGAACCTCGACAAGTGCATCGGGTGCCACACCTGCTCCGTCACCTGCAAGAATGTCTGGACGAACCGCGAAGGCGTTGAATACGCCTGGTTCAACAATGTCGAGACCAAGCCCGGCATCGGCTATCCGAAGGACTGGGAAAACCAGAAGCGCTGGAATGGCGGCTGGGTGCGCAGGGCCAATGGCCGCATCGAGCCCAAACAGGGCGCGAAATGGCGCATCCTTGCAAAGCTCTTCGCTAATCCGGACCTGCCGGAGATCGACGACTATTACGAGCCGTTCGATTTCGACTACAGCCACCTTCAGACGGCGAAGGAAAGCCAGACCTCGCCCACCGCCCGCCCGCGTTCACAGATCTCGGGCGAGCGGATGGAAAAGATCGAATGGGGGCCGAACTGGGAGGAAATCCTGGGCGGCGAGTTCGCCAAGCGGTCGAAGGACTACAATTTCGAAGGCGTCGAGAAAGAGATCTACGGCGAGTTCGAAAACACCTTCATGATGTATCTACCGCGCCTGTGCGAGCACTGCCTCAACCCGACCTGCGTGGCCTCGTGCCCGTCGGGCGCCATCTACAAGCGCGAGGATGACGGCATCGTCCTGATCGACCAGGACAAGTGCCGTGGCTGGCGCATGTGCGTCTCGGGCTGCCCCTACAAGAAGATCTATTACAACTGGTCTTCGGGCAAATCCGAAAAATGCGTGTTCTGCTATCCGCGCATCGAGGCTGGCCAACCAACGGTCTGCTCGGAAACCTGCGTCGGGCGCATCCGCTATCTGGGCGTGGTGCTCTACGATGCCGACCGCATCGCCGAGGCCGCATCCGCTCCCAACGAGCAGGACCTCTACGAAGAGCAGCTCAAAGTTTTCCTTGACCCCAATGACCCGGAGGTCATCGCCCAGGCGAAGAAGGACGGTGTTCCGGATGCCTGGCTTGAGGCAGCGCGCAAATCGCCCGTCTGGAAGATGGCGATGGAATGGAAGGTGGCGTTCCCGCTTCACCCGGAATACCGCACGCTTCCGATGGTCTGGTATGTGCCGCCGCTCTCGCCGCTCCAGTCTGCGGCCGAAGCCGGCAAGATCGGCCTCGACGGCGGCATGCCGGATGTGCGCTCGCTGCGCATTCCCGTCCGCTATCTCGCCAACCTTCTGACGGGCGGCAAGGAAGCGCCGGTCGTCTCCGCGCTCGAACGCATGCTCGCCATGCGGACATATATGCGCGCCAGGACGGTCGATGGGGTCATCGATGAGGCCGTGGCCGGCAAGGTGGGCATGAGCAACGAGATGATCGAGGAAATGTACCACGTGATGGCGATTGCCAATTACGAGGACCGCTTCGTCATTCCCACAACCCATCGCGAAATTTCCGAAGACGCATATGACGTCCGCGGCTCCTGCGGCTTCACCTTCGGCAATGGCTGCTCAGGCGAAGACACGGGCACGGATCTGTTCGGCGGCAAGCGCACCCGCACGGTGCAGACGCCGGTTGGCAAACTTACGGAGGGCGTGTGATGCAAACCGCACTGAAAATCATTTCCCTGCTTCTGTCCTATCCGAGCGCGGACCTGCAGGCGGCGACGCAGGACGTGAAAACCTCCATCGCGGGCGCAGACGGGCTCACAGAGACCCAGAAGCGCCTTCTGGAGCGGCTGGCCGACGATATTGGCGGGCTCGACCTCTACGACGCGCAGGAGCGCTATGTGTTCCTGTTCGACCGCACGCGTTCGCTGTCGCTTCATCTGTTCGAGCATGTCCATGGCGAGAGCCGGGATCGCGGTCAGGCCATGGTCGACCTGCTCGCCATGTATGAGGCGGACGGCCTGTTGATCGACGCAAAGGAGATGCCGGACTATCTGCCGCTCTTCCTCGAATATCTGTCGATCAAACCGGACGCGGAAGCAGCCGAACTCCTCGGCCAGACGGGCCATATCCTGAAAGTCCTGCGCGAGCGACTGAAGAAGCGCCAGTCGGTCTATGCCAATGCATTCGCGGTTCTTGAGGCGCTCGCCTCGGGGGAAGCGGACCCGAAACTGGTGCGTGAACTCCTGGAGACGCCCGAAGACGATCCGGCCGATCTCGAAGCGCTCGACCGAATCTGGGAGGAGGAGGCCGTAACGTTTGCCGGCAATGCTGGTGAGAACGCCTGCGGTCCCGACCGTCTGCAACGCCAGATGCGCGCCCATCAACGCCGGCCGGACGCTCCTGCGCCGGCATCCAATCTCTGAGTGGAGGCCGTCATGTCAGGCTATATCAACACACTCCTGTTCGGGATCTATCCCTATATCGCGCTGGTCGTGCTCATACTGGGCACCGCCATTCGCTACGACCGCGAGCAGTATGGCTGGCGTTCGGGCTCGTCTCAGCTCCTCAGGCGGCGACAGCTCATCTGGGGATCGGTGCTTTTCCATGTAGGCGTTCTGGTGATCTTCTTCGGCCATCTGGTCGGTCTGCTCACCCCCATCGCCATATTCGATGCGCTCGGCATCAGCCATGGGGCAAAGCAGCTTCTGGCCATCGTCGCCGGTGGCGTGGCGGGCGTGATGGCGATCATCGGCGCAAGCCTGCTCGTCCATCGCCGCCTGTTCGATCCGCGGGTGCGGGCGAACTCCAGCACCACCGACACGCTGATCATTATCCTCTTATGGATCCAGTTGGCGCTGGGCCTCATGACCATCCCGGTGTCGATGCAGCATCTCGACGGCGAGGAGATGGTGAAGTTCATGTCCTGGGCGCAGGGCATCTTCACCTTCAACTTTGAGGCTTCCAGCCACATTCTGGAAGTATCGTTCATTTTCAAGGCGCACCTCTTCCTTGGCCTGACGATCCTCCTCCTGTTCCCGTTCACCCGCCTCGTGCACATGCTGAGCGTGCCGCTCGGCTTCTTCTGGCGGCCCGGCTACCAGGTCGTGCGCGAACGCAATCACCGGGCGCAGCCAACGCGCCTGCCGGCAGCGGAGTAGAACCATGGCGACGATCTACAAGAACCCCAAACTCGATCATCCGGCGGCGGCTCCGTCGCCGGACGGGCAGGGCTACACCACCTATCAGGAGCCCGACACGCGGGTTCCGCCCAAGCCCCTGCCGCTCTTCCGCGCCATCGCGGTCGATGGCGTGCCGGTGCCCGAAGACGAGATCCTGCGAGAGGCGCAGAACCATCCGGCAGACAATCCCGGAAAGGCGCTGCGCGCCGCCGCCGAAGCGCTGGTGATCCGCCAGCTCCTTCTGGGTGAGGCGACAAGACGCGGGCTTGCGGGCGAGGGCGAGCGCGACGAGAAGGGCCGGGCCACCTCGGCCGACGATGTGGCCATCCATGCGCTGCTGGAGGCTGAACTCGACGTGCCCCGCGCCGGCGCGGAGGAGTGCCGACGCTATTATGAGAACAACCGGCAGCGCTTCATGAGCGAGCCGCTGTTTGAAGCCCGCCACATCCTGATTGCCGCGCCTGAAAGCGACGATGAAAAAAGGGTGGAAGCGCATCGCAAGGCACAGGGTCTTTGCAATGCGCTGGCCTCCGATCCGTCGGCTTTTGCCGCGCTCGCCGCGCTGCACTCGGCCTGCCCTTCGGGCAGTCAGGGCGGCAATCTCGGCCAGCTTTCGCCCGGCAGCACCGTGCCCGAATTCGAGAAGGCGCTGGAGGGCATGGCGGCTGGCGAGATCGCACCGGGGCCGGTCGCCTCGCGCTTTGGCTATCACGTCATCGCGCTCGACCGTGTGGTTCCGGCGCGTGAACTTCCATTCGAACTCGTCGAGGACAGAATTGCGGCCTGGCTGGAAGCCCAGTCATGGTCACGTGCTTCCGCGCAATACATCGCGATCCTCGCCGGAAAGGCGGATATTTCCGGCATTGAGATCGGCGCGGCGGACAGTCCTCTCGTGCAGTAGCGGGGATGTCATGGGACATATGGAGGAGAAACGCAGGCTGATGGTGGAGGCGCTGGAGGAGCGCCCGCCGGAGGCGCTGCTCAGCGAGCCGCTCGATTACATCTTTGCCGATCATTTTCGGCAGCGGATGCTCTGCAATCTGCTCGACGCGATGGTCTCTGAGGGAGCGCGTGATGCGTTGCTTTCCGGGCAAATTCTGATGTTCATGCGCCTCGACTTCGGCCTTCATGTTCTGGACGAGGAGGAGGACCTCTTTCCGCTGCTTCTGAAACGGGCCTTGCCTGAAGACGGTATGGAAGACGTGATCCACGAGCTATGTGCCGAACATTCGTCTGACCGGCTTGATGCGGACGAGCTGTGTCGTGTGCTTGAAGTCCCCGAAAGCTGCGGGGGGCGATGGAAGAGGCTGTTCACACGCTTTGCCGCAAATGAGCGGCGTCACCTGATCGTTGAAAACGCCATCGTCCTGCCGATGGCGCGGATTCGACTGCAACCCGGCGATCTGACGTTGATCGGTCAGCGCATGGCCGAGCGGCGCGGGATTGTTCCTGCGCGTCACTGGCAATGACCATGCAGCAAAAGACTGTTGGGAAATCAAATGGCTGAGACAGCACTGTTCCTTACTGTTCCTTTCCATGGAACCGAGACAGTGAAGCTGTCACGGGGTGCAGGGCGCGTCGTCGCCAACGCGCTCCGTGCCAGGCCGATGGCGTGGCCGTGATTAAAGCGACGGTCGGAGATGTGGAAGCGGGAGAGGAACTCGACTTCCTTCCATTCATGCAAGGAGTCCTGGAATGACAAACACAATGCCTCCCATCGCGGCAATCCGCTTTGGCGGTGGAGTTGCCGTTGATGCCCTCCTCGCCGAGGCGGCCTTTCGGCTGCAGGCCAACGGGATCGTGGTCGAGGGGTTTGTCCAGCTTGAACGCGATCTTTCTGAAAACTGCTGCGCAGCGATGCATCTGGAGGGGATTCGGGATGGTTCCGTGTGGCTCATCTCGCAGGATCTTGGGAAAGGGTCTTCCGGGTGCAGGCTCGATCCACAGGCTTTGGCTGAACTGTGTGGACCGCTGTTGCGACGTGTGCAGGAGAAGCCGGATCTTCTGATCCTCAACCGTTTTGGCAAAGGGGAAATGCTCGGAGGCGGTTTTCGTGCAGCCATCGAAGCGGCGTTCATACTGGGCATTCCCGTGCTGGTCGCCGTTCGGGACGAGTATGCGGAAGCATGGCAGGCGTTCACCGATGGCTGCCATGTTGAACTGGAGCCCAGATCAGCGGCCATTGACGCCTGGCTTTGCGAGCATGTTCATCGCAGGGAGGCGCGCGATGCGGCCTGACGCTAATCCGCGGACGAACGCTCATCGTCAACCTTCCGGGAAATCCTGCCGCGATCAGAACCTGCCTAGACGCTGTCTTTCCCGCCATTCCCTATTGCCTGGACCTGATATGCGCATCGGCGCTCCCCACCAACGTGGATGGTGTCCATTTGCCAGCTTGTCTACGAGGACGACCCGGATTGCATGTCGCTTCTGACCGCCGATGAGAGCTTCTTCCTGCGGGTTGCCGGTACTCAGACCCAGTCGGAAAGCTACCTCACCCGTGCGGCATTGTCTCACGCATGGATTTTCGCTCCGAGAAGGAGCCGAACCAGTTGGCGAGTGCCCCCCGCCCGCGGCGCCAGTCCTTGTCAGGGAAACGAAAATCGAGATAGCCGAGCGCGCACGCCGCGGCGATCGACCCGGTGTTGACGGGACCGGACAGTAGTGGCATCCACTGTTCGCAAAGCGCATCAAGGCCGCTGTCGACTTTCTCTATCTGGCCCTCATACCAGGCGGTCCATAGCAGTTCTTTCGGCCGCATCACGGTTTCGTAACGCGCCAGAAGTGCTGCATCGAGGATTGAATCCGCGAGTGCCTCGACGGTCAGCACTGCAAAACGCTCGCCGGCGCTTGCCGGTAACAGCCGGGGCTCCTCGGTCTGGGCATCGATATAGGCGCATATTACACGGCTGTCGTATAGCGCGCGCCCGTCTTCCAGAAGGAGAGTAGGGACCTTGCCGGAGGGGTTGCGCGCGACAATGGTCTTGTCGCGTTTGACGGGACTGGCTGCGGACGGGAGGAGTTCGATCCGGTCAGCCAGGCCTTTCTCATGGGCCGTGACCATGACTTTGCGCACATAGGGTGAAGCTGCGGAGAAAAACAATTGCATGACAGACTCCTGTCGGGCTGACGGAAGGAAATTCAGCGTTCCGCCTTCCTGTCCTGAAAGGCATGGCGAAGCGCGGCGGTAGGATCGGCCTCAAGCCGGTCTGCGAGAAGCTGGCCGGCGTAGATGACGTGCTCACTCATGAGATTTTGTGCGCGCACGCCATCTCCGTCGGCAAGCGCCTTCGCTATACGATGGTGATCGTCGTGAGAGCGGTGAATGACGCCGAAATCGTCCCACAGAATAACGCGATCCGAGACCAGCGGTACGTTGTGAGACTGATGTACGAAGCGGCCAATCCAGCGGTTGCCGGCAGCATTGATGATCGTTTCGTGGAACTCGACGTTCATCCGGCGATACGCTGGAAGCTGACTTATGTCGAGAACGCGATTGGATAAAATCCGATCACCCTCTTCCACCAGTGTCATCAGGCGATCACGGTCCGAGCGGCTCATCCCGGATTCGGCAGCGAGCCGGCAGGCCAGACCCTCCAGATTGGCCCGTACGGTGAAGGCCTCGCGGATGTCAGTCACAAGAAAGCGGCGGATGCGGTACCCGCGGTTGGGTTCGTAGTCGATAAGTCCGTCCTGCGCCAGGCGAGCGAGGGCGGTGCGCAGGGGCGTCCGCGAGACGCCCAGGGTTTCGGCCAGCTGATCCTGGTGCAGGCGATCTCCAGGCATGAAATGCCCTTCAAGAATCATCTCGCGGATGGATGTGGCGGCAAGATCGGCGCTCGTTACATCGGGGGTGCTGTTGGGGAGCGAGTTGTGATCGGTCATGGCTGCAAGATGGCTGACTTCCTCGATAGAGGCAAGCGCAAAACCAAAAGAATGTATCCAAAAATGCGATATATCTGCGTATATGGCTTGACTATCCGATAAAATGTATCCATTCATGCTGATGAGAGGACAAGGGAGGAGTTTGATGGCGCTTTTGGCGTTCGTCACTGGCGCGGCCGGCGGGATCGGTAACGCTGTCGCAACAAGACTGGCGAAGGACGGTTTTCGTGTGGCCGCCTCGGATCTTGACGCGGAGCGCGCCGAACAGCTTGCTGCCACGCTGCCCGGCGCGGGGCATGTGGGCCTTGCGCTTGATGTCAGCGACGAAAATGCCGTCGTCGACGGCCTTGCCCGGGTCGAGCGGGAGATAGCGCCGGTCAACGTGATGGTGGCGGCGGCCGGCCTGCTGATCCTCGATGAAAACGGCCAGCGCCGACCAATCATTGAAACCGCAGTCGACGAATGGGAGCGTACTCAGCGCGTTAACAGCACAGGCACGTTCCTGCTGATCCGGGAGTATCTGCGCCATCGGGCAAGCGCACCACTCCCCCACGCCCGTTTCATCGCTTTCTCCTCTGTGGCTGCGCAGCTCGGTGGCTACCGCTCGAGTTCCGCATATATTGCCAGCAAGAGCGCAGTGCTCGGTCTCGTCAAGGCCGCTGCGCGTGAGGCTGCGCCGATCGGCGTGACAGTCAACGCCGTGGCACCGGGGCTGATCGACGCGCCGATGCTGCGCCTGTCGCTCGATCCCTCCAATGACAGCGAGATCGCCCGCTCGATCCCACTGAACCGGATCGGCACACCTGACGATGTCGCCGGCGCAGTGGCCTTTCTGGCAGGCCCCGACAGTGCGTACCTCACCGGCGCAACCATCGACATCAACGGCGGCTATCGGATGCAATGATGCTGGAAACGCTCATCAACAGGCTGAGCGCGCTGCTGGCGGCGCTGGCCTCGCTAGCCCTGGCCCTGATGATGTTACATGTCACCGCCGACGTGATCGGCAAGTATGTCTTCAACGCGCCTGTCCCCGGTACCGCCGAGGTGGTTGCAAGCTACTATATGATTTCCGTTGTCTTCCTGCCTCTCGCCTGGCTCGAGGTGAAGAACGGTCCCATCGTTGTGGAGCTTTTTTACGAGATGGGCTCGCCGCGAGCCAAAAGGGGGATGGTGATGCTTGGAACCATCCTGTCGCTGGTCTTCTACGGAGCGATTGCCTGGCTTTCCTGGGGACCTGCAGTGCATGCCTGGCGGATCGGCGAAATTGTCGAAGGCGCCTGGAAGGTCACTATCTGGCCGACGAAGTTCTTCTTGCCGCTGGGGCTCGGCCTTGCGTGCCTGGCGCTGATCGTGCGTCTCGGCCAGATCGTCACCGGGCGCTGTACGGTAAAGGACGACACTCATCCCCAGCACGCAGATCCCGTTTGAGGCCACGTCATGGATCGTCTCGATATCGGTTTTGTCGGCATCGTTCTCACCCTGATCCTGATCGGCGTTCGCGTTCCTATCGGCGTTGCGATGGGTGGGGTGGCGATTGCCGGCATCTACGTCATGCTCGGCATCATGCCAGCCATCGGCATCGCCAAGGCGGTTCCTTATGAGCTGGTCGGCGACTGGAATCTCTCGGCGGTGCCCATGTTTCTGCTGATGGGGTATGTGGCCTCGGGAGCCGGCCTCACAACGGGCCTTTATGCTGCGGCGCGTGTATTTCTGAACCGCGTTCCCGGAGGTCTCGCCTCGGCGACAGTCGCTTCCAGCGCACTGTTCGCTTCGGCCAGTGGATCGAGTGTGGCGACCGCTGCAGCTTTCTCGCGCATCGCTATTCCGGAAATGCTGAAAGCCGGTTACGCCCCATCCCTGGCAGCTGGTTCAGTCGCCGCAGCCGGTACACTGGGTTCCCTCATTCCGCCGAGCGTCCTGCTGATCGTTTTCGGGCTCATGATGGATGTTTCGATCAGCGCCCTTTTCATCGCCGGCCTGATCCCCGGGCTGTTGTCGGGCGGCATGTTCATCGCCATGATCACGGTTCGCACCCTGTTCAATCCGAAGCTCGCGCCGCGTCTCACCGAGACGTATTCGCAGCGCGAGAAGTTAGCGCTCCTCAGAGAGGTCTGGCCGCTCCCGGTGTTGATAGCCGGCGTTCTGGGCGGCATTTTCTCAGGTATCTTCACGGCGACCGAGGCCGGCGCGATCGGTGCTTTCCTTGCCTGTCTCATCGCCGCTGCCCGCCGCAAGCTGACACCCGGGGTCATGCGCCGCGCTCTGGTAGACACTGCACTCGGCACGGCAGCGATCTTCATTATCGTTGTCGGAGCTGCGCTGTTTGCCCGCTTTATTGCGCTTTCAACCGTCCCGGTGTGGGTAACCGGCCAACTCGAAGGCTATAGTACCATCTGGGTCATTCTGCTGATTGGTGCGCTTTACCTGGTACTCGGCTGTTTCCTTGAGAGCATCTCGATCATGCTGCTGACACTGCCGGTGCTGGCGCCGCTGCTCGGTGTGCTCGGCATAGACCTGATCTGGTTCGGTATTCTCACGGTCAAACTCCTGGAGATCGGCCTGGTAACCCCGCCCGTCGGCATGAATGTTTATGTGATCCGCTCAAGCCTTGGCAGCACCATATCGCTCGGCACGATCTTTGCCGGCGTCTCATGGTTCATCCTGGCCGACCTGATCACCCTTGCCCTGCTGATCGCCTTCCCGGCCATCAGCCTGTGGCTGCCCGCTTTGATGGCGAACTGAGCCCATTGGCCAATCGCCAAACGCAAAGGCGCTCGTGAACAGGCGCCTGAAACTGGGAGAGAGAGAATGAAGAAACTGCTTGTTCTGACGGCCCTTTCGGGTGGCCTCCTGATCTCCACTGCCGTCGCCGATACTTATCAGGCGACCAATTGGATGACGCCGGTCCACATCCTCAACGAGGAGACCTATCAGAAGTTTTCAACCGAGGTGAAGGACGCCACGGGTGGCGACATCTCCTTCGAAGTTTACTCGGGCGGGTCGCTGGTGCCTGCCAAAGCCACTATGCAGGCAGTGCGCGACGGGGTGGCGTCGCTCGGTATTGTCTATCCCGGCTATACACCATCGGAACTGCCGCTCAACAATGTGCTCAACGATCTGGTGTTTGTCTCCGACGACGACATAGCCTCGGCCTTTGCCTACACCGAAATGGGCATGACCAATGACCGCATCATCGACGAATGGAAAAAGAACGGGGGCATTTTCGCCGGCGGTTATTCGACACCGGTCTACAATTTCGTCTGTGTCAAGCCGATCCGTGTGCTTGACGACGCCAAGGGCCTCAAAATCCGCACCGCAGGCGGCGCGCAGACCGCCTGGGTGGAGGCGATCGGCGGAGTGCCGGTCTCAGTGCCTATCGGCGATGTCTATTCCGGCCTGAGCCGCGGCTCGATCGACTGCACCATGTCCGACCCGACCAATCTCGACAAAGGCAACAAATTCTGGGAGGTGGCGAAGTCTGTTACCCGCTTGCCCATGGGGGTCGTTATGGGTGCCAACTACGTGCTCAACCCGTCCTTCTGGCAAGGGCTGTCGCCTGAGCAGCGTCGCGTCCTGCTCGACAATATGGCCATGGGCAACGCCCGCGCCCAGGTCGCCTATCACGTCGGTGTCAACGCGGCGCTTGAAGGATCCCGAGAACGCGGTCTGGAAATCATCGAGCCTGGAGAAGACCTGACGGCCAAGCTGGTTGGCTTCCAGAACGGCTTCGTGGAGGGGCTGGCGCAGAAATCTGTGGCGGACCGGGGCGTTGAGGACCCGAGCGATCTCATCGCCGAGTTCCAGATGCTGCAGGAGAAATGGAAGGGCCTGCTGGAAGGCGTTGACCGGACGGATTCTAAGGCGATTGCCAAGGTGCTGCAGGACAATCTCTATGCGAAAATCGACGAGAACACCTTCGGCATGAACTGAACGAGACCGGGCGGGTGGACCAGCCTTCGCCCGCCGTCCTTCTCCCCCGCATCGCACAACGGACCCATTCCATGTCTGACGATCCTATTGCCATTGTGACCGGTGGCGGCGCCGGTATCGGCGCAGCCATATGCTCGGTGCTTGCCAATGAGGGCTACAGCGTGGCTGTCGCGGACCTGAACGGCGGCAAAGCTGAAGAGACGGCCCGTGGCATTGTAGAGGCTGGCGGCAAGGCGCGCGCCGTGGCGCTCGACATCACCGACTCACGGGCGGTTGACCGGCTGGTTGCGGAGGTGGGTGCTGCGCGCCTGTTGGTCAACAATGCCGGCCTCTTCGAGGTGAAACCTTTCTTCGACCTCGAGCCCGGCGATTTCCGCCGCATATACGATGTCAATCTGGTGGCTCTGTTCGACCTGTCGAGAAAGGCCGCGCGGCACATGCAGCCGGGCAGCGCCATCGTCAACATCGCCTCGCGCGCCATGCTCGGCGCACGCCACTACGCCCACTACGTGGCTTCCAAGGCGGCGGTTGCCGGACTCACCCGCGCCATGGCGCTGGAGCTCGCCGAGCGGCAGATCCGCGTCAACGCGGTCGCGCCGGGCGTCATTGAGACGACCATGCTGAAGGCGCGCTCGGACACGGATCTGGACAGCTTGCGCGCACTCCAGCCCATGGGGCGGCTCGGTGCTCCGCAAGATATCGCACACGCGGTGGCTTTTCTTGGCTCACTCAAGGCGGAATTCATCACCGGGCAAGTGCTGCTCGTCGACGGCGGACGCTCGCTGGGCGGCGCGACCGGACTTTGAGGAGATCAATCATGAACACCAGCCGCTTTGCCGGCAAAACCGCCATCGTTACCGGTGCCGGCTCGGGTATCGGCTTCGCCATCGCAGAGCTCATGAGCAGTCAGGGCGCCCAGGTGCTGGCCGTCGACCGCGACACAGCGGGCCTGGCCCGACTTGGTGCCGACATCGACACGGTGACGGCGGATGTTACAGATCCCGCGTTGCCCGACACGTTGCGGCAAAAGCTGGAGGGGCGTCCGCTGTCGATCCTCGTAAACAATGCCGGCATCGGTGGCGGCGGGCGGGCCGACGAGACCGGCGAGGAGAATTTTCGCCGCTATTTCGAGATCAACGTGCTGGCCCTGTTTTCGCTGAGCAAATTCGCTGTTTCGGCAATGCGTCAGAGCGGCGGTGGGACCATCGTCAATATCGCTTCCATCTATGCAATCGTTGGCGCCACCGGCAGTGCCGGCTATTCCACCAGCAAGGCGGCGGTCGATGGGCTGACGCGTCAGATGGCGACCGATTTCGGCCCGGAAAACATCCGTGTCAACGCTGTCGCGCCCGGTCTGATCGAAACGCCGCTTACGGCGGAGCGCATTCGGAGGGAGGCCTGGCGAAGGCATATTTTCGTAGAGCAGGCGCCGCTGCGTCGGGTCGGGCTGCCGGGCGATGTCGCCCAGGCGGTCGCCTTTCTCGCCAGTGACGAGGCCGCCTTCATCACTGGCGCAACACTGCGTGTCGACGGCGGCTGGGCTGTCGGGCGCTATCCGCGCCAGGGAGACGCTGCATGAGCGGTAACCGGGCAGCGTCCGCAGCGGGGTTTGCAGAGGGTTATGACCTGATCGTTGTCGGCTCCGGTGCGGCCGGCATGGCAGCCGCCATCACCGCGCGGCTCGGTGGGCTGGACGTCGCCATCGTCGAGAAATCGTCGCACTATGGCGGTTCGACGGCCGTGTCTGGCGGCGCTATCTGGATTCCCGACAATCCAAAAATGCGTGACGCCGGCATGACCGACAGCAAAGAGGCCGCCTTCGCCTATCTGGCCTCGGAAACCGGGAATCGCATGAATGCCGAGCTGGTCCATGCCTTCCTCGATGCCGGTCCGGAGATGGTGCGCTTCTTCGAGGAGAATACCGCGCTGCAGTTCGAGCACCGCGCTTATTCGCCGGACTATCATTCGGATCTGCCGGGGGCTGCGCTTGGCGGACGCGTGATTGATGCGCGCGATTATGACGGGCGTCGGCTGGGAGCCCATCTCGAAAGGCTGCGTCCACCGATCGGCGATTTCACGGTTTTTGGCGGCATGATGCTCAACCGCATCGATATAGGCCATTTCCTCAAGATGACCCGTTCGGTGAAATCGGCGCTCTACGCGCTGCGCCTGCTCGCACGTCACGCGCGCGACCGTCTTTCCTACAAGCGTGGCACCCGGCTGGTGCTCGGCCAGGCTCTTGCCGGGCGCCTTGCCGAAACGGTGATCGAACTGGGTATCCCGGTGCATCTCGAGACTGCGCTCGTCAGTCTCGTGCACGACGGTGATGCCGTGCAGGGCGTGCGTGTTGCCCACCAGGGGGAAGAGCGCATAATCAGCGCGCGCGGCGGTGTCGTTCTCGCCACCGGCGGCTTTCCGCAGAATATCCGCAAAAGGCGGGGGATCATGCCGCATGTAAGCGCCGGGGCACCCCACTATTCCATGTCTCCCGAGGCCAGCACTGGCGACGCCATCGATGCAGCGCTCGGCGTCGGCGCGGCGCTGGTCGAGACCAATAGCAACGCCGCCTTCTGGGCGCCGGTCTCCCTGTTGCCGGGAGACGGGTGCGCGCGGCCATTCCCGCATCTCTTCCTTGATCGCGCAAAGCCCGGCGTGATCGCCGTCGGCCAGGACGGCAGACGGTTCGCCAACGAGGCGCTATCCTATCACGACTTCGTCCAGGCGATGATCGCTACCGGCCACCATTCGGTCTGGCTTGTCTGCGATCACCGGGCGCTCAGACGCTACGGTTTCGGTGCTGTGAGGCCGTTCCCCGCGCCCATTGGTTCGCACCTGCGCTCAGGATATCTCAAGCGCGGGCGCACATTCGCCGAGCTCGCGGAGCGAATTGGCGTGCCGCCGGCGGTCCTGACCGAGACCGCCGAGACTTTCAACGCCGCCGCTGGAGCGGGCTCTGACCCCGCCTTCGGCAAGGGCTCGACCGAATACCAGACCTATCTGGGCGATCCCGAGAACCACCCCAATCCATGCCTGCGTCCGCTCGACACCGCCCCCTATTACGCCATTGAACTGTTTGCCGGCGACATCGGAACGAGCACCGGCCTGTCGACGAATGCCCATGGGCAGGTGCTGGATGGAAATGCGGTGCCCATCGCCGGTCTCTATGCCTGCGGCAACGACATGAACTCAATCATGGCCGGAGCCTATCCCGGTGCCGGTATCACACTCGGCCCGGCGCTCACTTTTGGCTACATCGTCGGAAGACACGCTGCGGCCGGCTCGAGGCAACGCCCCATTTCCTGATCCGCTAACTTCGACGTTCTTCCCGCTATAGCGTTTTCGTTTTTCCCGGAATCGCTCGAATGGAGCCGCCCGAAGTGCAAGAGCGGCTCCAGCCTGCCCTGAACAACCCGCTTGCGCAGGAGCTGCAGGCGGCAAGGGTCTGGTACCCGGGCCATTCAATCAGGACCCTGTAGCAGTCGCAGATCGTCCTCCGAATGCGCGGAAGGCCTTATCAGCCTTCGCAGGCCCACCACATGCGCGAAAAGTCGTAATCCCAGCTCTGCATGGGGACTTCCGCATAGCCTTGGAGGCAGGAGTGGGCGGCCATGCGCTTGAGCTGTGTGAGGAGCGGGATTTCCGCCACGTTTTCGTGCAGGCGAGCCTGAATGTCCTTGTAGATCGCGTTGCGCGCCGCTTCGTCGACCGTCGCGCGCGACTTGTCTATCATGGCGTCGATCTCGGGATCCTCGACCCAGGACATCGAGGACCAGGTTCCCGCCGCGCGCGAGTGGTATTGTACGAAAAGCACTGAGTCTGGCGACGGATAGGTTGGTCCGTAAAAAACCTGGGCCGTGTTGGGCGTCGTCTCCACCTTCGTTGCCAGTTCTGTGATGCGGTTCCAGGGTTCGGGCTGAAGGTCTACCTCGAAGCCGATGGTCTCCAGCGTCGATTTGAAAAGAAGCCCGATCTCCTCCTCGAATGCCGTGTTGGCGACGTAGGCGTGGTCGAGCTTGATCGGCTTGTCGCCGGCATATTTCGACTTGGCCACTTCTTCGGCGGCTTTCTCGAGGCTGTATTCGGGGGAGGGCAGTTCGTCCAGATGCGCTTCGGAGAACAGCGAGGAAAGAACGCTCTTCATCTCGCCGCCGGGATAGATCACCTCGCGGATGGTCGCATAGTCCAGCGCATAGGCGATGGCGCGGCGGATGTGAACGTCGTCCGTCGGTGCGATCTGGTTGTTGACCTTGAGATAGAAACCGGTCGCCGTGCTCGCCTCAATGAGTTTGTAATTGTCGAGCGCCTCGATGGCCTTGTAGGTCTCGGTGCTTTGATACTGGGAAGAGAGACCCAGTTCGCCGCGCTGGGCAAGGGCACGGACAGTGGCCTCGTCACGCGTGACGACGAAGCGCAGCTCGTCAATCGGACGCTGCCTGGCCCAGCCGGCATGATAGTCTTCATAGCGTTGCATGATCATTTCGGCGCCACGGGTCCAGCCATTGAGTTTGTAGGGACCGGCGCCGGCGCTGTTTTCGGTAAGATAATCCTCGCCCCATTCGCCGTCCTGCTCCTTCATGACGTCGGAGTTGACGACGAGGATCAGCGGCGTGATGGAAATGAACGGCGCGTAGACGCGGTTGATCCGGATCTCCACCGTATGGTCATCGAGCGCCTTGACGTTCTCCGGATCGACAAGATCGGAGAAGAGATAGGCCGGACCCTCGTTCAGCGAAAGAAGGCGCTGCAGGGTATAGACAACGTCCTTGGCTTCCACCGGGCTGCCGTCCTGAAAAGTCGCATCCTGCTTCAGCTTGAACGTGTAGGTCTGGTTGTCGTCCGACACCTCCCAGCTTTCGGCGAGCTGAGGAACCACCTCGCCGCCGCTGCTCACTGTGGTCAGGCCGTCATAGAGGTTCACGGCAGCCATATATTCGGTGTAGTCGGTGATCTTGGCCGGGTCGACCGTACCGAAAATCTGCACAACGTTGACGACGAGCGAAAGCTTGTCCTGAGCCACAGCCGGCGCAGTCAACGCTGTGGTGGCAGCGAGAACCGCACCGGCCAGCGCATGTTTCAAAAGTCTCATTGTCCTGTTCCTCTTCTCTGGTTCCATCAATGTTGCGTCCTTCTCACCGGGACATCTGGTTCAGCGGCACGTAGTCATGCTCGTAGCCGAAGTATCGGGGCCCAACGAGCTCAAGCCCCTCGGGGGTCGACCATTGCGGATCACAGGCAAGCCCGATCATATTGACCGCCAGCCCGTAGCGAAGCTGCTCCGTGGTGACGGGAAGGCCGCCATCGGCGTCGAGCGCGCAGATCAGATCGGGTGTGACAGCCAGCAGGCCATCATCGTCGCGGCAGACCAGGAACTCGTTCTGGAATTCGACTTCAAAGGACCGTCCCTCGTCCTCGTCGATCCCCTTGAACAGAGCCTTGCCGCGGGCAAAGCCCCCGACGGTTCGTCGGTCGATATCGACGACGCGGCCTGTAAACAGGCGCTTGCCGTCCAGGCGCTTCAAAAGGGCGGCCGCAGGATTGCGGCTTGCCTTGCGCTCCGCCGCCATCGTCTCGCCGATCTCCTTGATCAGCGACATGGTGCCGTGAAGTATGCTGCGCTTCACCTCGGCCCCGCTCATGGGATAGAGCGCGACAAGCGCAGCGCCACCCATTTCCACGGTCTGGCAACGCGCCAGCCTTTCGGTCCAGCGGTTGGAAATCGCGTTGATGACGGAACTGTTGCCCTTGTCATCGGCGAGCACCATGGGCGTTGCCGAAACGCCGTGTATGGTCAAAGTCACCATCTGCAATTCGGGAAATGCCCGCCCCATCCCGTCGCCATCCACCAGCGGAAGGCCAGTGGCCGCTGCAACGGCGTAGGGAATGGTGGAATTGAGCCCCCCGGCCTCAATGCAGATGAGTGCGTCGGCCTTGCGGCCCAGAAAGGTCTCGAGCTGGCTGAGGGCCTCGCGGGCTTCCTCGCCATTGGGCAGTTTCTCGACCATCACGGTCGGAGCTCCCATCATGCAGACGGGGATGCAGAGCGCGTCATCTGGCAATTCGTCGGCCGAAACGACATTGACGGGGCCATGCCGGGCAATAACCTGCTTGGCCATAAGCTTGCCGATATAGGGGTCGCCGCCTCCGCCGGTGCCGAGAAAAGCGCCGCCAAGAGCGATGGCGTCCATATCGTCCGCGGTTACGGAAAAAGATGTCATTCTGACCCTCCCGTGTCATCCGCATTCATCGGCTTGAAGGTAATGTCATCGAAGCCGAACCCCTTCGGGCCGACAACATCGAGGGCCTCAGGACTGCGCAGCAGCGGGTGGCAGGGAAGGGCGAGCACGGCCACGCGCTGGCCGTAGCGCAGCATCTCGGTCGAAATGGCCTCGCCGCTATCGGCGTCAAGAACAACGATCAGGTCGGGAACGATCACCTCGATCTGCCCGTTGCGCGAAAAGATCAGGAACTCGTTCTGAATGTGAATGGAAGCCTGGTCGCCTTCGTAGCTGTCGAAACCCTGGATGATCGCCTCTCCGCGGACGAAACCGCCAGCCAGTTGACGTTTGAGATCGACGATCTTGCCGCGGAACACCACCTCACCACGCTCGGCCTGACAGATCGCCTCGACCGGATCACGGTGTTCGCGCCGTGCGTCAAGAACCGCGTTTCCAAGCGAAATCGCCTTGCTGTAGGAATGCGGAATGGCATAACGCTTGATGAATTCGCCGGACATCGGCGCGCTTGCCAGCGTTGAGGCCCCGCCCTGTGAAACCACGCAGGCCCGCGCCATTCGTTCATGCCAGAGCTCGGATATGGCATGGTCGAAGATCACCACATTGCCGTGGGGATCGCACATCACGCTCGGGGTCGAGCGGTGTCCGTAGATGGCGTAGGTGGTCATCTGCATTTCCGGAAATGCGCGTCCCATACCGTCGCAATCGACCACGGGCAGGCCGGCAACCGCAGCGGCAATCAATGGCTCCATGGAGTTCTGGCCACCGATCTCCTCACAGGCAATGGCATCTACCTTGACGCCAAGCCGTTCTTCGAGAGCCCGCACGCAGCGCAACCCTTCGCGCCCCTCCTTAATGCGTTCATGCGAGACCAGCGGTGCGCCGATACCACCCATCGCGACGATGCGGGCTTCGTCGGGGACGCTTTCCAGGGGGATGATTTCCATGACATGGCCATCGCGCAGGGCCTGGCGCACCCGCAACTTGCCGATATAGGGATTGCCGCCGCCGCCTGTGCCGAGAATACCGGAGCCGATCTCCAGCGCCTCGATCATCTCTTCGTCAAGGCGCCACCTGCCGTCTGCACGATCAAGCATCATGGCCTCCCATCTCGCCGACGACCTTGACGTGAATGCGGGTCGCATTTCCGGGCAGATAGGCCAGTGGCACATCTTCGCGCTCGATGGTCTCGATTGTGTCGGCAACGGCACCGGAGCGGATGGCCTTTTCGCGCGCCTCGTCCTCGGCCTGCTTGAGGCAGATTTCGCGCGTCAGTCCTTTCTCCAGCGAGAAGATGCGGTCGACCTCTCCGCTGATCTGCGCGATGGCAGCTCCAACGGCATTGGCCACGGCGAAGTTTTCCGGCCGGATGACCTTCAGGTCGCCGATCTGCTCCGGCATCAGAATCGAGCCACCGCCGACCGCTATGACGGGCACAGGATCCGGAGAAAGACGTGTGCGCTCGATGGCTCGCTCCAGCATGCTGGTCATTTCGGCGCGGGCTGCTCCCAGCAGAGCCGGGTCGAGACCGGCGACGCGGGCCGGGTCGCCCACCTTTGCTTCGCCTCGGGCCACGGCAATATCGGTCGTGGTAAGCGTATCGCCGCCAAAGACGCGGGCTTCTCGCGTGATCCGGTAGCCGACAGATTGCGGTCCCACGGTGATCCCGTCGCCCGTCTCGCGCACGAGCGACCCGCCGCCCAGTCCGATGGAGAATACGTCGGGCATGCGAAAGTTCGTGCGTACCCCGCCAATATCGACCACCGTGGCCGCCTGCCGAGGGAAACCATGCTGAAGTGAACCGATGTCGGTGGTGGTGCCGCCGATGTCCACGACAATGCCGTCGCGCACGCCGGTAAGGAACGCGGCGCCACGCATGGAATTGGTCGGACCCGATGCGAAGGTGAGCACGGGGAAGCGCTTCACGGTTTCCGCACCCATCAGCGTGCCGTCATTCTGCGTGATGAAGAACGGGCAGTGGAGACCGGCCGATTTCAGAGCGCCTGCAAAGGCTTCCACCGTTCGCGTGCTGAGCTGAAGCAGGCTTGCATTCATGATGGCAGCGCTTTCGCGCTCCAGAAGGCCGATCCGGCCGATTTCGCTGGAAAGAACCACCGGAATGTCGGGGCACTTCAACAGGAGCCGCTTGCGGGCTTCTTCTTCCATATGCGCATTGATCGGCCCGAACACGGATGTGATTGCCACAGCGCCGATACGCTTTGCATTGATATCGTCGGCGATCCGGTCGATTTCTTCGAGGTCAAGGGCAGCGAGCTCACGTCCATCGAATTCATAACCACCGCGCACCAGATAGCCGTGTCCGCCGACTGCCTCGCGCAGATCCCCGGGCCAGTCTACCATCGGGGGCAGGCAGGCGGTTGCCGGCAGTCCGAGACGAATGGCAGCTACAGGGTTCACATGCTTCCGTTCGATCACCGCATTGGTGAAATGCGTGGTGCCGATCATGACCGTGGAGATTTTCGAGCGGTCAACGCCAGCCCTGGATATCGCTGCTTCCATAGCTTCGCGCACGCCGGAGGTGACGTCCTCGGTGGTCGAGGCCTTGACGCCGGAAAGCACATTGCGGCCCTGCATGATCACCGCATCGGTGTTCGTGCCGCCAACATCGATCCCTAGACGATACATAGTTCTGGTCCTGCCTTTCTGATCGGTTCTCAGGCCGCGGTGTCGACGAGGTAGCGCCGTCGCTCCTCATCGCTCACGCGGGGTTTGTGGGCTTCTTCTTCGTCGCTGATCACCGGTACGGCGGCGATAAGTGCTCGGGTGTATGGGTGCTGCGGATCCTGGAAGAGCCTGCGTGGTTCACCCGCCTCGACGATCTCGCCTCGCAGCATGATCGCGATCTGGCTGCAGAAATTGCGCATTAGCGACAGGTCGTGCGAGATGAAGAGATAGGTAAGCCCAAGTTCCTCGCGCAGACGTGTCAAAAGCGCGATGACATTCTTCTGGACCGAGACGTCGAGTGCGGAGGTCGGTTCATCCAGAACAATGATCTCGGGGTCGGCAGCGAGCGCGCGGGCGATGGCCACGCGCTGTTTCTGCCCGCCGGAAAGTTCGTGCGGATATTTGCCGATATAGCTGGCGGGGAGGTCAACCAGGCCGAGAAGCTCGGTGATTCGGCTTTCCAGCGCCTTGCCGCGGAGCCCCGCGAAAGCCAGCGGGACGGTAAGCGTTTGTCCGACCGTCCGTTTCGGATTCAATGAGGTGCCCGGGTTCTGATAAACGATCTGGATCTTGCGCCGGAAGGCTTCGCTGCCGCGTTCGTCGGCGACCGGTTTTCCATCCACGGTGACGGTGCCGCGGGACGCGTCAATGAGCCCCATGATCATGCGTGCCACGGTGGTCTTGCCTGAACCGGATTCGCCAGCCAGACCGAAGACCTCGCCGCGTCGCACTGAAAGTGTCACATCCGATACGGCAACGTGCCGCGTGCGCCGGCCGATCAGTGGCTTCTGCTCGAATATCTTGGTGATGCCCTGCATCTCCACTATGGGATCAGCGTTCGCAGGTTTCTGGTCTTCGACCCTCGCGCCGTACAGCGGCGGGATCGCATCGAGCAGTTCACGCGTATAGGCCTGACGCGGACTGGAGAAGAGTTCGCCCAGCCTTCCGTGTTCGACGATTTCACCATGGCGCATCACGTAGACATCATCGGCCATCTGCCGCACGACGCCGAGATTGTGGGTGATCATCAGGAGAGAGAGGCCGTTTTCGTCGACGAGACGGTTGATCAGCTTCATGATCTCGTCCTGCGTCGTCACGTCGAGCGCGGTGCCCGGCTCGTCGGCGATCAGAAGTTCGGGCTGATGCAGCAGGGAAAGTGCGATTAGCACGCGCTGGCGCATGCCGCCGGAAAGCTGGGATGGATAGGCGGAAACGATACGCTCCGGATCATTCAACTGAACGCGGCGCAGAACCTCGAAAATGCGCTTCCGGCGTTCCGATGGGCTCGTCCTGTGTCCGAGTCGCCGGTCCGCATGGTAGAGCACATCATCGAGATGCCTTCCGATCTTGAAGACCGGATTGAAGGAGGAGAGCGGGTCCTGCATGATGACGGAGAAGGCCGTGCCTTTGAGCGCGTCACGTCGTGCTGCCGGCATTGTCAGCACATCGTCGCCACGAAAATGAATCGATCCGCCTTCCACCCGTGCGTTGCGCGGCAACGTTCCAAGGATGGCTTTGCTGGTGACCGATTTTCCCGACCCCGTTTCCCCGATGAGCGCGACGCGACCACCCTGCGGGATCATCAACGACACATCCCGCAACACGTGGTGACGGCGGCCATAGGTCTGGAAGGCAACATTCAGACCGGAAACATCAAGAAGCGCGGTCATCGTCATACCTCCACGTCGAACATGTCGCGGAGCCCGTCGCCCAGCAGGTTGAAGCCGAGGGTGGCGTAGAAGATGGCGAAGCCGGGAGCCAGAACGCCCCACCACATTTCCGGCAGGAACTGACGGCCGTCAGCCACCATGGAGCCGAGGTCTGGGGTCGGGGGTTTCACTCCCAGGCCCAGAAAGGAAAGCGTGGCGCCGAAGAGGATGACGAATGCAGCGTCCAGTGTCGTCTTGACGGAGATGACAGAAATGCAATTGGGGAGAATCTCCCGCGTCAGGATATGCCAGTGACTTGCACCGGCAAGCCGCGCTGCCTCGACAAAGTCTTCTGCGGCGATGGATTTGGAAACGCGATAGACAAGCCGCGCATGCCACGTCCACCAAAGGAGCGTGATGGCGATCATCGCGTTGACGAGATTGGGCTCCAGCACATTGCCGATCGCCAGTGCCATCACGAGGGGCGGAATGGCCAGCATGACATTGGTTAGCCCGCTGATCAGCCGTTCGGTCCAGCCGCCGAAATAGCCGGCCGCAAGGCCAAGCGCCGCACCAAGGGGAACAGCCACCGCCAAAACGCCGACGACCAGCAAAAGGGAAACCCTGAAGCCGAATATCACGCGGGTCAGGATGTCGCGCCCGACCTTGTCGGTGCCAAGCCAGTGCGTCAGGTCGGGCGATCCATGGCGGGCGCGGAAATTGACGGCAGCGCCCACGTGATCGGGATAGGGCACGATCAAAGGTGCGAGCACCGTCAGCAGCACAACGGACAGCACCATCAATGCCCCGATGACGGCGGTTGGATTGCGTGTGAAGCGATACCACGCCATGTAGCGCGGCGTGAGAGCTTCGAGTTCGGGCGGCCTGCCGGAGGTCATCAGCGCGCCCCTTTCAGTCGAAGGCGCGGATCGACCATGAGAAGGATGATGTCGATGACGATGTTGGCGACGATGAAGAACAGGCCCGAGAGGAGAACCACACCCATCACGGCATTCAGATCCTTTTGCAGGATGGCGTTCAATCCGTATGAAGCGAACCCGCCCCAGGAGAAAACGAGCTCGACCACAAACGCATTGCCAATAAGCGAAGCGAATTCGAGGCCCATGATCGTGAGCGGTGCGATGGAAGACAGCTTTAGAAGGTAGCGAAAGACGATAACCCGGTCAGGAACACCAAAGGATTGAAGCGTAAGGACATGATCGCGGCGCTGGTTTTCGATCATGGCCGAGCGCGTGATGCGGGTAATCTGACCGATGCCGGACATCGCCAGCGCGAGCGCAGGGAAAAGTATGCGCTGAAATGCATCCACGAACACGTCGAAACGTCCGTGGATCAGCGAATCGACAAGAAGCAGGCCGGTTGGCCCTGTGGGGGCGGAAAGGGCATGATTCATCCGGCCGATAATCGGCCAGTCGGTCAGGAAGTACGCTGCAAAGAGCTGAAGAAGGATGGCGAAGAGAAAGCTGGGCATCGTCACGCCGACGATGGAGAACAGCCGCCCCGTATTGTCGATCCAGGTGTTTCTATAGCGCGCCGTAATGACGCCCAGTGGAATCGCCAGCACTGCCATCAGGATCACCGTGACGAGAACAAGTTCCAGCGTTGCCGGAAGCAGGCTCGCGATTTCGGTGCTGACGGGACGGCCCGAAATCAGGGAGCGTCCGAGGTCACCCTGCACAGCATTGGTCACGTAACTCGCATATTGCTCGAACAGCGGCCGATCCAGGCCCATCTCTGTGCGCATCGCATCGACCTGTTCCTGGGAAGCGCTGGGACCCAGCGCGATACGCGCGGGGTCGCCCGGTACAACGCGTGCAAGGATGAAGATCATCAGCGAAAGTACGAACAGCACGCCGACGAAGCCGGCTATGCGTTTGGCGAATGTGTAGAGATAGTTCTCCTGCATGCAGCCTTGATCCCCGAAACGCCACACCTGGGTCGGTGCGATCTTTATTCGGAGTATCCTGCGGCTGCGAGGCGTCCTATCGCAACGCCTCAAGAGTCTAGGTTTTGATCAATCTGGTATAGGTTTATGCTTCAAAGCCACCCGAGTGAACGCGCCGCTGCGACGGCTTCTGCACGACGCCGGCAGCCCATCTTCCGATAGGTGTTGGTGAGGTGAAACTTGACGGTCACTTCCGAAAGACGCAGCTGTCGGGCAACGAATTTATTGGTGCCGCCTTCGGCCACCAGCCGCAGCACTCGCAGTTCCTGCGGGGTGAGCACCGTTGAGTTGGTTTCGCGTCCCGGTGCAAAACCGTGCAGTTTGCGCAGTATTGCACGTCGCTCGGCGGTTGAAATCACCTGTGGCCCCACCCGTTTGTCATCCACCAGCGCATCCACCAGGCCAATATCGCCGAGCAGATGCGTGACGACGCCAATGCGGGCAAGTTCGTCCAGCAGCGCTGCGAACAGGTGGCGAGCACGGGTCATGTCGCGGTGAACCCGTGCCAGGTATGCCGCCCAGAGCCGCAAGCGCCCCCGATCCCTTTCACCGATATGCTCATTGCGCAGCAGCGCTTCTACCTGGGCGCGCAGGAGAGGCCTTCGCGGCAGGTGCTGCATGAGGTGGCGCAGCCAGGCCATGGCAAGTTCGATTTCGTTCGGATCGACGAGCCGTGACAGTGCCTCTTCCGCTGTTTCCACCCATGTCAGGTTGATGCGCGACTGAATAGCCATGAGCCGGTCTGCCGCTGCCTGCCAGCGATTGGCATTCTGCAGCAATTCGACCTCACGCATGGTGATCGCCGTGTTGAACCGCCGGGAGCGCCATTCCTGCACGCGCCATTTGTCTAGAAAGCTGATGGCGGCACCCAGCCCCACCTGACGGCTGACCACCTGCGAACAATAGACGAGCGCAAGCTCAACCACCGCCGGCCAGATTTCCCCATAGGCGAATTTGTCGAATTCCTCAGCCACGAAGCGAACCAGATGATCCGGTTCGCCTTTCTCATATGCCAGAACGCCTTCAAGCAGGGACATGAGCCGCCTGTCGGCCGGTACTTCGAAAGGAACGCGGTCCAGGGCCTCACGCGCTGCCTGCACCCGGTGCTCGGCTTCCGAAAGCATGCCGCGCTGGAGAGAAAAGACGACGCAGTGAAGTTCGATGTAGAAAACGAGCAGATGCGCCTGCGCCTGCTGATAGTGGTAGAGTGCGCGTTTGGCGATGTTCTCGGCCTCGTTCAGTTCCCGTCGCTGCAGGCAGACTGATAGCATTGCATTGTAGAAGCTGCCGCGGTGCAGATGATCGTCGATGGGGAACTCCGCCAGCATGTCGAACAGCTTTTCACGAAGATGGTTGGGAATGGGCTGGTCTTCATAGATCGCCATGAGAAAGCGGAACTGACGCACTGCCAGCGGGTAGCTCTCGCGCCTGGATATGACGGTATCAAGACTGTGCATCTCATCGCCGAAATGCTGCACCATGAGATATCGGGCGTGGGTTACGTTGCCGGCCTTGAGCGCGTGCATGGCGAGCGCCATCGTCAGTGTCTCCTCGGCATCTACCATTGCCCTGGGGAACCGGTTCAGGACATCGAGGCAGGCGTCGTTTCCATGGAAATGAATGAAATAGACGCCGCCATTCTCCTCGAACAGCGCAAGCGCGCGCCGATGGTCACCTTGTTCCTGCGCGGCCACGATCTGTGCGCAGGTCCCGGTTCCGGAAAGCGCTTCGTCACCGTCCTGCACAACGACGCTCTCAAGTTGGGCGAGCACATTCCGGTCGGCGACAAGCGTGCCGTCTTCGTCACGGTAACGGAATGTGCGAGGGAGTTTTCTGGCCAGCCTCCGCGCAGCCCCGCGCTCGCGGCTCGTGATGACAAGAGACCCCTGATACCCTTTGGCCAGCCGATACACGAGTGCCCGCTCGTCCTGAGGAAGCAGGTTGACAAGATCGGCGAGGAGATCAGGCAGCGACGAACGCATGCACAGCGGTATAGCCTCGACACGCGATTCCACAAAGCGGTTGTGTCAATGGCCTCAAAAGTTGAAGCGCATCCACAGCAGGTAGCAAGATGAAGCTATAGCTGTGCGCCCCCGGAATTCTCAGGTCGATTCCATGCTCCAACGGCCGGTGAAGTCGCAGGTCACCGGCTTCCTTCGGTTTGGGGTAGATCCCGGCTCCGGTCCTCTTCGGTCGGAATGCCACCCGCAAATTTCAGGTTGGACACCCGCCGGTTCGATATCAGAGGCCTTGCCTGCCTTTGTCGTGCGTTTTACGTTTCGTTTGGAGAAATGGGGTGGCTTATGCGACATGCGCGACCTTGCCGATGGTTGAGGTGCTTCGCCATTCTGGGCCTGTTTGTGCTCGGCGCTCATGAAGCGGGTGCGGAGGAGAAGTCTGAAGAGACTGAGAAAGACAGACTGATCGCCTCTATCTGCAGTCTCGTCGAGACGCATGCCCGGGAAAACCGCTTTGAGCCCGCATTTCTGGCCAGGCTGCTCTGGAAGGAAAGCCGCTTCAACCCCAATGCCGTGAGCCCGAAAGGGGCTGAAGGGGTGGCGCAGTTCATGCCGGGAACCGCCTCCCTGAGGGGACTGGACGATGCGTTCGACATCGAGAAGGCCATTCCGGCGTCGGCCGCCTATCTGGCGGAACTGAAGAGAAAATTCGGAAATCTTGGCCTGGCTGCCGCCGCGTACAATGCCGGAGAGGCGCGTGTGTCGCGCTGGCTCGAGAAGGGTGGCTTCCTGCCGCTGGAAACCGAGAACTATGTGATGGCGATCCTCGGTGCGCCAGCCGACACGTTTTCGGACCGTAAGCCGACCGCCAGCATCGAACCGCTTCACCCGGAAAAGACGTTTGATGCGGCCTGTCGCGATCTGCCCGTCTCAGCGCGTGCCGTCATGGCTATGACCAGCGTTCATACGCAGCCATGGGGCGTGCAGGTTGCGGGGCATTTTCGCCGTGATGTGGCGATCAGACTGTGGCAGATGGTGCTGCGCAGACATGCGACGCTTCTAAAAGACTACGAGCCGGTCATCACGCGGGTCCGTTCGTCTCGGGGATGGCGTGGAATCTATGCAGTGCGCATCGGTGCGGATAGCCGCCCGGATGCCGTTCAGGTCTGCCAGCGGTTCCGCAGGGGCGGCCTGCCATGCGTTGTCCTGCGCAACAGATAGCGTGGTTTTCCAAAGCAGTGTCGGCGGACCGGAACCAATGAAGCGGTAAAGAAAAAGGCCCGGAGTAACTTCCGGGCCTTTGTCAAAGTGATTTTACGAGCATTAGCTGTTGTTCGATGCCGAACGGCTTACCAGCTCCGGACGGCCATCTGCGCCAACAACATAAATCTCGAGATAATCTTTTCCGTTCGAAGTAAATTGGTGCTGAAGAACAGAGCCGACCGGCGTCTTGCTGAGTGTGGACTGGGAGGGTCCATCAAAGTTGATGCTGCCTTTAATAGGCTCAACAGCAAAAGCGGGGGCGGCAACGAAGGAAGAAATAACGAGGGCAGAAAGAACAGTTTTCATTTTCAATACTCCTGATAGCTTTCAACAAGCCATTCACATTTCCGTCAAGGAAGATGTGATATTACTATCAGCATGGGATTATTCCCTTGCTGGTTCCTCATTTAGGGAGTGCCTGTTCGTTTCGTCAGATCGAAATTTTGAAACAGAGCGTTCACAAATGCTGGAATGTTACGATCTGCACTTTCCCTCAGGGCAGGCTTGCTTCGGCGCGCGCACCCGCGGCGGCGTCGGCTGATCGGCGCAGGTTGCTCCGAGAATGGACATTCGTATTGACACCAAAACAGATGTTCAATAAGCCTCGGGTCGAGGAAACGTCCATCTGGGAGAGTGGTCAGAAATGTCTGCCAACGTTGCGCTTACCGGCCTTGCCCGGGATCTCGAGGATCGGGCCAAATCTGGCAAGCCGATCCGCATCGGCCTTGTGGGGTCGGGCGAAATGGGGACCGATATCGTTACCCGCGTCGCACATATGCCCGGCATTGAAATCGGCGCCATTTCGGAGCTGAACCTGCCTGCGGCGAGCCGTGCCGTGGATATCGCCTATCAGGAAGAAGGCCACGCGAAGGAAGCGGACAGCCAGTCCGCCATGACTGCGGCGATGGAAGCCGGCAAAGTTGCTGTCACGAACAATGCCGATCTTCTTCTCGAGAACGATCTCATCGACGTGGTGATCGACGCGACCGGCGTTCCGGCTGTCGGTGCTGAAATCGGCCTCCGGGCCATGGAGCATGGCAAGCACCTCGTCATGATGAATGTCGAGGCTGACGTCACCATCGGCGCTTATCTGATGAGCGAAGCCGACCGCCTGGGCGTCACCTATTCGCTCGGCGCTGGCGACGAGCCGTCCTCCTGCATGGAGCTGATCGAGTTCGTTTCGGCCATGGGGCATCCCATCGTCGCCGCCGGCAAGGGCAAGAACAACCCGCTCAACATCGATGCGATCCCGGACGACTATGCCGAGGAAGCAGCGCGCCGAAACATGAATGTGCGCATGCTGGTCGAGTTCGTCGACGGTTCCAAGACCATGGTCGAGATGGCGGCCATTGCCAACGCCACCGGCCTCGTGCCGGACAAGCCGGGCATGCATGGCCCCAAGGCGACGCTGGACGAATTGTCCTCCGTGCTGGTGCCGCAAAAGGATGGCGGTGTGCTGTCGCGCGTTGGCGTGGTGGATTACTCCATCGGCAAGGGCGTCGCGCCCGGCGTCTTCGTTGTCGCCGACATGTCGCATCCGCGCATTTCCGAACGCATGGAAGACCTGAAGATGGGCAAGGGCCCTTACTTCACCTTCCACCGTCCCTATCACCTCACCTCTCTTGAAGTGCCGCTCACCTGCGCCCGCGTCGTTCTCTACGGCAAGCCGGACATGGTGCCGCTGGACAAGCCGGTTGCGGAAGTCTGCGCCGTCGCCAAGAAAGACATGCAGCCGGGCGACACGCTCGATGCGATTGGTGAGTATTGCTACCGCGCGTGGATCATGACGGTTCCGGAAGCCCGCGCTTCCAAGGCGATACCCTGCGGCCTGCTTCAGGGCGGCAAGGTCACCAAACCCATCAAGAAGGGCGAACTCATCACGTCCGAGAATGCTGCACCGCCGGCCGGTTCCAAGATCGCCGAGCTGCGCGCGCGTCAGGACAAGCTCGTTTACGGCTAGATCGCCGCGCGCCCGTTCGGGCGCACAGGGACGATCTGATTTATTGATGGAACATCGGACCGAAAGCCGGTTCCCGCTTTTCGGTCCGATGCTCTAGACAGGAGCGTAAATATGTCGGCCACGGCCAAAAAGAGCGCCTCGAAAACCGATGGCGCCAACCAGCCTTTCATCTACAGGCAGTTCGATCAGGAAAAGCTGCGCGATGCGCTGCGCAAGATGTATCTGATCCGTCAGTTCGAGGAAGGCGCGGAAGAAAGCTATATGCGTGGCCTGATCCACGGCACAATGCACCTGTCCATCGGTCAGGAAGCAAGTGCTGTCGGCATCTGTCTCGGCCTTTCCGATGAAGACCAGATCACCTCCACGCACCGTGGTCACGGCCACTGCATTGCCAAGGGTGCGGATGTGTCGCGCATGTTCGCCGAGTTCTTCGGCAAGACCACCGGCTATTGCCGTGGCCGTGGCGGCTCCATGCACATCGCCGATGTGTCGACGGGCAATCTCGGCGCAAACGGCATTGTCGGCGGCGGTCTGCCGATCGCCGTTGGTGCTGCCCTGACCGCCAAGAAGATGAAGACCGGCAATGTCGTCGTCTGCTTCTTCGGCGACGGCGCAAACAATGAGGGCGCGTTCCACGAGGCGCTCAACATGGCCGCCATCTGGAAGCTCCCGGTCGTCTTCGTCTGCGAGAACAACGGTTACGGCATGTCCACCTCCGTTGCCCGCGCGACGGCGGTTCCCAACATCGCCGACCGCGCCGCCGCCTATGCAATGCCAGGCGTGATCGTCAACGGCAATGTCGTGTCGGATGTGGCGGAGGCCATGCACGAGGCGACCGAGCGCGCACGCAACGGCGAGGGACCGACGCTCATCGAGTGCAAGACCTATCGCTATCGCGGGCATTCCAAGAGCGACCGCAACCGCTACCGCACCAAGGAAGAGATCGAGGAGTGGATGACCGAGCGCGATCCGATCGAGGCGTTTGAAGCCGAGCTCGTCGAGTTCGGTGTCATCGATCAGAACGGCATTGAGGACATCCGCGAATCCGTCCGCAAGGAGATCGAGGCCGGCATCGAATTCGCCAAGGAAAGCCCGATGCCCGAAGTCGCCAATCTTGAGAAATACGTCTACACGGAGCAGGCCTGATGGACGCGCAAGTCGAGACAGCCACGCGTGAACTGAGCTACGCGCAGGCCATCCAGGAAGCCATGGCCATCGCCATGGAGCGTGACGAGCGCGTGTTCCTCATGGGTGAGGACATCGGCGTCTATGGTGGCGCTTTCCAGGTCACCGGCGATCTGGTGGAACGCTTCGGCCCCGAGCGCGTGATGGATACGCCGATCTCGGAGCTGGGCGGCGCTGGCGTCGCAGTCGGCGCAGCCGTGACCGGCATGCGTCCGATCTTCGAGTTCCAGTTCTCCGATTTCGCGACGCTCGCCATGGAGCAGATCGTCAACCAGGCCGCCAAGATGCGCTACATGCTGGGCGGCGCCGTTTCGGTGCCTGTCGTCATGCGCTTTCCGGCCGGTTCCGGCACGGGCGCTGCCGCGCAGCACAGCCAGAGCCTCGAAGCATGGCTTGGCCATGTGCCCGGTCTGAAGGTTATCCAGCCGGCAACCCCGCACGATGTGAAGGGCATGCTGCTCGCGGCCATCGAGGATCCCGATCCGGTGATGATCTACGAGCACAAGCTCCTCTACAAGATGAAGGGCGAAGTGCCGGAAGGCTATTACACCGTGCCGATCGGCAAGGCCGAGGTGCGGCGCGAGGGCGCTGATCTCACCATCGTCGCCACGTCGATCATGGTGCACAAGTCGCTCGACGCTGCAAAGCAGCTTGCCGAAGAGGGCATCGACGTCGAGGTCATCGACCTGCGCACGATCCGCCCGATGGATCGCCAGACGATCATCGACAGCGTGTGCAAGACGTCCCGTCTGATGTGCGTCTATGAGGGTGTGAAGACGCTCGGCGTTGGCGCAGAGATTTCGGCGATGATCGCCGAGAGCGAGGCCTTCGATTATCTCGACGCACCGGTCGTCCGTCTGGGCGGCGCGGAAACGCCGATCCCTTACAATCCGGAGCTGGAAAAGGCGACGGTTCCGCAGGTCGACGGCATCGTCAAGGCGGCCCGCGATCTGGTTACGGGAGCGCGCTGACATGGCTGTTGAAGTCATCCTGCCCAAGGTCGACATGGACATGTCGACCGGCCGCATCTCTTCCTGGCATGTGGAAGAAGGCGCGACCGTGAAGAAGGGCGATCTCCTGTTCGAGATCGAGACCGACAAGGCGGCCATGGAGATCGACTCTCCTGCCGCCGGCATTGTTCGCAACATCACCGGCAAGGAAGGCGTCGACATCGCCGTGGGTGAGGTTGTTGCCTGGATTTATGAAGAAGGCGAGGCGGTGGCCGATGCACCGGCTTCTGCGCCCGCCGAAGCCGCAGCCGAAGTGCCCGCAAAGGCGGAAGCGCCGGCCCCCGTCGAGGCCGCCGCGCCCGTTGCGGCTGCTCCGGCAGCGACCGCAGAAACATCCTCCGGCGTTCGTGCCTCTCCGCTTGCCCGCCGTCTGGCGAAGGAAGCCGGGCTCGATCTTGCGGCGATTTCGGGCTCCGGCCCGAAAGGCCGGATCGTCAAGGCCGATGTGGAAGCTGCCGGCAAGGATGGCGGTGCGAAAGCAGCCGCCACACCTTCTGCCGCTCCGTCCGCGCCGCAGGCCATGGCCGACGATCAGGTCATGAAACTGTTCGAGGAAGGCACTTACGAGCTCATCCCGCATGACAGCATGCGCAAGACCATCGCCCGCCGTCTGGTCGAGGCCAAATCCACCATCCCGCATTTCTACCTGACGCTCGATTGCGAGATCGACGCGCTGCTGGCGCTGCGCAAGGAGTTGAACGATGCCGCGCCGATGGTAAAGACCGGGGATGGCGAAAAGCCGGCTTACAAGCTGTCGGTCAACGACATGGTCATCAAGGCCCATGCCAAAGCGCTCACCATGGTGCCAGAGGCGAATGTCTCGTGGACCGAGAGCGCCATGGTGAAGCACAGACATGCCGATGTGGGCGTGGCCGTGTCGATCCCGGGCGGTCTCATCACGCCGATCATTCGCCGCGCCGACGAGAAGACGCTGTCGGCGATCTCCAACGAGATGAAGGATCTGGCCGCGCGGGCGCGTTCGCGCAAGCTGAAGACGGAAGAGTTCCAGGGCGGCAACACGGCCGTTTCCAATCTCGGCATGTTCGGCATCAAGGACTTCGCCGCCGTCATCAACCCGCCGCATGCGACGATCCTCGCGGTTGGCGCTGGCGAGCAGCGGGCCGTGGTGAAGGATGGCGAGGTGAAGGTGGCAACCGTGATGTCGGTGACGCTTTCGACCGATCACCGGGCGGTGGATGGCGCGCTTGGCGCCGAACTCCTCGCCGCCTTCAAGGAGGTCATCGAAAATCCGATGGCGATGCTGGTTTGATTTGCGTCCCCGGTTTGCTGAGGGGCTCGTTGCCGGGGAAGCAGAGGGGGAGCGGCTTGTCGTTATGACGAAGAGACAGGCCGCTGTTGGGGTGGGCAACCGGGGGTAACCCTGGAACTTTGACCGCGTAACTTGGCGCTGCCTGGATCATCACGGGCAGCGCCTTTTCTTTAGAGCGGATCATCGTTTCATGGAAACGCCACTCCGCTCTATCTATCTGTTTCTCCGCATTTATGCGGACGTCAGGTGATTCCACCTGGCTGCAAAATGCCCTAAAGGTCCGCTACGGTTTCGCGGATGAAGCCGCGTCGGGTGAGCTCGGTCTCCACCTCGCTCCAGCTTGCGCATGTGGCGTGGGCTCCGGCGGCCTGCAGTTTCTCCGCATGACCGTCGAAGGTGTGACTGCCGCCAGTGAAGCCGATCGCGGTCATGCCGGCTGCAACTGCACCCTGCACACCGAATGGCGAATCCTCGATGACCACGGAGGCGCTGGGCTCGCCGCCGAGCTTTTCGGCTGCGAACAGGAAGATGTCCGGTGCCGGCTTGCCGTTCTTTACCATCGACGTGCTGAAGACATTGTCTGCGAAGAATTCCGCAATGCCGGCCACATCAAGGCTTAGCGCAATCCTTTCCATCGAGGAGGACGAGGCGACACAGCGTGCGGTTTCAAGATTGCGCAGGAACGGGAGAATGCCGCGTGTCGGCTCCAGCTCTTCCTCAAGAAGCGCCCTGGTCTCCAGCCAGATGTCTCCTTCGGCGTGGGCGGGAAAAGCGTGCCCTGTGAGTTCTTCAATACGGACGATGATATCGGCCTGCTTCATACCGATGCACTGGCCGACCACATCACGGGTCAGCGCAAGGCCATGCTTGTTGTAGACGCGCTCATAGGCGATTGCGGCAAGCGGTTCGCTGTCGACAAGGACACCGTCGCAATCGAATATGATCAGGGGCTTGCTCATGGAAACTCCAAATTGAATTGAAACCTATGTGGGGAGGGGCTCCGGCAGACGCTCTTTCACGTCGCGGGATCGGGGAAGATCGAGGGAGCCTTGATGCTCTTGCGCTTCGCTTCCATCGCCGTACGCATGGCCAGCCGTCCCTCGATCAGATCAGGCGCTACCCAGTTGGGTTCCGCACCGAAAAACCGGTCAAGAAACGCGACTGCGGAGGCAGGCATTTCGCGCGTATTCTCGCGGTAAGACCACCAGGTGCGCAGGTCATCGGCGCAGCGGTCGAGCCGTGGCGTCTGGCCAAACTCCTGCTCGAAGATGGCAGCGATCGCGCAGACGCAATAGTTTGTATAAAGGAAACCCTCAGGCCAGAAGGTCACGATGTCGGCATTGTCGGCTGCGCTCGAAACAGCGCTTCCCTGGGCAATGGAGACGGGGGCGTGGCGGATCATCTCCTTCAGCGCCAGCCCGGCGGCGTAGATGATGAAATCGCCGCGATCGAGCCGGGCATAGGCTTTTTGCGCATCCACCATTTCCACCCAGTCGAGAAAGACGCGTGTCAGCTTCTCCTCGCTCAACACGAACTCAACGCCGTAGTGCTGCGTCACCGCTTTCGCATTGCCGCGAAACGTTGCACGAAACCAGCGCAATTGACGTAGCCGATGGCGCAGATCGGGCATCACGGCCAGTTCGTTTTTGAAATCGAGGTCCAACGGTGAACTCCTTCGCCCGGACAATAGCACGCGGTGGACGGGTTCCAACCAAATAAGCCCACGCTCTAGGCTCAAAGGAATATACAATTTGACATTCTAAAAAACAAATGTTCTTAGTTCAGGATTAATGAGTATGCAGTGCGTGCGCTTGGGATAAGCGTTTCGGGAGGAACGGCCTGATGGCAATATGGCAATGGGGGCTTCTGCTCCTCGCGGTCGTATGGGCTTTGCAGTCCTACGGCGTCTGGCTGCAGATGCGACACTATTCCGATGTCTTCAAGGGCATCACGCAGAAATATACGGACGGCTTTGTGGGAACGGGCGCTTTTCACGGCCGCTTTCTGAAGCGCGGGGCGATTGCCATTGTCGTCGTCGCACCGGATCTTTCCGTCCGCCGCATTCTGACGATGAGCGGGCGCTCCGTTTTTGCGAAGTTCAAACGACATGAGGAATTCGAGGGCATGACCCTCGATGCGCTGCGGGCCGAGCCGGCGATCTTCGGTGAAGACACGCCCGGTCTTACTGCGGCAATCACCCAGGCGGTGGCGCAGATAGACCGTACGCGAGCGGGGGATGAACCGCCGCTTCGGGAATCTCTGGCCGCGGCAAAAGCATGACATACGGGAATGCACGCTCACCGGGGCTCAAGCAACGAGGTGAGCAGAAGAGAGAGGGAGGACTATGTCTGTCATTTCATTAATGGCCCAGCATGCCGACACGGCCATGCAGGGGCTGCACATGGCCGGGGCGGTGGCTGGCGATGCCGCACTAACCGGCAAGCTGGCCGCTAAGGCGGCAGCCAATGATCTTGTCGTGCTTGCGCAGGCGGGCAGCGACATTTCGGTCGAAGAGTTCCGGCAGAAGCTGGATTCGGTTGCCCAGGAAGAGCAGCTTGGCTGGCTCACGGCTGCCGGCAAATATTTCATCGGCATCTTCCAGAAAGGCGGCGAAGTGTTCGCCGGCTTCGTCACCGGCATCATTCCGACGCTGGTCGTGCTGATGACGGCCTTCTACGCCATCACCGAACTGGTGGGCGAAAAGCGCGTGCATGGCCTTGCCCAGAGTGCCGGGCGCATCGCGCTCACGCGCTACACGGTTCTTCCGGTTCTTGCGGTTTTCTTCCTCACCAACCCGATGGCATACACCTTCGGTTCGTTCCTGGAAGAAAAGCACAAGCCGGCGTTCTATGACGCTGCGGTGTCTTACGTGCACCCGCCGCTCGGCCTGTTCCCGCATATCAATCCGGGCGAGTATTTCGTCTGGGGCGGCATCCTCGTCGCGCTGCTCGAGCTTGAGAGCCAGGGCGTTGTTCCCGGTGGTTATCACATCACCGTGGCGATCTGGTATGCGCTTGTCGGCCTCGTTGTCATCCTGCTCAAGGGCATGCTGACCGAGAAGATCACCGCCATCATGGCGCGCCGCCAGGGCGTTGAGCTCTAGGGGAGGGGCAGAACATGGCGAAAACATACAAAGCAGTAAAGATTTCGAAGGGCTCCTCCGGCTGGGGCGGCCCTCTGGTGATCGAACCGACGGCGCAGCGCAACAAGGTCGTGTCCGTCACGGGTGGCGGCATTCATCCGGTGGCGCAGCGCATTGCGGACATGACCGGCGCCGAGGCGGTCGACGGCTTCAAGAGCCCGCCGATCGAAAGCGAGATGGCTGTGGTCGTGGTCGATTGCGGCGGTACCGCGCGCTGCGGCGTTTATCCGCGCAAGCGCATTCCGACCGTCAACCTGACGCCAGTCGGCCAGGCGGGTCCGCTCGCCCAATTCATCACCGAGGACATCTATGTCTCCGGCGTCACACCGGAGACCATCGAGATGGCTGACGGGAGCGAGGCGGCAACGGTTGCCGGTGGTGCCGCCAGTGCCGGCGAAGCCGCGGAGCAGGCTTCTGCCGCCGCGCCAGCACCCTCCAGTGAGGGTGGGCTTGTGGGGCTCATCAGCAGCGTCGGTCGCGTCATGGGTCGCGTTGTCGGCATTTTCTTCAACGCCGGTCGCCGCACCATCGACCAGGTGGTCCGCAACGTATTGCCCTTCATGGCCTTCGTGACCATGCTGATCGGCCTGATCCTCTATACGGGCATCGGCGATGTTCTCGCTCAGCCCATGGGGCCGCTGGCAAACAACATTATCGGCCTGCTCATCATCTCGGCCATCTGCGGCCTGCCGTTCCTGTCTCCCATTCTCGGGCCGGGCGCGGTGATTGCGCAGGTGATCGGCGTGGCGATCATCGGCCCGCAGATTGCCAATGGCACGATTTCGCCCGCCATGGCGCTGCCGGCGCTGTTTGCCTACAACACGCAGGTGGGCTGTGATTTCGTGCCGGTGGGCCTTGCGCTCGGCGAAGCCAAGCCCAAGACGATCGAAATCGGTGTGCCGGCGGTGCTTATCAGCCGTCAGATCATGGGCCCGGTTTCCGTGGCTCTCGCCTGGGCTGTCAGCCTGGTGGTGCTTTAACGATCGGAAGCGGCGGCCGTCTACGGGCGGCCGCCGCTCCCAGAGCTTTTGTTTGCATGGAGTTTTCTTGAATGTCGGTGTTTCTCAAAACGCGCATAACTGCGGTGGGTTCGGAAGTGGCGGATCTGGCGGAAGGTGGTGTCCTGATTCTGTTTGCTGACGGTGCGCCGGAGGAACTTGCCGAGGTTTCCGTTCTTCATGCGGTTCAGGACGGGCCCTCTGCCGATGCGCCGGTGCCCGGGACGCGTGTTTCCGTGGGTGAAGCCGTCTCGGCCGAAATAACCGCAATAGGCGAAGCTGCCTGGAACAAGGTGCGCGAGATCGGGCATGTCGTGGTGAATTTCAACGGCGCGACCGCCGTGGAGCGCCCTGGCGAGATCTGCGCGTCCGTAGTAGAGCCGGACAGGCTTGTCGCGGCGCTGAAGACGGATGCAGTGATCACCATCGGCGCCTGACGCCGTCGCGAAATCGAAGACAGAGATACGAGACCGGTATGGAACGCTCGACCATTGTCCGAGTGCAGGACGGCCTGCACGCCCGACCCGCAACACGCTTCGTGCGCCTCGCCAAGGGGTTCGAGAGCGATGTGGAGATCGTCAAGGGAGAGAAGGCCGTCAGTGCCAAGAGTTCGGTCAAGCTGATGCTGCTCGGCGTGAAGGAGAATGACGAAGTCTCCATTCGTGCCGACGGTGCCGATGCGATTGAAGCCGTCGATGCGCTCATCGCCTATCTGGAAAACCCGCTTTCGGGCGTCGAGGAAGGTGCCGGCGAGAGCGCGACGCAGCCGGTCCCGCCTCAGAAGGAACCTGCCCCGAAGAAAGTTGACGCAGAGGCATCACCCCCCGTGGCGGACGGAGGCATCCATGGCGTTGCCGCTAGTGCCGGCCTCGGCCTCGGTCCGGTCTTTGCGCATTTCCCGCAGCAGATCGTTCCAGCCAACAAGACGCTTTCGGCCGATGAGATCGCTCCGGAGAAGAAACGCTTCGAAGACGCCATTGTGCGGCTTCAGGAGAAACTCGACCGTTCGCTTGCTTCCGATGGGATGCAGGAAAGCGACCGTGGTATCGTCGCGGCCCTGCGTGACATCGCTTCCGACGATGCGCTGCGCGATGAGACGCTCGCCGCCATTGATGGCGGACTGGACGCGGTTTCAGCGGTCATCGCTGCGTCTTCGCGCCTGGCGGATGATTTCCGCAAGCTGGACGATGCCTATATGGCCGCACGCGCAGAGGATATGGAGTCCATTGCGCGGCAGATCTGTCTCACGCTGCTGGGGCAGGAAGATGCACGTCTGGACGACATTCCCGACGGCGCCATTCTGGTTGCCGAGGATATAGGTGCCTGGGATCTTGCGCGCGCGCCGCTCAAGCGTCTTGGCGGCGTGGTGTGCGGTCACGGCGGCGCGACTTCGCATGTGGCGATCATTGCCCGCACACACGGCATCCCGGCCGTGCTTGGCCTCGGGGAGGCCGTCAACCAGCTGCGTGAGGCAAAAGAAGCAGCCATCGACGGTCATACGGGTCAGGTCGTGGTCGAACCGGATGCGGCGACCCGCGCGCGCTTTGACGAGATGATCGGTGCTGCCGCCCGCGAAAAGGAAGCCCTCAAGGCTTACAAGGACGTGGTGCCGCGCCGGGCAGATGGCACGGTCATTCAGGTGGCGGCCAATCTGGGTTCGCTCGAAGAAGTGGAAGCCGCACAGGAGGCTGGCGCGATGGGTGTCGGCCTGTTCCGCACCGAGCTTCTCTTCATGCGCCACATGCATCTGCCCTCCGAGGACATGCAGGCGGAAACCTACGCGGAACTCGCACGCGCATTCCCTGACCATCCGGTGATCGTGCGCACGCTCGATATCGGCGGCGACAAGCCGATCTCCGGCGTTGAGTTTCCGGAAGAGGAAAATCCGTTCCTTGGCTGGCGCGGCATCCGCATGTGCCTCGACCGCACGGATATCTTCAAGGTTCAGCTTCGTGCCCTTCTGCGCGCTGCCGTTCACGGCAATCTGCGGGTGATGCTGCCCATGGTTTCGGATGTGGAAGAAGTGCGCCGCACGCGTGCCCTCATCGATGAATGCGCAGCCGAGCTGAAAGCCGAGGGGGTCGCCTGCGGCGAATTCCCGCTTGGGGTCATGATCGAGACGCCGGCTGCGGTCTTCGGTGCCGCGGCTCTGGCAAAGGAAGTTTCTTTCTTCTCGATCGGCACCAACGACCTGACCCAGTATGTGATGGCCGCGGATCGTCTCAACCCTTCTGTTGCCAATCTCAATGATGCCGCTCATCCGGCCGTGATGGCGGCTGTGGAGCAGGCTGCGAAGGCGGCAATGGATGCAGGCATCGAGATCGGCATGTGCGGCGAAGCTGCCGCGCGCGGCGATCTGATTCCGGAATTCATTCGCATGGGGCTGACGGAACTCAGCATGAGCCCTGCGTCCATCCAGGCCACCAAAAAGCAGCTTTCGGAGCTTCTGGAGACCGCTGCCTGATCACACCGTCTATGGCAGATGGGTGAGCAGGCTTTCGAAGACAGCCGTCAGGTCGGCGATTGGCTGGTCGGCGCCGAAGCTGTGAGCCATCCGGTCCCGGCGGGCGGCGACGGCCAGCGTAGCGATGTCGAGCAGATCCGAAGCCGGGAGGCTGTCGTCGAACGCCATCAGCGCGGAGGCGAGCAGCCCCGGCGCAAAGACGAGTATGGCTGTTTTCGCATCCTGTGCGGAAGCTGGCGTTGCCGGATCGTTGAGCGCGCTGCGGCAGACGTCCTGAACGAGATGTGCGAGCATCCCGGCCAACAGCGGACGCTTTATGTCAGGTCCGGAAGCATTCTTCAGAACCAGCACCATGTGGCCCTGCCGCTGGCGCAGTGTCTCATGGGCTGCGGTGAAGCCGGTTTCGCGAATCACCGGTGGTTCGGTTTCCTTCAACGTGGCTGCCAGGGCTTTCGCTGCGCGATACATATGACGCCTGAAAGCACGTTCACCTGACCCCGGATCACTGAAATACTCGCTGAGGGGCCATAATACCAGTTCGTGCTTATGCGCACCGGGAAGAACGGTCCTGGATGCGGTTTCGGCGAGTGTCAGCGTGTCGTCGACCATGCTCGCAGCACGTGCCAGAAGCTTCTCCATATCGCTGAAGTGCCTGCCTGTGGCGGCTGTCGCCTGCCGCTCATGCCTGTGTGAACGCAGCAGGTCGCGTATGTCCCGCAAGCGGTCCTTGAGGTGAATCGCCATGTCTTGCGAGGCATCACGAAGCATAAAACAGTATCCTGAGCTAAGCAGTTTTCCGCTGCCGGGCATTGACCCGGTGGCGACATCATTGTTTTGGTCTTCCCGGAAATCAAGCTAGATGCTTGTATCCGCTCCGGGGAAAAATGCAGGAAGACCATATGAGCAAGGCGAAGGCGCACAAGAAGTCCGCTGGGCAGCCCGCCGGTACGACCAGTTCTGGAGAAATTGCGATCGTGCCGGCCAGAGGTGGCGTGACCAGCAAGACGGACCGGCTGCGCGTGCGCGCCGCATGGATGTATTTCGTCGAGCAGAAGACGCAGAACGAAATCGCCGAGATCCTCGGCATAGGCCGCGTCAGCGTGGTGCGGATGCTCGCCGATGCACGGGCCCGCAACGAGGTGAAGATCACCATTGAGGGCGACCTTGCGGAGATCACCCGCATCGAACGCGCGCTGGAAGAGCGTTTCGGGCTGGAGCGCGCCGTCGTCGCGCCGCTGTCCGATCCCAACGCGGACCCCATACCCGCAATCAGCGCGGCGACCGGCAGTTTCGTCTCCGATGTCATGACAGCGGGCATGTCGGTCGGTGTCGGTTGGGGGCGCACGCTTTTCGGCTCCCTGCCGTTCATCCGTGCCCGGCCGCTGGCGGATTTCAAGGTGATCTCGCTCCTGGGCGGTGTCGGCGTTGCCCGTCGCTTCAATCCGGCTGAATTCGCGTGGCGTTTTGCGCGCGCTTTTCAGGGCGATGGCTATCTCATTCCCGCGCCCGCCGTGGTGGACAGCGTCGAAACGAAGACAGCGCTCATCGAGCGCTGCGGTCTGCATGAAATTCTGGCGCTTGCCGATACGCTCGACGCGGTCATCGTGTCGATTGGCGGCCTCGCTTCGGCCACAACCTTCTATCGCGGGGGGTATCTCACCGAGGCCGTACGCGCCGCTCTGGAGGATAAGGGTGCGGTGGGGGACATCCTCTATCACTTTTACGATATCGACGGTCAGCTCGTTGATCATCCGATCAACGACCGCGTGATGTCCGTCGATGTCGACCGCCTGCGCCGGGCACCGATGCGCATTCTCACTTCCGGCGGTGACGACAAGATCGATGCGCTCATCGGTGCCATGAAACTGGTCGAGCCAACAGTTTTCATCACCGATGAGGAGAGCGCCCGCAGCATTCTCGCCCTGGCGTGACCGACACGCATCCATGAAATTCGCTCCGGATATGTGATTTCGGTGCCGGAGCCGCTATAAGATGCGGGAGCGATGTGCTGGCGGAAGGCCGCGAGGGGAGCTTTTTTTCGACGATGGTAGACAGGTTTGCGCGGCGCTTTCTGCCTTCCTTCTCCGTTCTGCGCAGTTTCGCCTCGGCGGCGCGGCATCAGAGTTTTACCCTGGCTGCCGAAGAGCTCAATCTGACGCAGAGCGCCGTCAGCCGCCATATCCGCGATATGGAGTCGGCGCTTGGCTTCAGCCTGTTCCGGCGCGTTGGGCGGCGCGTGGTCCTGACACCGGCCGGCAAAAACCTTGCCGATGCGCTGGAGGACGATCTCAGCCGCATCACCCAGACCCTGCATCGCGCGATCGCCGCCGGCATGTCGGGCGCGACACTCAATGTGGCCAGCCTGCCCACATTTGCAAGTCGCTGGCTCATTCCGCGCCTGCCCGGTTTCGAGAAGGCGCACCCGGGGATCGGCATCAACCTGACTGCCCGCATCAATCCGTTCGACCTGGCTCATGAGCGTTTCGATGTCGCCATTCATTTCGGCCGGGACAACTGGCCGGATGCGCAGCTCACCAAGTTCTGCGACGAGGAGATGATCGCGGTCGCGTCGCCGCAGTTCATTGAGGCGAATCGTGTCGACGGCCCGGAAGGATTGCTTGAAGCACCGCTTCTGCACCTCCAGAGCCGGCCGGGCGCCTGGGGTGACTGGATGCATGAGGCCGGTCTGGGAGAGGTGCCGGCGCTTCCCGGCAAGCAATTCGACCAGTTCACCATGGTGATTGCCGGTGCGGCTGCAGGGCTCGGTGCGGGGCTCGTGCCCGCCTATCTGATCGAAGAGGAGCTGCGCTCCGGCGTTCTGGTCCAGGTGGGAGACACAGCCCTCAAGACGCAGAACAGCTATTTCATTGTGCGGCCGCTCGGTGTCGACAATCCGTCGGCGGACGCTTTCGTCACATGGATTCTCGCTCAGGTCTAGAGCATCGGACCGAAAAGTGGGATCCGGTTTTCGGGCTATTCCGATGCTCCATCAATAGTCTAGATCGTCCTTTATGCGTCCGGACGGACGCACGGCGATCTATAGCATCGGACCGAAAAGTGGAATCCGGTTTTCGGATTGTTCCGATGCTCCAACTATAGACTACCTAGATCGTCCTTTATGCGTCCGGACGGACGCACGGCGATCTAGCCGGAACGACAGTTGTGCCTTTCCGACACCGATCAGGCGGATATGCATGACCCTGCATCATGAATACAGTCCGATTTTCCATTTCCAATCCGGGACCGCCCTCCCTACATTCCCGCCAGGGGCCTGTCCGGCCGCGCGGCATCCGTCTGCGTTTTCGCAAGAAGATTATCCAGGGAGCGAAGCACCCATGAACGTCAAGAATGAAACTAGCGAGCTTTTGAAGCGCCTCGGCGTCGACGAGAAGGCTTTCACCGGCGGTGACCTTACCGTGCGCACGCCAGTCACCGGCGAGGAAATCGGTGCGGTCTCATCCATCTCCGCTGAGGAGACAGGCGCTGCCGTGGAGCGGGCGCATCAGGCCTTCAAGGCATGGCGCAATGTGCCCGGCCCGCGTCGCGGTGAACTGGTGCGTCTTCTGGGCGAGGAGTTGCGCGCGGCGAAGGACGATCTTGGACGCCTGGTGTCCATCGAGGTCGGCAAGGTCCGTTCCGAGGGCCTCGGCGAGGTCCAGGAGATGATCGACATCTGCGATTTCGCGGTCGGCCTCTCGCGCCAGCTCTATGGCCTGACCATCGCCACCGAGCGTCCCGGACATCGCATGATGGAAACCTGGCATCCGCTCGGCGTGGTCGGCGTCATCTCCGCCTTCAACTTCCCGGTTGCCGTGTGGTCGTGGAACGCGGCTCTTGCCTTCGTCTGCGGCGACAGCGTCGTGTGGAAGCCCTCCGAAAAAACGCCGCTGACGGCGCTTGCCTGCGAGGCGATCTTCAAACGTGCGGTCAAGCGCTTTGGCGATGACGCGCCGGCCGACCTTCTCACCGTCATCATCGGCGAACGCGCCGTTGGCGAGGCGATGGTCGATCATCCGAAGGTGCCGCTGGTTTCGGCCACCGGTTCCACCCGGATGGGCCGCGAAGTCGGTCCGCGCCTGGCAAAGCGCTTTGCCCGCGCTGTTCTGGAGCTCGGCGGCAACAATGCCGGTATCGTCTGCCCTTCGGCCGATCTCGACATGGCGCTGCGCGCCATCGCCTTTGGCGCCATGGGCACGGCAGGCCAGCGCTGCACCACGCTGCGCCGCCTCTTCGTGCATGAATCCGTTTATGATGCGCTGCTGCCGCGTCTGCGCAAGGCGTATGAATCGGTTTCCGTCGGCAGCCCGCTCACGACCGATGCGCTGGTTGGTCCGCTTATCGACAAGGGCGCTTTCGACAACATGCAGAAGGCGCTCGAAGAGGCGAAGAAGCTCGGCGGCAAGGTGGTTGGCGGAGCGCGCTTCGACAGCGGCGACGCAGACGCCTATTACGCGCATCCGGCTCTGGTCGAGATGCCGGAGCAGGCGGGCGTCGTTCTGGAGGAAACCTTCGCCCCCATCCTCTACGTGATGAAGTACAGCGATTTCGACGAGGCGCTCGAGCTTCATAATGCCGTGGGCGCGGGCCTCTCTTCCTGCGTTTTCACCACCGATATGCGTGAGGCCGAGGAATTCCTTAGCGCGCGTGGTTCCGACTGCGGCATTGCCAACGTCAATATCGGCACCTCCGGTGCGGAAATAGGCGGTGCGTTTGGTGGTGAAAAGGAAACCGGCGGTGGCCGCGAATCGGGCTCCGATGCCTGGAAGGCCTATATGCGCCGCGCAACCAACACGGTGAACTATTCCAAGGAACTGCCGCTCGCGCAGGGCGTCTCTTTCGATATCGAATAGCTGCTCAGGCCATGAATGCGAAAGGGCGGCTCCGGGCCGCCCTTTTCTTTACCCGGTTTTCCGCCGGGATCATTCCATGCCGAGCGCGGCCTTGTAGAGGTCGATCATCGCCTCTTCTTCCTGGCGCTCGGCCTGATCCTTCTTGCGCAGGCGTACGATCGAGCGCACGGCCTTGGTGTCGAAGCCATTGGCCTTCATCTCGGCATAGACTTCCTTGATGTCTTCCGAAATGGTCTTCTTGTCTTCTTCAAGCCGCTCTACACGCTCTATAAAGGCGCGAAGCTGGCCAGCGGCCACTGTGTCGGCGGTCTCGGTCGTGATGTCGTCGGCCATGCGAAACTCCGGTCGATTGTTCTGAAAGCCCGCGAGTCGGGGCGTTGAGGCGTGGCAGGTTCGATGCCCCAGCAAGGCCCGGCGGTCAAGGGATTTGCTGCTTTGAGCGGGCTGGCTGCTGCCAGATTGCCGGTCTGCTGGAGCGGTTCACCGTTTAACGGAAACGCCACTCCGCTCTATCTCTCTGCTTTTCCGCATTTATGCGGACGTCAGGTGATTCCACCCGACCGCAAAATGCTTTAGTGGTCTTTGGGACGATTTTCCTCGAACGCGGCCTTCTGTTCCGCGGTTGCCTCGGTCTGGTGCTTCGCGCGCCATTCCTCATAGGGCATTCCGTAGACGATCTCGCGCGATTCCTCCTTGGAAAGCGCGATCCCTTCGGCCTCGGCGGCGTCCCTGTACCAGTTGGACAGGCAATTGCGGCAAAAGCCGGCGAGATTCATCATGTCGATGTTCTGAACGTCCGTGCGGTTGCGCAGATGGTCGACCAGTCGGCGAAACGCGGCGGCCTCCAGATCGCGCTTCTGCTCCTCAGTCAGCGTTGTCATGGGTGCTCCTTCAGATATGGTCCGTTCGTGACCCAAAATGCCTTACTTCATGCATATCGGGCCGTGCGTTGATGGCTTCAAGCATGGGGGCAAGCCTCTCTGCCCAGGCGATTGCACCGGCCTCGCCGGCAATCAGGTCCTGGCGGATCTCGATGAGCGCATAGGGGAAGCCCCTCGTGGTGGCATGCCGGTGCATGGTGTCACCCGGATAGGCGCCGTCATAGGGTTCGTTGTCACCCACCGTCAGTTCGCCATCAGCCCTCAACGCCTCGATCAGGGGGGCGGCCGCGCGGCTGTCGATGTCCCACAGAACACCCACCTCCCACGGCCGCCTGCGCCCGAGCAGCGATGGCGTGAAGGAATGAATTGCGATGATAAGCGGCGCCTGGCCGATTGCCGCCTCGACGCCGCTCACCGTCTTCGCGACGGCGTCGTGGAAGGGCAGATAAAAGCGATCGATGCGGCTTTTCCGTTCCTCGGCGGTGAGGGGGTAGTTCCCCGGTATGATGGTCCCGTCGTAAAGCTGCCGGATCAGGGTCGGGTCGTTGATGCCGCGATTGGGATCGATAAGGAGCCTTGAAAACCCGCCCAGAACCGCCGGTACACCCAGTTTTTCGGCGAGCGCGCGGGTCACTGCCTCCACTCCGATATCGTATGCGATATGGCGTTCGAATTCCGACGCCGGGAGGCCCAGCGCTCCGTATGTTTCGGGCAAAGCGCGCTTCGCATGATCGGCGACCAGTACGAGGCCCCTGGTGAGCTCACCGGGAATCAGCTCGAACGGTGATGTGAAGGCGAAGGCATTCATCAGGCGGGTCCCGGGAAAACTGGTGCGGTCATAAATGTGCGCTTATCACAGCGTAATCTCGTCCTTTCACGATGTGCTCCGTTCTGCAAGGCTGTGATGGAAAACACGCGCTGGCGGGCGATGGCGCGTTGACAGGGGGCCGGACATTGCCGAAAAGGAAAATATGCTCAGGTCGAATTCAAGGTTCTCAAAAATGCTTCGACGGGCGTCACACGCGAAACGCCGGGGGGCCTTTCTGCTTGCTGCCGCGACCGGACTGGGAGGCGCACTTCTTGCGCCCACCCCCGCGTTTGCTGATTTTCGCGTCTGCAATTCCACACAGAACCTCGTTGGTGTCGCCATCGGATACCGCACCGCTTCGGGCTGGGTGAGCGAGGGATGGTGGCGGATCGAGAAATCGAGCTGCAAGACGCTGATCGAGGGGCCGCTGGAATCACGCTATTACTACCTCTACGCAGAGGACGCTGCGAGTGGCGGCCGCTGGGAGGGGAAGGTGCAGATGTGCGTCGCACTGACCGAGTTCAAGATTGCCGGTACCAATGATTGTTTTGCGCGGGGCTTCCAGCGTGCCGGCTTCCAGGAATATGACACGCGCGAGCAGGAAAACTGGATGGTGGATTTGACTGACGGGCCGGCCGAAAACAACACACTGACGAATTCGGATGCCTCCCAATGAGGCGCAATCGCAAGGTCAAGATCCTCGCCACGCTCGGGCCCGCATCTTCAGAAGAGGAAAGCATCCAGCGTCTCTTCGAGGCCGGCGCCGATGTGTTCCGCATCAATATGAGCCATGCCAGCCACGAGCTGATGCGCACCCTGGTGGGACGCATTCGGGCGGTTGAGAAAAAGGTCGGTCACCCCATTGGCATTCTGGCCGATCTGCAGGGGCCGAAACTGCGCGTGGGCACCTTTGCCGAGAAGAGCGTCGAGCTTTCCATCGGCCAGACCTTCACGCTCGACGACAATCCCGAGCCAGGCAATGACAAGCGGGTCCACCTGCCGCATCCCGAGATTCTGAAATCGGTGGAGCCGGGGCATCGTTTGCTGATCGACGATGGACGGCTGCAACTCAAGGCGCTCAAGAACAACGGCAAGGCGATTACCTGCGAGGTGGTGGCCGGGAACAAGATTTCCGACCGCAAGGGCGTAAGCCTCCCGGACACGGATCTTCCCATGGGAGCGCTCACCGACAAGGACCGCAAGGATCTCGATGCGGTGCTGTCGTCCGATGTGGACTGGATCGCGCTTTCCTTCATCCAGAGGCCCGAAGACCTGGCCGAGGTGCGCAAGGTGGCGCGCGGACGGGCTGCGCTTCTGGCCAAGATCGAAAAACCGCAGGCGGTGAAGCGCCTTGCGGAGATCATCGAGCTTTCCGATGCGCTCATGGTGGCGCGCGGCGATCTTGGCGTGGAAATGCCGCTCGAGGCCGTTCCGGGCATTCAGAAGCAGATCACCCGCGCCTGCCGCCGCGCCGGCAAACCGGTCGTCGTGGCCACGCAGATGCTGGAATCGATGATCTCCGCGCCTGTGCCGACCCGTGCGGAAGTGTCCGACGTTGCGACCGCCGTTTTCGAGGGGGCCGACGCGGTGATGCTGTCGGCGGAATCTGCGGCCGGCGACTATCCGGTCGAGGCGGTTGCGACAATGAACTCAATCGCCACCAAGGTGGAGCAGGATCCCACCTATCCGACCATCATCTACGGCCAGAGGACCGAGCCGGAGCCGACGGGCGCCGACGCGATTTCCATGGCGGCACGGCAGATCGCAGAGACGCTCAATCTCTCGGCGATCATTTCCTACACCTCGTCGGGCACCACGGGGCTGCGCGCGGCCCGTGAGCGGCCGCAGGTGCCGATTATCGCTCTTTCGCCGGTGGTGGAGACCGCACGGCGCCTGTCGCTCGTCTGGGGCACCCACTGCGTGGTGACGGAGGACGCCGCCGACCTGGACGACATGGTCAACCGGGCCTGCCGCATTGCCTATGAAGAGGGTTTTGCCAAGCCCGGCAACCGCGTCATCGTGACCGCGGGTGTGCCGCTTGGCACGCCTGGTGCAACCAACATGCTGCGCATCGCTTACATCGGCTCGGACGGTCTGGGCGGTATCTGACCTGGCGCAGGGGGGGCACGACCGGCGGAGTTGGTTCACCGGTCGTTTTTCGCTGCGCACGGGCCGGCTGATGCCGCTCAAATGCCCTGGCCGGCCAGCTTGTCGGATATCTCGGATACGGCGTTCTGCGCGCTGCGCAGCATTGGATAGATGTTCAGAACCTGCTCATAGGCGGTAAGCGCCTGTTCCTGACGGCCGGTGGCCTGCAGGATGCGGGCCATCCCCGCCAGTGCGCCGAAATGGCGCGGTTCAAGCTCCAGCGTGCGCGATATGTCCGCCATCGAGCGGGCATAGTCATTCATCATGAAATGCACCGTGGCGCGGCGATTCCACCCTTCGGCATAATCGGGGAAAAGCATGGTGACCTGATCGAGAAAGTCGAGCGCGACGGAGAGTTTTTCCGCCTTGATCGCATCATTCGCCCAGCCAACGAGGAGGTTGGCCGTGTCGCTGCCCGAATCGCTCCAGGTCTCGCCGATCCGCAGCGCTATGCGGCGGGCGGCCCGTTCGTTGGTTTCTTTCTTGAGGTCGGTGAAGAGCGCGTCGAGGCGCGCCTGCCTGTCGGGCACCGGTGATTCCACACCGGATGCAGGCTTGCCACCCTCAGCTGCCTGTGCCGTTGGCAGGCCCATGAGAGCGACAGCGAGAATTGCGATCGTGAATCGTACCATGCCGCAATGATAGGCGCGGCATGGTGAAAGGGAAACTGAATTTCGCGTGAAGACCGCCGAGACCGGCGGGTCAGCCCTGCCGTGCCTTGAAGCGCGGGTTGGACTTGTTGATGATGTAGATGCGGCCCTTGCGACGGACCATGCGGTTTTCCCGGTGACGGGTCTTCAGCGCCTTGAGCGAGTTTTTGATCTTCATCGTTCTTGTCCGTGGTTGGCCTTACGGCCCGAAATGAGAAGGCGCGCATCCATGGCGCGCCACAAGTCGATGGGCTCATAGACGAGGATGCTTGTCCGTGTCAACCTTTCGGCGGGGTCCGGCAGCATGAATCAGGCGATTCCCGCTGTTCGGAAAATCAATTCTTCATCACCGGTGCAGATCGAAGGAGTTTCACATGTCATTTCGCAGCCATCTCTACTCGATCGCGATCCTGGCGATCGCGGTTCCGGCTTCCATGGCTGGAGCCTTGGCCCAGGAGCCCGATTGCGACGATCCGCAGACGCAGCTCGACATGACGCAGTGCGCAGGCCGGGACTATGAGGCAGCCGACAAGGCACTCAACGCGCAGTATGGCGCCGTCAGGAAGCGTTATTCAGACAATGAAGATGCACGCACGCTGCTGCGAGACGCTCAGCGGGCATGGATCCGGTTTCGCGATGCCCAGTGCGATCTTGCGACGCTGGCCGTACGCGGCGGCTCTATTGAACCCATGATCCGCGCCCAGTGCCTTCAGGAACTCACCGAGGCGCGTACGCGGCAGCTCGAAGAGCTGGTCGACTGCAAGGAAGGCGATCTCAGTTGCGTATGAGACGGGTGAAGTGTCCCATCTTGCGGCCGGGCCTGATTTCGGTCTTGCCGTAGAGGTGGAGCATCAGATCGGGTTCTTTCAGCAATTCGGGTGCGCGCAGAACCTCATCGCCGATCAGGTTTTCCATCACGCAGTCCGAGTGCCGGCCCGTGTCACCAAGCGGAAGGCCGGCGACAGCGCGGATGTGCTGTTCGAACTGGCAGACCGTGCAGGCTGCCTCGGTCCAGTGTCCGGAATTGTGCACGCGGGGCGCTATCTCGTTGACCAGGACCTTGCCGTTGTCGAGCACGAAGAACTCCACGCCAAGCACGCCCACATAGTGCAGTGAACCTAGGATATCGATGGCCGCCTGCTTCGCCGCGGCGAGGGTTCCAGCGTCGACATGGGCGGGCACGGTCGAGCGATGCAGGATGCCGTCCCTGTGCTCGTTCTCGGCCGGGTCGTATATGGCGGTGCTGCCGTCCGCCGCCCGCGCGGCGATAACGGAAATTTCCCGCCGAAACGGAACCAGGGCCTCGAGTATGAGTGGAACGCCACCCATCTCGGAAAAGACGCCTTCATGAGCGCCGGCATCGGCACTGCGAAAAACACGTTGCCCCTTGCCGTCATAGCCCATCCGGCGCGTCTTGAGGACGCCGCCTGAAAAGCGCTCCAGTCCGCGTGCGAGATCGTCATCGTTGTCCACAGACAGGAACGGCGCTGTGGATATCCCCGCTGTGTTCAGGAATATCTTCTCGGCAAGCCTGTCCTGCGCTGCTTCCAGCGCTTCCGGAGGGGGGAAGACGGACATCTCCTCTGAAAGGGACAGGGCCGTTGCGACCGGCACGTTCTCAAATTCGTAGGTTATGACATCGCATTGCTGGAGAAGCTTCTTCAGAGCTGGCGTGTCATCGTAAGCGGCGTGAATGAAGCCGTTTGCGACCTGCGCTGCGGGGCTGTCCTCGGCGGGGTCCAGCACCACGGTGCGGTAACCCAGCCTGGCAGCGGCCATTGCCAGCATGCGGCCAAGCTGGCCGCCACCGAGAATGCCGATGGTCGCACCTTGGGGAAGGGGAGCGGTCATGTTCAGTCGACCGGATAGTCGGCGACCTGCGCCGTCTGTTCTGCGCGCCATGCATCGAGGCGGTCCGCCAGGCTGTCGTCCTGAAGCGCCAGCACCGCAGCAGAAAGGAGCGCAGCGTTGATCGCGCCGGCGCGGCCGATGGCGAGTGTACCCACGGGAATGCCTGCGGGCATCTGCACGATGGAGAGAAGTGAATCCTGCCCGGAAAGCGCCTTGGATTCCACCGGCACGCCGAACACGGGGAGCGGTGTCATTGCGGCGGTCATGCCGGGGAGGTGGGCGGCACCGCCCGCACCTGCGATGATCGTCTGAAACCCCTCGTCGCGGGCGTTTCTGGCGAAGTCATAAAGACGTTCGGGTGTGCGATGCGCAGAGACAATACGCGCCTCATACTCGACACCGAGCTGGTCGAGCGTGTCTGCGGCATGGCGCATCGTTGCCCAGTCGGACTGGCTTCCCATGATAATCGCCACTCGGGCGGACCGCTCAGCCATCAAATCCCCTCGCAATCAAAAATGAGGCTGTAGTCAAAACCGGCCGTCATCGCAAGCTTGCGCGGTGGCAAGCCCTTAAGAACCTGGAAAAATCAGGCGATGATGTCCGGGATGATGTTGTCTTCCAGTTCCTGCAGCCTGTCCTTCAGGGCCAGCTTCTTCTTTTTCATGCGCTGGATACGAAGCGGATCGCACCCCGTGGCGATCATGGCGTTGATTGCGGCATCGAAATCCGCATGATCCTGTTTGAGGCGGGCGAATTCGAGACGAATCTCCGCCTGTTCCTGTTCAGATGTCACCACAGTCAGCTGACCCACATGCGCGAAACTCCGGCTGTAACCCGCGGGACGAGTCCACAACCCAGCGACGCCGTCGGGACAGTCCCGGCAGCGGAGGCGCTTATATCACATTTCAATGTTTCAGGAAATGCTACCAGACTGTGTTCGACAAGCCACATTTGTGGTGGCACACTGTCCTGATCGCCAGTTCCTGCGGGCGGGCATCGGCTGGCGAATTCTCGAGGAAGCAAAGGAGATCCCAATCATGTCTCTTGAATCCCATCTTGCAGAGTTGAAGCGTAAACATGGTGAGCTGGAGCGCGAAATCGACGATGCCAAGCTCCACCCCTCTGTTGACGAACTCGATGTTGCTCAACTCAAGCGGCGCAAGCTGGCCATCAAGGACGAGATGGAAAAGCTCAAGTCGGCGGTTACCCGCCACTAATGCATGTCGCTTTCAAATGAATTCATTTGAAAGACAACGAACATGCATCATTTGAAAGTGTTACAGCGTCCTTTGCGCGTCTTATAAGACGCGCGGCGCTGTAGGTCGCGGTGCGTCCCTTCGGACGCGCAAAAGACGATCTAGCTTATCTGGGGAGCGTCGGGACAACCGAAAACCGGTTTCCGCTTTTCGGTCCCATGCCCCAGGAGCACTTTGCGAAGCGAAATCGACCAAACAGATTTCGTCATACGCCAAGAACACAAACCAGGATGCATACAGGCTCGCCTGGGTGTCTGGGAGATCGTTTTAAGACGTGCTGGCCGCACAGGGCCTCTGGCCTCCGCCTCGGTATTCGTCCGGGTGCGGGGGCCTTATCGTGTGACCGCCTGAAGCGGCTTGCGCCACACCACCCTTAGTCGGGTTTCATGAAACTTATTCGACAGTTTCGGTCAGAGATTCTTCGGTATCGCTGCGCGGATCCAGAACCGCTGCCTGTGGCGTAACCGCCCGCTCCGCCGGGAGCGTTTTAAAGGCTTCGCGCTCGTCGACCGGAACCGGGGCACGCTGCGAGATGCGCAGCAATGCGTAGGCACCCAGCCCGAAATGGGCCAGCGCGGTGATCAGGAACAGGCTCTCCGGCGGCATGATTTCCATCAACACGCCACCGATCAGCGGTCCGATCATGGTGCCGAAGCCATAGAGGAAGAGCAGCCCGCTTGCCACTTTCACGAAATCTTCAGGCGATGCATGGTCGTTCGCATGGGCGACGATGATCGAATAGAGCGTATAGGCGAAGGCACCATAAACCCCTGTCATGGCGATCACATATGTTCCGTCGCGCGGTGCTGTCAGGAGTATCAGGAGGCCGACGAGACCGGAGCCGAATGCGGCGCCGGAGATGACGAAACGCCGGTCCATCCGGTCGGAGAGCCGGCCCGCGGGAAGCTGCAGAGCGGCCCCTGCAAGAACGGCAATACTCATCATCGTTGCGATCTGCAGTGTCGAAATCCCGATCTGGCCGCCATACACGGCGCCCAGAGTGCCCCAGGCGCCATTTGCAATGCCCACAAGCACGCAGCCGAGAAAGGCGACTGGCGAGTTCACGTATAATCCTTTCAGATCAAGCGAAGCCTGCGTAAGCGGCTCGGGGCTCACGGCTTTGGAGACGGCGGTCGGGATCAGGGCCATACAGAACAGAATGCCCGTTGTCATGAACAGGATCGTGTTGGAAACATCGCCGAAGGCCACTGTCATCTGGCCTGCTGTCAGCGATGCGTAGGTCAGCATCATGTAGATGCCGAAAACGGTGCCGCGGTTCTCATTGGTGGATTTCTCGTTCAGCCAGCTTTCGATCACCATGAAAGCGCCGGCCATGGTGAAGCCGGTGAAAATACGCAGAATCACCCAGCCGGTCGGGTCCACCCACATGCCGGTCAGAAGCGCAATGATCGCACCCGATGCGGCAAAGGCGCCGAAAGCGCGCACATGGCCCGCCCGGCGCACAATGCGCGGCGCCACGAAGCAGCCGGCCACGAAGCCTGCCGCCCATGCGGCACCCAGTGCACCCAGGGAGGCCGTTGGAAACCCCTCCATCTGCCCGCGCAACGGCAGCAGGAGCCCATGCAGTCCAGACCCGGTCAACAGGAAGGCCGTGCCAAGGAGAAGCGCGATGATGGAACCGAGAGGTGACAGCATGAAATGATTCCGAAGGGGTGTGCGTTCGAACTGATCGGGTGTCTTTGGCCAGCCTGCCCTCGCCACTGAAACATGGCATGAGCAAGGCCCGTGGAAAGTCCAACCGCGTCTTCGAGACACGTATCCGGCAATATGCGCGAATAACCTTCAAGGGAGCATCGCAAAACCGGCGCTCAAGGCCGGGATTGCGCTGTCCGGAGTGTCTCAGTCGCGGCGAAACAACGCCTCTGCAGCGTTTTTCGTTGCACCCTTGCTTTCAACTTCCTCTTCGAGGCGCACGATCTCCTCTTTCAACTTTGCAATCCGGTTTCTGAGTTCATCGACGGACAGCAACGAGAGATCCTGACCGATCTGATGTCCCGAACCAGGTTTCTTCTCTTCTTCCTCGAAAATGGCCATCGTGTCCTCTCCCGTCGCTCGCAGCGCCGCGTGTGGGATTACCCTTGATCCGGCAGCACCGCTCGCCGATTGTGTTGTCAGATCTTTCTCAAATCAACAGGGGCATGATGAACCACACAACGCTTCCAGAAACGATGACGGCGGTTGCGATCAGCACACCCGGCGAACCGACCGTGCTGAAACCGGAGCAGCGCGACGTGCCGAAGCCCGGTGAGGGCGAGATTCTGATAAGGGTGCGCGCTGCGGGCATCAATCGGCCGGATGTTTTTCAGCGCAAGGGGCTTTATCCACCGCCGCCTGGCGCCTCGGACCTGCCGGGCCTTGAAGCGGCCGGCGAGGTGGCTGCGGTGGGCGAAGGCGTGAAGCGCTGGCAGGTGGGCGATCGCGTTACCGCGCTCACGCCGGGTGGCGGCTATGCCGAGTACTGCCTCACGCATGAGACCAACGCACTGCCGATCCCGCACGATCTCACCTTCACCGAAGCGGCAGCGGTGCCTGAAACCTTCTTTACCGTGTGGCACAATGTGTTTCAGCGCGGCGGCCTGAAGGCGGGCGAAACGCTGCTCGTTCATGGCGGCTCTTCCGGTATCGGCACAACGGCCATCCAGGTGGCCACGGCACTGGGCTCCAAGGTGATCGCCACGGCAGGCTCGGCAGAGAAATGTGCTGCCTGCGCCTCGCTGGGTGCGGTGCGTTCGATCAATTATCGGGACGAGGATTTCGTCGAAGCCGTCAAGGAAGAGACCGATGGTCATGGTGCCGATGTCATTCTCGACATGATCGGCGGCGACTATATCGAACGCAATTATGCGGCCGCCGCCATGGACGGGCGCATCGTGCAGATCGCCTTCCTGAAAGGCTCGCGCGCCACGGTCGATTTCTCGCAGGTCATGCGCAAGCGGCTTGTCCATACGGGCTCCACGCTCAGGCCCCGTTCCGTGGCGTTCAAGGCGCGTATCGCCACCGAGCTGGAAGCGCATGTCTGGCCGCTTCTCGCCGCGCGCCGCATTGCGCCCGTCATGGACATGACCTTTCCTCTTGAAGAGGCCTGGCGTGCGCATGAACGCATGGAAGAGGGTGCTCATATCGGCAAGATCGTGCTCGAAGTCGCCTGACCGTCAGGAGGCGTTTACCCAAAAGAAAACCCCGGCGCTGGCGCCGGGGTTTTCTCGCCCTGGGAGGCTGTGTCAGAGCGTTTCCGCGTTGCCTGGATTTGCTCTACAGCGCCGCGCGTCTTATAAGACGCGCAAAGGACGCTGTAACACTTTCAAATGAATTCATTTGAAAGTGACATGCATTAGTTTGTGGCGTCGAGTTTGCCGAGATTGACGAAAATCGTCTCACCGGATGAATCGTCCACACCGTCATTGTCGGTCACGAAGTAGGCCGTGCCTTCCGCGTCGATGGCGAAACCCTCGATCTTGTCGACCACATAGCCGTTGGTCGCGGCTTTCATGTCGGGCAACAGGTCGCGCTCCAGTGTCTTTTCGACCAGCGGCAGATCCGCATCCAGCGCCGCCGGCTGAAAGCCGTCGAGCGACACGCTGTAGAGCTTCTTGATCTTCGCAGACGTGCCGATCTGGTTGTCACGCTCGACGATATAGAGCTTTCCATCGTGAGCGGTGATCTCGGAGAGGCCGACCCAGCCCTTCTCGCCTGCATCGAGCGGGTAGCGCACGGCGGCCCACTCGCCGCTAGCGGGTCTGTAGCTCACAAGCTTCACCTGACCCTTCGGATCGTCGCCCCATTCGCGCTGAATGGCCATGACCAGCATCTGGTCATCGCCTTCACCGACCACGGTCACGCCTTCCATGCCGAAACGCTTTTCGACTGCCAGAAGCTCCGCGGGAAGTGCAATCTCTTCCCTGATCTCGCCGGCGGCGTCGACGCGGAAGAGCGCATGCGGCGTCAGGCGGTCGGTGCGGCCTTCCGAAGCGAGCCAGAAGCCGCCTTTGCCGTCATTGGCAATGCCCTCGAGGTCGAGCTTCTGGGCTGCCATGCCGCCACGCGTGACGATGGTCCTGGCGGTGATCCGGGCCGGCGTCTCGGTCGCATCGATGGTGAAGATGGCCGGCTGGTTGCGGTAGAAGGAGTCGGACACGGCGTAGAGTGTGCCCGGCTTTTCGGCATCTGCCACGAGGCCGGAGAGGGCGCCCCAGCCGAACGGAACGCCATTGTCGTCACGCACCGATTCGATGGTCGGATAGACGGGCTTTCCTTCGGTCAGTTCGTAGACCATCACGTGAGAGCGGGCCGCGCCGTCTTCCACCAGATCGGCCTCGTTTGCCGTAACGAGCAGGTTACGTTCGGGTATGGCCACGAGGCCTTCAGGGCCGATACCGGAGGGCAGGATCTGGACGAATTCCGGCGCACCGCCCGTGTCGCGGTAGACGACGACGAGCGAGGCGCGCTCCAGTGCCACGAAGATGTACTGCTGATCGCCGAAGGTAGCGACTTCCAGTCCTTCCGGCTCGGTGCCCTTGGCGTCCGAGCGCTTGTCGGGATAGTGCCCGGCAGCCGCAGCGCGGAACTCAAGATCATTGCCGCTGTCAAACAGAACGTCGCCTGACTTGCTGAAGATGGTGAAACTGCGCGATCCGCCTTCATAATCGCCTTCATTGGCGGTGACGAACCGATCGCTGTCCAACCATTTCACGGCGTCCGGTTCGCGCTTCAGATTCTGCACATTCTGATCGAAAGCGATGGCGCCGTTGTCGAGCGTGTCGATGTTTTCCAGGCTGATTTGACCGGCGGAGAAATGGCCTGTCACCTCGCCGGTCTCGGCTGCAACCACGGCGATGTGATTGTTTTCCTGCATGGTGACGACGATCTCGCCGGCGTCGTTGAAATCAACGAATTCCGGCTCCGGGTCTTCCGGTGCGATCTCTGCAAGGCCGCTCAGGGAGACGGTCTTCATGCTGCCGCAGTCGGGAACCCCGTCGTTGAGATTGAAGACCTTCAGGTCACCGGCGGGCATCTGCGGGATCACACCGTCGTTCAGGTCCTCGTCGCGCTCGTTCTCGATGGCGACGGCGAGAAAACGCCCGTCACTGCTGACGGCCACTGAATCCGGCTGGCCACCCAGATCGCAGGACTTCTCGGCGGTCTTCGCCGCCATGTCGATCACCACGAGATTGCCGGAAGGGCTTGTGTAGCTCTCGGAGGTGTTCACGGCCGCGATGGCCTTCTGGCCCGCCACAGCCACCGAGGTAGGCTCGCCGTCCAGCCTGAGCATGCCGCCCGCCTTCGGGGCGCTGGCATCGCCGATGTCAACGAAACCCACACCGCCCAGCGGGCTGTCGGAGTAAATCAGCGTCTTGCCATCTGCGCTGCGTGCGATGATTTCCGAGGAGGTTTCGGTGGCTACATCGGTGCCGGCCGGCAGGTTCTCCGCCACCGGGAAGGTGGCGATGCGGTTGAATGCCATGTCCGCATGCGCGGGCAGAATGACGGCCGTGCTTGCCAGCAGGCCCAGAATGATTGCGTGGCGTCCCATGTCTGAAAACTCCCTCAAGACCCATAAGAGCGGTACAATCGGAAGCCTTGATTTCAGGCCGATGACACATCGATGACGGTTCGGTGACACTCCCCATCTGCCGTGTCGCGCAATTTGTTGCGTCAGGGGGACGTTTCAGTTTATAACGCGGGCGATATTTCCCAACATCGGTGGTTATGACCACCGCCCGCGCCAGGGACGCGGGCGAAGGAAGAGGATTCTTGACACATGGCCAACACGCTTCTCATGCCCAAGGCCACCGCCGTTTGGCTGGTCGACAACACGGCACTGACCTTCGATCAGATCGCCGAATTCTGCAAACTCCACCCGCTCGAAGTGGGGGCGATTGCCGATGGTGATGCCGCACAGGGCATCAAGGGCATGGACCCGGTTATGACCGGACAGCTCACCCGTGAGGAAATCGCCCTTGGCGAGGGCAACCCGAACCACAAGCTGCGGCTTTCGGAGCCGAAGGTTCGCGTGCCCGAGACCAAGCGCAAGGGCCCCCGCTACACGCCGCTCTCCAAGCGCCAGGATCGCCCCAACGCCATTCTCTGGCTGGTGCGCAATCATCCCGAGCTCAAGGATGCGCAGATCTCGCGTCTTGTGGGCACCACGAAATCGACCATTGAGGCGATCCGTGAGCGCACGCACTGGAATTCGGCAAACCTCGTGCCGATGGACCCGGTGACTCTGGGCCTTTGCTCGCAGATCGATCTCGATCTGGAAGTGCAGCGCGCGGCAAAGTACCTGCCGCCGCAGGAAAGCACCGGCGAGACCCTGCTTCCGGCTTCCGAGACCGAGGATCTGCCGATCGGTGAGCAGGCTCCGTCCGAGACGTCCTCCGACGAGCAGGAACTCGACGCGGATGCGGTCTTTGCCAAGCTCTCGTCGCTGAAATCCAGCGATGCGGACGAAGAAGAAGAGGACGAGCGGTCCTGATCTGAGTTTGGAGACGCTCCCCGGCTGCCGGGGAGCATCGCCTCAGCTCGCGCAGGCTCTGCCCATCATGGCTTCGTGCATTTCCATGCGCCGGTAGAAGTCGGCAAGCTGCTTGCCGCGCTCGGGGCGGAAAGTCCGGCCTGCCGGTTTCATCGTTGCGATGCGGTCGATGCGGAATGTGCGGAAATCCCCGCGCAACTCGCACCACGCCACCAGTGTCCAGACCTTGCCCCAGAACCAGAGACCAAGCGGGCGCACGTCGCGCTCGGAGGTGCGCCCGGCTTCATCCCGGTAATCGATGGAGAGCACGTCCCGCGTCTCCACCGCACGCTCCAGCGTGTCGATGGCCTGGCGGTCCATGTCGCTCACCACCCAGCGCGGGGTGTGGATTTCGGTGCGGGCAATGCGGTCGCGCTCCGGCTCGGGCAGCACGGTTCCTATCTTGATCAGGGCTTCCTCGGCCGCCCGCGCCATGGCCGCGCCGCCAAAGGCGCGAACCATGCGCGCACCGGCCACCAGCGCCACGATCTCATCGCGGGTGAACATGAGCGGGGGAAGCTCGAACCCCTCCCGCATCAGATAGCCGACGCCGGCTTCACCGTCGATCGGCACGCCGGTCGACTGCAGGTCGGCAATATCACGATAGATCGTGCGCTCGGAAACCTCGAGACGCTCGCTCAAAAGACGCGCCGTAACCAGGCGCCCGCCCCGCAAATGCTGGACGATCTGAAAAAGTCGGTCAGCACGGCGCATGCGTATTTCTCCTCACGCAAAAATTCCGAAGCTGTTTCCGTCGGGGTCGAGACAATACACGAAACGGCCGGCAGGAATAGTAATAATGGGTGATACCAGTTTGCCGCCATTCTTTGTGACACGCTCCATGGCGTCTTCAAGCGGGGCCGGCACCGCAAGATGGATCGTCGGGCCGGTCCCCTCCGGAGCCGGCTTGCCGGGGTAGATATGTCCGGCGACAGAATCCTGCGGATCGCGTGTGTCGAAGATGGCGAACGGGTTGGGCCCGTCCTCGCGCAGCACGAGTTCGTTCTGCACCACCGCGGCGTAGAAGTCCCGCGCGCGATCGAGATCGGTCACCGGGATCTCCGCCCAGACCACTGCGTTTAGCGGCAACGTGTCGGACATGCCTCACAACCCTCCATTGTCGATATTGTCGATGGGGCAAGAATGACACAGCCCTCCTGACAACATTCCGTCAGGAGGGCTGAAAAGGTGTTGCCTGAGATTGAGAACGCGCTCAGCCGGACTGGAACTCGCGCGCCATCATCGCTCGGAATTCCGTCAGCATCTCCATTTTGTCAGGGAAGACAGCTTCGAGGAAAGCTGAAGCAAAGGTGGCGGGTGCGGTGCCGGGTGCGCTCACCACGCGGTCATCGCAGATGGCGAAAGGCACATCGCGATAATTCTCCCTGCCTTTGTAGTCGGGCAGGTTCTCGTCGATCCAGTCCGCGCCGTTGCTGGTGTGGGTGCGGGTTTGGAAAAGCCCTGCACGTGCGAGTGCAAGCGTGCCCGCACAGATGCCGCCCACCACGCCGCCACGAGCTCCCACCGTCTGCAGAAGCGGGGCGACGTCCGGTGCATCGGCCACGGTCCATCGTTCGGACCCGATCACTGCAACAGCGCCGAGATCCGCGTTTTCCTCCGCAGAGACCCCCCGGTCGCCGGTTCGCCGAAAACCGGCGATCGACGTCACCGTTCCGGCGCCAGGCGTCAGTGCCACGACATCTGCGCCAAGCCATTCCACGGCGGAAGCGGCGAGAAGGCCGTACTCCCAGTCGGCATAGTTCTCGATGAAGACGAAGCCGATTTTCTCGCGATCACTCATTGCATCTCCTTGAAGTGCGGCAGGCTCAGCGCCGATGGCGGCTGGCGGGATCCCAGTCAATATCGCGTTGCACGGCGGTCGGCAGGTCGTTCAGCATTCGTCTGGTCAGCCTGCGCCGCCGGCGCTCACGGGTCTGGTCGGCCCAGCGGCGGACAGCATTGAGGAAGCTTCCGGGGAAGTCTGACATGGCAACAATCTCCTGATTCTGGCAGGAGTATTATCGCTCCGCGGTGGTGACAGCGTTTTGTCAGGAGGTTTCCGGCTTGACCTCAACCGTGTAGTTCAGCGGCAGCCGACCGCCATCGGCATAGATGGTCTGTCCCGTCACATAGCTTGAATCGTCGTCTGCCAGGAAGGTTGCCACCGATGCGATTTCGCCAGGCTCCCCGATGCGACCGAGTGGCGTGCGCGAAAGCATCCGGTTGCGCGCTGCCTGGTCGCTGTTCACGCTGGCAAGCATGTCTGTTGCGATCGAGCCTGGACCAATGGCGTTGACGCGGATGCCGTAGGGCGCCAGTGCCAGCGCCATGACGCGTGTGAGCTGGCTGACACCCCCTTTGGAAACCGTGTAGGCGATCTGCTCGGGGATGGCGAGAATGGCGTTGATCGACGACATGTTGATGATCGTACCGGCCGCGCCGCCACCTTCGACCTTCTCGACCATATAGCGCGCGACCGCCTGACCTGTCAGGAAGGTGCCCTTCAGATTGGTGTCGAGCACACGGTTGAAGTCTTCCTCCTTGAGATCGAGGAAGTCGGCGGCATGCACGATCCCTGCATTGTTGACGAGAATGTCGACATCACCGAAGGCATCGATCGTCTCGGCCAGCAGGTTGTGAACGTCGAGCCGCTTGCTCACATCGGCCTTGACGAAGCGCGCGTCACCCAGTTTTTCGAGGTCGGCCAGCGCCTGTGCGCCTTTCTCACCCTCTAGGTCGGCGATCACGACCTTGACGCCGTGGCGCAGAAACCGCTCGGCGATTGCATAGCCTATGCCGCCCGCGCCGCCGGTTACGATTGCTGTCTTGCCGTCCAATGCCATGTTGAATCCTCATGCCGAAAACGGCTGGACCCTGCGCCGCAGGCGCGGGAAGGTCAAGAGCTGTACGGCCCGCTCGTATGTGATCAGGATTCCGTCCTGCCGAGCGCCTCGCCGATTTCGTCCAGAATGGCCGGGTCGTCGATGGTGGCCGGCATGGTCCATTCCTGATGGTCGGCGATCTTCTGCATGGTGGCGCGCAGGATTTTGCCCGAGCGTGTCTTGGGCAGGCGCTTCACCGGCACGACCTTCTTGAATGCGGCGACAGGCCCGATGCGCTCACGCACCATGGCGATCAGTTCACGTTCCACCGTGCCCATGTCGGCTGTGTTCTTTCCATGCAGCACCACGAAGCCGCAGGGCACCTGTCCCTTCAGCGGATCGGCGATGCCGATCACCGCGCACTCGGCGACCGCCGGATGTTCGGCCACCACCTCTTCCATGCCGCCGGTGGAAAGCCGGTGACCCGCCACGTTGATGATGTCGTCCGTGCGCGCCATGATGAAGAGATAGCCGTCTTCGTCCAGCAGGCCGGCGTCCGCCGTCTTGTAGTAGCCGGGGAACTCGCTGAGATAGGCATCGCGAAACCGCCTGTCGTCGTTCCAGAGCGTCGGCAATGCGCCAGGCGGCAGTGGCAGCTTCACCACCACATTGCCGAGTGTGCCTGCCGGCACCTCGTGTCCCGCATCGTCCAGAACCTGCACGTCATACCCCGGCATAGGCACGCCGGGGGAGCCATATTTAACCGGGAGCATCCCGAGCCCGATTGGGTCCTGGCTGATCGGTGCCCCGGTTTCCGTCTGCCACCAATGGTCGATCACCGGAACGCCCAGCGTCTTCTCCGCCCATTTGACGGTGTCGGGATCGGCGCGCTCGCCAGCCAGAAAGAGTGTGCGGAAGCCGGAGAGGTCATGCGGGGCCAGCATCTCCGCGTCCGGGTCTGCCGTGCGGATCGCGCGAAACGCGGTCGGCGCGGTGAAGAGCGCGGCCACATTGTGCTCGGCGATTACCCGCCAGAACACGCCGGCATCGGGCGTGCCGACGGGCTTGCCCTCAAAGAGGATTGTGGTGCAGCCATGAAGCAGCGGCGCATAGACGATGTAGGAGTGGCCCACAACCCAGCCCACATCCGATGCCGCCCAGAAGGTTTCACCCGGCCTGATGCCGAATTCGTTGAACATCGACCATTTGAGCCGCACCATATGGCCGCCATTGTCGCGCACCACGCCCTTGGGCCGGCCTGTCGTGCCGGACGTGTAGAGGATGTAGAGCGGGTCGGTCGCAAGCACCGGCTCGCACGGCACCACGAGGCCCTCGGCCCGTGCGGCATTCACCAGTTCGGCGTAGTCGTGGTCGCGGCCTTCCGTCAGGTCGCAGCGCTGTTCCTCTCTCTGCAGGATCAGACACGCCTCCGGCCTGGCGGCGGAGAGGCTGATCGCTTGGTCGAGCAGCGGCTTGTAGGCCACCACACGGCCGGGCTCCAGCCCGCAGGAGGCCGAGATGATTGCCTTTGGCGCTGCGTCGTCGATGCGTGCGGCCAGTTCGCGGGCGGCGAATCCACCGAACACCACCGAATGCACCGCGCCTATGCGCGCGCAGGCCAGCATGGCGAACACCGCCTCCGGCACCATGGGCATGTAGATGACCACGCGGTCGCCCTTGCCGACGCCGAAATCTTTCAGCACCGCAGCCAGCGCCGAGACCTCGTCTTTCAGCTCGCCATAGGTGAAGCTTTTCTGGCGGCGGCTGATGGGGCTGTCATAGACGAGGGCGGGTTGATCCTTTCGCCCGCCCTCGACATGCCGGTCCACCGCATTGAAGCATGTGTTGCAGGTCGCGCCGGGAAACCAGCGTCCGTAAACGCCGGCCCCGGCGTCGAAAACCTTCTCCCAGGGGCCGAACCAGTCGATTTCGGCGGCAGCCTCCGCCCAGAATTCCTCCGGATTCTGTTTCCAGTTTCCGTAGACCTCGTGATAGCGCGACGCCATCCCGCCTCCTCCCTGCGGTTTGAGCCTCTTTGCGAGGAGGTTAGCGGATCGGGTGGCCGCGCGTAAATCAGACTTGCGGCGAAGGGTGCGGTTTTGACAGGCGACATGCAGGGAGGCACAACAGGGCATGTCTTCGCGAATCGGGCCTTCATGACCAAGATCCTGCTGCTTCTCATCCTGGCGATGATGATCGTGCACATCATCAAGCCGCTTGGCCTTCCGGGTCTCAGGCGCCGTGCCGATTTCTGGAAGCTGGCGCTGATCGCGCTTGCCGCGGTATCGCTCACCATTCTTTTACGCGGCGGCGAATAGGGCGTGAAACACGGTCCGCAAACGGTGCTTACCGGCCATTTCGGGGCTTGTTGAAGCGCAAGGACCGACTGGCCTCTGTGTTCGATCCCATCACTCTTCAGTGATCGCATCTGGCGCTTTCGACCATTCATCATCATGTGTGAATCAGGCGGGAGCGGCAGGTGCCGCACCCGCCCGCAAACAGACCGGAAATCAAGAAAGGAGCGACGCGATGATGACGTCGGAACCGGCCTGTCCCGTCCCGGCTCTGCGGAGCTGAGATCGCATTTCCCTTGCCGGGACGGAACGGCGAAGGAGATATGCGATGTTTACCAAGAAAATCATCAGGCACGCTGCCGCCATACTCGGCGCAGCCGTGATGTTTACCGCCCTTGCAGGTGGCGCCCAGGCGCAGGTCAGGGCGTGCGGTCCACGGTCTGAAATTGTCTCCTGGCTGCAGAGCAGGTTTCAGGAGCGGCAGGCCGGCTTTGGCCTGGTCGGTGACCGGGCCGTGATAGAACTCTACACGTCACCTGCCGGGACCTGGACGCTGATCGTGACGGATCCGCTGAAGCGAACCTGCTTCGTAGCATCCGGACACTCCTGGGTCGACATGCCTCCTCCCGCTACCCAGGCCTGGACGGTGCCCTGAGGCTGACCGATGCTAACGCGCGTGCTGCGGAACGGAAACGGCCCGCCGACATTCATCGGCAGGCCGCGATATGCGTTCTCGATGTGCCTGATTGATCAGGCAGCCTCAAGGTCCTGCTTCCACTGGCCGGTGGCGGCAAGGCTGTTCATCTTCGCGCGATGTGCGAAGGCTTTCTGCGCCGCTGCCACGTTTTCCTTCTTGCCGGCCCAGGTCTTCAGTGCAGCAGCCTGCAGCGCACGACCGTAGGAGAAGGTCAGCGCCCACGGCATGTCGAAGCCGGCATTCATGAGCGAGAGATGCGCCGTCGCTTCTTCGTCCGACTGGCCGCCGGACAGGAAGGCAATGCCGGGCACCGCGGCCGGAACGGTCGACTTCAGGCAGCGCACGGTCTTTTCGGCCACTTCCTCGCGGCTTGCCTTGCGGGCGTTCTTGCCGTCGATCACCATGTTCGGCTTCAAGACCATGCCCTCAAGCGAGACGCGCGCGTCGTAGAGTTCGGCGAAGACGGTTTTCAGAACCCACTCGGTGACCTCGTAGCAGCGGTCGATGGAGTGATCGCCCGGCTTGCCGTCCATCAGCACTTCCGGCTCGACGATCGGCACGATGCCTGCTTCCTGACAAAGCGCAGCATAGCGTGCGAGCGCCTGTGCGTTCTGCTTCACCGCGCCCCAGCTCGGCAGGTCGTTCGAGATCGAGATCACGCCACGCCATTTGGCGAAGCGCGCGCCAAGACCGTAATACTCGTTGAGGCGCTCGCGCAGGCCGTCGAGGCCTTCGGTGATGGTCTCGCCGTCGAAGCCGGCCAGCGGCTTGGCGCCGCCATCGACCTTGATGCCCGGCACGGCACCGGAGGCCTTGATGACATCGACCAGCGGCGTGCCGTCGGCAGCCTTCTGGCGGATCGTCTCATCGTAGAGGATGACGCCGGAAATGCAGTCCTTCATCGCCGCCTCGGCGCGGAACATCATCTCACGATAGTCGCGGCGGTTCTCCTCCGTCGATTCCAGCCCGATCGTGTCGAAGCGCTTCTTGATGGTGCCGGAGCTCTCGTCCGCCGCCAGAATCCCCTGTCCGGGGGGCACCATGGCGGCTGCAATATCCTCAAGGCGTTCGCTCATTTCAGGTCTCCTGTCTGTTCATGACCGGGCGATAGCAGATGACGATGACAAACGGAATGCGCCCCTAAGACCCCTAATCGATTGAAATGACAGGCTATTCACATTTTGCTTAACGGGTCTTCGAAAGTGCCTCCACACCGGGCAGTTTCTTGCCTTCCATCCACTCCAGAAACGCGCCGCCTGCTGTCGACACATATGAGAATTCCTCTGCCACTCCGGCATGGTTCAGCGCCGCCACCGTGTCTCCGCCGCCGGCTACCGAGACGAGCAGTCCCTCGGCGGTGCGATGTGCTGCGTGCTTCGCCGCCGCCACCGTCGCTGCGTCGAACGGTTCGATCTCGAACGCACCCAGCGGACCGTTCCACACCACCGTGTCGGCGCGGTCGAGCCATTCGTTGACCTTCTCGACGCTTTTTGCGCCCACATCGAGGATCATGGCATCCGCCGGCACGCTCTCGATCTCGACCGTTTCGCTCTCCGCGCCAGCCTTGAACTCGCGCGCTACCACGGCATCCACCGGCAGGATCAGAGCGCAGCCGCTTTCAGCCGCCTCAATCATGATCTGCTTTGCCGTCTTTGCAAGATCGTGTTCGCACAGCGATTTGCCGACTTCCGTGCCGCGCGCGGCGAGGAATGTGTTGGCCATGCCGCCGCCGATCACCAGGGCGTCGACCTTTTTCACCAGATTCATCAGGAGGTCGATTTTCGTGGAAACCTTCGCACCGCCGACAATGGCGAGCACGGGTTTGGCCGGTTTGCCGAGCCCTTTCTCCAGCGCTTCCAGCTCCGCCTGCATGGTGCGGCCCGCATAGGCCGGCAGCAGATGGGCGAGCCCCTCTGTCGAGGCGTGGGCGCGGTGGGCGGCTGAGAAAGCATCGTTCACATAGATGTCGCCATTCTCAGCCAGCGCCTTTGCGAATTCGGGGTCATTCTTCTCCTCGCCCTCGTGGAAACGGGTGTTTTCCAGAAGCAGGATGTCGCCATTCGTCATTTCGGCAATCGCCTCAGCCGCTGGCGCCCCGATACAATCCTTTGCAAAGTGCACACGATGGTCGAGCACGCTTTCCACCGCATAGGCGATGGGCTCCAGCGATGCTGCCGGGTCAGGCTTGCCCTTCGGTCGACCGAAATGCGCCATCAGGATCACCTTCGCGCCCTTGCTTGAAAGCTCCTGGATGGTCGGCGCGACGCGCTCGATCCGTGTGGTGTCGCTCACCTTGCCGTCTTTCACCGGCACGTTCAGGTCGACGCGCACCAGCACACGCTTGCCTGCAATGTCGTCGAGATCGTCAAGGGTCCTGAAATCCGGCATGATGCGTCGATGTCTCCTGTGAGGGGTTTGCGGATGGTCGGAGGAAGTCGGCCGCCCGGAACCGCTGGTGGAAGAGTGAATTGAATTCGTTGGCGACCATACAGCCCCGTGCGGCGGGTGCAAGATGGTGGGTGCGATTATGCGCCGGCGTCGGGGGGCGGCCTCCTGCGGAAAACGCGGCGCAGGATTTCGCGTGGATTGAGCAGTAGCGGAAGGCGCGCTTCGGGCGGGTGCGGTTCAACTGAAAGGCCTATGGCACTGATGCGGCCGTCTTCATCGACATCGCGCACGATCAGTTCGATTTCACCCAGGGTCGTCCTGTCGCCATATTCGGCGCGTCCGCCGAGTCGTTCACGTATGAGGTCGGCAATGGTCTTCTTCTGGTCGTCTTCGCTCAGTCCCGGCGCATAAGCTGCTTCGATGTCGGACGCCGGACGCTCCGGGTCGACGGCGAAGGCGCCGAAGAAATCGGCATCCTCCGGGTCCACCTCCGCCGGGCTTGCGAACAGGCGGTCGAGCAGGCGCGGATAGCGGTCAGGCACAAAAATATAGACATGGTCGCCGGCGGCGAGCCGTCCGGCATACTGATAGGTCATGGAGCGCCCGTCGCGCACCACCAGAGATGGCTTCGCCCAGCGCGGAATGCGCTGGCCGCGCTCCACCGGGCTCCCTGCCACCACGCGATAGGCGAGGAGTTCATGACGGGCGGAGCCGGGCAGTTCCAGCTCAACCTTGTTCAGCGGCCCCATGCGCGGGGGCAGTGTCAGCCCCAGCCGGCGTGCCAGCGGCCCCACCGTCCAGCCCTGCACGATCAGCGAGACAAGCACGATGATGAAAACGATGTTGAACAGGGGGCGGCCATTGGGCAGTTCGTCGATCAGCGGTGTGATCGCAAGCAGGATCGATACTGCCCCGCGCAGGCCCACCCACGAGATGAAGGCGCTCTCGGCGGGCGAGAACCGGAAGGGCATCAGACAGAGCGTCACCGCCAGCGGACGGGCGACGAAGATCAGGAACAGGCCAATAAACAGTGCGGGCAGAATGATCTCGGCAAATTGTGACGGCGTCGCAAACAGGCCGAGCACGAGAAACATGATGATCTGCGCCAGCCAGGTCACGCCGTCCTGAAAGCGCTTTAGCATGGCGGTCGAGCGCAACTTGGCATTGCCGGCGATCAGGCCGGCCACATAAACGGCGAGAAAGCCCGAGCCGCCCATGGCGCCGGCCAGCGCAAACACAAGCAGAGACAGAGCAAGGACGAAAATGGGCAAAAGCCCCTGTTCCAGCCTGAGTCGGACCACCAGCCGCACGATGCTCCAGCCGCCGACAAGGCCTGCGACGAGGCCGATCCCCATCTGCTGCAGGAAGCCGAGTGCCACGTCGACCGCCAGTTCTCCCGCCTGGATCGCTTCGCCGCCTGCGATCAGCCCGACGAGAGAGAGCGTGAGGAAGATGGCGATCGGGTCGTTCGATCCCGATTCGACTTCGAGCGTCGAGCGCACCCGCTCGCGCACGGAAATGTTGCCCACCCGTAGCAGGAAGAACACGGCCGCCGCGTCGGTCGATGCCACGGTTGCGCCAAGCAGAAAGGATTCAAGCCAGCTGAAGCCCGTTGCATAGTAGGCTGCAACGCCCACGAGCCCGGCGGTCAGCAAGACCCCGATGGTCGCAAGGACGATGGCGGGCGCTGCGGCCTGCCTGAACGCTGTTATGGACGTGCCAAACCCTGAATCGAAAAGGATAACGGCCAATGCCAGCGAGCAGATGAAATAGGCAATCGCTGCATTGTCGAAATCAAGCCCGAGCCCGTCTGTCCCGGCTGCCAGGCCAATGCCCAGGAAGATGAGGAGGAGCGGTGCGCCGAAGCGAAAGGCAATCAGGCTCGAAAACGCGGCGAAGAGCACAAGAGCCGTGCCCACGAGCGTTATGAGATAAATGCCCTGATCCATCCGCCTCTTTCGATCCCGCCTGCCTCAAGTTGCTGTTCTTTTTCATAAAAGATGCGGCGGAAGTGAGATGCAAGGGCCGGGCCAAAAGAAAAACGCCCGGCGCGGTGGCCGGGCGTTCTGAATGGCTTGTAAACCGTGTCAGATGGTCTTGCCGAAGGCGACGGCCGTGTCGGCCATGCGGTTCGAGAAGCCCCATTCATTGTCGTACCAGGACATGACGCGAACCAGATCGCCTTCGATCACCTTGGTCTGGTCGAGCGCGAAGGTGGAGGAGGCGGGGTTGTGGTTCAGGTCGATGGAGACGAGCGGCTCGTTGGTGTAGGCGAGGATGCCCTTCAGGCCGCCATCGGCGGCGGCGACGAGCGCCTGGTTGACCTCTTCTACCGTGACCTTCTTCTTCGGAACGAACTTGAAGTCGATGACCGAAACATTCGGGGTCGGAACGCGGATGGAAACGCCGTCCAGCTTGCCGTTAAGCTCCGGCAGAACAAGGCCGACAGCCTTGGCGGCGCCCGTCGAGGTCGGGATCATGGACATCGCAGCGGCGCGGGCGCGATAGAGATCCTTGTGCATCGTATCGAGCGTCGGCTGGTCGCCCGTATAGGCGTGAACCGTGGTCATGAAGCCTTTTTCGATGCCGAAGGCGTCGTTCAGGACCTTGGCCACCGGCGCCAGGCAGTTGGTGGTGCAGGAGGCATTGGAGACCACGCGGTGCTCGCTGGAGAGCTTGTCGTGGTTGACGCCATAGACAACCGTCAGGTCGGCGCCGGAAGCCGGAGCCGAAACCAGCACGCGCTTGGCGCCGGCGTCGAGATGCAGCGATGCCTTGTCCTTGGCGGTGAAGATGCCGGTGCATTCCATCACGATGTCGACACCCAGCTCGCCCCAGGGCAGCTTGGAGGGGTCGCGCTCTGCGAATACCTTGAAGGAATCGGATCCGATGTTGATCGTGTCGCCGTCGACCTTCACCTCGGAGGGGAAGCGGCCATGCACGCTGTCATAGCGCAGAAGGTGGGCATTGGTCTCGACCGGGCCGAGATCGTTGATCGCGACGATGTCGATGTCCTTGCGGCCCGACTCGTAGATCGCGCGTACGACATTGCGGCCGATGCGGCCAAATCCGTTGATGGCAACTTTGACGGTCATGTACTTCCTCCGGAGAGTGGGTGGCCGTGCGCAGGCACGGAAGGAGACGCCGCTTCATAGCGGCGTCTGCGTCGAGAATCCAGATGGCGGGGCCGGCAAATGCCGGTCCCCGGCGTCAATGAAGCTTCGAGCGGGTTCAACCGAGCTCCGCCAGCCGCTTTTGCGCGGCGCTGGCTGCTGCTTCGGCGGTGATGCCGAAATGCTTGTAGAGTTCCGGAGCCGGTGCGCTGGCACCAAAGCCGGTCATGCCGATGAAAATGCCATCGGAACCGATGATCGCGTCCCAGCCCTGGCGAATGCCAGCCTCGATGGCGATCTTGACCGGCGCATTGCCGGTCACGGCTTTGCGGTAATCGTCGCTCTGCTGCTCGAACAGTTCGAAGCAGGGCACCGAAACGACACGGGCCGGATGGCCGGCGGCATCGAGAAGGGCCTTGGCAGCCATTGCGACTTCCACCTCCGAGCCGGTGGCAAAGAGCGTCACCCTGGCGTCGTCGTCGGAACCGGCGAGTTCATAGGCGCCACGCGCGCAGAGATTGTCAGCTTCATGGCTGGTGCGAACCGGCGCGAGATTCTGACGCGAAAGGGCAAGCGTGGACGGTGCCTTGCGGCTTTCGATCGCCACCTGCCAGCATTCTGCCGTTTCGATTGCATCCGCCGGGCGGAACACGAGATGGTTGGGGATTGCGCGCAGCGCTGCCAGATGTTCCACCGGTTGGTGGGTCGGGCCGTCCTCGCCAAGGCCGATGGAATCATGCGTCATCACGAAGATGGAGCGGATCTGCATCAGCGAGGCGAGGCGCATCGCCGGGCGGGCGTAATCCGAGAAGGTCAGGAAGGTGCCGCCATAGGGGATGATGCCGCCATGCAGCGTCATGCCGTTCATGGCGGCGGCCATGCCGTGTTCGCGGATGCCGTAGTGGACATAGCGGCCGGAGAAGTCCTCGGCGCTGATCGGGCCGGTCTGGCTGGTCTTGGTGTTGTTGGAGCCGGTCAGGTCCGCGGAGCCGCCGATGGTTTCCGGCAGCGCTGCGTTGATTGCCTCGAGCGCCATTTCCGAAGCCTTGCGGCTCGCCACCTTTGGCGGTTCGGCTGCCAGCTTTTCCTTGTATTCGAGCATGGCCGCGGAGAAGGTTTCTGGCAGGTCGCCGCGCATGCGGCGCTCGAACTCGCCCCGCGTTTCCGCGTCGGCGGCCGCAAGGCGATCTTCCCAGGCCTTGCGCTCCTTGGCCGAGTGCAGGCCGGCTAGGCGCCAGTCGTCAAGAATGTCGGAAGGAACGACGAAGGGTTCCGCATCCCAGCCGAGCGCCTTGCGTGCGCCGGCGATTTCTTCCGCACCGAGCGGGGAACCGTGCACCTTTGCAGTGCCGGATTTGGTCGGTGCGCCGAAGCCGATGGTGGTGCGGCAGGCGATCAGGGTCGGGCGGTCCGAACCCTTCGCGGATTCGATGGCGCCGGCGATGGCGTCCGGGTCATGCCCGTCGATGCGCATCGTGTTCCAGCCGGAGGCCTCGAAGCGCTCGCACTGGTCGGTGGAATCCGTCAGTGAGGTGGAGCCGTCGATGGAAATCTGGTTGTCGTCGAAAAGGACGATCAGCTTGTTGAGTTTCAGATGCCCGGCAAGCGTCAGCGCTTCCTGGCTGATGCCCTCCATCAGGCAGCCGTCACCGGCCAGGACATAGGTGTAGTGATCCACCAGGTCGTCGCCGTAGCGGGCGTTCAGGATGCGCTCGGCGATCGCCATGCCCACGGAATTGGCAAGACCCTGGCCAAGCGGGCCGGTGGTCGTCTCGATGCCGGCCGCATGGCCGAATTCGGGGTGCCCGGCCGTACGCGAACCGAGCTGGCGGAAATTCTTGATCTCGTCGATCGTGATGTCTTCGTAGCCGAGCAGGTAGAGCAGCGAATAAAGCAGCATCGACCCATGGCCGGCTGAAAGAACGAACCGGTCGCGGTCGGCCCAGTCCGGGTTCTTCGGGTCGTGTTTCATGAAGCGGGTGAAAAGCACGGTGGCAATGTCTGCCGCACCCATGGGCAGGCCGGGATGGCCCGATTTGGCCTTCTCGACCGCATCCATGGAAAGGAAGCGGATCGCATTGGCCATCCGGTCGTGTTTGTCGCGTGAGATCATGATTGCTCGCTGGTCCGCTTTAGGCAGTTGTCGGGCAGACTGCAGGGGCAGTCCCGGCCCTTTGGAAAAAGCAGGCGACACATAGCAGTTGCGGCCTTGAAGTCAACAAAGGTGCGGTTTGCGGGCGTTTGCCTGCCGTCGGGGAAGGAGGATTTTGTATCAACCCTGTTACAGCATTTTGGGGGATTAGCCGACGTGTTTTGTTGACGGAACCTTCACACGGCGCCTAATCTTTTCGGCGTAACTGGTTAGTAAGGCCAGCGATTCGCAACCGAGGCTTCGCGAAACCTGTCGTGCGTTTGCCTGTCGGCACATGCCTGGATGCGTCACTGGGCGGATGAGAGTAAGCAAGATTGCCTGTGTCAAAACATTTTCGGAGTTCGCATGCCTGCGCCGCTTTGGTGGCTGGCGCGTTCCGGGGATGCTCGACTGGGGTTGGCGGCCATGAGTGGTGAAAGCACTCTCAAAGAGGTGATCGAGCGTCTGAACAAGGCGCTGTCCTCGCTTGAGGATGCCGTTGAGGCGCGGATTGAGCGGGATCGCGCGTTTGCCGATTCCGATGCCGAACTGCAGCGCATGAATGCGGACCGCGCGCGCCTCGCTCAGGAGATCGACAAGTCCGAAGCACGGGCCCAGCGTCTTGAAGAGGTGAACCGCGAGGTCTCGCGGCGTTTGGTTACGGCCATGGAGACGATCCGTGCCGTGCTGGATCGGTAGGGCGGGCGATGGCACAGGTTACAGTCACGATCGACGGCAAGTCCTATCGCATGGCCTGCGATGAGGGGCAGGAAGAGCATCTTGTCAGTCTGGCGCAGCGTTTCGACCGTTATATCACCCATTTAAAAGATTCTTTCGGTGAGATCGGCGACCACCGGCTGGCGGTCATGGCCGGGATCATGGTGATGGATGAGCTTTCGGAGCTGCAGAAGCGGATGCGCACCATGGAGGGTGAGGTCGCGACGCTTCGCAAGACGCGGGACGATGCCCTGAATCAGTCCGGCAAGAACGATGCCGCGGTGACCGGCACGCTGAACGATCTTGCCGCACGGATGGAAAGTCTGGCCGGAAAGCTTGCCGGAAAGCCGTAAAACGGCGCATAAGCCTGTTTTTCCGAACCGCGCAGTGGCAAATCAGGCAGATGAGCAGACAGAAAAACAGCGATACCCGCATCCAGCTTGCCGTTATCGGCGCGGCGCAGGGCCTGCGTGGCGAGGTTCGCGTCAAGGCTTTCACCGGCGATCCCCTGGCGATCGGCGACTACGGTTCGCTGACCACCGGGGATGGGCGCAAACTGACCGTTCTCAATGTACGACCCGCAAAGAACGTGGTTGTGGCGCGCTTTGCCGAGGTGGGTGACCGCAACGCCGCCGAGGCGCTGAACGGGACCGCTCTGTTTATTGAGCGTGAGGCGCTGCCGGACGATCTCGGGGAAGAGGAATTCTACCATGCCGACCTGATCGGTCTTGCCGTTGTCGACGGCGAGGGAGAGCGGGTTGGCAGGGTGCGGGCGCTGCACAATTTCGGTGGCGGCGACATTCTCGAGGTCGGGTTGGCCGAAGGCGGCTCGGCGATGGTTCCCTTCACCCGCGTTGCCGTGCCGCATGTGCGCGTTTCAAAAGGTGAAGTGGAGATCGACCGCGTAGCGGCCGGCCTCGTGGAAGACGACGATCCCGACATGCCGCGCGAAGGAGAGGTGTCGTGACGTTTCACGCGACGATCCTCACGCTCTACCCTGAAATGTTTCCCGGTTCGCTCGATCTTTCGCTGGCTGGCAGGGCGCGGGAGGCTGGAACATGGTCGCTGGAAACCGTCCAGATCCGCGATTTCGCCACGTCAAAACATCGCAATGTGGATGATACGCCTGCCGGCGGCGGTGCGGGCATGGTCATGCGCGCCGACGTGCTCGCGCGCGCCATCGACCACGCCGCGCCGGCCGACGATCCGCGGCCGCGCCTCTTGATGAGCCCGCGCGGAAAGCCGCTCGACCAGCAGCGCGTGCGTGAACTGGCCGCCGGACCGGGCGCGGTGATCCTGTGCGGCCGGTTCGAAGGGGTGGACCAGCGCGTCATCGAGGCGCGCGGCCTCGAAGAGGTATCCGTTGGCGACTATGTGCTTTCCGGCGGCGAGCCGGCGGCCCTCGTGCTTCTCGATGCGGTGATCCGTCTTCTGCCCGGCGTGATGGGCAACGATGCCTCGGGCGAGGACGAGAGCTTTGAAGGCGGGCTTCTGGAACATCCGCAATACACCCGCCCCCAGCTTTTCGAAGAAAGGCCCATTCCCGACATTCTCCTGTCGGGCAATCATGCGAAGATTGCCGCATGGCGACGGGCCGAGGCGGAAAAGCTGACGCGCGAGCGCCGGCCGGATCTCTGGTCGGTCTACAAGGACAGAGAAGAGTGAAACGGTTTCTGCAGGTTGAAAACGCGTTTCTGGCGCTTGTCGTGATGGTGCTCTACGGGGCTTCGGGCGGCGCCTGGTGGCTGTTTGCGCTCCTGATCCTTGCGCCTGACCTGTCCATGCTCGGCTATCTCGCAGGGCCGCGCATCGGCGCCTGGTGTTATAATACCGTCCATAGCTGGATTGCACCGGTAGTGCTCTATCTTGTCGGTCTCTGGCTGGAATTGCCGCTGGTGCAGCAGCTTGCCCTCATTCTTGCCGCCCATATCGGCATAGACAGGGCGCTTGGCTACGGGCTGAAGCATGAAAGCGGGTTCAGGGACACGCATATGGGGCGGATCGGTTCAGACTGATTTCGGACGCCAGAATCGCTCTCTCATGTTGATTCCGGTTGGAATGTCGTGTATGTGCGCCGCACGTAAACGGCCAAGGCCGGTTTGGATCTAACCAAAGAACACGTGAATTCGCTCCTGTTCCTCCGCGTGGAGGGCACTCTTCAGGCGGTCTTGAACTGCCCTTGGGATGAGCGCTCTGACGGTTCGTGAAGAACAAGAGGACACAGAGATGGACATTATCCGTCAGCTCGAGGCCGAGCAGGCCGAGAAGATCGCTGCACAGCGTCAGCTTCCCGAATTCCAGCCCGGCGACACGGTTCGCGTTCTGGTGCGCATCACCGAAGGCACGCGCACCCGTGTGCAGGCCTATGAAGGCGTCTGCATTGCCCGTTCCGGTTCCGGCTTCCAGGAAAACTTCACCGTTCGCAAGATTTCCTATGGCGAAGGCGTCGAGCGCGTGTTCCCGGTCTACTCTCCGCTCGTCGAGGGCGTCGAGGTGGTCCGCCGCGGTAAGGTTCGCCGCGCGAAGCTCTACTACCTGCGCGATCGTCGCGGTAAGTCGGCCCGCATCACCGAGAACACCAGCGTGCGCGCACGCCGTCTGAACGACGCCGTGCGTCAGGCCGCTGCCGAAGAGAAGGCCCGCATCGAGGCCGAGAAGGTTGCCGCTGCCGAGGCGCTCGCCGCCGAGAAGGCCGCTGAAGAGGCTGCCAAGGCGCAGGAAGCTGCCGCAGCCGAGAACAACGCCGAATAGTCAGAACCGGCATCGAAACTCTTCGAAAGGCGCGCTTCGGTGCGCCTTTTTGCATTTGATGGCTCCGCTGCCGCGGTTTTGAAGCCGTCTTGGCTCTTTTACTCGAAAACGCTCTGCTTTAAGGAGAACCAATCACCCGGCCGAGCATCGGTCCGCCACAGGGAGATTGGTCATGACGTTGCGTACGTCCTTTCTGGCTGCGTCCTTCGCAGCCACTGCTTTCATGTTCTCAGGATTGTCCACCGCTGCTGCAGAAGACCTGCCCGATCTTCAGGGCCGTGAAGTGGTCGTGGTAACGGAAAACGCCTACCCGCCGCTCCAGTTCATCGACCCCACCTCGGGTGAGCAGGTCGGCTGGGAATATGATGCGGTGAACGAGATCGCGAAGCGGCTCAACGCCAGGGTGACCTATCAGAACACGAGCTGGGATGCGATGATCCAGTCTGTCGCCGACGGCCAGTACGACATGGGCATGACCGGCATCACCATCCGCGACGACCGCAAGGAAAAGGTGGATTTCTCCGATCCCTATATGCGTTCGGAGATGTTCATGCTCGTGCGCAGCGACGAGACGAACTTCACCGATGCGGAAAGCTTCGCCGCCTATAAGGATGGTTTGATGGGCGCGCAGCCCGGCACCTCGCCCTTCTACACCGCCGTTTATGAGGTGCTCGACGGCGACGAGGCCAATCCGCGCATCAAGCTGTTCGAGACCTTCGGCGCTTCCGTGCAGGCGCTGCGTGCGGGCGATGTCGACGTGGTGCTGACTGACAGCACCGGGGGGCAGGGCTATGTGGACGCTTCCAATGGTGGACTGAAACTGCTCGGCGAGCCGCTGGGTTCGGAGGACTTCGGCTTCATATTCGCCAAGGGTTCCGATCTCGTCGCGCCCGTCAACGCGGCCATCGCGTCCATGAAGGCGGACGGTACGCTCGATGCGCTCAACACGAAGTGGTTTCTCGAATACAAAAGGGGCGAGTAAGACGTGGCTGATCCGCGCTTTGCCGGTCTGACCGGTCGCCCGCCGAGAAGCGTTTAGTGCCGATGGCGGTGTCCGGTTCCAGACCCGCCACCAAGCGCGATTTCCCCTGGTGGCTCGCTGCCGCCGGGGCCATCGCCCTCGGTGTCGCAGTCCTCATTGCCACCAGCGATCTCTACGCGCAGGTTTTCACGATTGTCTCCAGAGGCATCGGCATCACCGTTTTTGTCACGGTTGTCGGGTTTGCGCTGGCCACGACAGTCGGTCTTGGCATCGCTCTGATGAGCCTTTCCGGGTCGCTGGCACTCCGGCAGATCGCCCGCTTCTATGTCGAGATCATTCGTGGCGTGCCCGTCCTCGTGCTCCTGTTCTGGATCGCCTTTGCCGGGGTTCCGATTGTGGTGACGGGCTGGAATGCGGTGACCGCGCCCCTGCAGGAGGCCGGCATTCTGGGTGAGCTCAAGGTGCGGGACATCTCGCTTCTGTGGCGGGCCATCATCGCACTCAGCATCGGCTATTCGGCTTTCATCGCCGAGGTGTTCCGTGCCGGCATCCAGTCGGTGGACGAGGGGCAGGTGGAAGCAGCCAAGGCGCTCGGGCTTTCGCGCTTCCAGCGTTTCCGCCTCATTATTCTGCCGCAGGCGATCCGCACCATCCTGCCGCCGCTCGGCAATGATTTCGTGGCCATGGTCAAGGATTCATCCCTCGTCTCGGTGCTCGGCGTTGCCGACATCACCCAGATGGGCAAGATCTATGCGTCGGGCTCGTTCCGCTTTTTTGAGACCTATTCCATCGTTGCCTATATCTATCTCATTCTGACGGTTGGCCTCTCGCTCGCGCTCCGCGCGCTTGAGCAGCGCATGCGCAGGAGCCAGGCCCAGCGTTAGATCTGAGTGCCGGGAACCTTGGCGGTCCGTGTGCATTCATCTCGCATGGATGCCTTGATCGCCGAATTCGCACCCGCAACCACGCTGCCATGGCAGGTCATCGCAGTGCGGCTTGCGGTTGCGGTCCTGCTTGGCGGCATACTGGGTTTCGAGCGTGAGCTGGCCGACAGGCCGGCCGGCCTGCGGACGCATATGCTTGTGTGTCTGGCTTCTGCCGTGTTCGCGGTGATTGCGCTTGAGATTGTGGCCATGCCCGTGTTCAGCGACGATCAGGTACGGGCCGATCCCATCCGCCTTGTCGAGGCGATTACGGCTGGGGTCGCTTTTCTTGCCGCCGGTTTCATCATCTTCAAGCGCGGAACCGTTCGCGGTCTGACGACAGGCGCTGGCATGTGGCTTGCCGCGGCCACGGGGCTGGCAGCGGGGTTGGGGCTCTGGGTCATCGCCGGGCTTGCCTGTTTTCTGGGCGCGCTGGTTCTGGCGCTTATGCGGCGTCTCGAAACGCAGCTCGATCTCAAGCCGCCGAAAAACCACGGCGGAGGGCAGGCCAGCTCTCGGGACGGATAGATTGCCGATCCCATGAAAGGCTGGTATTAGCCGTGTCATGGAAGCACTTTTTGGAAACCCGGCCTATAAGGGCTTTGTTCTGCAGGACGTCAAGCGCCTGCCGAGCCGCTTTTTTGCGCGGGTTTCCGGCTCGCTTCTGAGCCGACTGCCTTAGGCGGACACGCCAACCGGCTCGGCATTCCCTCGGCATCTACCGGGAATGCAACGAGACACAAGATTAGCCGGCCAGCCTTCCATTTCGCTCCGCTAGGGATGAACAAAATGACCAAAGCACGCACGCTCTACGACAAGATTTTCGACGACCATCTGGTCGATCAACAGGACGATGGCACCTGCCTGCTCTATATCGACCGCCACCTGGTGCATGAGGTGACGAGCCCACAGGCCTTTGAAGGCCTGCGCATGGCCAGCCGCAATGTGCGCCATCCGGAAAAGACACTTGCCGTGGTCGATCACAATGTGCCGACCTCGCCCGACCGCAAGTTCGGCATCAAGAATCCGGAAAGCCGCATTCAGGTCGATGCGCTGGCAAAGAACGCAGCCGACTTCGGCATCGAGTATTATGACGCCAATGACGAGCGTCAGGGCATCGTGCACATTGTCGGCCCCGAACAGGGCTTCACCCTGCCAGGCATGACCATCGTATGCGGTGACAGCCACACTTCCACCCATGGTGCCTTCGGTGCGCTGGCGCACGGCATCGGCACGTCCGAGGTCGAGCACGTGCTCGCCACGCAGACGCTGATCCAGCGCCGCGCGAAGAACATGCTGATCGAGGTGGATGGCGCACTGCCCGAGGGCGTGACTGCGAAAGACATCATCCTCGCCATCATCGGCGAGATCGGCACGGCCGGTGGCACCGGCCACGTCATGGAATATGCGGGTGAGGCGATCCGTGCGCTTTCCATGGAAGGCCGCATGACCGTCTGCAACATGTCGATCGAAGGTGGCGCCCGCGCCGGCCTTATCGCGCCGGACGAGACCACCTATGCCTATATCAAGGATCGCCCGCGCGCGCCGAAAGGCAAGGCATGGGACATGGCGCTCGCCTACTGGGATTCCCTGCGCACCGACGAAGGGGCCGAGTTCGACCGTGTCGTCAAGCTCGACGCCGCCAATCTGCCGCCCATCGTCACCTGGGGCTCTTCGCCCGAGGATGTCGTTTCCGTCACCGGTGTCGTGCCGAACCCGGATGAGATCACCGAGGAGACCAAGCGCCTCTCCAAGAAGCGCGCGCTCGAATATATGGGTCTCACGCCGGGCACGAAGATCACCGACATCGCCGTCGACCGCGTCTTCATCGGCTCCTGCACCAATGGCCGCATCGAGGATCTGCGCGAAGCTGCGAAGATCGCCGAGGGCCAGAAGGTCAAGGACGGTCTGAACGCCATGATCGTGCCGGGTTCCGGCCTCGTGAAGGCGCAGGCCGAGGCTGAGGGGCTGGACAAGATTTTCAAGGCTGCCGGTTTCGACTGGCGTGAGCCGGGTTGTTCCATGTGCCTTGCCATGAACGACGATCGCCTGAAGCCGGGTGAGCGCTGCGCCTCCACCTCGAACCGCAATTTCGAGGGCCGTCAGGGCTTCAAGGGGCGCACCCATCTCGTTTCGCCGGCGATGGCGGCTGCCGCTGCCATCGCCGGGCATTTCGTCGATATCCGCGAGTGGCCCAGGGGCTGAGCGTCTATTTTGCCTCGCTGCAGGCGGGAACCTCTGCAGCGGGCAGGCCGGCCTTTGCAAAGATGTCGGCCAGTCTGATTTCTCCCGTCAGCGGGAAGAATCGACCATCGGCTTCGGTTCGCATGTAACTGCGCACCGAAGCCGATTTCATATCCAGCGCACCCCATCTGCAGCCGCCTGTGATCGAGACGCTGATTGAGCCCTTTCCATCGGTCGCATTTGCTGCGCGCGCGTTCCGTGCCTTTGCCTGCGTGTCGCGGAAGCGCTGCATGTCCGGTGCGGCGATCGCGGCGGTGAGAACATGTTCATCGGCCTTCACCGATTGAGCCAGTCCGGCGGCCGGCGTGGCATTCGTGATCGCCAGCACGAAGTGTTCGTCGAACGCCCTGTTTCGATCATCACTTTCGAGGGTCATGCGCAGCAAAACATCGCCCCGCTTCAGATGCAGGTTCCTGTCTGCCTTTACAGCTATCGCAATCTCTTTCGGATCGGCGTCGAGCGGGTCGAAACGCGACAGTTCGTAGAGCGTGCGGGGATTGCCCGAAACACAGGCGGAAAGCGCGAGCGCACAGGCAGCGCCGATGACGGCCCTGGCGATAAATTTCTCGAAAAACATTCAGATCACCCTTTTCATTGAGAACGATTTGGGATAATTAATTATCGTAATACATTAATTAATGCAATCCGAAGGAGAATCGAATGCATGATGTAGCGCGCCTGCGGCGGCTCAGCCGCCTGATGCAGGCAATTGTGCTGGTTTGTGGAGCTTTCATCGCGGCAGGCGCGGTCTGGTTCTTCGCAGCATCGCTGTCCGATCCCGGACTTTTTGAAACGCTGGTTCGGGACAATCTGTCTCTTTCCGGACCGCTTGCTTTCACCTCGTCCGCGATCGGTGTTACGGCAGCGTTGATTGCGGTTCAGTTTGGCCTGCTGTTTACCGCGCTCTACTGCGTGTGGCGCATGTTCGGCGCCTTTGCGGCAGAGGAGCCGCTCTCAGGCGAATCCGCCCACTGGCTGCGTCACGCCAGCGCTGCTTTTGTCGCCGTGGCGGCAGGCAGCATCGTGCTTCGTATGCTGATGATCTTGGCGCTCACCATGGGCAATCCAGCGGGTCAGAAGATGCTCGCCATCGGGATTGGAAGCGCGGAGATGCTCTCGGTTCTCATCGCCTGCATCATGTATATGACCGGGCGGCTCATGGCGCTCGCAGCAGAGGTGCGCGCCGAACAGCGCGATTTCGTGTGAACGCCATGCCGATAATCGTCAATCTCGATGTGATGCTGGCTCGCCGGAAGATGCGTTCAAAGGAGTTGGCCGAGCAGATCGGCATCACCGAGCAGAATGTATCGCTTCTCAAATCCGGCAAGGTGCGCGGTGTGCGCTTCGAAACGCTGGAAAAGATCTGCCAGGCACTCGACTGCCAGCCGGGAGACATATTGGAGTATCAGGCGGAAACGGCTGAGGAATGACGAAACGGGGCCGTGGCGCCCCCCGGGTCCGTCCAGGGGCTGACCCTAGTGGCCCCGGGCGTGTCCCGGTCGTCCGGTTGTCAGCCGATACGCCCTCATTTGCGCAGGCGTGAGACGATATAGCGTGCGTGGCGGTGTATCGAGCGCGTGGAGCCACAGGGCGGGGTCGACCCCCATCTCATCCAGATGGCGTGAAATGCGCGCGGTCACCAGCTGGGCGTCCGAAAGAGCCTGCTGTGGGTCGGAGAGGCTGCCGGGACTATAGAACTGGTGAAGGGCGATGGTCGCACCGGGTTCCACGTGGCGTTCCCTGCCTCCGGCCAGCACGAGCGGGCATGAAGATGCGCAGGCCGCGCCCGCCTCGACACTGGTCGAAAGTCCGCGCTGGCGGATCAGCCGGGCCATGGCCATGGCCTCGTTCAGAGAGCCGCCGGGAGAATCGAGTGCGATGGTGGTGATCGGCGAAGCCGAACTTTCAAGCGCATCACGCAGGCGACCGGCGCTCCCGGGCTGTATCATCCCCTTCAGCGCAAGAACTCCGGTGCGGCTTGCCGTCATAGACAGGCTGTTGGCCTCGGGCGTCGGCCGCGAAACCTCTTTTGCGCCTTCCGCCGGCTGTCGCCAGAGCGGGTGCGTGTCCGTTTGACTGTTGCTGTGCGGCAGCAATTGAGTCGCATGTTCAAGCGTTTTGTGCAGGCCCGTCTGCAAACCGCCATGCCTGTCGGCGAGTTCGCGCAGTTCCATGCCGGCCACAACCGCCGTGCCGATGACCGCGCCGAACAGCGCGGCCCGCAACACGGAGCCATCGAGCGCTGCAGCGGGCCGGAAAACCCACCGGCTCGCAAAAGCCCGATCCGCAGTTGTCGCCAGTTGATGGTCCATCGATCGCTGCTAGTCGCAGGGTGCCGTCAGCACGGGCAGTTCACCGTCGGAAAGCCCGTACATGTAGCCGCGGCCCTTCACCAGAACGCCGGCGCTGCAGGGTGCAGAGCGGCGCAGATAGAGCTTGCCGTGGCGGCGTTCCAGATAGGCCGTTTCGCGCGGTGCCTCGATGCCGAGCGCACGGTAGTCGTCGGCAAGATGCCCCTTGCCGACCATAATGCGCTTGAAGCCGGCGCGGCTGTGGATCACCAGGTTTCCATAGGCATCCGCATAGACACGGGCGTTGCCTGCATCATGAAAGCCGCCGGCCAGTGCCGGGGCGGTCGCTGCTGCGGCCGCAAGAGCCGCTGCCACGAAAAGAGATCGGAAAGGCATGCACCATCGCTCCTTGAATCTTCGTGGCCCCCTCAAGGCTCATACATTAAGCTTTTCTTAACCTTTGTCACGTCGAGCATGCCGCACCAATATGCCGATTGACAGACGTGGTTAATTTCGGGGAAGGGTGCTCCATGGGCGAGAATCATCAGATCGACATCAATCCGCTGCGCCTCAAGGATGCGCATTCTCTGGCGCCGCTTCTGGCGGCTTACACGCAGTCGCTGAAGCGCGGTGCGCCGCGCCGTCCCGACGATTATTACGCCGAGACCCTGTTGCAGGACCGCGCCGTGGAGGTGGTGGGTGCCAGCCTCGATGGCGAGCTCGTTGGCTTTGCGCTGTTCTACGACCTGCCGGATCCGGTGTCGGGCATGCGTCACGGTCTGGTCGATCACCTCTTCGTGCATCACGACCACCGCCGCAAGGGCATCGGCAAGGCGCTGGTGGATGTGATCGCCGACCAGGCCGAAGAACGTGGCTGGGCGCGCCTGGCGCTCAATGCGCCGCGTCAGCCGGACGAGGGTCGCAAGCTCTATGAGGCCATGGCCGCGCCCGCTGACTGGACCACGCATGTCATTCGTTTCGACCAGTCCAGTGAACGCACTCCGGATTCGGACCCGCAATAGAGGCGGCAGCATGACGTTTTCAGATTCGCCCTTATCGCGGCTGCGTAAGTGCGGCCCGTCAGGCCTTTTGGCGGTCGCAGGATGCGCCGTCATTCTGGCCGGCTGTGTCTCCACACCATCCGGGGAGGCAAAAAAGACCACCACGCTCGCTTTCTCCGGCCCTGTCAAACTGGCCTGCGACGACGGGATGGAGATGACGGTCACTCCAAAGAGCGGCGGCATTTCGGTCGTCAGCCCGCGTGGTGTCGAGATCGACCTTCCGGCGTCGCCGCCTGGGCAAAGCGTGCGTTATGGCGAGTCTCTCTATGCCGTCGTGATCGAGGGCAGCGAGGCTTTATGGATGGTCAGCGGCAAGGTTCCGATCACCTGCCGCCGTTAGGCGCTCGCCATGAAAATCGGAAAAAATGCGTTCAATCGTTTAAAGTCCTGCAATGCCGGTCGTCCCTGCCGCCGGTTGCAATATATTCGGTCAGGGGATTGCTTTTGCGGCTTTGACGCACTGCAAAAACCGCATTAGAAAGCCACAGCCGCAGGGCGCGAGTTCGGGCTCCGATGTCGCTCTCGCAACAGCCACCCCGCCGCGCCGGTATCGAATTGGGGAAGCCATGAGCAAAACCACAACTGTAAAGGCCAGGCCGCTTTCGCCTCACCTGCAGGTCTATCGTCTCATTCCGACTATGCTGATGTCGATCGTCCACCGCATCACCGGTGGCGCGCTTTATTTCGGCATGGTCCTGTTCGTCATCTGGCTTGCCGCCGCTAGCGGCTCGAAGGAAGCCTTCGACACCGTCAATGGCATCTACGGCTCCTGGTTCGGCCGTCTCGTCCTGTTCGGTTTCACCTGGGCCATGATCCATCATCTGGTCGGTGGCCTTCGCCATCTTGTGTGGGATACGGGGCGCGGCCTTGAAAAGGCGACGGCCACGAAGATGGCCAAGGCCACCATCGCCGTCTCCATCGTGCTGACCATTCTGGTCTGGATCATCGGCTATGCCGTTCGCGGAGGTTTTTGATCATGAGCGACATGCGCACACCGCTCAACCGCGTTCGCGGTCTCGGTTCGGCCAAGGAAGGCACGGATCACTTCTGGCGCCAGCGCCTCACGGCCATCGCCAACATTCCGCTTGTCATCTTCTTCATCGGCTTCGTCATCGCCAACAATGGCGCATCCTATGAAGAGGTGCGCGCGGCCATTGCAAACCCGGTCGTCACCGTGCTTCTGGCCTTCGCCGTTCTGTCGGTGCTCTATCACATGAAGCTCGGCATGCAGGTCATCATCGAGGATTATGTCCACGGTGAGGGCGGCAAGGTCGCGCTCCTGATCGGCAACATCTTCTTCACTCTCATTCTGGGCGTCATCTCTCTCTTCGCCCTCGTCAAGATCGCCCTCGGAGGCTGAACCCGGTTATGGCAAAGGCAACAGATAAAAAGGCGGCAGACGCCTACACCTATGTCGACCACAAGTTCGACGTCGTCGTCGTCGGTGCTGGCGGCGCCGGTCTGCGCGCCACGCTCGGCATGGCCGAGCAGGGGCTGAAGACGGCCTGCATCACCAAGGTCTTCCCGACCCGTTCGCACACGGTGGCGGCGCAGGGCGGCATCGCCGCTTCGCTCAAGAACATGGGCCCCGACCACTGGCAGTGGCACCTTTACGACACGGTAAAGGGCTCCGACTGGCTCGGCGATGTCGACGCCATGGAATATCTCGCCCGTGAGGCGCCCGCCGCCGTCTACGAGCTCGAGCATTACGGCGTGCCCTTTTCGCGCACCGAGGAAGGCAAGATCTACCAGCGCCCCTTCGGCGGCCACATGCAGAATTTCGGCGACGGCCCGCCCGTGCAGCGCACCTGTGCTGCGGCAGACCGCACCGGCCATGCCATCCTGCACACGCTCTACGGCCAGTCCGTCAAGAATCACGCCGAGTTCTTCATCGAGTATTTCGCGCTCGATCTCATCATGTCCGACGATGGTGTGTGCACCGGTGTCGTGGCTTGGAACCTCGAAGACGGTACGATCCACCGCTTCTCCGCCAAGATGGTGGTGCTGGCGACGGGCGGTTATGGCCGCGCCTATTTCTCCTGCACCTCCGCCCACACCTGCACGGGCGACGGCAATGGCATGATTGCCCGCGCCGGCCTGCCGCTGCAGGACATGGAGTTCGTGCAGTTCCACCCGACCGGCATTTATGGCGCCGGCTGCCTCATCACCGAGGGTGTGCGCGGCGAGGGCGGTTATCTGGTCAACTCCGAAGGCGAGCGTTTCATGGAGCGTTATGCGCCATCGGCCAAGGACCTTGCCTCCCGCGACGTTGTCTCGCGCTGCATGACCATGGAGATCCGTGAAGGCCGCGGCGTCGGCAAGAACAAGGATCACATCTTCTTGCATCTCGACCATCTGGACCCGGCGGTCATCCACGAGCGCCTGCCCGGCATCGCCGAATCGGCCCGCATCTTCGCTGGCGTCGATGTGACCCGCGAGCCGATCCCGGTCCTGCCGACCGTCCACTACAATATGGGCGGCATCCCGACCAACTATTGGGGTGAGGTGCTGAACCCGACGAAGGACAACCCCGATGCGGTAGCGCCCGGCCTGATGGCCGTTGGCGAGGCGGCCTGTGCCTCCGTGCATGGTGCGAACCGTCTTGGCTCCAACTCGCTGATCGACCTTGTGGTCTTTGGCCGTGCCGCTGCCATCCGCGCCGGCGAGGTTGTCGACCGCGATGCGCCGGTGCCCTCGCTCAACGAGGCGGCTTGCGAAAAGATCATGGAGCGTTTCGACCGCCTGCGTCATGCCAATGGCTCCACGCCCACGGCGGAACTGCGCGAGAAGATGCAGCGCGCCATGCAGGAAGACGCCGCGGTCTTCCGCACGCAGGAATCGCTGGAGCAGGGCTGCGAGCGTATTAGCGCCGTCTGGAAAGAGCTTCCCGACGTCAAGGTCTCCGACCGCTCGCTGATCTGGAACTCGGATCTCATGGAGACGCTGGAGCTGGAAAACCTGATGGCCAACGCCATCACCACGGTCTATGCCGCCGAGGCGCGCAAGGAGAGCCGTGGCGCCCATGCCCGCGAGGACTACAAGGATGGTCCGATGGGCGGCCGCAACGACGAGGACTGGCGCAAGCACACGCTGTCCTGGGTCGATGAGAGCGGCAAGGTCACGCTCGACTATCGTCCTGTCCACACCGACCCGATGCTGAAGCCGGAAGATGGCGGCATCGATCCCAAGAAAATCGCGCCCAAGGCGCGGGTTTACTGAGGCGAGGAAGTCATGGTTGAAATCACCCTTCCCAAGAATTCCCGCGTCAAGGAGGGCAAGGTCTGGCCGAAGCCCGAGGGCGCGACCAATCTGCGCGAATACAAGATCTACCGCTGGTCGCCGGATGATGAAGAAAACCCGCGTGTCGATACCTATTATGTCGACATGGACGATTGCGGACCGATGGTTCTCGATGGGCTGATCTACATCAAGAACAAGATCGACCCGACGCTGACCTTCCGTCGTTCCTGCCGCGAGGGCATTTGCGGCTCCTGCGCGATGAACATCGACGGCACCAACACGCTGGCCTGCACCAAGGGCATGGATGAGGTGGCGCAGGATGCGGTAAAGATCTACCCGCTGCCGCATATGCCGGTGGTCAAGGACCTGGTGCCGGACCTTTCCGTGCCCTATGCGCAGCTTTCCTCCATCGAGCCGTGGCTGCAGACCATCACGCCGGAGCCTGCGACCGAGTGGAAACAGAGCCATGAGGACCGCACCAAGCTCGACGGGCTTTACGAGTGCATTCTGTGCTTCTGCTGCCAGACCTCGTGCCCGAGCTACTGGTGGAACGGCGAGCGTTATCTTGGCCCCGCCGTGCTGCTTCAGGCCTATCGCTGGCTGATCGATTCGCGCGACGAGAAGACGGGCGAGCGCCTCGACAATCTGGAAGATCCCTTCCGGCTCTATCGCTGCCACACGATCATGAACTGCACGCAGGCCTGCCCCAAGGGGCTGAACCCGGCAAAGGCCATCGCCAACATCAAGAAGATGATGGTCGAGCGCCGCGTCTAGAGCAATTCCAGGAAAAGTGGGAACCGGTTTTCCGTCCGGAATTGCGTAAAAACAAAGAGATAGAGCTTTTTCGCTTTCGGAGAAAAGCGGAACTGCTCTAGAACACTCTCTTCCCTCCCTGCTCGACGATACGCCGAGCAGGGAGGATTGCTGCTCCCTCTCTCCAGTTTCAATCACCTCACGCAAGCGTGTAGCGGCTTGATTTGAATTTGCCGCCCGGCGCGGTAGCTCTGTGCGGGAACACAGGAGAGACATTGATGTTGCGACGTTCCCTTTTGGCCGCGGCCTTTTCCCTCACCGCTATGGTGGCTGTTTCGCAACCGGCGACGGCTGAAAAGCAGACGGCGATTTTCGCCGGCGGCTGCTTCTGGTGTGTCGAGGCCGATTTCGACAAGGTTCCCGGCGTGCTCGACACGGTGTCCGGCTATGCGGGCGGGAGCACGGAAAACCCGACCTACCGCACCTATTCCTCAGGCGGCCACCGCGAGGTGGTGAAGATCGATTTCGACGATGCGAAGGTCAGCTATGACCGGCTCCTGGAAATCTTCTTCCGTTCAGTCGACCCGACCGATGCCGGCGGTCAGTTCTGCGACCGGGGCGAAAGTTATTCAACGGCGGTCTATGCGCTTGACGATGCGCAGAAGGCTGCTGCCGATAAAGCCAAACAGGAAGCGAATGCGGCACTCGGCGGCAAGGTCGTCACACCGGTTCTGGGGCCTGCCAAATTCTGGCCGGCGGAGGATTACCACCAGAACTATTATCAAAGCGACGAGCGCATTCTCTCCCGCTTTGGGCTGGTGAAGAAGAAGGACGCCTACAAGGGCTACCGCAAGGGCTGTGGCCGCGATGCGCGTGTTCGCCAGGTCTGGGGCGAGGCGGCCTTTACGGGGATCAAGTGATCCGCGTTGTAACGGAGCGGGTTGCGCCCGTCGAGCGCGCAACCCGCCGGCTATTCAGCGCTGCCGCGCCGCGTTAATCCGCTCGAATGCGATCTCTGCCGCCACATCGTTGGTCGGACGTTTCTGCGCCTCGGCGCGCGCGAAAATGTCGGCCAGCGTCTCGGGTATCTTCGCAACTTTCGCCATCGTGGCTTCGCGGTCGTAGCCGCCGGGCGCGAGCTCGGCTGCGACATTCAGAAGTCCGCCGGCATTGATCACATAGTCCGGCGCATAGAGCACACCGCGCTCCATCAGGAGCCGGGCATCCTCGTGCCGCACGAGCGGGTTGTTGGCAGCACCCGCAACGATCTTCGCACCGAGCAGGGGAATCGTTTCGGCAGAAAGCACGCCGCCCAGCGCACAGGGCGCGAACACGTCAGCGTTCACTTTCAGAATGTCGTCCAGCGCAACCGGGGTTGCGCCGAATGCGTCTTTCGCCTGCTCCATCCGGGCTGCGTCGATGTCGGTCACCGAAAGCCTCGCGCCTTCCGCATGAAGCTTTTCGCACAGTGTCCAGCCCACCGAGCCAAGCCCCTGCACGGCCACATGCACGCCGTCGAGCGTGGCAACGCCACGGTGCTTCAGCGCGGCCTTGATCCCCAGAAACACGCCATGGGCGGTCACGGGCGAAGGGTTGCCGCTGCCGCCGACGGTGGTGCCCGTCACATTGGGGGTGCGTTCGCGGAGAAAGTCCGCATCAGCAACCGTGAAGCCCACATCCTCGCCGGTAAAATACTGACCGTTAAGTGCTATCAGCATTTCCGCATAGGCTTCGAGAAGGGCCGGCGTCTTGTCGGTTTTGGAATTGGCGATAATCAGTGCTTTGCCGCCGCCGAAATCCATCCCCGCCACGGCTGATTTGAAGGTCATCCCCCGCGACAGACGTAATACGTCGGTGAGCGCTGCCTCGAAGGTTTCGTGCGGCCAAACGCGCGTCCCGCCGAGGCCGGGGCCAAGCACGGTGTTGTGGATCGCCACGATGGCGTTCAGGCCACGCTCCTCGTCGCGACCGTGCCAGACGCGCTCATGATTGTCGAACGCGTCCAGCTTCGCGGCCTCGGCCGTGATGTCGGTGATGGTGAGTGTGGACTTCTGTGCCACGGTCTTCAATGTCCGCGGTGTCTGGGTCTGCAGCATGTCATTCCTCCCGAACGACTTGTTCCGTAAGGGAATTCTAGCTGCATGGGCTGATTTTTGGTTGCGAAGTCTCGCCATCGAACGACCTTCCATTGCGCCGGCCGACGGTTTTCATCGCGAAAGTGTCGTCAGCCGTATCTGGCGTCCAGCGTGATCTCGATCGCGCCGAGCGCCTTGGAGACGGGGCACGAGGCCTTGGCCTTCTCGGCGATCTCGAGGAATTTCGCTTCGTCGAGGTTGGGCACGTTGCCAACCAGCGACAGCGCGCTCCCGACGATCTCGAAACCGCCGCCTTTTGCCGGCTGCAGCGTCACATCGGCTCGCACGTCCAGTTTGTCCGCCGGCGTGCCGCCCTCCGCCAGCATGTGCGAAAGCTGCATGGCGAAACAACCGGCATGGGCACCCGCGATCAACTCTTCGGGATTGGTGCCCGTCTTGCCGCTCTCGTCCTCGAAACGGGCCTTGAAGCCGAGAGGCAGGGCCGAAAGCGCACCGCTCTGCGTGTCGAGGCTGCCTGAGCCCTCGACCAGCGATCCCTTCCAGGTGACATTCGCATGCCGTTTCATAGCCATGGTCTTCTCCTTGTGGACATAGTGCGTTGAAGCCGAAAGGCTAGATTGCCTCCCCGCGCAGCAGTCTCGGTGTGCCGGGGGCCAGTCCCGAGGCCTGCTGGATGAAGTAACGCTTCATGGCCGGCATTCGTTCAACCAGGCCAAGACCAAAATCGCGCAGCGCCCGCACCGGGCCGATATCGTTGGAGAAGAGCCGGTTCAGAACGTCGGTCGTCACGCCCATCTGCACCGTGTCGAACCGCCGCCAGCGCTCATAGCGCTGCAACACGTCGAGCGCGCCGATATCCTCGCCCAGCCGTTCGGCCTCGACAATCACCTCGGCCAGCGCTGCCGCGTCCTTGAAGCCGAGATTCAAACCCTGCCCCGCAATGGGGTGGATGCCGTGTGCCGCATCGCCCGCCAGCGCGAAGCGGGGTTTTACGAATTCGCGCGCCAGAGTAAGGCCCAGCGGCCAGGCGCGGCGCGGGCCTTCCACGCGGATTTCGCCCAGTTTCAGGCCGAAGCGCAGCTCCAGTTCCTGTTCGAAGACGAGGTCGTCCTCGTTCACCAGGCGCTCTGCATCCGCCGTGCGCTCGGTCCACACAATGGACGAGCGGTTGCCTGTCAGCGGCAGCGTGGCAAACGGGCCGGCGGGCAGGAAATGCTCCTCGGCGCGCCCATTGTGTGGACGCTCATGCGCCACGGTGCAGACAATGCCTGACTGGCCGTAGTCCCACTTCACCGTCTTGATGCCGGCCATGTCGCGAAGGCGCGAGCGCACGCCATCGGCGGCGACCAGAAGCCGTGTGCGGCATGTGGAGCCGTCTGCAAGGCTCACCATCACATGCCCGCCCATATTGGCGAAGCCGTCGACCGCCACGCCCTCGATGATCTCGATCCCGCTTTCGGCGGCCCGCGCGCGCAATGCGCCATTCATCACCCGGTTGGGCACCATATGGGCAAAGGGTTCGCCCTCTCCAGCCTCGCCGCCAAAGGTCAGGAAAACCGGCCGTACCACATCGGCGGTGCGGGAATCGGTGATCTCCATTTCGGTGATGGGCTGTGCCTCCGGCTCGATCTCCGTCCAGCAATCCAGCCGTTTGAGCATCCGGCAGGCCGCGGCCGCGATTGCCGATGCGCGGCCATCGCGCTGCCACACGCCTTCCGGCGCAGCGTCCACCAACGCCACCTTGAGGCCGGGCTGCGCGCGGGCGATGGAAACAGCGGTCGCCAGACCAACATAGCCAGCCCCGGCGATCAGGATGTCCAGTTCGCGCTCGGATGTCTGTTTGGTATTCCTGGCCATAGCGGCACCTCATTTGCCATCAGCGTTGCAGTGTCTTTGCCCCAATCCGGGGGCCTTGACTTGGTTCCCACCTTCGTCTTGGACATCATCAGCCATATCATTCGCTGCCGGAAGGAAGCCATTCATGTCGTCGGCCATGCAAGACCTGCTTGCCATACTCGATCTTGAGACGCTCGAACACAATCTGTTTCGTGGTCGCAGCCCTCAATCGGCCTGGCAACGCGTTTTTGGAGGACAGGTCATCGGGCAGGCGCTTGTTGCCGCCCAGCGCACGGTCGATGCCGCCCGTCATGTCCACTCGCTCCATTGCTATTTCATGCGGCCTGGTGATCCGGCAGTGCCGATCATCTACGAAGTGGATCGCATCCGCGATGGCGGCAGCTTCACCACGCGCCGCGTGGTTGCCATTCAGCATGGACACGCGATCTTTTCTCTCTCGGCGTCCTTTCAGAAGGAGGAGCCCGGCCTCGACCATCAGCTTCCTATGCCTGAGGGCGTCACGCCTCCGGAAAATCTGCGCACCCAGCGCGAGTTTCTCGCCGAGTTCGGCGAGCGTGTGCCGGAAAACATCCGTCGCTACTGGGCGCGCGAGCGTCCCATTGAGGTGCGACCGGTCATCATCGAGCACTATACCAGCCGCGACAAGCTGCCGCCGCGCCAGGACGTCTGGATCCGCACCACGGGGCCGGTGCCGGACGACCGGGCGTTGCAGGCAGCGGTGCTCGCCTATCTTTCCGACATGACGCTGCTCGATACTTCCACCTTCGCTCATGGTCGCAATGGGTTCGATCCGGATATCCAGATGGCAAGTCTCGACCACGCCATGTGGTTTCATCGACAACACAAGCTCGATGACTGGCTGCTCTACACGCAGGACAGCCCATCGGCGCAGGGCGCGCGCGGCTTCTCCCGGGGCAGTCTCTATTCGCTCGATGGCACACTGATCGCGTCTGTCGCTCAAGAGGGATTGGTGCGACTGCGCACAAAATAGGCAAAATGAAAGTTTTGCCTATTTATTATGCAATTCGCGAAGCATGAGATTCTCCTTCGCCCGGATTGCCGGAGCATTTCAATATATTTTTCAATAACTTGAATCTGGTTCTCTCGAACTGGCACGGCATTTGATTCTCCTTTGCTGTCGCGGTCCGCATGGCGGTTCGCGCGATGCAGGCAACCCGCGGGATCCCGCAACAGCAAAGGTGAACTGCCATGAAAATAGTGATGGCAATCGTCAAGCCCTTCAAGCTGGAGGCCGTGCGCGAAGCGCTCACCGGCCTCGGCATACAAGGCCTCACCGTCACGGAGGTTAAGGGCTATGGACGACAGAAAGGACACACGGAAATCTATCGCGGCGCCGAATATGCCGTGACCTTCCTGCCCAAGGTCAAGATCGAGGTGGCGGTCGATTCCGACATGGTCGACCAGGTGGTCGAAGCCATTGTCGAGGCCGCCCGCACCGGACAGATCGGCGACGGCAAGGTCTTTGTCCACGCGCTCGACAAGGCTGTACGCATCCGCACCGGCGAGTCCGGCGTCGAAGCCCTTTAAGCGGCAGCACATTCCGATGGAGAATCAGATGATGTATCGAACACTGAAAAGCGCCGCAGGTCCGCTGGCGCTGGGCGGGCTTGCGCTGGCGGCCATGTCCTTTCCGGCTCTGGCACAGGAATCTGCCGAGGCCGCGCCCGAATTCGCCTCGGCTTCCGAGACGGCATTCATTTTCAACACGCTGCTCTTTCTCATGGGCGGCTTTCTGGTCATGTGGATGGCGGCCGGCTTTGCCATGCTTGAAGCAGGCATGGTGCGCACCAAGAATGTCTCCATGCAGCTTTTGAAAAACATCGCGCTCTATTCCATCGCCGGCATCATGTACTGGGTGGTGGGTTACAGCCTGATGTATGTGGATGTGTCGAGCTATATCGGCACCTTTGCGCCCTATAGCTGGCCGGCTGCAGGCACGGCCAATGAGGGCGATTATTCCGTCGCTTCCGACTGGTTCTTCCAGATGGTCTTCGTCGCCACCGCCGCCTCCATCGTTTCGGGCACGCTGGCCGAGCGAATCAAACTGTGGCCGTTCCTCATCTTCGTTGTCGTGCTCACCGGCTTCATCTATCCGATCGCCGGCTCGTGGAAGTGGGGTGCAGGCTGGCTCGACGCCATGGGCTTCCAGGATTTCGCCGGCTCCACGCTGGTTCACTCCGTGGGCGGCTGGGCGGCTCTCGCCGGAGCGCTCCTTCTTGGCGCACGCAACGGGAAGTTTGCTTCAGACGGCAAGGTGACGCCGATTCCGGGCTCCAACATGGCGCTCGCCACGCTTGGCACCTTCATTCTCTGGCTCGGCTGGTTCGGCTTCAACGGTGCCTCGCAGCTTGCCATGGGCTCCAATGCCGATGCATCCGACATCAGCCGCATCTTTGCCAACACCAACCTGGCCGCTGCTGCAGGTGTCGTCGCTGCGCTGATCCTCACGCAGCTTCTCTACAAGAAGGTCGACATCACCTTTGTCTTGAACGGCGCCCTGGCCGGTCTCGTGTCCATCACCGCCGAGCCGCTCACGCCGAGCCCGTTCATGGCCATCGTCATCGGTGCTGTCGGCGGTGTCATTGTGGTGCTCACCGTGCCGCTGCTCGACAAGCTCAAGATCGACGATGTGGTGGGCGCGATCCCCGTGCATCTCATCGCCGGTATCTGGGGGACGCTTGCCGTGCCGCTCACCAACAGCGATGCGAGTTTCAGCGTGCAGATTGTCGGCATCGTCGCTTATGGCGTCTTCACTTTCGCCGTGTCCTTCGTGGTCTGGATGATCCTCAAGTCGACCATGGGATTGCGGGTGAGCGCAGAAGACGAAATGAACGGTCTCGATGTGGCCGAGGTCGGCGTCGAAGCCTATCCGGAGTTCATGCCCATGCATGGGCGCTGATCGCAGATACACTTGCCTGACAACCGGCTTTCGGGCCGGTTGCCTTCCTGAGGGGCCCGGTTCGCCGGGCCCTTTTTTCATGGTTCGAGAAATTGTGCCCCGATCCTCCATGGTTAATGCCGTCTTAACCATCCGCTCGCTAGGGTCGAAGGCGAGTCATCACGGCGCGTTTCGCGTCGAAAGCAACGCGCGAGCGGAGAATTGTGCGCATGAGTTCCGGGTCTTCGGCATTCCTGGCGATGGATGAAAACAGCTATGGCCTGCAGGCTTTCCTGCGCCGGCAGGCAGCACGTGCGGGTGGCCTTGCGCTTCTGGCCTTCGTGGCGTTTGCGGTGGCGGCGCTCGCCACCTGGAACGTGGCGGATCCCAGCTTCAGCCATGCGACGGCCAATCCCGTCACCAATGCGATGGGTTATCCCGGCGCGGTGTTTTCCGATCTCGCCATGCAGTTTTATGGTCTTGCGGCACTGGTCGGGCTCGTGCCGGCGGTTTGCTGGGGCGCTCTTCTTCTGCTTGGCCGGCAGATCGATCGCGGTGTGAGGCGTGCCGGTTCCTGGTTCCTTGGTGCTGTCCTTGCCGCGGGCATCGTCGGCGCTTTCGCGCCGCCGCCCACCTGGCCCCTCCCCACCGGCCTTGGCGGTGTTCTGGGCGACATGATTCTTTCCCTCCCGGCCAAGTTCATCGGTGCTTATCCGCGTGGCTTCGCCGGCTTCGTCATCGCTGCCATTCTTGCGGTGCCTGCCGGCTGGCTGCTTGCCTATGGCGCGGGTCTTATCTCGCGTCCGGGTGCAGACGACTTCGCAGACGATATGGAAGACGAAGCGGCCTTTGATACGCTGGACGATGAGGAAGAAAGCGGGGGCTCGGTCATCCTTGGCTATATGGCGCACTGGTGGCTGTCCTTCTGCGCGTTCTTCCGTCGCAACCTCGTGCGTGCCGCCCCCCGCGAAAGCCAGCGGGTGCGTGCAGCCGACATGGATGAGGACGGGGACATGCCGTTCGACGATTTCGATATGGACGTGCGGAGCGAGGATGCGCGTGTCGAGCCGGATTTCGACGATGCGCCGGCAGCACCCCGTGTCCGCGTCGAGCCCGAATTCGATGCACCGGCGCTGCAGCCAGCGGCCGCGCAGCCGCGCCAGGTAGCGCCGGTACCCGCTGCGCAGCGCGTGGAAAATCCTGCGCCCCGCCCGGTGGAAGGCGCGCGCGTGCGCCGCGAAGCGCAGCCATCCTTCCTCGATAGCGGAACGTTCGAACTGCCCGAACTTCATCTGCTCGCCGAGCCGAAGACCTCGACCAAGGATCCGTCGCTCTCCCGAGACGCACTGGAGCAGAATGCTCGCCTTCTTGAAGGCGTTCTGGAGGATTTCGGCGTCAAGGGCGAGATCATCCATGTGCGCCCCGGCCCCGTGGTCACACTCTACGAGCTGGAGCCAGCCCCCGGCATCAAGTCGTCGCGTGTCATTGGCCTTGCCGATGATATTGCCCGCTCCATGAGCGCCATTGCGGCGCGTGTGGCTGTGGTGCCCGGCCGCAACGCAATCGGCATCGAACTGCCGAATTCCACGCGCGAAACCGTCTATCTGCGCGAGCTTCTGGCAAGCCGCGACTTCGAGGCGAGCAAGGCCAAGCTCGCGCTTTCGCTCGGCAAGACCATCAATGGCGAAGCCGTAATCGCCGACCTTGCAAAGATGCCTCACCTTCTGGTGGCCGGTACCACCGGTTCGGGTAAGTCGGTCGCCATCAACACCATGATCCTGTCGCTGCTCTACCGCATGACGCCCGAGCAGTGCCGCCTGATCATGATCGACCCGAAGATGCTGGAACTGTCCATCTATGACGGCATTCCACATCTTCTCACCCCGGTCGTGACCGACCCCAAGAAGGCCGTCGTCGCGCTCAAATGGACTGTGCGGGAGATGGAAGACCGCTACCGCAAGATGTCCAAGGTCGGTGTGCGCAATATCGAGGGCTTCAACCAGCGCGTCGTCGCCGCCAAGAAGAAGGGCGAGACCATCAAGCGCACCGTCCAGACCGGCTTCGACCGCGAGACGGGTGAGGCGATCTACGAGAGCGAGGATCTGGATCTCGAGCCGATGCCCTTCATCGTCGTCATCATCGACGAGATGGCCGACCTGATGATGGTCGCCGGGAAGGACATCGAGGGCGCGGTGCAGCGACTGGCGCAGATGGCGCGTGCTGCCGGCATCCACGTGATCATGGCCACGCAGCGTCCCTCGGTGGACGTCATCACCGGCACGATCAAGGCCAACTTCCCGACGCGTATCTCCTTCCAGGTGACGTCGAAGATCGACAGCCGCACGATCCTTGGAGAGCAGGGGGCGGAGCAGCTTCTGGGCATGGGCGACATGCTCTACATGGCTGGCGGCGGTCGCATACAGCGCGTCCACGGTCCGTTCGTCTCCGATGGCGAGGTGGAAAGCATCGTCAATCATCTGAAGATGCAGGGCGTGCCGGACTATCTCGACGCTGTCACCGAGGATGAAGAGGAAGATGACGGCGGCTCTGCTGGCGGCGGCGGGTCGGGTGGCGGCAATCTGGGCGATTCTGCCGATCCCTACGATCAGGCGGTTGCCGTGGTGCTGCGCGACGGAAAGGCATCCACAAGCTATATCCAGCGCCGTCTCGGCATCGGTTACAACCGGGCTGCTTCGATCATCGAACGCATGGAGGACGAGGGCATTGTCGGCCCCGCCAACCATGCCGGCAAACGCGAAATTCTCGTGCCGACCGAGCAGGACGAAGTCTGATCAAGAGCGGCGCTGGAACCGGCGCCGGCGCGGACTGTTTTCGGGCAGCCAAATTTCGGCCCCACTGGGTGGTTATCCGGAAGGGCAAATGTGGAGATCGAACACGATGATTCTTGGGGTAACCGACTTTCTGGCGCGGCGGATGGCCGTTGTAGCGATGGCTCTGGCGGCGCTCTCTCTTGCGCCGATAGCAGCCCAGGCTGCCCAGAGCGCCGACCAGATCGCGGCGCATTTTTCCAGCGTGCGCACCATGATGGGCGAGTTTGTGCAGTTCGGACCGCGCGGCGAGCAGACCGGCGGCAAGTTCTATATCGAACGCCCGGGCAAGATCCGCTTCGACTATGAAGAGCCGTCAGGCTTCCGCGTCACCTCCGACGGCAGTTCGGTGGTCATCATGAACAAGAAGCTCAACACGGCCGACCTTTATCCTCTATCGAAAACGCCGCTGAAGCTGCTTCTCGACGAGCGCATCGATCTCTCGGGCGACAAGGTTCAGACCGTGCGAGAGGACAATGATCTCACAACGATCAAGATGTCCGACAAGTCTGTCTTCGGCAATTCGACCATCACGATGATGTTCGACACCAACTCATACGACCTGCGCCAGTGGACCATCACCGACGCGCAGGGAAAGGACACAACGGTCATGATCTTCAACGTTCAGCAGGGCGTGACCTTCGACCCGAGCGTTTTCAAGATCGATTACCGCCGTGTCGACGCGATGAGCCGCAACAAGCGCTGACATCAGCTTACTGATACCTGGCCGGGCTGTGGACAGCCCGGCCTTTTCGGTTCAGGCAGGCCGTTGCGCTTGTCTTCCTTTTCTGTTCCGGGCAGTTTTGCGCTTCCTGCAAGCGATCAATCCCGGACCCATTCCATGCCCTTCACCATCGCCACCTGGAACATCAACTCCGTGCGGCTGCGCATGCCGCTTGTCGAGCAGTTTCTGGAGCGGTACAGCCCGGACGTTCTGTGTCTTCAGGAAACCAAATGCGCCGATGACCAGTTCCCTGCCGCGGCTTTTCGCAAGGCCGGGTATGAGCACATGGCGATCCATGGTCAGAAGGGCTATCACGGTGTTGCCACGATCGCGCGCCGCCCGCTGAAACTCGTTGAAAAGCGCGAATTTTGCGGGATGGGCGATAGCCGGCATATCTCCGTTTCCGTCGATGCGGGGGCGGGCCGTTCGGTGCTTCTGCACAATTTCTATGTGCCCGCAGGCGGTGACGAACCGGATCCCGCCATCAATCCGAAATTTCGCCATAAGCTCGACTTTCTGGCCGAAATGCATGCGCTTCGGGCGGAAGAAAACGGCAATTCGGGAACGATCCTTGTGGGCGATCTCAACATCGCTCCGCTCGAAACCGACGTCTGGTCGCACAAGCAGCTTCTCAGGGTCGTCAGCCATACGCCGGTGGAGACTGAGGGGCTTGAACGGCTGCGCAGGGAAGGCGGCTGGGTGGACCTGATGCGTGAGAAGATTCCACCGGAAGAGAAGATATTCACCTGGTGGAGCTACCGGGCGAAGGACTGGGCGCTTTCGGATCGCGGGCGCAGGCTCGACCATATCTGGTCGTCGCCGAACCTTTCGCCGTCACTTGACCGGATCGAAGTGCTGCGCGAGGCACGTGGGTGGGAGCGTCCGTCAGATCACGTGCCCGTCATCGCGGGCTTTGACTTCGGCTGACCTGGCTTTTCCGGAATTTCACGGATTTTCAGCGAAAACGTCCTTTTTTGAGGGAAAAGGGCTGAAACGCGCGTGTTTCTCCGAAAAAAAAATCAGTCGGTGAATCGCGCCGCGATTCGCTCCATTCGGGCGATCATGAGTTGCAGGTTTTCGGCAATTCTCTCGTGCAGGCGCATCGCCGTTTCGGGGAATTCTTCAAGAATCCGATGAAAGCTCGAACGGCTGATTCTGACCAGTCGGGTTTCGCTTTCGGTCATCGCATTTGTCATGCGGCGGCCCTCGGCAATCAGTGCGAATTCGCCCATCATGTCGCCGGGGCCGAGCCTTTCGACAATCTGGCGCTCGCCGTCCTGCTCCGTAAACAGCACAACGCTTCCGGAGGCGACGATAAAGGCGCAGTCGGCCGGTGCACCCTCGGCATAGATGTCCCGTCCGGCGGAAAGCGTCATGCTTTCGGCGCCGAAGGCCATGAGGCGCAACTGCTCGCGCGTGAATCCGTCAAACAGACCCACGCCGGACAGAATGCGAATGTCATCGTCCAGCGCCATTGAAGTCGTCCCCGACCCGTTCCCGGTGATCCCCGAGCGCCCTCATGGCGCAGTCTCACGGAACGAGCTTATAACCACCGCTTTCTGTCACAAGAATTTCAGCTTTGGAAGGATCGCGCTCGATCTTTTGCCGCAGGCGATAGACATGGGTCTCGAGCGTGTGGGTGGTAACGCCGGAATTGTATCCCCAGACTTCTTCCAGAAGGATGTCGCGGGTCACCACTTTCTGTTCGGCGCGGTAGAGATATTTGATGATCGCGGCTTCCTTCTCCGTCAGGCGAATCTTGCCGCCGCGCTCATCGATGAGGAGTTTCTGCGAGGGTTTGAACGTGTAGGGGCCAACGGCGAAGGTAGCATCCTCGCTCTGCTCATGCTGGCGAAGCTGTGCGCGGATGCGGGCGAGAAGCACAGCGAATCGGAACGGTTTCGTCACGTAATCGTTGGCACCGGCCTCAAGGCCAAGGATCGTGTCCGAATCGGTATCCTGCGCGGTCAGCATGATGATCGGCGCGCGATAGCCGCCCTTGCGCAGAAGCTTGACCGCCTCACGTCCGTCCATGTCCGGCAGGCCCACATCCATGATGAGCAGGTCGACGATCGCGTTGCGCGCAGACTGGATGCCCTTTGTCGCCGTTTCTTCCTGAAGAATGTCGAATTCCTCATAGAGCGACAATTGCTCGACGAGCGTCGTCCTCAGGTCTTCGTCATCATCGACGATTAGGATGGTGCGTGACGTCATGGTTAAATCCACTATCCAGGAAAAAGACTGCCGATTCAAATGGAATTGCAGTGTTGACCGTTCCAGCTTTATGCGGAACCTAACAGTGCGAAAACACCATGGCGAACATTTGTTCCAATCAATTTAACGTAAGCTGACAGGCGGGTTTCCTGAGAATGAAGTGTAAAGCCGGCAAATCGATCGATCTGATCGAGGTGCGCCGCAGGCCCGGCAAACCGACTCAGGGGCTCTTGAGCGTGGGTCCGCTTGTCTTCCCCTGTGCCCTCGGGCGAACCGGCACGGCGATGCTGAAGCGCGAAGGCGATGGCGCCACACCGGTTGGCGATCTGCTGCTGCTCTATGGCTATTTTCGGGGAGACAGGGCGCCTGCCGGCCCGCCTTTAAGCCGATTCCCGCTCACACGGATCGACGCGCGCGACGGTTGGTGTGATGCTTCGGGCGACCGCAATTACAATCGCCCGGTCCGGCTGCCCTATCCAGCCAGCCATGAGCGCATGGCGCGTGAGGACCGTCTCTATGACGTCTGCATGGTGTCCGACTGGAACATGCGGCCGGCGATCCGCAATCGCGGCAGCGCGATCTTCTTTCACATTGCCAAACCCGGATTTCCGCCCACCGAGGGCTGCATAGCCGTCTCGCCGCTCGCCATGGCGCGCATACTGCCGCTCATCGGGCCTCATACGCGAATCAGGATCTATCGATGATCCGGCAGCGGCGGTCCTCCGCGGTTCAGTCGGAGGCCGGTTCCCGCGCCATGCCGTGATACTCTTCGTTCGGGTGCATATCGACCGCTGCCGCCATGCGGTTGGACATGTTGAAGAAGCTCGCCACGGCGGCGATGTCCCAGATGTCGTGTTCGGAAAACCCGGCCTCACGCAGCGCCCTGCGGTCCGACTCCTCGATCTTCGCGGGGGTCTCGGTGAGTTTAACGGCGAAATCGAGCATGGCCTTTTGTCGCGGCTCCAGCTTCGCGGCGCGGTAGTTCATCACCATGAGCTCGCCCAGCACCGGGTCGCCGGAAAGCTGGCGCACGGCTGCACCGTGGGCGGTGAGACAGTAGAAGCAGTGGTTGATGCTTGAAACCACAACGGCAATCATTTCGCGTTCGAGCTTCGACAGACCCGAATCACTCAGCATCAGGTCGTTGTACATCTGCGTGAAGGCCCTGAGCTTGTTCTCGTCAAACGCGTAGGCGCGCAGGACATTGGGCACGAGGCCAAGCTTCTCCTCGCATTTGTCGAAATAGGCCCGGGTTTCGTCGCTCAGCGCTTCGAGTGGGGGAAAATGCAGGGCAGTGACCGGTTTCGTCATGATGCAGACACCCTTTCGATAGGAATAGGTTGTATTCAGCCTGCACGGTGGAATGACGGGTCGTCAAACCGCTTTTGTCTGAATACGATGGGCCAGTTTGGTCAACCAACAGGGATTTTCGGCATGGTAGCCAAGGCAAAGACCTCCAAGACCGCGAAAAAGGGCGGACCCATGGGCAAGGTCCTGCATGAGATCATCAGCGCGCGGACACCGGCGGAGGATCTGCGCCCCTATGACGAGGCAGCGTTGCTGCGTGCCGCCGAGGACGCGGTCACGGCGATCAAGGTCCACAAGCCGGGCACCAGTGTGGTGCGGGTGGACAATGCTTCGGGGATCGAGCGTTTGGGTCGTGCGGTCAGCCTTTTGACCGTCGTGAACGACAACATGCCGTTCCTGTTCGATTCGGTTCTGGGTGAACTCAGCGATTTCGGCGTCGAGGCGACGCTGGTTGTCCATCCGGTTCTGGTCGTCAAACACGGCAAGAAAGGCGTGGATGCGATCGTCGGCGATGCCGCGAGCACCAAGGTCGGCCCGGATGAGGACAAGATCAGCCTGATCCACGTGCATCTGCCGAAGCTTTCTGACGAGCAGAGCGCGGATCTGGAGACGCGCCTCAACGCGACGCTGAAGCAGGTGCGCGCAGCCGTTGTTGACTGGAAGCCGATGCTTGCCAGGCTCGACCAGGAGATAACCGAGCTGCGTTATGCGCCGGTGCCGCTCGAAAAGGATGCCGTGGCGGAGGCCATCGCGTTTCTGGAATGGCTGCGTGACGATAATTTCACGTTCCTCGGCATGCGCGAATTTCGCTATTCGGGCGGCGAGGAAAGCGGCACGCTGGAGCGTGCCAACAAGAAGGGCCTCGGCATTCTGGCCGATCCCGACGTTCTTGTCCTGCGCCGTGGCAAGGAAGCGGTCTCAACGACACCGGAAATCCGCGCCTTCCTGCATGGCCCCGATCCCTTCATCGTGACCAAGGCGAATGCCAAGTCGGTTGTCCATCGCCGTGCCTATCTCGACTATATCGGGATCAAGACCTTTGACGATAAGGGCAAGCTCACTGGCGAACTGCGTATCGTTGGCCTGTTCACTTCCACCGCCTACACCCGTTCGGTGATGAAGATCCCGTATCTGCGCTCCAAGGCCGAAGCGGTGATCACGAAGTCCGGTTTTGCGCCCACCGACCATTCGGGCAAGGCGCTCATCAATGTGCTGGAATCCTATCCGCGCGACGAGCTTTTCCAGATCGGCCTGCCGATCCTGCGCAAACATGCCGAGGCCATACTGGCGCTGGGAGAGCGGCCCCGTGTCCGGGCGCTCTACCGTATCGACCAGTTCGACCGTTTCGTCTCCGTGATCGTCTTCGTGCCGCGCGACCGTTACGATTCGCAGGTTCGCATCGAGATCGGCCAGTATCTTAAGACCGTCTTCAAGGGGCGCGTTTCGGCCTACTACCCGGCATTCCCCGAAGGGACGCTGGCGCGTGTTCATTTCATCATCGGCCGTTCCGGCGGCAAGACGCCGCGCATCGATACGGAGACGCTGGAAGCCGGTATTCTCAAGATCGTGCGGACCTGGGACGATGCGTTGCAGGAAGCGCTTGAAGAGACCGGCGCAGACCGCAGGTTTGCGGGCGTGGCAGCGGCCTTTCCCGAGAGCTACCGCAACGGTTTCTCCGCCGAAACGGCGTTGATCGATGCCGAGCGTATGGCGAAGCTGTCTGCCGACAACCCGATCGCCATCGATTTTCACCGGCATGAAGACCAGAACGAAACGCAGGCGGCGCTGAAAATCTATCATCACGGCACGCCGGTCCCGCTCACCGAGCGTGTGCCGCTTCTGGAAAACATGGGCTTCCGGGTGATCAGCGAGCGCACTTTCGAGATCGGCGATGCCGACGATGAAGAGAGCGCACAGATCTTCATCCACGACATGGAGCTGGAAAACGCTTTCGACGGACCGATCGACCTGTCGGACAGGGGCGCGCTGTTCGAAGAGCTGTTCCTTTCGGTCTGGCGCAGGGAGCACGATGACGATCGGCTCAATGCACTCGCACAGACGGCGCGCCTGCGCGTCGACGAGATCGCCATTCTGCGGGCCTATAGCCGCTTCCTGCATCAGGCCAGCATTCCCCAGAGCCAGGACTTCATCGCGGCAACGATGAACCGCTATCCGCATATCGCGCGCAAGCTGTTCGAGCTCTTCGTGCTGCGCTTCGATCCCAAGCGGGCGGAACAGGAAAAGGCACGCGAAGAGGCGGCGGCGCTGACGGCGGCCATCGAGACGGACCTCGATGCGGTGCCCAATCTCGACGATGACACGATCATCCGGCGCTTCCTCAACCTGATCGAGGCGACGCTGCGGACCAACCATTACCGGCCGAAAGCGGATGAGACCGTTCGCTCGCTGGCGCTGAAATTCGATTCACGCGCCATCACCGGCCTACCGCAGCCGCGCCCATGGCGTGAGATTTTTGTCTACGGGCCGGAGGTGGAGGGTGTTCACCTTCGCTTTGGGCCGGTGGCACGTGGCGGCCTGCGCTGGTCTGACCGGGCGCAGGACTACCGCACCGAGGTGCTGGGCCTTGTGAAGGCGCAGCAGGTGAAGAATGCGGTGATCGTGCCGGTGGGGGCCAAGGGCGGTTTCTACCCGCGCCTCCTGCCGGAGAATGGCAGCCGCCAGGAGGTGTTCGAGGCAGGGCGTGCGGCCTATATCAACTTCATCTCCAGCCTTCTGTCGCTGACCGACAATCTGGATGGCGACAAGGTCATTCCGCCCGAGGGCGTGGTGCGCCACGATGGCAACGACCCGTATTTTGTGGTGGCGGCCGACAAGGGCACGGCAACCTTTTCCGACACGGCCAACGGCATCAGTCAGGCGCATGATTTCTGGCTGGATGACGCTTTCGCCTCCGGCGGCTCGGCCGGCTATGACCACAAGAAGATGGGCATCACCGCACGCGGTGCCTGGGAAGCGGTGAAGCGGCATTTCCGCGAGATGAACCGCGATATTCAGACGGAACCGTTCACCGCCGTGGGCGTGGGCGACATGTCGGGCGATGTGTTCGGAAACGGCATGCTGCTTTCTACCTGCACGAAGGTGGTGGCCGCTTTCGATCACCGCGACATCTTTATCGATCCCGATCCGGACCCGGCGGTTTCCTATGCCGAGCGCAAGCGTCTTTTCGACATGGGGCGCTCGAGCTGGCAGGACTACGACACGAGCAAGCTCTCCAAGGGCGGCATCATCGTTTCGCGCGCGCAGAAATCCATCACGCTCAGCAAGGCGGCAGCCGAGGCCATCGGGCTTGGCAAGACCACGGCCTCGCCGACCGAGATCATGATGGCGATCCTGCGAGCGCCGGTCGATCTCCTCTGGTTCGGCGGCATTGGCACCTATGTGCGCTCCCACACCGAAAGCAATCAGGAGGTGGGCGACCGGGCCAATGATGCGATCCGCGTGACTGCGCGGGAGGTGGGGGCCAAGGTGATTGGCGAGGGCGCCAATCTTGGCATGACGCAGCTTGCGCGCATCGAGTTCGGCCTGAATGGCGGGCGCTGCAACTCCGACGCCATCGACAACTCGGCCGGCGTGAACTCCTCCGACGTGGAGGTGAACATCAAGATCGCGCTGGCGGCGGCGATGCGCTCGGGCGCGCTGGAACGACCGGCGCGCGACAAGCTTCTGGCCGAGATGACGGATGAAGTCGCCGGGCTGGTTCTTGCCAACAACTACCAGCAGACGCTGGCCATCTCGCAGGTTCAGAAGCGTGGTATGCCGGAAATGCCGCATCAGGCGCGCATGATGACCCTGCTCGAACAGCGCGGGCTGCTCGACCGGGCTGTCGAGTTCCTGCCCGGGCCGCAGGAACTGGCGGATCGGGAAAGCCGGGGCGAGCCGCTGACGCGTGCGGAAGTGGGCGTGCTGCTTGCCTATGCGAAGATCGTGCTCTTCGACGAGATCGTCGCCAGCAAGGTGCCGGACGCGCCCCATCTGGAAGAAGATCTTTTTGCCTATTTCCCAAGCCGCATGGTGAAGAAATATGAGAGCGAAATCCGGTCCCATCGGCTGAAGCGCGAGATCATCGCCACGGAACTGGCCAATGACGTGATCAATCGTGGCGGGCCGAGCTTTGTCACGCGGCTGCAGGATCTGACAGGCCGGCCGGCAGCCGACATCGTTGCCGCCTTTGCCGTAGTGCGCGAAGGGTTTGAGCTGCGGAAAATCTACAGGGCCATCGATGCGCTGGACAACAGGATCGACGGCATGGCGCAGCTCGATCTCTATCAGATCGTCTGGCGGCTGATCTATTCGGCCACGTCCTGGCAGCTCAAGAACGATGGCGAAAAGGAAACCGTGGGCGCGCGGATCGACCGGCTGCAGGCGGCGCGCAAGGCGCTGGAAGGCAAGCTCATGCCGATGCTGCCGGCCTTCATGCGCGAGCGTCTGGAGAGCCGGCGGGGGCAGCTCGTGGCGCTTGGGGCGCCGGAGGATCTGGCGAAGAAGCTCGCCTTCCTTTCCGTTGCGGAGATGGTGCCGGATATCGAGCTTGTGGCGGAGAAAGCGGGTGCGCCTCTCGAAAAGGCCGCGAAAGCCTTCTTCGGTGTTACCGACGCTTTCCGTATCGGGCGCATCGAGGACGCCGCGCACACGATCGTGCCTTCAGACTATTATGACGGGCTGGCGCTGTTCCGCGCGACCGACATGATCAGCGCGGCGCGACGCGGCATGACAATCGCCGCCCTTACCGAATACGGCAAGGAGGACGATCCGGCCGAAAGGTGGGTCGAGGCCGGCGGCGAACACGTGGTGCGCGTCCGCGAGAGACTGCAGTCTCTCGTGGAGGGCGGCGAGATCAGCGTTTCGCGCCTCACCGTGGCGTCGGGTTTGATGAGCGATCTGAGTGTCTGATCTTGCCGGGGCGCCGGAAGACGCCGGGATGAACATGCCGCCGGCGGAGCACGGAACCGTGCCCCGCCGTGGCATCTGGGGCTGGATGCTCTTCGACTGGGCGCAGCAGCCCTTTCACACGCTCATCATCACCTTTGTCTTCGCGCCCTATTTCGCCTCTGCCGTCGCGCCCGATGCGGCGCGGGGGCAGGAATTGTGGGGGTTCGCCACGGGCATTGGCGGGCTTGCCATCGCGCTTTCCTCACCCGTTCTGGGCGCGATTGCCGATGCGACGGGGCCGCGCAAGCCGTGGATCTTCGTGTTCTCGGTGATCGGGGTGCTGGCCTGCACATCGCTGTGGTTCGCCAAACCGGGCGGCGAGCATGTGGGGCTCGTTCTGCTTGCCGTGGCGCTCGCCGTGTTTGGCATGGAGTTCGCCGCCGTCTTCAACAATGCGATGATGCCCGATCTCGTGCCGCGCGCGGAGCTGGGGCGGCTTTCGGGTTCAGCCTGGGGGCTGGGTTATGTCGGCGGGCTCATGTCGCTGGTGCTGGTGCTCGGTTTCATGGCGGCACAGCCCGATACGGGTCGCACGCTTCTGGGGCTGGAGCCGATCTTCGGGCTCGATGCGGCGGCGCGTGAGGGCGACCGGGCGGCGGGGCCACTGACAGGCTTATGGTATGCGCTTTTCGTGTTGCCGATGTTCCTCTTCACGCCCGATGCGCCGCGCCGCAGGGCGGCGGCGGGGGCGATCCGCGAAGGGCTGACGCGTCTCGGCGCCACGCTGAAGCGGCTACCGGGCGAGCGTAGCTATTTCAGCTTTCTTCTGTCGTCCATGTTCTACCGCGATGCGCTCAACGCGCTCTATGCCTTTGGCGGCATCTATGCGGCGGGCGTGCTTTCCTGGTCGATCACGCAGATCGGGCTGTTCGGGATTCTGGCCAATGTGACCGGCGCACTCGGCGCATGGCTCGGCGGGCGCATGGACAGGCGCTTCGGGCCAAAGCTGGTGGTGAGCGTGTCCATTCTGGTGCTCACGCTGTGCGCGCTGCTGGTGATTTCCACCACGCGTGAGGAGCTTCTTTTCATGCCGATCAGCGGGGCTGGGGCAAGCAGCCTGCCGGACATCGCCTTCTTCGTGGCGGGGGCCTTCATCGGTGCTGCGGGCGGGTCGATCCAGGCGGCGTCGCGCACGCTGCTGGTGGATCAGGTATCGCGCGAACGGGTGACGGAAGCCTTCGGGCTCTACGCGCTTTCCGGCAAGGCGACGACCTTTATCGGGCCGTTCGCCATCGCCATCGCCACCGGGTATTTCGCTTCGGAAGCCTTTGGTTTCTCGGTCGAGGACGCGCAGCGGCTTGGCGTGACGCCGATCCTTTTGCTGTTTCTCATCGGGCTGGTGCTTCTGCCCTTCGTGAAGAGCCGGCATCAGGAGGCGGGCGCCTCCTGATCCTCAGCAGCGCCTGCGTCAATGACGGAAGTGGCGCATGCCGGTCATGACCATGGCGATGCCATGCTCGTCGGCGGCGGCGATGACCTCGTCGTCGCGCATGGAGCCGCCCGGCTGGATGACGGCGGTGGCACCGGCTTCCACGGCGGAGAGAAGGCCGTCGGCGAAGGGGAAGAAGGCGTCGGAGGCGACGACCGAACCCTTGGTCAGCGGCTTGGCATTGCCGGCAGCCTGTGCCGCGTCCTCGGCTTTGCGCGCGGCGATGCGGGCGGAATCGACGCGGCTCATCTGACCGGCACCCACGCCCACAGTGGCGCCATCGCGGACATAGACGATGGCGTTTGATTTCACATGCTTGGCGACGCGGAAGGCGAAGACGAGATCGGCCATTTCCTTTTCGCTTGGCGCGCGTTTGGTCACGACCTTGAGGTCGAGATCGTCGACCACGCCATTGTCGCGTGACTGGACCAGCAGGCCGCCGGCAACGGTCTTGACGGCAAGGCCTGGTGCGCGCGGGTCGGCAAGCCCGCCGGTGACGAGCAGGCGCAGGTTCTTCTTGGCGGCGACGATGGCGCGGGCCTCTTCGCTCGCGTCGGGCGCGATGATGACCTCGGTGAAGATCTTGACGATCTCGGTGGCCGCTTCCGCGTCGAGCGGGCGGTTGAGCGCCACGATGCCGCCGAAGGCGGAGACGGGGTCGCAGGCGAGCGCCTTCTCATAGGCCTCGCGCAGCGTCGCGCCCTCGGCCACGCCACACGGATTGGCATGCTTGATGATGGCGACGGCGGCGGAGCGCTCCGGCGAAAATTCGGAGACGAGCTCGAAGGCGGCATCCGTGTCGTTGATGTTGTTGTAGGAAAGCTGTTTGCCCTGAAGCTGGGTCGCGGTGGCGACGCCGGGACGGCTATCACCGGTGACGTAGAAGCCTGCCTTCTGGTGCGGGTTCTCGCCGTAACGCATCACTTCCTTGAGCCTGCCGCCGACGGCGCGGAAATCCGGTGCGTCGACCTCGAGCGCTTCAGCGAACCAGCCGGAGATGGCCGCGTCATAGGCTGCGGTGCGGGCGAAGGCCTTGGCGGCGAGTTCCTGACGCAGGCGGTAGGGCAGGGCGCCATCGTTTTCGGCAAGCGCCTCGAGAATGCGGGCGTAGTCGGCGGGTTCGGTTACGACGGCCACATAGGCGTGGTTCTTGGCTGCCGCGCGCAGCATGGCCGGACCGCCAATGTCGATGTTCTCGACCGTGGTTGCATAATCGCCACCGCCGAAACGCACCTCCTCGAACGGATAGAGATTGATGACCAGAAGGTCGATGGCCGCGATGTCGTGCTCTTTCATCGCGCTGGCATGGTCGGCATCGTCGCGAATGCCGAGCAGGCCGCCATGGACGCCCGGATGCAGCGTCTTCACGCGCCCGTCCATGATCTCGGGAAAGCCGGTCAGCTCCGAAACGTCGCGCACGGCGATGCCTTCGCCGGAGAGCGTTTTGGACGTGCCGCCGGTGGAGACGATCTCGACATTGCGGCCTGAGAGCGCGCGGGCGAAATCGACAATGCCGCTCTTGTCGGAGACCGACAGAAGCGCACGGCGGACGGGAACGAGATCGGGTGCGGGAATGTTCTTGGCGGCAACGGACATGCGAGGCGGCTCCGGCTTCGGGGATGGATGTGGGGGACGTACCGGCAGGCGGGATGCAAATCAAGCTTGGCGGCAGGCTATTGCCGCTTTTGGCGGCGAAACAGGCTTGCATCGGCCGCGCAAAAGGGCATTGGTGCCGGGCATGAGCGAGAAACCAGAAATCCTTTATGCGTGTGAACCGGACCTTGAAGCCGTCGAGTTCGGCCGGGTGCTGCGTGAGTCCGGGCTGGGCGCGATCCGCCCGATCGATGATGAAGCGCGGCTTCGGCGCATGATCGCCGGCGCCGGTCTCATCGTGACGGCGCGCCGCAATGTGGAGGGTAGACCGCTGGTGGGTGTTGCCCGCTCCGTGACCGACTTTTCCTGGTGCGCCTACCTTTCCGATCTTGCCGTCTCCTCGAAAGCGCAGGGGTTGGGGATCGGCCAGGGCCTGATTGACGAGACACGTCGCCAGCTTGGCCCTGACGTTAGCCTCATGCTGGCGTCTGTGCCGGAAGCGGTGGGCTTCTACGAACGCATCGGCATGGGACGGATCGACGATGCCTTCTGGTTCCGCCGGGAGCGTTGAGACAGCACCAGTCGAACCGCCAGTGGGGGCAATGGTCTCATATCGCGCATGGCAACTGGCTTACTCGACAAGAGCGGCCGCCTGTGGCAATCAGGGAACCCGAATGTGCTTTAAGAAGCGTTTTGCTAATTTTGCGGCGTTTCTATATTTTTACCGCATATTTTATTGACTAATTGCCTTTCTTCTGCAAATTATCCGATAAATGGATTTGCAGGAAGATTGTCATGGATCAAATCGACCATAAAATCGTGACCCTTCTGGCCGAGGATGCACGCCGTTCGCTCGCCGATATTGGTGGCGTGGTGGGGCTTTCCGCATCCGCGGTCAATGAGCGCATTCGCCGGCTTTCAGCCAGCGGTGTTATCCGGCGGTTCACGGTGGATGCCGATCCGGCGGCGCTGGGCTGCCCGGTGCTCGTCTTCATCTGGGTGTCGCTGGTGCAGAACGTCAATGAAGAGGCATTCCGGGTGTTTGCCGCGGCCCACAAGGCGGTGGAGGAATGCCACCACGTGACGGGGCCGTGGTCCTATCTGATCAAGGCGCGGGTGCCTTCGCTCGCCGATGTGGAAAGCGTGCTGGAAGACATGAAGAAACATGGCTTTCTGGCCCGCAGCGAGTCCGTCGTCGCCCTGTCGACGGTGGAGCCAGGGTCCTTCGCGCCGGTCGAGAAGGGCTGACGATTTGGACGCGCTGCTCTTCGGCAAAAGCCTGCTGCTTGGGCTGGCGGTGGCGGCGCCGCTCGGGCCGATCGGCGCATTGTGCGTGAACAGGACGCTGGAGCACGGGCTGTGGGCCGGGGTGGCCGGCGGTCTGGGCACGGCACTGGCGGATGCCGTCTATGCGGCGCTGGCGGCCATCGGTTTTGCAGCGTTTGCGGCGGCCCTTGCGGTGGTCGACGTGCCGCTCAAGCTTGCCGGCGGCGCGTTTCTGGCGTGGCTCGGATGGAAGAGCTTTTCGCCGGCACCTTTGCGGGCGGCTGCCGAGGCACGGGCAAGCGATCTCTTCGGAACCGCCGCTGCCACGTTCTTCCTGACAATCACCAATCCGATGACCATTCTGGCCTTTGCGGCTATGTTTGCCGGTCTCGGGCTGGCGGACACGCCACACCCCGCCGATGCGCTGGTCGTGGTGATCGGCGTCTTTCTCGGCTCGCTTCTCTGGTGGTTCATTCTGAGCGGCGGCGTGGCGCTGGCGCGCGCGCGGTTGCCTGAAAGCCTCTCGCGGTGGGTGTCGCGCATTTCCGGTGTGGTCCTGCTCGCCTTTGCGGCTTTCGCCATCGGTTCGGTTGTGCGCAGCTACCTCTGATTGCCGGCTTCCGGCCGCCATTCGCGTGGCGTTGTTCCGGTGATGCGCCGGAACTCGCGGTTGAAATTGGATTTGGTGTTGAAGCCGCTCGAAAGCATGGCTTCGGTGACATTGGCGCCATCCTCCAGTGCGCGGCAGGCGTGGTGGATGCGGTGCCGGTTGATGTAGCGCGAAACGTTTTCGCCACTGACCAGATTGATGGCGGAGGAGAGTTGCTTCGCCGGTACATGCAATCGCCGGGCAAGCCGGGCAAGGGTGAGTGCGGGATCGAGGTAGAGCGTATCGGTCTGAAGGAGCGCATCGAGCCGCTGGACCAGATGGGCATCTTCCTCGCTGGGGTGGGGACTTTGCGGCGGGGATTCCGCCTCCGTCTCACCCATGGCATTGGGTGAAATGCTGAGCAATCCGATGGCAAGCAGTGCGGCCGACGAAAAGACGCTGACAATGACTGGCGGCAGCCCGGTCTGGCCGGTCATGATGGCGAGCGCGATGAGCGCGTCGCTGAGCGCCGACAGGATGAGGGCGAGGCCGATGCCACCCCAGATTCGGGCTGGCAGGCGTCCGGCCTCAAGCCGTGCCAGAGGCAGGTCATCGCCGCTGCGGTGCAGCTTCACCAGAATGGCGAGCCCATAGAGAACGAAGATGGCCGGTACCACCGTATCGAGCGTACCCGGCGCGAAGACGACGCAGAAAGCCGCGAAGGCAGGTGCTGCCAGGTGCATAAGATCGCGTGGCAGTGAGAATGGCCGGAACGAGGCCGTCTGGAAAGCGAGCCAGGTGAGCGGCGGCACGAAAGTGGCGGTGACGGGCTGAAGGGGCAGAAGGGCGCCGATGCCATAATGCTGGCGCAGCGAAACGATGAGGCTTTGCAGCGCGCAGGCGGCAAGCAGTGCCATCAGGAATGGCGCGCGCTCGCCGGAAATGGCGATCCGGATCAGGAACGCACCGAGAACGAGTGCGACGATTGTTGGAATGGGAAGGACCAGCATGGATGGCGTCTGCATGTTTCCTGCAAGAGTCTGGGTTGTGGCATCGCCACGAGACGGTGGCAACATCCGCGGAAACCTATCGTGCGAAAACCGGTTCGGTGCGACCTGAAACCGGTTTTAGGACGCGGGCAGAACGCGGGTTGAGCAGATTGGCGTCATCCAGATGAAAGGATGACGGATATGAAAAAACTGCTTTCTGCTTTTCTTATCGGCATGGGCCTGACGGGCGCAGCCATGGCTGAACCCTATGCCGGATATGACCGGCTGACGGTGAAGGCGGATCACCGCCCATCGGTTCTGGCTGCCTCGGTGTGGTATCCGGCGGGTAAGGCGACCTATCGCGGCCTGGTGGGCGACAATGCCGTTTTTCAGGGCTCTTCGGCCTATGTCGGTGCTGCGGTGGCGGAGGGGCGTTTTCCGCTCTTCGTGCTCTCGCATGGCTCTGGCGGCAACATGGACGCCATCTCCTGGCTTTCCTCGGCGCTGGCGATGCGCGGCGCGATGGTGCTGGCGGTCAATCATCCAGGCAGCACGTCGGGCGATTCTTCTCCGCGCCGCTCGGTGCGGCTCGATGAGCGGGCGGCCGACCTCAGCGCTGCACTCGACGCGCTGCTCGATGAGCCTGCGTTTGCCGATCACGTGGATCGTTCGCGCATTGCCTCGCTTGGCTTTTCGCTTGGCGGCGCCACGGCGCTGAACCTTGCCGGGCTGCGCTTCGACCCTGATGCGTATGCTGCCTATTGCGCATGGATTGGGGACGAAGGTCAGGACTGCGTGTTCTTCGCCAAGGGAGGCGTCGATCTCGAGGCGCTTCCCGAAGGGTTCGGCGCTGCGCTGCGCGATGATCGCATCGGACAGGCAATCGCCATCGACCCTGGCATGACCTATGCGGCGACGCCGGAAAGCGTCGCCCGGACCGACATGCCGGTGCTGCTCATCAATCTCGGTCGGACCCATCTGTTCAAGGCTGCGGATGTGGGGCCGGACGGGAGCGACCTGGCCGAAAAGCTGCCGTCTGCGGTGCTGAAGACAATCGCACCGGCGCATCATTTCACCTTCCTTGCGGAGTGCAAGGCGGAAGGGGCGGCGATGCTCGCCGCGGAAAAGGACGACCCGGTTTGTGACGATCCCGAAGGGACCGATCGGGCGGCAGTTCACGAGGCGATTGTCGACGAGATCGCGGCGTTTGCCGGGCTTTGATCCGGCCTGATCATGTGGGGTGTTTGAGCAGGCTTTGCAGCATTGACGTGGTGCGTGGTTCGACAAGCTCACCATGAGGGTGGTGGTGGCTGGCAAACCCGTCCCTCGGATCTTCGACCCAGTCCGCAGCACCCTTGAAGCAGTATCCCCGCCCCTCATGGTGAGCTTGTCGAACCACGCACCACGAACCATGCCCAATCTGGGCCGATCTAGCCGTTGCCGTTTATGGCGTGCGTCCTGCGGAGCCGCCATCGGATCTCTGGATGCTCGGAGGCCGTGGTGTAGAGAACGATCTGGCGGCTCCTGCGGGGGCCGCCAAGGCCTGCGAAGAAGATCGATTCCTCAACCACGGGAATGATGCCCTCGACAGTGAAGAGCCAGGTGTCGGTGGCCTCGCCCGCCAGAATGTGGCGGCCTTCGGGGTCGCGGTAGATGTCGATGTCGGGATGGATGTGGAAGCGCACGGCCACCGCATCGTCGCCGACTGCCGTTGAAGGAGATCCGTCGGGCCGGACGATACGGTCGATGCCTTCAAGCACCGCGCCTTCTTCGGAAAGGGAGAGGGCGCGTTCATGTATCAGGCCGAACCGCGAGACATAGCCATTGTGGCTGGCGGTGAAGCGGTGGACGCCCGCGCCATCGTCGCGTCGGCATTCGACCTTGCGGGGTCCGCCGATCAACGGCGTGCCGATCAAATCGCTCCATTTCGGGGAGAGGCTGAAGCGGGCCTGCGACGTGTCGTTGAGCGTGATGGTGGAATGTGCCGCCGTGGTGCGCGCAAGCGGTCGGTAGCTGTCGTCGCCGTAGTTGTCGATGCCGCTGTTGACCACGAACTGATGGCGGCCGGACGACATTTCGAAAGACAGGCAGCCCGCATGGGCGAAATGAGAAAGGTCGGCCGGTGGTGGCGGCGCCGTGTCGGCAATGACCGTGGTGGCGCCCAGCGCCAGACGCTCATAGCCCGAATGCGGTGCATGCAGAAGCGGTGCGCCGCCGGTATCGTCGTAGCGCAGGATGGCGGCGACACTGTCGTGCTGGGTGATGCCCATGCCGTTGAAACGGGCGATGGAACCATCGCGGTGACGGAAGAAGCGCAGTGCCGGCAGCATGCGCTCGACGGCGTCGATCAGTGCCTGCGGGGGTTGCTCCGCCTGATTGGTATAGGTCTGCCTGAGCGGCAGAAGGTCGGTCAGAAGTTCCATGATCGCGCGTGGATTGCGCGAGACATGGCCGCCGTCGGCGAGTATCTGCCGGTCAAGTTCCTGGGCAAGATTGCGGCTGGCGGCCTTGACCGCGGTGGCGGGTGCCGGCAGCGACAGGGCGCAGAATGCCAGCGCGATGCGGGCACGCAGCCGGTCTTCGCCATCAGGCATTTCGCGGGCGTTTGTGCGCAGGTAGCGCATCTGCACGGCGAGCATTTTCAGGAACTGGCGATAAAACGGAAGCTCGGCGCCCTGCAGCACGACGGAGGAATGCTGAAGCCATGCGATGAGGCGCCGGGCGGTGGTGCCCGGCTCCCACGGCATGCCGGAGACGCGCCTGCCGTAGAGCGCCATCCATTCTTCCACCAAAGCTCGGGCATTGGCCGAGGCGAGGTCGCTCTGGGCGGCGCGCATGTGGCGCAGCCAGCGAAAACTGTGCAGGGCATCCTGCCAGGGGAGGTCGTTGACGGGAACGCGGAAGGGCGACTGGCCGCGTGTCTCGACAAGCTGGCCCGCAAGCAGGAACTGGCCGTGATAGATGTCGCGCGCGACCTGGGGATCTGCGATGCGCAGGTCCGGCGGCGCGATGAGAACGCGTTCAGGCGTGCGCCCGGAATAGCGCCAGCGATAGGACGGGCCCGCGCGCAGGCGTCGCCGCAGGCGCGCCCATGCCTGCCGCGCAACAAGGCCCCACAGCTCGTGGGGGGAGTGTCCCCGTGCTTGATCCAACGACCGACTTTTCTTTCCGTGACCCCAAATCAGGCGAGAGTCTAAATGATTCAAGGATTTGTGCGAAGTTGAAATATATCAGCACGCACAGATGGCAGGACCAGCTCAGGGCTTGCGTATCAGACGGGCGGCGAAGAAGCCGTCGAGCCCCTGCGCCAGCGGTTCCTCACCAAGCCTGTCGGCGGGCGTCGTGCGCAGGAAACCCTGCGGTGTGACGAAGCTGGCGATGCCGGGCAATTCATCGGGCTGGATGGGATCGAGCGCCACGTGCGGGGTTTCTGCCAGAAAGGCTTCGAGCATCGCCTCGCCTTCGGTGGGATCGAGCGAGCAATTGGAAAAAACGATCCGGCCACCGGGCTTGACCAGCGTTACCGCATGGTCGAGCAGCGCGCGCTGCAGGCTGGCGAGTTTCTCGATGTCTTCGGGCGTCTTTGTCCACGGCACATCCGGATGCCGCCGCACCGTGCCGGTGGAGGAGCAGGGGGCATCGATGAGGATGGCATCGAACGGGGTTTCGGGTTCGAATTTTCGGATGTCGGATTCGACGATCTGCGCTTCTAGGCGCAGGCGCTTCAGGTTTTCTGCAAGGCGTTTGAGCCGGCTTTTCGAAAGGTCGACTGCGGTGACGTCTGCGCCGGCATGGATGAGCTGTGCGGTTTTGCCGCCGGGGGCGGCGCAGAGATCCGCAACGCGCGTGCCGGCGATGTTGCCGAGCAGTTTCGCGGGCAGGCTGGCGGCGGCATCCTGCACCCACCATGCGCCTTCCTCGAAGCCCGGGAGCGTGTCGACGCCGGCCTCAAGCTTTGCGATGCGTACCGTTCCGGTGGGCAGGACGATGCCGCCCAGCGCCTCGGCCCAGCGTTGCGGGTCTTGCCTGACGGTGAAGTCCACCGGCGGTTCCAGCCGGTGCATGGCGAGGATGGCGGCGGTCTTTTCCGCGCCATAGGCCGCTTCCAGCCGCGCGGCAAACCACTCGGGCGCCTCACGCGTCTGGGCAAGGGCGGCGGGGAGCGCGCGTGCCTTGACGCGGATCAGATTGCGCAGCACGCCGTTGACGAGGCCCGAAAACCGGGCGAGGCGCGGGTCGCTCTTTGCCTGGGTCACGGCGAGGTCGACGGCGGCGCTGTCGGGCACGTCGAGAAACAGGATCTGCGCCGCGGCGACGTGAAGCGCATGAGAAAGCGCGCGGGCGTTGGCGGGCAACGGGCGCTCCAGACGGCGCGCGAGCAGGGCCTCGATGGTGCTGCGATGACGCAGCGCGCTCATCAGGATGGCGCGGACAAGCGAGCGGTCCCGCGCATCGAGCGCGCGAAAATTCGGCTGGCCGTGGGCGGGGTCGGTGAGACCGTCGAGCGAGGCGTGCGCATCCACCACGGCGGCGAGCAGTTTCGTGGCCACGCGGCGGGTCTCAAGGCCTGGCTTGTCGAAGGTCTCAGGCGTGGGGTGGTTTTTGCCGGTGGTGCGGCGCGCAGTGGGGCGGCTCACGACCACGGGCCTTTGCGCCCTTTGGCGTCACGACCCCAGCGGGGGTCGGATTTGGACTCGGATTTGGGTTGGGGCCGGGGTTCGGGCGCTTCGGTCCGCGCTCCCCATGGACCGTGGTTCTCCTCACGGGGCTGCGGCTCAGGCGTCGCGCGCATTTCGCCGGCCAATGCCTGAAGGGCGGCGATGCGGTTGTCCGTATCGGGGTGGGTGGAGAACAGATTGTCCATGCGCTCGCCCGAGAGCGGGTTGATGATGAACATGTGCGCGGTGGCTGGATTGCGCTCGGCATCCTGGTTGACCACCTGCTTTGCCCGCCGGGCGATCTTGTCGAGCGCGGAAGCGAGCCACAGCGGGTTGCCGCAGATCTCCGCGCCCCGCCGGTCGGCCGAATATTCGCGTGTACGGCTGATGGCCATCTGCACCATCATGGCGGCGAGCGGTGCGACGATCATCGCCACAAGAACGCCGATGAAGCCGAGTGGATTGTTGTTGTCGCGGTTACCGCCGAAAAAGAACGCGAAATTGCCGAGCATGGAGATCGCGCCGGCCAGCGTCGCGGTGATGGTCATGGTGAGCGTGTCGCGGTTCTGCACATGGGCAAGCTCGTGCGCCATCACTCCGGCCACTTCCTCATAGCTCAGCCGGTCGAGCAGGCCGGTGGTGGCGGCGACCGCCGCGTTCTGCGGGTTGCGGCCGGTGGCGAAGGCGTTGGGCTGGTCGTTCTGGATCAGGTAGACGCGCGGCATGGGAAGGCCGGCGCGCGCCGCCAGATCGCGCACGATGCCGAAGTATTCCGGCGCGTTGCGCTCGTCGACCTCGACGGCATGGTGCATCCTGAGCACCATCTTGTCGGCGTTCCAGTAGCTGAACAGATTCATGCCCGCAGCGATCAGGAAGGCGATCATCATGCCGCCTGTGCCCCCGATCAGATAGCCCACGCCCATGAAGAGGGCCGTCATCAGGGCCAGGAGCATCGCAGTGCGTATCATGTTCATCGTCGTCTCAAGCTCCAGAATGAGGTCGCGCCAGCGATTTTCCATGGCGCGACCAATCGCTTATATGATGGGGAACGCGCTTCGTGTATTCAATATTTCCCCGTTTTCGAGAGGAAGTTGCCGTGAAAGACGAGACGGACAGACAGGAAGATGCACCGGAAAAGCTTCTCTCGCCGGCAGCCATGCGTGCGCTGGCGGAAGCCGAGGCCCGGCGCAGAACCTATGAGGCAGAAGCCGCAAAGGCTCCGAAGGAGCTTGGCGGACGCGGCGGCCACGACCCGGCACGCTATGGCGACTGGGAAGTGAAGGGAATCGCAACGGATTTCTGATTCCGGTTGCGCAACGCGCATTAGAGGAATATATTCCTCTAATGCCTCATCTCTTCCACAAAGCATTTGTTGCAGTGTTGCTTGCCGGTGCGTTGAGCGCTCAACCGGTGGCCTTTGCCGCACGCAGGGAGGTGATCTCCGGACCGGTGGAAGCCCGTGTTCTGCGCGTGATCGACGGGGACACATTCGTTGCCGAGGCGCATGTCTGGCCGGGTCAGCGCATCAGGGTCAGTGTGCGTATCCGTGGTGTGGATGCGCCGGAACTGCGCAGCCGCTGTGCTGCTGAAAAAGCGGCAGCACGTAAGGCGCGTGCGGTGCTCGACCGCTTGCTGGCAGAAGGTTCCGTCTGGATCAGCGATATCAGTGGCGGCAAGTATTACGGGCGCGTGCTTGCCGACGTGACGACGGAACCGGGCGGGGATGTTGCATCGCGTCTGCTGGACGCCCGGCTTGTGGCGGCCTATGGCGGCGGACGGCGGGTTTCGTTCGTGTGTTGATGGTGGCGTGATTTTCTGATGCGTCGGCGCTCGCCCCTCATCCTCACCTTCTCCCCGTGCACGGGGAGAAGGGGGCTTCGAAGTCAGCGCCTTCCCATTGGATAGCCCTGTGTCACCCGGGTGCACAAAGAACGTGATGAAACGTTGGAATGACCGAAAGCCGGATTTCCGCTTTTGGGTCCGATGCTCGAGAATGGCGTCCTTCTCCCCGCAGGCGGGGAGAAGGTCCCGGCAGGGGGATGAGGGGCTAGCGCCTTCTTTTCAAACATGCGACCCGCGCTCAAAAACAAAAGGCCGTTCCCGAAGGAACGGCCCCGTGTTTTCGAATTCGCACGCGGTCATGGCCGGTCTGCGGTGGCAGACCATCCGCGCTTCATGCGCTTCAACGGGGAGACTGCTCCCCGCGAAGGCAATCCATCGAGACCACGCTTGAACGGAAATCACTCGACATTGGATCACCTCCTTTCGGTTCGTTGACGACACCACCAATGTGGAGGCGATCGCTCATTTCCGCAAGGGGGAGGGCAAAAACGCCGCGCAGGGCACGCGGCGCTTCGGACTGTCAGCCCTTCTTGTTCTGGCGGTTCTCCACCAGATCGTCGACCACGGCCGGATCGGCGAGGGTCGATGTATCGCCAAGCGCGCCGTAATCGTCTTCGGCGATCTTGCGCAGAATGCGCCGCATGATCTTGCCCGAACGCGTCTTGGGCAGGCCGGGGGCGAACTGGATCTTGTCGGGCGAGGCGATCGGACCGATCTCGCTGCGCACATGGGCGACGAGCTCCTTCTTGAGCTCTTCGGAACCTTCTTCGCCGGCCATGAGGGTGACATAGCAGTAGATGCCCTGGCCCTTCACATCGTGCGGATAGCCGACCACGGCAGCTTCCGACACCTTGTCGTGGCTGACCAGCGCGGATTCCACCTCGGCCGTGCCCATGCGGTGGCCGGAGACGTTGATGACATCATCGACGCGCCCGGTGATCCAGTAATAGCCATCCTCGTCGCGGCGGCAGCCGTCGCCGGTGAAATACTTGCCCTTGTAGGTGGAGAAGTAGGTCTGGATGAAGCGTTCATGGTCGCCATAGACAGAACGCATCTGGCCGGGCCAGGAATCGGTGATGCACAGATTGCCGCTGGTCGCGCCTTCGAGCACCTGCCCCTCGCCATCGACGAGCTGCGGCTGGACGCCGAAGAACGGACGCGTGGCAGAACCCGCCTTGAGGTCGGTTGCACCCGGAAGCGGCGTGATGAGAATGCCGCCGGTCTCCGTCTGCCACCATGTGTCGACGATCGGTGATTTCTTGTCGCCGACGACGTTGTAATACCACTCCCAGGCCTCCGGATTGATCGGCTCGCCGACCGAACCCAGAATGCGCAGGGATTTGCGCGAGGCGCGGGTGACGAATTCGTCGCCGGCGCCCATCAGGGCGCGGATCGCGGTGGGGGCAGTATAGAAGATGTTGACATTGTGCTTGTCGACAACCTGCCAGAAGCGGGAGGCGTCCGGATAGTTGGGCACCCCCTCGAACATCAGGGTGATGGCGCCGTTGGCCAGCGGCCCATAGACGATGTAGCTGTGGCCGGTGACCCAGCCCACATCGGCGGTGCACCAGTAGACGTCGCCCTCGTGATAGTCGAAGACATATTCGTGCGTCATCGAGGCATAGACGAGATAGCCGCCCGTGGTGTGCAGAACGCCCTTCGGCTTACCGGTCGAGCCCGATGTATAGAGGATGAAGAGTGGGTCTTCCGCCTTCATCTTCTCCGGCTTGCACTCTGGCTTCGCCTTCGCGGTTTCCTCGTGGTACCAGAGATCGCGGTCCTCGAACCAGTTGATCTTGCCCGCAGTGCGCTGGACAACCAGAACGTGGCGCACTTTTGCGCCAGCCTTTTCGGCCAGTGCGATGGCCTTGTCGGTGTTTTCCTTGAGCGGAATCTTCTTGCCGCCGCGCAGGCCCTCATCGGCGGTGATGACGAAATCCGACTGGCAGTCCTCGATGCGGCCGGCAAGCGAATCGGGCGAAAACCCGCCGAACACGACCGAGTGGACCGCGCCGATGCGCGCGCAGGCGAGCATCGCATAGGTGGCTTCCGGGATCATCGGCATGTAGATGGTGACGCGGTCACCCTTCTTGACGCCGCGCGACTTCAGCACGTTGGCGAGCCGGCAGACTTTCTCGTAGAGCTCGTTATAGGTGATCTTCCTGTCGTCGTAGGGATTGTCACCTTCCCAGATGATGGCAGTCTGGTTGCCGCGCTTTTTCAAATGGCGATCGATGCAGTTGTAGGCGACGTTCGTCACGCCGTCCTCGAACCATTTGATCGAAACCTTGCCCTTGAAGGAGGTGTTCTTCACCTTGGTGTAAGGCTTGAACCAGTCGATGCGCTTGCCGTGCTTCTTCCAGAATTTTTCCGGATCCCTGACGCTGTCCTTGTACCATTTGAGATACGTCTCATCGTCGATGAGCGCGTTTTTCTTCCACGCGGATTTGACGCGGTGAACATGCACTTCGGACATTTTTCCTCCTCCGGGTAGGCACTTGCTGGGACTGGAGCTGCGCATCGAGACGCAGGGTCCGCTGGCTCGCGCGCATTATTACCATTCTGCCTGCCGCTACAACATTAGACATTTGGTGGCAGCGGTAGAACCGCACAAAACGCATGGGCCAGAGCGTTAGCACCGATGGATTCCGGCTGCTAATAATTTGTATTTACACGATAAATTTACGCATATGTGACAGCATCAGGCTGGACGAAGAATCGCTTTCGCCGCACAATTTCTCAATCCGGAACCCGATTCGGAAAGGAAGCACATGCAGCAGAAGGGCGAAATGGAGCTGATGCTCCGGGGCTATGGACTGACGACGGCAGAGTTTCTTTATCACATGCCGGATCATCCGACGATCCTGCAGAGTTTTCTATGGCAGCATTACGACACAGCACCGGATTTTCCGGCACTCTACCGGTTTATCGACTTCTGGAACGAGACGCTTGACGGACCGCTTCATTCGGTCACCTACACGCACAGGAAACTGATCTCGCCGAGCGAGTGGCGTAGCGTGGCCGGAGAGCTTGTCCTGCACTGATGCCTGTTGGGGTCAGGCCGCTGCCGGGCGTGGAGCCTCCTCCTCACTCCATGCCCGGCCGCATCGCGGGGTCAGACGGCGGGCGGGCTGAGGCGGGCGAACGCCTCCTGCCGCCGGTAGGGGAAATAGGGATAGGCGGCATCGGTGAGGCTTGCCGCATCCAGCTTCGCGATCTGCTCATCCGACAGCGACCAGCCGATAGCGCCGAGATTCTGGCGTAGCTGCTCCTCGTTGCGGGCACCGACAATGACGGAGGAGACGCTCGGCCGGCGTGTAAGCCAGTTGATTGCTATCTGTGGAACCGTTTTCCCGGTTTCCTCGGCCACGTCCTCTAGCGCATCCACCACGCGATAAAGCTGTTCCTGGTCAACGGGCGGGCCGAAGCTGGCCGTATCGTGCAGGCGGCTGCCCTCGGGGAGGGGAACGCCACGACGGATCTTGCCGGTAAGCCGGCCCCAGCCGAGCGGACTCCAGACCAGCGCGCCGACACCCTGATCGAGGCCGAGCGGCATCAATTCCCATTCGTAATCGCGACCGACCAGCGAATAGTAGACCTGGTGAGCGACATAGCGCTGCCAGCCATGACGCTCAGCGGCCGCCAGCGACTTCATCACCTGCCAGCCGGAAAAATTGGACACGCCGAGATAGCGCAATTTGCCGGCACGCACGAGATCATCAAGGGTCGACAGAACCTCCTCGACCGGCGTTGCGGCATCGAAGGCATGCAGTTGCAGGAGGTCGATATAGTCGGTTCCAAGGCGTTTCAGGGCCGCGTCCACACTGCGAACGAGACGGGCCCGCGAGGTGCCGGCATCGGACGGACCCTCGCCCATGGGCAGGGCCGTCTTGGTGGAGATCAGCATCGCATCACGCCGGCCCCTGATAGCTTCGCCCAGAACCGTTTCGGAAGCGCCGTCTGAATAGACATCCGCCGTATCGAAGAGATTGAGCCCGGCGTCGAGGCAGATATCGATGAGACGACGGGCTTCATTCGCGTCAGTGGTGCCCCAAGCCCCGAAAAGGGGGCCAGTGCCGCCGAAGGTCCCCGTGCCGAAGCTCAAGACCGGAACCTTGAGGCCCGATGCGCCGAGATTTCTGTATTCCATGGTTTGCTCCCTGGTTGGATAGAGGATGAAAGGTCAGGATGTGGCGGGATCGCAGACGGCTTCCCGCCTTGTGCGCCGGTGCTCCATGCGCTGAGCGGCGAAAGCGACAGCGAAAGCCGCCATGGGCACAAGGCCGGCGATCCAGATGACGGCACCAAGGCCCGGGCCGCGGTCGATCACCGCGCCGCCCAGCCAGGCACCGATCGCATTGCCGAGATTGAAGGCGGCGATGTTGAAGGAGGAGGCGAGGCCCTGCCCGGCGCCCTCGGCTTTTTCGAGCACCCACATCTGCAGGGGCGGCACGGTGGCGAAGGCGGCAGCACCGAACACCCCGATGGCGATCACGGCGCCGACCTTTTCGTGGACGGCGAAGCTCATGGCAAAGAGGACGGCCGAGAGCAGGGCGAGTGATCCGAGAACAGCCGGTCCGAGCCATCGGTCGGCGAATTTCCCGCCGATGAGGTTTCCGGCGATGAGGCCGCCGCCGAAGACGAGCAGGATGGGTGAGACCGCGCTTTCTGAAAAGCCGGTGATGCGTGTGAGGATAGGCGCAATGTAGGTGAAGGCAGCAAACACGCCGACCCAGCTCAGCACCGTTGTCAGAAGGCCGAGAAGCACTTGCGGGCGGGCCAGCACGGCGAGCGTGTTTCCGCTGTCGTCCTCACCAGCGGAAGCATCGTCGCGTGGAACAAAGGCGGCAATGATGGCCAGGGCTGCAAGGCCCACCAGCGTGACGGCCCAGAATGTGGAGCGCCAACCGAAAGCCTGACCGAGCCAGGTGCCGAACGGCACACCGAGAATGTTTGCCACGGTGAGGCCGGTGAACATGATGGCGATAGCCGAGGCACGCCTGTCGGGGGAGACAAGGCCAGTGGCCACCACGGAGCCAACACCGAAGAACGATGCGTGTGCAAAGGCCGTCAGCACGCGCGCGGCCATGAGGGCCCAGTAGTTGGGCGCAAGCGCGCAGGCGAGGTTGCCGAGCGTGAAGATGACCATCAGGGCGATCAGCAGGGTCTTGCGGGACCAGCGCCCGGTCAGAGCGCCCAGGATGGGCGCGCCGGCCACCACGCCGAGCGCATAACCGGAAATGAGGAGACCGGCTGCGGAGATGGTGACGTCAAGATCGGCGCTCACCTCCAGAAGCAGACCCATGATGACGAATTCGGTAACGCCGATGCCGAAAGCGCCGGCGGTCAGCGCGTAGAGTGCAAGGGGCATGTCAAAGGCTCTTGTCGTTGCGAAAGGGCGAATTTGGATTGACCACTTGCGCTTAGATGGACGTCTGCCGATTGATGAATTAGACTTCGAAAAATAAAATCATCATGGAATTCAATTCATAAATGGCGCGTATCGACATAAACCGTTCCGGTGAGATCGAAGTGTTCGTGCGGGTGGTGGAATTGCAGAGTTTTTCCGCCGCGGCGCGCGATCTGAAGATGACGCCGTCCGCCGTCAGCAAGCTGGTGGCGCGGCTCGAGGCCCGGCTTGGAACGCGGCTGCTGCGTCGCTCCACGCGCCGGCTTCAGATAACCCCGGAGGGAAGCGCTTTCTATCAAAGCGGTGTGCGCATTCTGGCGGATATCCAGGCGGCTGAGCAGGAAGCTGCGGCGGGATCCGCGCCGCGCGGGCGCCTCAGGGTCAACTCGAACGTGCCTTTCGGCCAGAACCGGCTGATCCCGCTGCTTCCAGAATTCACGGCCCGTTATCCGGATGTGGTGGTGGATCTGGTGTTGACGGACCGGGTGATCGATCTGATCGAGGAGAGGGCGGATGTCGCCATCCGTGCCGGAGCGCTCGCCGAATCGAGCCTGATCGCGCGCAAGCTTGGTGATAGCGGCATGGCCGTCGTGGCCGCGCCTTCTTATCTGGAAGTACATGGACGACCGGAGAGCCCGGCCGACCTTGCCGGCCACGCGTTGCTCGGTTTCTGCTTTTCGCGCATTCATGAAGGGTGGCCCTTCATCGGACCGGAGGGGCTGAAAAGCAGCATCCCGCCCACTGCCGGCACGCTTGTCAGTGACGGTGAGGCCATGCGGTTGATGGCGCTGGCGGGCGCGGGCATCGCCCGCCATGCCCGCTGGCACATCCAGCCGGACATTGACGCGGGGCGGCTGGTGCCGCTCTTGGAGAATTTCAATCCGGGCGATCGCGAAGGTGTCTATGCGGTCTATGTCGGACACGGAAAATTCCTGCCGACCCGCGTCCGGGCATTCCTCGATTTTCTGGCCGAGAAGGTCAAGATCGCCTAATTCGGGGCAGCCATTGTGCCTATATTCCTACCCCTTCGCCCCCGATGTAGACTGTTGCCTCACGGAACAGGGCGCCACGGGACCGGAACCGATGTGACCCGGTTGCCGCGCCGAGTGGCGGAAGGGGCAGCTATGAACGGGCTTGCGAGAGTATGCTGGATCACGGCTCCGCTTTATGCGGTGCTTGGGATGAGCTTTGGAATTTACATGGCGGCGTCGGGCGACCACACTCTGGCGCCCGCGCATGGACATCTGAACCTACTCGGATGGGTCACCATTGGGCTTTACGGTGCCTTTTACACGTTGGTGCCGCAGGCTGCGGAGGGGCGGCTGGCCAGATTGCAGGTGCTTCTTGCCCAGCTCGGAGTGATCGTCACGGCGCCGGGCATTGCGTTTGCGATCCTGGGAATGGGCGAGGGGCTGGCGAAAGCCGGTGCGGTGCTCATCCTGCTCGGAGCGCTTTTGTTTCTGATTATTGTTGTGCGCGCCACGGGGCGCTCGGCGGCGGGTGCCTGATCCCTCAGCGCGCGCCGAAGATCGCTGATCCGACACGCACGCTGGTGGCGCCGAAGGCGATGGCTTTCTCGTAGTCACCGGACATGCCCATGGAGCATTTCTCGACGCCGGCTTCGGCGGCGAGCTTTTTCAGCAGTGCGAAATGCGGGCCGGGGTTTTCGTCGAGCGGCGGGATGCACATGAGACCCTCGATGGCGAGGCCGTATTCCTCGCGGCAATGTTTGACGAAGGTGACGGCCTGACGCGGGTCGATGCCGGCTTTCTGTTCTTCGAGGCCAGTGTTGACCTGGACATAAAGACGCGGGTGCCGGCCCTGTTTCTGCATCTCGGTCGAGAGCGCGCGGGCAATCTTTTCGCGGTCGACGCTCTCGATAACATCGAACAGGGCGACGGCATCGGCGGCCTTGTTGGACTGCAGCGGGCCGATCAGGCGCAGCTCGATGTCGGGGAAGGCTTCCTTGACGCCGGGCCATTTGCCCTGGGCTTCCTGGACGCGGTTTTCGCCGAAAACACGCTGGCCCGCCTCGATGACCGGGCGGATCTGATCTGCATCGAACGTCTTGGAAACGGCGACCAGTGTGACCGGCTCGCCTGAGCGTCCGGCAGCTTTCTCCGCTGCTGCTATCTTCGCTTTGACATCCTGCAAATTCTCGACGGCGTGGCTCATCGGTTCGCTGATCCCTCTTCCAAAAAGGCCTCTTGGAGTTGACGCTTCGGCGAAACCATGGTGAAGGTCCGCCGACATCATTTCCGCTTCTTATCTTGTGAAAATCCGGCCATGGCAACCGAACGTTACAATCCCCGTGTCGCAGAACCCCGCTGGCAGAAAGCCTGGGACGAGGCAAAGCTGTTCGAGGCCAGCAATGATGACGGGCGGCCGAAATACTACGTGCTCGAGATGTTCCCCTATCCATCCGGGCGCATTCACATCGGCCACACGCGCAATTACACGATGGGCGACGTGGTCGCGCGTTACAAGCGCGCCAGGGGCTACAATGTTCTGCACCCGATGGGCTGGGACGCGTTCGGCATGCCGGCAGAAAACGCGGCGATGCAGAACAAGGTGCACCCCAAGGAGTGGACCTATCAGAACATCGCGGTGATGCGCGACCAGCTGAAGACGTTCGGTCTGTCGCTCGACTGGAGCCGTGAGTTCGCCACCTGCGATGTGGATTATTACCATCGCCAGCAGATGCTTTTCGTCGACTTCTTCGAGAAGGGGCTGGTGACGCGCAAAACCTCCAAGGTCAACTGGGACCCGGTGGACCAGACGGTGCTTGCCAATGAGCAGGTGATCGACGGTCGCGGCTGGCGTTCCGGCGCGGAAGTCGAGCAGCGCGAGCTGGCGCAGTGGTTCTTCAAGATTACCGACTATGCGCAGGATCTGGTCGATGCCATCGACGATCTCGACCAGTGGCCGGAGAAGGTGCGCCTGATGCAGCGCAACTGGATCGGCCGTTCGGAAGGCATGTTGATCCGCTGGGCTCTGGCAGAAGAGACGGCGCCCGAGGGCGTGAACGAGCTGGAGGTCTATACGACCCGGCCCGACACGCTGTTTGGCGCGTCCTTCATGGCGATTGCCGCCGACCATCCGCTGGCGAAGACACTGGCCGCCGACAATGCCGAGCTTGCCGCATTCTGCGAAGAGTGCCGCCGTATCGGCACCTCGGCTGCGGCGCTGGAGACGGCGGAGAAGAAAGGTTTCGACACGGGCGTGCGCGTGCGCCATCCCTTCGATCCGGAATGGACGCTGCCGGTCTATGTCGCCAATTTCGTGCTGATGGACTACGGCACGGGCGCGATTTTCGGCTGCCCCTCGGGCGACCAGCGCGATCTGGATTTCGCCAACAAATACGGCCTGCCGGTGACGCCGGTTGTGATGCCGGAAGGCGCGAATGCCGCGACCTTCCAGATCACCGAAGAGGCCTATACGGATGATGGCGTGATGATCAATTCGCGCTTCCTCGATGGCATGAAGCCGAAGGCGGCGTTCGAGGAGGTGGCAAAGCGCCTCTCCTCTCAGACGATCAATGGCCGACCGGTGGGCGAGCGCAAGGTGAACTTCCGCCTGCGCGATTGGGGTGTTTCGCGCCAGCGCTACTGGGGTTGCCCGATCCCGATGATCCATTGCGACGATTGCGGCGTGGTGCCGGTGCCGAAGGCCGACATGCCGGTCAAGCTGCCCGACGACATCGAGTTCGACCGTCCCGGAAATCCGCTCGACCGCCACCCGACCTGGAAGCATGTGAAGTGCCCGAAATGCGGCAGCGATGCCCGGCGCGAGACGGACACGATGGACACGTTCGTCGATTCGTCCTGGTATTTCGCGCGCTTCACCGCGCCCTGGGAGAATGCCCCGACCGATCCGAAGGCCGCCAATGAATGGTTGCCGGTCGACCAGTATATCGGTGGCATCGAGCATGCGATCCTGCATCTGCTCTATTCGCGCTTCTTTGCCCGCGCCATGAGCGCGACGGGCCATCTGGATGTGGCCGAGCCCTTCAAGGGCCTGTTCACGCAGGGCATGGTGGTGCACGAGACCTATCGTTCATCCGATGGCCGCTGGCTGGCTCCGAACGAGGTGGAAATCACAGGCTCGGGCGATGGCCGCAAGGCGGTGGAGATTGCCACAGGTGAGCCCGCATCGATCGGCTCGCTCGAGAAAATGTCGAAATCCAAGAAGAACACGGTGAGCCCGGAGGACATCATCGAGTCCTTCGGTGCGGATACGGCGCGCTGGTTCATGCTGTCCGATTCCCCGCCAGAGCGCGACGTGGAATGGACGGACGATGGCGCGACCGGCGCGCACCGGTTCGTGCAGCGCGTGTGGCGTCTGGTCTCCGAAGTTGCGGATCATGTGCGTGGTGTGGCGCCGAAGGCGGCGCATGAGGGCTCTGCCGTTGCGACCTCGAAGGCGGCGCACAAGGCCTTGAAGGCCGTGGGCGAAGACATCGAGAAGCTGGCGTTCAACCGTGCCATCGCGCGCGTTCATCAGCTCGTCAACGATCTGCAGGAACCGCTGTCGGCGCTGGCTGGCGCGGACGACGCGGCGAAGGGCGCAGCGCGCGAGGCCGTCGACATCCTGATCCATCTGGTCGCGCCCTTCATGCCGCACCTGGCCGAAGAGTGCTGGGCTACGATCGGCGGTGAGGGGCTGGTCGCCGCGAGCGCCTGGCCGGCGTTCGATCCGGCGCTGGTCGTGGACAATGAAATCGTCCTGCCCGTTCAGATCAACGGCAAGAAGCGTGGTGATTTGACAATTGCGCGCGACGCAGATCAATCTGCGGTCGAAGATGCGGTGCTCCAGCTCGATTTCGTCCAGAAGGCGCTGAACGGTTCTGAGCCGCGCAAGGTGATCGTCGTTCCGCAGCGTATCGTCAACATCGTTGCCTGATGCCGCGGGACCCGGATTGATGCTGTTTGGAAAACAGGGGGAAAGCTTGAACCCGACGTTTCGCGTTTCGCTTCTGGCCGGTCTGGCATTTTCATTGGCGGTGGCGTCCGGCTGCACGGTGCACCCCCTGATGGCCACGCCGGATGTAACGTCAAGCGGCTATGCCTCTGTGCCCGCCCTGTCGTCAATCGCCATTGCGCCGGTCGACACACGCTATGCGCAGGAGGTTCGCAACCATCTGATTTTCCTGCTCAATGGCGGGGCCGGCCAGCCCTCAGGCGCACGGTATACGCTCGATCTTTCCGTGAGACGGTCGAGCTCCGCGGCGGCACGCGTGCAGGTTCGTACCGACAATGAGCCCACCTCCAGCCTCATGACGATGACGGCGGATTACAAGGTTACCGACAGCGGCACCGGCAGTGTGGTTGCGACCGGGCGCCGCCAGATTTCCTCGGCCTACGATGTGCCGCGACAGGAGTTCGCCGCGCTGCGCGCAGAACGCGATGCCGAAAACCGCGCTGCCCGCGAACTGGCGGAGCAATTGCGTCTGGCGCTGGGGCAGGACCTGGCGCGCGCGGAGAACGGATCATAACGCTGCTGCCCTCAGCGGTCGTCGTTTCGCTGCACATGGACGTTGTAATCTTGCATTCGTGTCATTGCGTCGTCACAGTATTCGGTGAAACAGCCTGTGAGGCGTGATCTCTGAATGTTGCGCTATTTCCGTGGAAGCTCATCTTCCGACAAGTCGAAGGAGCGGAATGACGGTGATGACGAGAACCGAAATGCTGCAGGGGGCACTTCGTCCATGGCTCTGCACACGACGCTGACCTCGGTCGCTGCGGTTCTTGGTAGCCGCGTTCTGGGACGCGACGTCTATGCGCCCGAAACGCCGCATGTGGTCGATCAACTGATTGCCGAGCGCACCACGCATCTTTCGCAGAATATGCTGTGGCCTCTGGCTCAGCCCTTTCTCTACCGCTTTCTGCACTATCGGCAGGCCGTGACCATGGCCGACGAGGTTGCCGAATTATCCGGTCGGGATGCCTTCGCCTATATCAGTCGGCTTCTTTCGCTGGAAATCTCGGCGAGCGGACTTGAGCATATACCGTCTTCGGGCGGCTTTATCCTTGCGCCGAATCACCCGACCGGCATTGCCGACGGCATCGCCGTCTACGACATGATGAAGGCCGTTCGTCCGGATATGGCGATTTTCGCCAACCGCGACGCCCTGCGTGTCAATTCGCGGTTCCGCGATCTGATCATTCCGGTGGAATGGCGCGCGGGCGAAAAGTCTCACGCCAAGAGCCGGGATACGCTGGAAATGACCGCCAAGGCGTTCAATACCGGCAAGGCCGTCGTGCTCTTCCCCTCCGGACGAATCGCGTACTGGAACAAGGACAAGCTGACCGAACGCCCCTGGCAGCCTTCCGTGGTGGCGCTCGCGCGGCGCTATCAGGTGCCGGTCATTCCAATGAACATGACGGCGCGCAATTCGGGCCTGTTCTATCTGCTCTCGCGCTATTCGACAGAACTGCGCGACATGACGCTGTTCCACGAGCTTCTGAACAAGAAGGGCCGGGCGATCAGCATGGTGATCGGCAAACCGATCATGCCGGACGCGCTGGGTGAAGGTGAGCCGGCGGATGTGGCCGCGCGCCTTCAGGAGCACACGGTGCACCGGCTGCGCGAAGACCCGGACGCGACCTTTTAGGATTTGCGGCGAGCGTGCCGATGGGCTTGCTGAACATCGTGGCAGCCCCTTCTCCCCGCGGGCGGGGAGAAGGGGGGCGTCTGTGTCGGTGCAAATCTTGCACCGAGGTTGCTTCCGGCTGTTTAGCCTCAGCCGATCTTCTGGCCGGTTTTCGCCCAGTCGGCGAGGAAGGCTTCCAGGCCCTTGTCGGTGAGCGGGTGCTTGACCAGCGCCTTCAAAACGGACGGCGGCACGGTTGCCACGTCGGAGCCGATCAGGGCGGCCTGCTTCACATGGTTTACGGTGCGGATGGAGGCGGCGAGGATTTCGGTGCTGAAATCGTAATTGTCGTAGATCGTGCGAATCTCCGCGATCAGGTCCATGCCATCGATACCCATGTCGTCGAGACGACCGATGAAGGGCGAGATGAAGGTGGCGCCGGCCTTGGCGGCGAGCAGCGCCTGATTGGCCGAGAAGCAGAGCGTGACATTGACGAGGCGGCCCGAAGAGGTGATCGCCTTGCAGGCCTTGAGGCCATCCATGGTGAGCGGCACCTTGATGCAGATGTTGTCTGCGATCTTGGAGAGAACCTCTGCCTCTTTCATCATGCCTTCGAAGTCGGTTGCGGTCACTTCCGCGGAAACCGGGCCATCGACGATGTCACAGATTTCCTTCGTCACTTCCATGATGTCGCGGCCCGACTTCATGATCAGCGACGGGTTCGTGGTGACGCCATCGAGCAGACCGGTGTCGCTCAATTCGCGGATTTCATTGACGTCGGCGGTGTCGACGAAGAACTTCATGGCAAACTCCTTAGGCAGTCCGAAGGCGGGGATTGAGAGGATGCACTTCCATCCTCCATATGTTCGGTCTTTGCTCTAATGCAAGAACAGGGCAAGGTCACGCCCGATGACAAAAGATTCGCCAATGAGCTCCGTTGTTCCGGTCATGGTGCCGATGCCGGCCGAGCGGCCCTACTCCTATGCGGTGCCGGAAGACATGCGCGTGGAGCCGGGCTCCATCGTGCGCGTGCCTTTGGGGCCGCGCGAGGTGGCGGGGATTGTCTGGGATGGGCCGGGCGAGGCGGTGGCGGCGAAAAAGCTTCGGGCCATTGCCGGGGTTTTCGACTGTCCGCCGATCCCCGAAGAGATGCGCCGTTTCGTCGACTGGGTGGCGAGCTACACGCTTTCGCCGCCCGGTATGGTGGCGCGCATGCTGCTGCGTGCGCCGGCGGCGTTCGATCCCGAACCGCCGACCGAGGGGCTGCGGCTTGTGGAGGGCATGGGCCCCGACCGGCTGACGGCAGCCCGCGAACGCGTGCTGGAGATGGCCGCCGACGGCCAGGCATGGACCAAGGCGGGGCTTGGCCATGCCGCTGGCGTCTCCTCCAGCGTGATCGAGGGTTTGCGCACGCAGGGCGTATTCGAAACGGTTTCGATCCCGCCGCGCCCCGTTGTGGCCGCGCCCGACCCGGCATTCGGACGCGCGACGCTGACCGACGGTCAGGCGGAAGCGGCGGATCGTTTGCGGGAAAAGGCCGGCGCCGATGCCTTCAGCGTGACTCTGATCGACGGCGTAACGGGATCGGGCAAGACGGAGGTCTATTTCGAGGCGGTGGCTGCGGCGCTGGAACGGGGCAAGCAGGTGCTGATCCTGATTCCCGAGATCGCGCTGACACAGGCTTTTCTCGAACGCTTTCATGACCGGTTTGGCGCAAAGCCCGCCGAATGGCACTCCGACCTTGCGCCGAAGAAACGCGAGCGTGTCTGGCGGCAGGTGGCCGAAGGGCAGCTGCGGGTGGTGGCGGGCGCGCGCTCGGCGCTTTTCCTGCCCTTTCGCGAGCTTGGCCTGATCGTGATCGATGAGGAGCACGATCCGGCCTACAAGCAGGAAGACCGTGTTTTCTACAATGCGCGCGACATGGGCGTGGTGCGGGGGCATATCGGCGGCTTTCCGGTGGTGCTTGCGTCTGCAACGCCATCGCTTGAAAGCCGGGTCAATGCCAATCAGGGCCGCTATGAGCGGATCGTGCTGTCCTCACGCTTTGCCGATGCGGCGTTGCCGGAGCTTGCCACCATAGACATGCGCAAGGCGGCGCCAGAGCGTGGCGGGTTTCTCTCGCCGGTGCTCATCGAGGAGATGAAGAAGACGCTGGCGCGGGGCGAGCAGTCGCTTCTGTTCCTGAACAGACGCGGCTATGCGCCGCTCACGCTGTGCCGGGTGTGCGGGCATCGGTTTCAATGTCCGGACTGTTCGAGCTGGCTGGTGGAACATCGCTTTCGGCGGCAGCTTGTGTGCCATCATTGCGGATACAATGAGCCGCGCCCGGAAGCGTGCCCGGAATGCGGCACGCTCGATCATCTGGTGGCCTGCGGGCCGGGGGTGGAGCGAATCACCGAAGAGGTGGACCAGCTTTTTCCCGATGCGCGCACCATCATGCTCTCCTCCGACATGATGGGGGGCGTGAAGCGGCTGCGGCTGGAACTGGAGGCCATCGCCAAGGGCGAGGCAGACATCATCATCGGCACGCAGCTTGTGGCCAAGGGGCACAATTTCCCCGGCATGACGCTGGTGGGTGTGATCGACGCGGATCTGGGGCTGGCCAATGGCGATCCGCGCGCGGCGGAGCGCACCTTTCAGCTTCTGGCGCAGGTGACGGGCCGCGCGGGCCGCACGGGGCGAAAGAGCCTCGGCCTGTTGCAGACCTATCAGCCGGAACATCCGGTGATGCGGGCGATCGTGACGGGTGATGCGGAGGCGTTTTACGAGCGCGAGACGGCCGAGCGCGAACGGGCGGGGCTTCCTCCATTTGGCAGGCTTGCCGGTATCATCGTAAGTGCGGCCACGCGCCAGGAGGCTGAAAGCCATGCGCGGGGGCTGCGGCGTGCGGCGCCGCAGGCCTATGAACTGGACGTTCTGGGACCTGCGGAAGCGCCGCTGGCGCTGGTGGCCGGCAGGCACCGGTTCCGGCTGCTCGTGCAGGGCACGCGCCGGGCGGACATTCAGGGCTTTCTGCGTGACATGATCAAGGCAGGGCCAAGGCCGCGCGGCTCGGTGCGGGTGCAGGTGGATATCGATCCGCAGAGTTTTCTGTGAAGTGTGGCAGGTCCGCTATGCCGCGCGAGGGTTGAAACAGGATAAGAGAGCCGAAGCTTGAAATAGGCCTTCTCGGGCCACAATCCGCAAACGGGGGTTTCAGATGCAGTTCTCCTTTCCATGGCCGGTAACCCAGGGCGAATGGCTGGCATGGTCGGCGGCGGCGGTGACAATCTTCATCGGCCTGTTCGTCATGTTCATGCCGCGGCTGGCGCTGAAGCTCTTCAGGCTGCAGCCGGCGGTGGAGCGCACCGAGATGCTGGTCGTGCCGCGCGCCATCATCGGCGGCTTCTATATTGGCTTCGGGCTCGCGGCGATGATGTTGGCGCAGCCCTTCATCTATCTGGCGCTCGGGGCGGCGTGGGCCGTGTCGGTTTTCGGCTGTGTGATCTCGATGCTCTCGGACGGTGCGAAGGCGCTTTATAGCTGGCTATTTTTGCTCCTGTCGCTCGTTCTGGCGGTGCTGCCGCTGGCCTTTGTGATGGGATTCGTTGCCTGACGGATCAAAAATGCGTCGAAACTGCGACAAAGCAGCCTGTTTGCCGGGGGGTATGCGTGTTGCGACTCTCGGAAGCCTGTGCTAGACGGCAATCGGCTTTCGGCAGAAGGGCATGTCCCATGTCTTTTTGCGAGGGGAAAAATTCAATCAGGTCAGAGATTTAGCCCGAGCCTGGCGCTCCAGCAGAAAATCTTGTGGCCTTCTAGGCGTGAGAGATGACCATCCCGTGGCACAATCTGGCTCCATGATTTCCGGAATGGCAGGGCGCTACGCTGGTTCGCTTTTCGAACTGGCGAAGGAAGCCAAGGCGATTTCCACAGTCGAGGCCGACCTCGACCGTTTCGAGAAACTACTTGCAGGCAGCGACGATCTTCAGCGCCTGGTCGAGAGCCCGGTTTTTTCCGCCGACGACCAGCTGAAGGCGATCAGCGCCGTTCTCGACAAGGCCAAGATCACGGGTCTGGTCGGCAATTTTCTGCGTGTCGTTGCGAAGAACCGGCGTCTGTTCGCCGTTCCGCAGATGATCCGCGCATTCCGCCACATTGCCGCAGAAGATCGCGGTGAGACCACGGCGGACGTGACGGCAGCGCATGCGCTCAACGCGACGCAGGAGAAGGAACTGAAGGCCGCCCTCAAGGCAGTGGCTGGCAAGGACGTTTCAATCAACGTTTCCGTTGATCCCTCCATTCTCGGCGGGCTGGTGGTCAAGATGGGCTCGCGCCAGATCGACACATCGCTCAAAACCAAACTCAATTCGCTCAAGCTTGCACTGAAAGAGGTCGGCTGATGGACATCCGTGCGGCGGAAATTTCCGCAATTCTGAAGGATCAGATTAAGAACTTCGGCAAGGAAGCCGAAGTTTCAGAAGTTGGCCAGGTGCTCTCCGTGGGCGACGGCATTGCCCGCGTCTATGGTCTGGACAATGTCCAGGCCGGTGAGATGGTGGAGTTCCCCGGCGGCATCCGCGGCATGGCGCTCAACCTGGAAGTCGACAATGTCGGCGTCGTTATCTTCGGTAGCGACCGCGACATTAAGGAAGGCGACACGGTGAAGCGTACCGGCGCCATCGTTGACGTTCCGGTCGGTCCGGAGCTGCTCGGCCGCGTTGTTGACGCGCTCGGCAACCCGATCGACGGCAAGGGCCCGATCAAGGCGAAAGAGCGTCGCCGCGTCGATGTGAAGGCGCCGGGCATCATTCCCCGCAAGTCGGTTCACGAGCCGATGTCGACCGGTCTGAAGTCCGTTGACGCCCTGATCCCGATCGGTCGCGGCCAGCGCGAGCTGATCATTGGCGACCGCCAGACCGGCAAGACCGCCATCGTTCTCGATACCTTCCTCAACCAGAAGCCGCTCAACGACGGTGACGACGAGAGCCAGAAGCTCTACTGCGTCTACGTCGCCGTTGGCCAGAAGCGCTCCACGGTTGCACAGCTTGTGAAGGTTCTGGAAGAGCGCGGCGCTCTCGAATACTCGATCATCGTCGCCGCAACCGCTTCCGACGCCGCTCCGATGCAGTTCCTGGCTCCGTTCGCCGGCTGCGCCATGGGCGAATATTTCCGCGACAATGGCAAGCATGCCGTGATCGCCTATGACGATCTGTCCAAGCAGGCCGTTGCCTACCGTCAGATGTCGCTCCTGCTGCGCCGCCCGCCGGGCCGCGAAGCTTACCCGGGCGACGTTTTCTACCTGCACTCCCGCCTGCTCGAGCGCGCGGCGAAGATGAACGACGAGCAGGGCGCCGGTTCGCTCACGGCTCTGCCGGTCATCGAGACGCAGGCCAACGACGTGTCGGCCTACATTCCGACCAACGTGATCTCGATCACCGACGGTCAGATCTTCCTCGAGACCAACCTGTTCTTCCAGGGTATCCGCCCGGCCGTGAACGTCGGTCTGTCGGTGTCGCGCGTCGGCTCCGCAGCCCAGATCAAGGCCATGAAGCAGGTTGCCGGCTCCATTAAGGGTGAGCTCGCCCAGTACCGTGAAATGGCTGCGTTCGCGCAGTTCGGTTCTGACCTCGACGCCTCGACCCAGCGCCTGCTCAACCGCGGTGCGCGCCTGACCGAACTCCTGAAGCAGCCGCAGTTCTCGCCGCTGAAGACGGAAGAGCAGGTTGCCGTGATCTTTGCCGGTGTGAATGGCTACCTCGACAAGCTGCCGCTTGGCGATGTCACCCGTTTCGAGCAGGGCCTGCTTTCGCACATGCGTGCGGATGGCAAGGACGTGCTGGAAGCGATCCGCAAGGAAAAGGCGCTTTCCGACGATCTGCGTGAGAAGCTCAAGGCACAGATCGACGCATTCGCCAAGAACTTCGCCTGAGGCTGAGCGAGCATGGCTTCCCTCAAGGAACTTCGCAACCGGATCGCCTCGGTCAAGGCGACGCAGAAAATCACCAAGGCGATGCAGATGGTCGCCGCGGCGAAACTGAAGCGCGCCCAGGAGGCGGCCGAGGCTGCGCGGCCCTATGCCGAACGCATGGGAACCGTGCTCGCCAACATCGCCGGCGCCGTGTCGGGAACCGACGCGCCGCCGCTGATGGCCGGCACCGGTAAGGACGACGTGCATCTCCTGGTCGTTGCCACGGCCGAGCGCGGCCTTTGCGGCGGCTTCAACAGCCAGATCGCCAAGAAGGCACGCGAGCACATCCGCGCACTTCTGCGGGATGGCAAGACCGTGAAGGTGCTCTGCGTCGGCAAGAAGGGTTACGACATCCTGCGTCGTGACCATGGCGACCTGATCATCGATCGCGTGGATTTGCGCGAGGTGAAGAAGATCGGCTTCGAGAACGCGCATGAGATCGCCCGTCAGGTGATCGGCCTGTTCGAGAAGGGCGAGTTCGACATCTGCACGCTGTTCTACTCCGAATTCCAGTCGGTGATGTCTCAGGTGCCGACCGCGCTGCAGATCATCCCCGCAGCCGTTCCCACAGAGGACGCCGGCGAAGGTTCGGATGCGGTTTACGAATACGAGCCGGATGCGCCTTCCATTCTTGCCGATCTGATCCCGCGCAACATCTCGGTGCAGATTTTCCGTGCGCTTCTTGAGAACGCAGCCGGTGAGATGGGCGCCAAGATGACCGCCATGGACAGCGCGACGCGCAACGCAGGCGAGATGATCGACAAGCTGTCGATCACCTACAACCGCCAGCGCCAGGCGCAGATCACCAAGGAACTGATCGAAATCATTTCGGGCGCGGAAGCGCTCTAACGGACCGAAGAGGTTAAACGAACATGGCCAAAGCAGCGACCCCGAAGACGGCGTCCGCGACTGCCGCAAAGAAGGCGGCTCCGGCACGCAAGACGGCTTCCACCCGCAGCACCGCAGCAAAAAAAGCAACCGGCGCAGCCGGCACGATCCGTCAGGTTATCGGCGCCGTTGTCGACGTGCAGTTTGAGGATCACCTGCCGGCGATCCTGAACGCGCTGGAGACCGAGAACCAGGGCAACCGCCTCGTTCTCGAGGTGGCGCAGCATCTCGGCGAGAACACGGTCCGCTGCATCGCCATGGACTCCACCGAGGGTCTGGTTCGCGGCATGGAAGTGCGCGACACGGGCAACCCGATTGCGGTTCCGGTCGGTGACGCCACGCTCGGCCGCATCATGAACGTGGTCGGCGAGGCCATCGACGAAGCCGGCCCGGTGAAGGGCGACGGCACCCGCGCCATCCACCAGCCGGCTCCCGACTATGTGGACCAGTCCACCGAAGCCGAAATTCTGGTCACGGGCATCAAGGTTGTGGACCTGCTGGCTCCTTACGCCAAGGGCGGCAAGATCGGCCTGTTCGGCGGCGCCGGCGTTGGCAAGACGGTTCTCATTCAGGAGCTGATCAACAACGTCGCCAAGGCGCATGGCGGTTACTCCGTGTTCGCCGGCGTTGGTGAGCGTACCCGTGAGGGCAACGATCTCTACCACGAGATGATCGAGTCCGGCGTGAACAAGGACCCGGCAAAGAATGACGGGTCCACCGAAGGCTCCAAGTGCGCTCTCGTGTTCGGCCAGATGAACGAGCCGCCCGGCGCGCGCGCCCGTGTTGCTCTGACCGGCCTGACGGTTGCCGAGCACTTCCGCGATCAGGGCCAGGACGTTCTGTTCTTCGTCGACAACATCTTCCGCTTCACGCAGGCGGGCTCCGAGGTGTCGGCGCTTCTCGGCCGTATTCCTTCGGCTGTGGGCTACCAGCCGACGCTGGCGACCGACATGGGCGCCCTGCAGGAACGCATCACCACCACCACCAAGGGCTCGATCACCTCGGTGCAGGCCATTTACGTGCCCGCCGACGACCTGACCGACCCGGCACCGGCAACCTCGTTCGCCCACCTGGACGCAACGACCGTGTTGAACCGCGCCATTTCGGAAAAGGGTATCTACCCGGCCGTGGATCCGCTCGACTCCACCTCGCGCATGCTTGACCCGATGATCGTCGGTGAAGAGCACTACCAGGTGGCGCGCCAGGTTCAGGAGATTCTTCAGCGCTACAAGTCGCTGCAGGACATCATCGCCATTCTCGGCATGGACGAGCTTTCCGAAGAGGACAAGCTCACGGTTGCCCGCGCCCGCAAGATCGAGCGCTTCCTGTCGCAGCCCTTCCACGTGGCCGAGGTCTTCACCGGCGCGCCGGGTCTGTTCGTTGATCTTGAAGATACGATCCGTTCGTTCAAGGGCCTGTGCGACGGCGAGTACGATCACCTGCCGGAAGCGGCTTTCTACATGGTTGGCACGATCGAGCAGGCTGTCGAGAAGGCACAGAAGCTGGCAGCGGAAGCAGCCTGATCCGAAGCGATTAGCGAATAGGGAGTAGCGAATAGGGAGTGCGGAAGCGGCAGAAGCGAATTTCACGTTCGCTGTTCGCCATTCGCTATTCGCTAAACAGAGATGGCTCAATCCTTCAAATTCGATCTGGTCTCGCCCGAGCGGCTTCTGGTTTCCCAGGATGTCGAATCGGTTGTCATTCCCGGCACCGAGGGCGAAATGACAGTCATGGCGACCCACGCGCCGACCATGACCAGCATCAAGCCGGGCGTGGTGGCCGTTGCCGCCGACGGCAAAACGGAACGCTATGTGGTTTTCGGCGGCTTCGCCGACATTCTTCCCGATAGCTGCACCGTTCTGGCCGAATCGGCAGTGCATGTGGACGACATCAATCGTGAAGACCTTGCGCGTCGCATTCAGGATGCTCGCGAGGATCTCGAAGACGCCAAGGATCACGAGACGCGCCTGCGCGCCGAAGAGTTCCTGCATCAGCTAACGACGCTGGAAGGCGCTATCCTTCCAGCCTGATTGGCCGTTTGTTTGAGGGAAAAGCCGGGCCAGCGCCCGGCTTTTTTCGTTTGAGCCTGTAACAGTCGGATGAGATTGCTGGGTTAGGATAACGCGGACTGTGATCTGGAGCGATTTCGATGATTATGCGCAAGCTGACTGGTCTGTTGTCCGGTGTTGTCGCGGTTGCGGCAGGCAGTAGCGTGTGCGCTCAGGAACCGGATCTCCGGACACTGCAGCTCGGCCGACACTTCACCGAGGTTTTTCAAACGGGTTCTGCGGAAGATGTCTGGTCACGGATGTCGGACAAGATGCAGGCCGCGCTTGGCAGCCTCAATCATCTCAAGGGCTTCCAGGCTTCGGTCAGGCTGACATTCGGCCCGCAGACGAACATTCTCGATGAGCGGACGGAGCGTCGCAGCACACTCCGCACCTATCGCCGCCGCGCCACCCATGCGAGTGGGGCGGATGTCGTCTGGCAATGGAGTTTTGGCCCTGACGATAATATCGAGGGCTTCTATGTGCGGCGTGTGCCCGAGGAAGCTGTGTCCGCGTATCTCAACTACGAAACACGCGCCGCGCTTCGCCTGCCCTTCGAGGGTGAGTGGTATGTCTTCTGGGGTGGCCGCACTCTGGAGGAGAACTACCACGCCGAGAACCCGGCACAGCGCTTTGCCTATGACTTCGTGGTTCACAAAGACGGAAAATCGCACAGCGGAGACGGGGCCAGGCTGACGGACTACCATTGCTGGGACCGTGCGATCCTTGCGCCGGCAGACGGAACGGTGGTCGCACGCGTAGACGGTTTGCCCGATCAGGCCATCGGCGAGACGGACGCGCAGCGGCCGGCGGGCAATCATGTGGTGCTGGACCTGGGAGAGGGGGAGTTCGTGTTCCTTGCGCATCTGCGCCGTGGCTCGGTGACGGTCGAGGCTGGTGAGCGCGTGCGCAGCGGCCAGGAAATCGGCCGCTGCGGCAACAGCGGGAACACATCCGAGCCGCATCTGCATATGCATATGCAGACCACGCCGGACCTCGCTGCCGGCGAAGGGCTGCCGGCCCAGTTCCGGAACTACAGGGCCGATGGCGTGTTGCAGGAACGTGGGGAGCCCGTGCGCGGGCAGACGGTGATCGTCGGGGATTGAGTGTCTGCGCCAGAGAAAGCACGGTGATTTCAGGCTTGGCGGTCTCAGTGCATTCTTTTGATGAGACTGCTTCAGGGCGCCAGATGACGGAAGGCGTCGACCACGCTGTCATAGACCTTGCGCTTGAACGGCACGATCAGCTTCGGCAGGTCCGTCATGGGCTTCCATTCCCACATGTCGAACTCGGCCTCGTGGCCACCGGGCGGGGGGTTGATGGCAATCTCCGTATCCTGCCCCTCGAAGCGGAGGGCGAACCATTTCTGCTTCTGGCCGCGATACTTGCCCTTGAGCGCCACGCCGATGAGATGCTCGGGCAGGTCGTAGGTGATCCATTCAGGCGTTTCAGCGAGGAATGAGACGGACTTGATGCCGGTTTCCTCGTAGAGCTCGCGATAGGCCGCTTCGCGCGGGTCCTCGCCCCTGTCGACACCGCCCTGCGGCATCTGCCAGAGCTGCGTTGCGCCGGACAGTTCGTCGGTATCCGGCTGTACGATGCGCCGGCCCGCCCAGGCGAGGCCCCTGTCATTCAGCACCATGATGCCAACGCATGGGCGATAAGGCAGGTCATCTGCGGACATGTTGTTCCTGGCCATTGCTGGGGGTTCCAATGCTATCGGGGCTGCGGGTCGGCGGCGAGCGCCGAGATCGGGACGAGTTCTATCCCGCGCGCGGTGACCTCGCCAGCCCATTCGGCCACGGTGTCTATGGTTTCATCGAACGCCGAGCCCGTGCCGATGGCAAAGCCTCTGGCGCGGGCGATACGCTCCAGTTCGTCGAGTTTCTTCAGGATCTCGCCACGCTCTGGGCGGCGGCTGTTTCCGGTGGGGTCGATCAGCACGTCGGACGCGGCGAAGGGAACCCCTTCCTGAAGCGCGAGGTCCTGCGCAACACTGCGCGCGGATGTGCCGTCGTCGATATACATAAGCCCGCGCTTGCCCAACTCGGCCATGATGTCGCCCATGGGCTCCGAATCGGCGGTGAAACGCCCGCCCATATAGTTCATGACGCCGGTATAGTTGGTGATGCGCGAAAGTGCCCAGCGCAGGCGGGACAGATTTTCCGCGGACGAAGCATCCACGGTGAGCGTGTTGCGGCCCGGATTGGGCGAGGGGTAGCCGAAGGGCTCCATTGGCACCTGGAGAACAACCTCGTGCCCTGCCTTGCGCGCGGCCTGCATCCAGCGGCCCAGACTGTTGCCGGCCGGCGCGAAGGCCAACGTGATTTCCGGGCGCAGCGTTTCAATCGCTTCCTGCGTGGTTGTCTGTGAAAGCCCCAGGCCGCCGACGATGACGGCGATCCTGGCGCCCCGCGTGCCCGACCACGAACGGGCATAGACGTCGAACGGGCGGCGGCCGCCGGCATCGCGCACGGGCAACGGTCCCGTTTCCGATTCCTCGATCAGTGCCCGGTCGGGAAGATGTGCAAGCCTCGGGTGCTGCCCCATGGCCGAAGGATCGCGGATGACGATGACACCGTTGCTGGCGGGTTCTTCCGGGCCGAGACGCGTGATCGAGGCGTTCGGCGCGCCCTGTTCCCGCGCTTCCGCCGTGGGCTCCGGCGCCGTCGCTTCGGTAATTGTCTGCTCCACCGGCTCCGTTACGGCGATTGCCGAGGGCGTGCGGAACGGGCGGTCGCGCAGGGCAACGGCGGTGGAGACGCCGAGAATGGCGATCACGGCAAGGCTCACCAATATGCGTTCTGTGGTGAAGATGCCCCGTCGTTTCGGCTTTTCGGGCCTGCTATCGCGGCCAAGGGGCCGGTCTATGTCTCTGTTCCCCGAAATCATACCCACCCGTTACGATGGCCGAGGGCCAAGAATCCAGACCGGTCATCTCCTTCGCTGAAGGATTGCCGCTCCAATGTTCAGTCATTCCAAATTTCAGGCCGCGAAGCGCATCGCCGCGTGCGAAATTCGGTTTACCGGCGTGTTGTGTCGCCCGGATGTCATCGCCGGTTCGTTCGAAACCGGCGACGACACTTCGATACTTACTGATTCATGACCGCTTTGTCAGGATTTGGAGGAAAGGCGGGATCAGTTTTTTCGCCGCGCAGCAGTTCAAGCGCTGCATTGAGCTGCACGTCGTCCTTGGCATCCGGCGGGACATAGGCGATCGAGCCGGAACCTTCCTCATTCTCTTCCTCACCCTTGATGTGGCCGCGAAGGTCCGATTCGCCCCGACGCAGGTCGCGGCCCTGTAACTCTTCGGGCAGCGGCTGATCGACCTTGATGTCGGGCGTGATGCCCTTGCCCTGGATCGATTCGCCGGACGGCGTGTAGTAGAGCGCGGTGGTGAGGCGCAGGGCGCCATTCTCGCCGAGCGGGATGATGGTCTGCACCGAACCCTTGCCGAAGGACTGGGTGCCGAGGACCGTGGCACGGCGGTGGTCCTGCAGCGCGCCGGCAACGATCTCGGAGGCACTTGCCGAACCGCCGTTGATGAGCACGATCACAGGCTTGCCGTTGAGCACGTCGCCAGGCCGCGAATCGAAGCGGGCGATGTCGTTGGCCTCGCGTCCGCGCGTCGAGACGATCTCGCCGCGGTCGAGGAAAGCATCGGAGACGCTGACCGCCTGATCGAGCAGGCCACCCGGATTGAGACGCAGATCGAGCACATAGCCTTTCAGCTCGTCGTCCGGCACCTCTTTGCTGATCGTGTCAATGGCGCTCATCAGGTCGTCGAAGGTCTTCTCGGTGAAGGAGGTGATCTTCAGATAGCCGACGTCTTCCTCCACGCGGAACTTGACGGCCTTTACCTTGATGATGTCGCGCACGATCGTCAGTTCGATCGGCTTGTCTGCACCTTCGCGCAGGATGGTCAGCTCGATCGGCGTGTTGACCGGACCGCGCATCTTGTCGACGGCGTCGTTGAGCGACATGCCGCGGACTTCTTCGCCGTCGATCGCGGAGATCAGGTCGCCGGCCAGAACACCGGCGCGTGAGGCGGGTGTGTCGTCGATGGGTGCAACCACCTTGACCAGTTCGTTGTCCATGGTCACTTCAATGCCAAGGCCACCGAACTCGCCCTTGGTCTGAACCCGCATGTCCTTGGCGGCTTCCGGGTCGAGATAGGACGAGTGCGGATCAAGCGAGGTGAGCATGCCGTTGATGGCGCTCTCCACCAGCTTCTTGTCGTCGGGCGGGGTCACATACTGGGAGCGCACGCGCTCGAAGATGTCGCCGAAGATCGCAAGCTGCCGGTAGGTATCCGAACCAGCGGCGTTTGCCGAAAAGCTGCTCGTACCATGGAGAAGCGAAACCGCGGATGCGCCCACCAGGGCGCCGGCAAACAATAGCGACAAGTTACGTTTCATTTCCTGTCCTTCCAGAGTGTCCCGGAGCCCACCAGGGTTTAGGATCGATCGGTTTTCCGTTCTTCCTGAACTCGACATACAGCTCGGGTGTAACGTCCTCGGTCCCCGGGCCTGCGATGCTTGCCAGACGAGCTTCCCCCATCATGCCGATTGGTTCGCCCGCCAAAACGGATTGCCCCAGCGTCACGCTTACCTTATCCAAGCCGGCAAGCACGATATGATAACCGTCGCCGGCGTTGAGTATCAATAGCTGACCATAGGAACGGAACGGTCCTGCGTACAGTACCGTCGCCCCCGCAGGCGCGGTAACGATTGCGCCGGATTGTGTTCTTAGAATGTCGCCCTGAAGTGGTGCGCCGGTATCGTCGTCCTCGCCGAATCGGGCTGCAAACTGACCGGACACGGGCAGGGCCACCCCGCCGGTACGTTTCGCAAATGTCGCACCGGCGCCAAGGCGGTTTTCGGGCGACGTCGGTTCGCTCAACCGCCGCGCACGCTCGGCTTCAGCCTTGCGCAGAGAGGAGATTTCCGTCTCGAGCGATCCGATCAGCTCCTGCAGGCTGGTGGCGCGCGCGGCCAGTGCCTCTGCCTGCTGCTGCTCGGCTGCCATGCGGTTCTCCGCTTCCTGCTGGAGACGCTTCTTTTCATCCAGAAGCAGGGCCAGCCGCTTCTTCTCCTCGGCCTGTTCGGTCACGGTTTTTTGAAGTTTGTCGCGCTCGCCCTCGATCGATGTGACGATGCGGGAAAGATCGCGCAGGTCGCCGATCAGGATTTCCGTTTCCGCGCGCAGTTCAGGCACGACCGCACCGAGAAGGATGGCGCTGCGCACCGATGCGAGTGCATCCTCCGGGCGCACGAGAATGGCCGGCGGCGGGTTCAGGCCCATGCGCTGCAGCGCGCCGAGCACCTCGGCCAGCACGCCGCGCCGGGACTGGAGCGATTCGCGCAGATAGCTCTCTTCATGCCGCAGTCTGGTCAGGCGCAGCGAAATGGCATCGATGTCCTCGCTGAGCTTGCGTTCCGTCTTCGCTGCCTGGATGAGGGCTGCCGTGATTGCGGCATTGTCGTTCTTGATCGTATCGATTTCGGCGGCGATCTCGGCCAGCCGCTTTTCGGTCAGGGCGATCTCTCGATTAACGTCCTGAAACTCAACCTGGCTCTTGTTGTGCTGGGTCTCCAGGACCTGAATTCCATCCTGTGCAAGGGCAGGGGCAGGGAGAACGCAGAAAACGGCCGCAGCAGTAGCGGCCGTCCTGAGACGGGCGAGATATGGGCGCGGCGCGAGCGCATTCTTCATCCCTGGTCTGCCGTTCTACGCGGGGTGGAGGTCATTCAGAGACAGCATAGGCCAAGTTTCCTTAAGGAAACATCAACCATGTGGCAGCCGTATGCAATTTTTGGTTGTATTTTGCCGGATGTCAATGCGCGGATGTGAAAACACTGGGCGCGGATGTGAAAACAGGGCAAAAACCGCTCAATCCCGGTGATAGGGATGACCGGAAAGAATGGTCGACGTCCGGTAGAGCTGTTCGGCCAGCATGAGACGCACAATCTGGTGCGGCCATGTCTGCGCGCCGAAGGCGATGGTGCGGTCCGCCGCCTGGCGCAATTCGGCGTCATGCCCGTCAGGTCCGCCGATGACAATGGTGAGGCTGCGCCGGCCCTGATCGCGCAAATCCGCGATCGCTTCGCTCAACTGTCGGGACGTGAGGTTCCTGCCGCGCTCGTCGAGCAGGAAGAGCGCCGAGCCTTCGGGGCGCATCTGCGCGATCCTGCGGCTTTCTTCGCGCCGTCGCTCGTCGGTGGATTTGGCGCGGCTTTCGGCGATTTCGCTGACGCCGGAAAACTCCAGGCCGACAGCCGGGCCGCTCCTTGCGAAACGCTCCAGATAACGGTCCGCCAAATCCCTCTCGGGGCCGGCCTTCATCCGGCCCACGGCACAAATCGCGATATGCATTCCAGCCTCTCTGCCCGGTGGGCGGAGGTGGCTCATGGGCGCCGTCGTTGCCGACGGCGGTCAGTGAACCGTTTCATCCTCCAGATCGGGGGCCTGCCACATCTTTTCGATGTTGTAAAACTCCCGAACTTCCGGACGGAAGACGTGAACGACAATGTCGCCCGTATCGATCAACACCCAGTCGGCGCCACTCAGACCTTCGACCTTGGCATTGCCAAGACCGGCCTCCTTGAGCGCGCGGATCAGATGATCCGCCACCGCCGCCACATGGCGATGCGAACGCCCCGACGCGATGATCATATGATCGGCGAGCGGGGATTTGCCCTGGATGTCGATGGAGATGATGTTTTCCGCCTTGGAGTCTTCCAGACTCGTGAGGGCTGTTTCAACGGCCTGAGAAACCAGATTCCGACTGGCCTCGGCCGGCGAAGGCACCACGTCAGCCTTCTTCGTCATTGCTGTTCTCAGTGTCTTTCCTTTCCAATAAGAACAAGCTCACCGTCGGCGCGCGCGCCAACGGTACCCAATAGATAGGCAGAGTCTCTTAACAGTTTCAAGACATCGCCGATCACATGTTTTCACGGAGCCTGGCGGTTACTGCGCCTCTTTCGCCGCATTTCTGATGGCCGTCGAGGACAGCGAGGAGCGGGGACCGTGGATGAATGTCCAGGCAGGCGGTCTGCTGCGAGCAAGAATTGGCGCGTCGTCCTCATCGATACGGGCATGGTCGAATGTCTTGGCCATGGTGGATGAGAGAAAGGCCAGTGTGGAGCCCGGGCGATCGATCACCGCGATGGGCATGGAGCGGGCAATGTGGCGCCAGCGCTCCCAGCGGTGGAAGTCGCGCAGGCTGTCGGCCCCCATGATCCAGACAAAATCGATGCCACGATTGCGCATCTGAACAAGGTCTATCGTGTCTGCGGTGTAGCGGATGCGATGGCCGGCCTCGAAGGCGGTCACCTTGACGCGCGGATCGCTGGTGCATTTTTCAGAAAGCGCGATGCGCTCGGAAAGGGGCGCGAGCTCGCGGTGGCTTTTCAGCGGATTGCCGGGCGTGACAATCCACCAGAGCTGATCGAGCCTGAGCCTCCGCATGGCGATTTCGGCGACCAGCGCGTGGCCGGCATGGGGCGGGTTGAACGACCCGCCGAAGAGCCCGACAGCCATGCCAGGCTCGACATGGGGCATGCGCAGATAGCGCGCCGGGACAGAGGGAGGCGAAGCAGGCACCGGCATCAAATCATCCGGGCTCACGGCCGGGTCTGGCCGGAGCCGCGAACCCGGTATTTGAACGAGGTGAGCTGTTCGACGCCGACCGGCCCGCGCGCATGCATCTTGCCGGTGGCGATGCCGATTTCCGCACCCATGCCGAACTCGCCGCCATCGGCAAACTGGGTGGAGGCATTGTGCAGAAGAATTGCCGAATCGATCTCGTTGAAGAAGCGCTCGACGGCTGCAGCATTCTCCGCGACGATCGCCTCGGTGTGGTGCGAGGACCAGGTGGCGATATGGCGGATCGCTTCATCGATGCCGTCCACCAGCCTTACCGAGATGATGGCATCTAAATACTCCGTGCCCCAGTCCTCGTCGGTGGCAGGCGTTGCTGAAGCGAAGCGGGCGCAGACCTCTTCATCGCCGCGAATGGCGCAACCGGCTTCTAACAGCGCGGTCAGAACGGGCGTGAGCAAGCGGTCGGCAGCGGCGCGATCCACGAGCAGGGTTTCGGCAGCGCCACAGATGCCGGTGCGCCGCATCTTGGCATTGACGGCAATGGAAACCGCCATGTCGGTCTCGGCCGAGCGGTCGAGATAAAGGTGGCAGATGCCTTCCAGATGCGAAAAGACCGGGACGCGTGCATCGCTCTGCACACGCTCGACGAGGCTGCGCCCGCCGCGCGGCACGATGACATCGACATTGCCGCCAAGGCCTTTCAGCATTTCGCCAACGGCGGCGCGGTCCGTTACCGGCACGCGCTGGATGGCATCGGCAGGCAGGCCCGCTTTCTCCAGCCCCTCCACGAGGCAGGCATGGATGGCGGCGGACGACCGGGCGGAATCGGACCCACCGCGCAGGATCACCGCATTGCCGGCCTTGAGGCAGAGCGCGCCTGCATCGGCGGTCACATTGGGCCGGCTTTCGTAAATCACGCCGATGACGCCAAGTGGCGTGCGCACGCGCTCGATCTGAAGACCGTTCGGACGCTCCCATGCGGCGATCACGTCGCCGACCGGGTCTTTCAGCGCGGCGATGGCGCGGATGCCTTCGGCCATGCCGGCGATGCGCGCGGGATCGAGCTTAAGCCGGTCGAGAAGAGCGGGCGACAGGCCGGCCTCTTCGCCGCGCGCCATGTCTTCGCGGTTGGCCTCGAGGATCGCCGCTTCATTGCGCGTCAGCGCTTCGGCCATGGCTTCCAGCGCGGCGTTCTTCTCATCCGGGGTGGCGATGGACAACGGGCCGGCGGCAGCGCGGGCGCGCGCACCGAGATCGTTCATCAGCGCGGCAATGTCCGCGCTGCCCTGCCTGTTTTCCATCAGCATTCAACCCTCCGCCTTTTCCTTCAGGTGATTCCGCGCATGCGGCGTTGTCACCAGATCGTCGCGGTGCACCATGGCAGCGCGCGCTTCATATCCGAGCACTTCGGCAATGTCGCCGCTTTTCAGACCGGCGATTCTTACGGCATCAGCCGCGTCATAGGCAACCAGCCCGCGCGCCACTTCGCGCCCGTCGGGGCCGTGAATGGCCACGGTGTCGCCGCGGGCGAAACTGCCGGAAACATGGGTGACGCCGATGGGCAGGAGCGAGTTTCCTGCGGCAAGCGCCAGAACCGCGCCGGCATCGACCGTGATCGAGCCCGCCGGCTCCAGCTGACCGGCGATCCATGTCTTGTAGGCGCGTACGGGCGTGTCGCTCGCCTTGAAGAGGGTGGAGCGAGCGCCGTTGTCGATTGCCGCAAGCGGGTTGAGCCGCGTGCCCGAAGCGATCACCATCGCCGTTCCTGCTGCCGTTGCGATGCGGCCTGCATCGAGCTTTGTGCGCATGCCGCCGCGCGAAAGCTCTGAAGCGGCAGCGCCGGCCATGGCCTCAATGTCTGGCGTGATCGCATCCACCACCGGAATGAAACGCGCATCGGGGTCGCTGGCCGGCGGGGCCGTGTAGAGCCCGTCCACATCGGACAGCAGAACCAGAAGGTCTGCGCCGAGCATGGTGGCGATGCGGGCGGCGAGGCGATCATTGTCGCCATAGCGGATTTCGCTTGTGGCGACCGTGTCATTCTCGTTGATGACGGGAACGACGCCCATCTTGAGAAGTGTGGAGACGGTGGCGCGAACATTGAGATAGCGGCGGCGCTCTTCCGTATCACCGAGCGTTACGAGGATCTGTCCAGATTTCAGCCCGCGCTTGCGCAGCTCCTCATCCCACGCGCCGGCGAGCGCGATCTGGCCGACCGAGGCGGCCGCCTGGCTTTCTTCAAGCTTCAGCGTGCGCCGCTCGATACCCAGAATGGTGCGGCCAAGCGCGATGGCCCCGGACGAGACCACCAGCACCTCGACACCATCGGCATTGAGTGCGGCAATGTCATCGACCAGCGCGGAAAGCCATTCGCGCTTCAGGCCCTTCTTGCGGTCCACCAGAAGGGCAGACCCGATCTTGACCGTGATGCGGCGGTGGCTGCTGAGCGCGGGGCGGGTCATGTTTGGCCTATCTCTGCCAGCGGTCATCGACGGCTTCCGCGTCTTCTTCGTCTGTGCGGGCGTCCTGAATGATCTTCATGAGCGCGCGCAGCACGTCCTGTACGCCTTCGCCGGTGGCCGAGGAGAGGAGGAGGGGCTTCCTTCCGCAGGCTTCTGCAAGGGCTGCCTGCTTTTCGGCCCGCGCTTCCTCATCCAGAAGGTCCACCTGGCTGAGTGCAACAATCTCTGCCTTGTCGGTGAGGCCGTGGCCATAGGCGGCAAGCTCGCCGCGTATCGTGTTGTAGACGGCAGCGGGGTCTTCTTCGCGCGCGGAGACGAGATGGAGCAGAACGCGCGTGCGCTCCACATGGCCGAGAAAGCGATCGCCGATGCCCACGCCCGCGTGGGCGCCCTCGATGAGGCCGGGGATATCGGCCATCACGAATTCGCGCGCGTCGATGCGCACCACGCCCAGATTGGGATGCAGCGTGGTGAACGGATAATCGGCAATCTTGGGCTTGGCCGCCGTGACCGTGGCGAGAAATGTGGACTTGCCGGCATTGGGCAGGCCGACCAGACCGGCATCGGCGATGAGCTTCAGGCGCAGCCAGATCCATGCCTCTTCTCCCGGCAGGCCGGGATTGGCGCGGCGCGGCGCCTGGTTGGTGGAGGATTTGAAATGCTGGTTGCCGAAACCGCCATTGCCGCCGCTGGCCAGCTTGAAGCGCTGGCCAATTTCGGTCAGGTCGCAGATGAGCGTCTCGTTGTCTTCCTCGTATATCTGCGTGCCGACGGGTACTTTGAGAATCGCGTCCTCGCCCTTGGCGCCGGTGCGGTTTCGGCCCATGCCGTGCACGCCGGTCTTGGCCTTGAAATGTTGCTGGTAGCGGTAGTCGATCAGCGTGTTCAGGCCCTGAACGGCCTCGACCCACACATCGCCGCCGCGGCCGCCATCGCCGCCGTCAGGGCCGCCGAACTCGATGTATTTCTCGCGCCGGAACGAAACGGAGCCCGCGCCGCCATCGCCGGAGCGAATATAGACCTTGGCCTGATCGAGGAATTTCATGGGTTTGACCGTCTTTCCGTATCGTTGCGCAGAACCGTCTACAGCATCACGCGCAGAAGTGCGAGAGCAGACAGGTCCCGACCGCGGACTTGCCTGCTCTCAGCTTCCGTTCAGGCGCCCCAGCTTCTGAGGCTGACCCAGGTGCTGCGGTCGAGCTGATAGCGCTCAACCGGAACCTTGCCGGCCACAACCGAATCCATCATGCCCTGACCGGCATACTGGAAACCGCATTTGTGGATCACGCGCCGCGAGGCGGTGTTGGTGACGCGGCAGGACACATTCAGCCGGTCGATATCCGTGGCGCGGAAGGCCAGATCGACGAGCGCATGCGCAGCCTCTGTCGCGTAGCCGCGCCCCCAGTAGGGCTCACCGATCCAGTAGCCCATTTCCAGGCCATTCGCACGGTTTTCAACACCGGCACAGCCGATGAAGGCGCCGGTCTCCGAAAGCGTGATGGCATAGGTGCAGCCACTGATCTCGCCGGCGCGAACGCGGCTCAGGAAGCTTTGCGCATCGGTCACGCGATAGGGGTTGGGCAGGCGCCCGAGCATTTCGGCCAGCCGCCGATTGTTGGCGAGTTCCACCAGTTCGGTCACGTCGTCGTCGCGCGGGATGCGCAGAACGAGGCGCTCGGTGACGAGGACCGGGCAATCTATTTCAACTCTGGGACTTTCACTCTCGATGTCTTCACTTTCGGCAACCATCGTTTTTCCTCCGGACAAAAAGAAAGGGGAGATGGCGACCCATCTCCCCTTTCGAACCTATTTCCGGAATGTCCAGACACCGGTCCCCGAGATGGGTCGCCGGTGTTGGTGAAGCGGACCGGCTACTCCGCTGCCTCCGTAATCGGGTTTACGGACACGTAGGTTCGACCATTGGCTTTTTTCGCGAAGGAGACAGCACCTGCCTCTTTCGCAAAAATCGTATGATCCTTGCCCATGCCGACATTGACGCCGGGATGCCATTTCGTGCCGCGCTGACGGATAATGATGTTGCCGGCGAGAACCTTCTCGCCGCCGAACTTCTTCACACCAAGGCGTTTGGACTCGGAATCGCGACCGTTGCGCGACGAACCACCAGCTTTTTTGTGTGCCATAATCTTGCTCCTTTGCGCCCGTCGAGAGCGCTTGCATTCCTAATGCGCTGTCAGGCGCTGAATTTCAACCCTTTGGCGAAGGATTATTTCGCCAGTTCCTTGGCCTGCTCGCGCCAGTCCTTGATCTGGTCGGCGCTGAACGGCATGGCTTCATCGATGCGCACCACGTCCTCGTCGGTGAGAGCGGCCACCTGTGCGTAGGTGGTGATGCCCTGCTCGGCGAGCTGGCCGGCTGCAACCGGGCCGATGCCCTTGATCTTGGTCAGATCGTCGGGCTCGCCGGCCGGAGCGGTGAAGAGCGGAGCAGCCGCTGCCGGCGCTTCCGTCTTTGCCTCTGCCTTTTTCGGCGCGGCTTCCTTCTTCGCCGGCTTTTCCTCGGCCTTGGCAGCCGGCTTCGCAGCGGCCTTCTTCGAGGGCTTCGCGCCGCCGGTCAGGATCTCGGAGATCCGCACGGTGGTGAGAAGCTGGCGATGGCCGCGCTTGCGGCGCGAATTCTGGCGGCGACGCTTCTTGAACGCGATGACCTTCTTGCCGCGGCCCTGCTCGACCACCTCGGCGGCCACGCTGGCGCCATCGACGAGCGGTGCGCCAATGGTCACGTCCTCGCCTTCGCCAACGGCCAGAACGTCTGCAAACTGAATGATCTCACCGGGCTCGCCGGTGACGCGCTCGACCTGAAGCAGGTCGTTTGCGGAAACGCGGTACTGCTTACCGCCGGTCTTGATGACTGCGAACATCTTTTTGCCTTTCAGTGTCCGGTCCGGCTTGGGTCCGCAAGGCGCGGCCTGCCGTCTTTTTGCCAGTCTGGATGGTTAAACAACAAACGGCGCCGGGTTTTCCCGCGCCGCAGGTCGCGTGTCCATAACGGAAGAGGGGTGGCAGGTCAAGCAGAGGCGGCAAAAATGCCGCAGATTGGCTGCGATTGGCCCTTGTATCGAATCCGATCACCGGTTATCTAGTGCGCCGCGCTGGCAACAGCAGACCAGCATCTCGCGGAGAGGTGGCTGAGTGGTTGAAAGCACCGCACTCGAAATGCGGCATACTCGCAAGGGTATCGGGGGTTCGAATCCCTCCCTCTCCGCCATTTTCCATAAGTGACAGCGTTCCCGGTACAATGATATGTGCTGCGGTATCGGCGTCAGATTTTCGCTGTTCACCGTATACTGCTCAATTCCGTCTGTGGGCAGATATTGGGCCAAATGTCGGTTATGCGGACTTTACTGACCTTCGCTGCGGCGTGCATGAAGGTCTGGTTCCGCCGGACAGGGTTCCTTGAGACACCTCCTCGCTAGGAACCCTGCGGCATTCATTAGACTACTTCAAGATGAGGTGCTAGTTCCGAGATGGGGAAGTTGTAGGATCGCCGGCCTCCCTCTTCTTTGGGTGCCCCGGCGTGGACATAGGCGTGGAATGCCCTGCGGATAGCTGTCTTGTCCGCTGAACCAAACGTGATCCCCTCAATGTTGTCGATTTCATAGGCGACGTGAAAAGTTTCCCCGTCCTGCTCGAAATCCGGAAAATCACTTGCATTCCTGCGGTAGAGCATCCCTCTAGCTATTACTCCGCGAGCGGGCCAGTCGTAGTCGACCAGATACGCCGTCGCAGCATCGGTGGTCATGCTTTCCCAGTCCCAATACACGCCAAAAGATTGGCCGTACTGGCTGCGCGCACTCTCTTCAGCGTTGTCTAGAACCGCCAGTTCATCGGCATCCGTCACGGTGTCATACACCACCATCCTGACATTGAGGGCATCAAGTTCCGCCGGGGCCGTCCGCAGGACGTCGACCAAGCTACGGCCGCCCCTTCTGGCAGCGACTGCGGCATTTCCCTCTTGCCGCGTTTTCCAAGCCGCAGCCGCAGCCTCTAGATCGGCCTCATTGATTTCCGTGGCAGCATCCCAGAACGTTTTAAACATCCTCACAATCTCGGGGCGGGCGTCGCCGTACACGACATTTGCCTCTCGCCACAGGGCGGGCTGGCCCTCCATGCCGAGGCCATTCGCCGACATGTTGGATGACCCCATGAACGAAATGTCGCCGACGATGCCGATCTTCGCATGCAGGTCGTTCAACTGACGTACGTCTGCGCCTATTCTGCGTAGCGCACGAATTTCATTCGGGTTCGTGCCACCACTCAAAAGATTGCATACGATCCGCACCCCTGTGCCGTTTCGGAGGCCGAGGTTTTCTAAGGCGTTTATACCCCAGAAAGCCACGGCAAGGTCGGCACGCTGTGTTCGGAGATATTCGGTGCGAAGCTGTTCAAGAAGTTGGGTTCCGTCGACAAAATCAGGCATGTGTAATCCTTTTCCAAATCAAGCAGACATTCGTGCCAGTCGTAGTTTTGGTCAACAATGGGCTCAAAGCGGCCGGTCGCCCGCTGGGAACCGCGTTCGAATTTTCTCACGAACGCTCCACCGGTTCATGATCAAATGGATCGTCATCTCCGATATCCTCAAGTTCTGATTATCGCTCCCGGGCAATTGTGTAATCCGTGGTTTGAAAGAAGCGGCAGAGCCGGGTCCAAGCGAGACAGTGCCGCGTTCACCTCACGGCTGCGCGGGCATTGAGCCTTGCTGCGGGTCGGCGCTCAGCGTCTGCGCAAACTCGACGAGTTTTTCACCGATCATCACCGTGCGCAGAAAGATGCCGGCATTGCTGAGGACGACGAGGGTTATCTCGTTCTCCAGATCGCGCCAGTAGAAATTCGAAAACCCCTGCCATAGGCCGTAGGACGTGACGATGGGGAAATCCTGTACATTCCAGCCCAGGCCGGGCTGGAGGGTTTTGCCCAATACGGTTTCCTGAATGATCTCACCATTCGCCAGACGCCCGGGCGCATAGGCGGGCTCGTAGGCTTCTGCGGGCATCAGTGTGCCCCGGCGCAGGGCCTGATCCCAGATGATGAGGTCGCGGGCGCTCGCATATATGTTTCCGTCCCCGGCCACACCGTCAAAACGGTTGAGATCGTCGGGTACGTCAGAACCGAAATAGAGGAAGCGCCTGCGAAAACCGAGAGCCCTGTCTTCCAGAAGGCTGGTGTTTTCGATGCCGCTGACGACTGCCGTGCGGTGCATTCCCAGAGGGGTGAACAGGCGTGATTGCAGGAAGCCGGCGAATGACTGCCCCGAAACGCGTGCGACGATTTCGGCCAGAAGCGCATAATTGCTGTTCGAGTAGTTTTCCTTTTCGCCCGGGGTAAACATCGGACCGTCATCCGTCGTGGCAAGCCAGGCGATCAGCTTTGCGGGCGTCAGGATATCCCCGTCCCGCTCCAGTCTCTTCGCCAGGTTTCGGCTTCGCGCATAGTCAGGAATGCCGGACGTATGAGAAAGCAGATGATCGAGTGTCACGCCGTCGTGGCGTCCCAGTTCGGGAATGTGCCGTACAAGAGGGTCGTGCAGCGAGAGTTTGCCCTCATGCGCAAGCAGCAGGACCGCGAAAGCGGTGATGTGCTTTGAGACCGAGGCCAGGTTGAAGGATGTGTTGCTGGTGATGGCGCGCCCTGTCGCGGCGTCGGCAAAGCCGACATGGCGCTCGAAAACCGTGCTGCCTTCCCGGGCGATCAGGACCGTGCCGTTGAATTTTCTGGCGTGCTCGAGTGCGTCGAACCAGTCTTCCAGCGCACGCGTCCTTTCCGCGAGCGGCGCATCTGGCGAGATGACAAGCTTGGGCAGCTTCAGGGTCACGTATTCCAACGCGACGAAGGCGCAGACGGCAATGAGGACCGATATTGCGCCACATATCAGGGCAAGCTTCACGGCTTAACCTGTGTCGCCGCGTCGATGAAGCGCCACAGCGTGGTCTTTGCGGAGCCTTTTGCGTCCTTCAGCAATACCCTCAGCGCGCGCCCCTCGATGGCGTCGAGTATGAGGCCTGCCGTTTCGCGAGGGTCTTCGAACGCGCGGAAATGGCCAGTGCGTGCGCCCTTTTCAAGCAGCTCTTCCAGACCGGTCACAAGCCCGGCGCGGTTGCCGGAAAACAATGTGGCGATCTGCGGCGCGCGGATGGCTTCGGACAGGATTTCGAGCCCCAGAACCGCATTCTCCGGGCGGGCTGCGTATTCCGCATAGTCTTCAACAAAGCGCGTCAGCGTCGCCTTCGGGTCCGGGCCTGCGGCGAGCAGTGTGCGGAACGCTTCCAGTTCCTGTGCCTCGATCCGTGCGATCTCGGCCAGGACGGCCTCCTTGCCGGAGAAGTGATTGTAGAGATTGCCGAGGCTGATGCCCGCCCGGTGGGCGATGTCGCGCACGCCCGTCTGATGATAGCCGGCTTCCAGAAAGCAGGTGACGGCAGCCTCGATGATGCGCTGCTTGCGCGGGTGGGGAGGCGAAGGCGCCGTTTTCTTTCCAATCATCTTGCAGGTTTCACAATTGGCAGATATATGAACGAACGATCGTTCATAATATGGCTGATATATCGAGATGGAGCAAGGGATGCAGCGCGATAAACACAGAAAATCAGGAGACCGGCACTCGCAGAGAGGAGCCCGGTCCATGGTCGACGCAGGCAGATGCGTGGCCGGTGGGGAACCCTGCCGCGCGGCAGCGCGTGATGCCACGGCGGAGGCGCGGCATGACCGTTTCTGATCAGGTCGAACGACTGGCGCGAACCGGGAGGCTGGAAGGCCTCGACCTCGCGCGCTTCTTTGCTTTCGTCGGCATGGTGATCGTCAACTTTACGATTGTCATGGGGGCGGAAGGGATGGGGGCGGAAGGCGGCGAGGGACCCCTTGCCTGGTTCACGCTGGCGCTTGAGGGGCGGGCTGCGGCCACATTCGTGGTGCTCGCCGGCATTGGCCTTGGCCTTGCGGCCGGGCGCGGGGTGGAAAGCACGGTGCCGGTCACGATCAGGCGCGCGGTGTTCCTTCTGGTGCTGGGCCTCGCCAACACGCTCGTTTTCGATGCCGACATCCTGCACTACTACGCGTTCTATTTCCTGTTTGGCGCGCTTCTTCTCTCGTGGCCAACGCCAACGCTGATCGCCATGATCGTGGCGCTCAACATTGCCTTTGTCGGCATGAACTTCATTTTCGACTACGACACGGGCCGCAACTGGGTGGACTACAGCTATGCCGATTTCTGGACACCGGCGGGCTTTGTGCGGAACCTCCTCTTCAATGGGTGGCACCCGGTCATTCCGTGGCTGGGCTTTCTGCTCTTCGGCATCATCCTCAGCCGGCTGAGGCTAGGCGAAAGGCGTGTTCGCAACGCCCTGATGCTTGGCGGCGTGGCGGCGTATCTGCTGGCCGAGGTGCTTGGCGCGCAACTGCGCCCGCTTCTGGCGTCGCTCGATCCCGAGCTTGCCTATCTGGCGACAACGGGGCCGGTACCGCCCATGCCGCTCTATATGCTGGCCGGCATGGGAATGGCGTCGTTCGTGGTCGGTCTCTGCCTGTGGCTTGCGGAGCTGGCTGCCATGGCGCCGTTCATGCGGGTGGTGGTGCCCGCCGGACGGCAGACACTCACGCTTTACATTGCCCACATCATGGTTGGTATGGGGGTGATCGAAGCGCTCGGCCTGCTGGGTGGGCAGACACTCGGTGTGTCGTTCATGGCGTCGCTGATCTTCTGTTTCGTCGCGGTGCTGTTTGCGTGGCTGTGGTCGCGCGCCTTCAGGCGTGGGCCTGTCGAGATGCTGATGCGGGAGCTCGCCGGGTAGGGGCACTGCCCTCGGTTTTGCTGAGGGCAGGTATTTCAACAAACGATTGGATCGGAAAAGGGTGAAAAGAGCAATGTCGCCGGCACGACACCGTTTCCTGGAGGCTTTCTCATTCCATGTCCGACCAAACGCTTTTGCCTGCTGCCGCGCAGGCCCCCAAAGATGCGCAAGCAAGCGGCGTGTCCACGGGGGCCCCGGCGGGAAACTCTATAAAATCATTAGCCATCGTGGTTGCCGCCTGTGCCGTCGGGTTTGTCACCGGGCTTTCGCTGCCGGTTCCGATGGCGCTCGCGGCGGCGCTTGCCGTCTTCTGCATCGGCATGTGGGCGACAGCCGCGGTCCCCGAATACTGGACGGCGCTGATGTTCTTTCTCATCGCCATGCTTTCCGGTATCGCCCCGGCGCAGGCGGTGTTTTCCGGCTTCTATTCATCGACCTTCTGGCTGCTCTTCGGGGGCATCATTCTGGGGGTATCGATCCGGTACACCGGCCTTGGCAAACGCATGGCGGCGGTGCTCGCCGGCATGCTCGGCATGCGCTATTCCACCGTCATTGCGGGTGTGACCGGCTTCAGCCTGGCGCTGGCCTTCGTCATGCCGTCTTCCATCGGGCGCATCGTGCTGCTTCTGCCGATCGTCATCGCGCTCGCCGATCACATGGGATATGGCAAGAGCTCCAGCGGGCGGACCGGCATGATTCTGGCCGCGGCTTTCGGAACCTGCCTGCCAGCTTATACCATCCTGCCGGCGAATGCGCCCAACATGATCCTGGCCGGTATGGCCGAGACGCTCTATGGCGCGCGCATTTCCTACTGGTCTTATCTGGCCATTCATTTCCCGGTGCTGGGGCTTTTGAAGGCGGGCGTGCTCGTCGTGCTCATCCTGAAGATGTTTCCCGATGGCGATCCGCAGCGCCAGCCGGAGGCGCCGGCGGACCTGCCGGGGATGTCCCCGGCGGAAAGGCGGCTGACAATGGTGCTGGGGCTGTGCCTTGCCCTGTGGCTGACCGATACGCTCCACCATATCTCGCCGGGCTGGATCGCGCTTGCCGCCGGCCTCTATTGCCTGTGGCCCGGGTCCGGGCTCACCTCGAAGAAGTGCATCAATGAGGACGTGAACTACGCCTCGCTCTTTTTTGTCGCCGGCATTCTCGGTCTTGGCACGGTGCTTTCGTCAACCGGGCTGGGCGAAGTGGTGGTGGAAAATCTGAGCGGTCTTGCCGGATTTCAGGCAGATCGGCCTTTCTGGAATGTTGCCATGCTGACAGGCATTTCGACGCTGGTGGCGATGATCACGAACCTGCCCGGCGTGCCCGCGATCATGACGCCGGTGGCGGAGAACCTTGCGGCGCTGACGGGGCTGCCGCTCACCACGGTTCTGATGACGCAGGTTCTGGCCTTCTCCAACGTGTTCCTGCCCTATCAGGCACCGCCGCTGATAACGGCGATGCAACTGGGCGACCTGCCTGTCGGTGCAGTGGTTCGGCTTTGCCTTGTGATGTTCGCCATCGGCGCGCTCGTGCTCATGCCGCTCGATCTTCTGTGGTGGTATGCTCTCGGCATGGTGTAGACATGCGTCTGGCTACCCAGCGATGAGGCGGGAATGGATATTCAGCAACTGAGAACCTTCGTTGCCGTTGCTCGCGAGGGGAGCATTACGCGGGCCTCCGAGCGCATCCATCTCAGCCAGCCTGCCGTCAGCGCACACATCAAGGCGATGGAGGAGACGCTCGGGCTTTCCCTCTTCGAGCGCACACCGCGCGGCATGATCCTGACGGGGGACGGCGAACGCCTGCTTGCGAGGGCCGAACAGACGCTGGGTGCCCACCGTGAACTGCTTGAGGAGGCAACCCGTCTCAAGGGCAGCCTCACCGGGCGCCTGCGGCTTGGCATGGGTTGCAACTCCGGGCCTGAGGCGCTGGGGCGGCTGATGACGGGCTTTGCCGAGCGCTATCCGCAGGTGGATGTCGTGCTGCGGCATGGAACCTCGCGCTCCATTGCCGAAGGCATTCGCAGCGGCGGTCTGGATGCCGGTTTTTACAACGAGACAGGCGAGCCCGGCGACGATCTGAATGTGGTCGATGTCCTGCGCTTTGCTATCTATCTCGCCGTTCCGCCCGGGACCGTGGACGCGAAAGACAAACCCGACTGGCGGAAACTGGCGGAGATGCCGTGGATTTGCCCGGCCCCGGACACGTGTTGTGGGGAGGCGGCCGAGGCGCTCTTTCGCAGGCATAATTTTCGGCCCACCCGCATCATCAGCGTTGACCGGGAGCAGGTCACGCGCACATTGATCGCAGGCGGGGTAGGCGTCGGTCTGCTGCATGCAGAAGCTGCGCGCTCGGCGGAGGCGGACGGCGAGGTGGACCTCATCTGCAAGGCGCATGCTGCCGCACGGCTCGTTTTTGCCAGCCTCAGGGAGAGGGACGACGACCCGCTGCTTCAGGCGGCGCGCACCATCGTTACCGCCGCCGACTAAAGCATTTTGCAGTCAGGTGGGATCACCTGACGCCCGCACAAATGCGGAGAAACAGACAGATAGAGCGGAGCGGCGTTTTCCTGAAACGGTGAGCCGCTCTAACGTGCGTCGCTGTCAAAGCTGCATGCTGCCCACGCTTGCACCACCGCAGACATAAAGCGTCTGCCCGGTGACGAAGCTCGCCTTCGGGTCGGCGAAGAACATGAAGGCGTTGGTGACGTCTTCCACCGCGCCGAGCCGGCCAACGGGAATGCGTTTGGCAAGCTCTGCTTCCCGCTCGCTGCCCTTGGGGATGATGCCCCAGAAATTGTCGGTCTGGATCGGTCCCGGCGCAACCACATTCACGGTGATGCCATGGGGGGCGAGCTCCAGCGCCCAGGTGCGCGCCATGCCCACCATGCCGGCCTTGGATGCGCCATAGGCGGTGCGGGTCTGCGCGCCCAGTGCTGCACGCGATCCATTGAAGAGAACGCGTCCGAAGCGGCGTTCCTTCATGGCAGGCAGGAAGGCTTTCAAAAGCGTGAGGGCGGAGCCAAGGTGAAGCTGGGCGAGGCCGGTGATGTCCTCGGCGCTGGCGTCCTCGATGAGGTTCGGCCAGATGAGGCCTGCATTCTGCACGAAATGGGTGACGTCGTGCCTGCCGGCGATCTCGGCTGCGGCCGCGCTGACGGCTGTGTCGTCCAGCAGGTCTGCCTCGACCGAGCTCAGCCGTTCATGCGAGAACTCCGGCGCGCGGCGCGCGACCGAGACGACGTGGTAGCCCGCATCCAGCATGGTCCGGGCGAGATCCGCACCGATGCCCTTGTTGCCGCCGGTGATGACGGCCGTAAGCTCTCTATCCATCGTGTCAGTTCCTGCCGGGCACAAGCGCCACCACGCGCAGCGGGCTGCCGGTGCCGTTCTTGATCTTGAGCGGGGTTGCGATCAGCATGGCGCCTGTGGGCGGCAGCCGGTCGAGATTGTTGAGGCATTGCAGGCCGTAACGCCCTGCGCCGTGAAGATAGAAATGGGCCGGGTAGGGCGGCGTGTAATGCGATCCCTGACCGGCGTCGGTGCCGACGGTCTCGGTGCCGAAACCGCGAATACCGCGTTCATCCACCAGAAGCCGGATCGCCGCCGGCGTGGGGCCGGGCGAATGCGCGCCATCCTCGCGCATGTTGAGATAGGCCGCGCCCCGGCGCTTCGACCAGTCGGTGCGCATCAGAACCCAGCTTTCGGTGGGAATGCGGCCATGCTCGGCCTCCCACGCCTCGATGATCTCCGGCGTCAGCTCGAAATCCTCGTCGGCGGCAGCGCCGTCCGAACAGTCGATCACGCAGACCGGGCCGATGAAGCGCTCGGCGGGAATCTCGTCGACGCTGCCATTGGGCACGTCGCGGCCGGAGATCCAGTGCGAGGGCGCATCGAAATGGGTGCCGGTGTGCTCGCTGCAGGTGAAGTTGTGCCATTTCCACGCCGGGCCGCGATGGTCATAGGCGGACACCTCTTCCATGCGGAAGCGGGCGCACTGGCCGAATTCGGGCGGCAGCACGATGACCGGAAAATCCTGATCGAGCGTGTGGGTGAGGTCCACCACCTCGATTGCGCCGGTGGCGAGCGCCTCCGCCAGATTGCCCAGAAGGGCGGATGGGTCGGTTGCGTGGACGTTCATGCGCCGCCTCCGTCGGTTTCGCTCATCTCGCGTTCCAGCACTTTTGCGCCGGCGCGCCAGCGTTCGATCAGGTCTTTCGCCACATCGCCGACGAACACGTCTTCCAGCCCGTCTTTGAGGCCGGAGACGATGGCCCGGGCAAGTCCAGCGGGCGCGACCTTGGGCGGCGGCAGGGGCTGGTGCCATGCGTCATCCGTCGGGCCGGTATAGACGTTCATCACGCGCACGCCGCCGGGGCGCATCTCTGCGCGCAGGCACTGCGACAGCGAGTAGGCGGCGGCACTGGAAGCGGAGAACGCGCCAAAGGCCGGCATGTTTGAATAGGCGTAGACCGACAGGATGTTGACCCAGGCGGCGGCGCTGTTGTCGCCGTCTGCGCCGCGCCCGCGCATGGCCGGGCCGAAAGACTGGGCAAGCCGCATCAGGCCGAGATAATTCACTTCCATTTCGTCGCGGGCGAACACGGTGTCTCCACGGTCCATGATGCCGCCGGGGCGCACGAAGCGGGCATTGTTGACGAGAATGTCCGTCTTGCCGCCGATCTCGCCGGCAAGCTCGGCGACCGACGCGGTGTCGGTGACGTCGAGCGGCACGATCTGAACATTGGGGATCGCCTCGAGTGCTGTGCGGTGCGGATAGGGCCGCCAGCCTTCGGGCTCTCCGATGAAGATGATCGACGCGCCGGCCTTGGCAAAGGCCTCGGCCAGCGCCACGGCGTTTTCGCTGCGCGCATCGGTGATGAGCACGCGGCGGAATTTCGGATCGGCGGTGATTTCGCGCAGTTGCGGATCGTCTTCCATGTTGGGCGTCCCTTCGGGAGGCAGGGCGTAGAGAACGCCCTGGCCCGACTTGTCGAGCCGGTTGATGATGCGCACCCGGCCGCCGCGCGGCACATCGCCATGGATATGGCACATCACGGAGGGGCCGGCGTCGAGCCGGACGGTGCCGACACGCCAGGGGGTGCGTTCGCGGAAATAGGTGTTGGTGCTGGTGCGCACCGTGGTCTCGGCGATCATCTCGCCTGCCGGGTCGATGTCGCGCCATGGCAGGTCGGTCGACAGGCAGGTGGAGCAGGCGTCGCGCGGCGGATATTGCAGCGCGCCGCATTCGCCGCAGACCTGAAGCATGAAGCGCCCTTCGGCGGCGGCCGCCGTGAGCCCCAGCGCCGCGCGGCTTCTGAGGCCCGAGGGCAGTGTCTGTGTGCGGGTGCGCTTTTGCGGGTCTTTCTTCGGTGGCGGCAGAATGGCGTCGGTCATGTGCCGGCTCCCGAAATGATGGCGGCGCTGGAGCAGACGCCACGGTCGTAATTGATCATGCCGAAGCCCGAGACCATGGCGGTCGCCGCCCCTTCCACCTGGGTGGGACCGGCTCTGCCAGTGACCTGGCGGATGGCCTCGACCAGCCCGATGAAGCCGCCGGCGGCTCCTGCCTGTCCGGCCGAAAGCTGACCGCCCGACGTGTTGTGCGGAAAATCGCCGGCAATGGTGAGATCGCGCTCGCGCACGAAGGCCGGGCCCTCACCTTTCCCGCAGAACCCCAGATCCTCGAACTGCATCATGGAGATGACCGGGTAGTCGTCATAGGTCTGCAACAGGTCCATGTCGTCGGGCGTGGCGTCTGCCATGGCGTAAAGCTCGTCGATATCCATGGCCCAGCCACCGCGCATCTGGATCGGGTCTTCGAGGAAGGCGTTGTGGCGTTCGATGCTGCCGCGAATATGCGCGTAAGGAAGGCCGGCGGCGCGGGCGTCCTCCTCACGCATCACGAGAAACGCTTCTGCGCCGCTGACGGGCATGACGCAATCGAACAGCGCGATGGGATCGGAGATCATGCGCGCGGCAAGATACTGATCCATGGTCAGCGGCTTTTTCATCACCGCGTGCGGGTTCTTCAGCGCATTGTCGCGCTGGGCGACACAGATGCGGCCGAAATCCTCGCGGGTCGCGCCATAGGCGCTCATATAGTGGTCGGTCAGGAGCGCGAAACAGGCATTCGGTCCGCCTGCTCCATAAGGATATGAGGCATCCTGCGCGAAGCGGCTGAAGCTTGAGAGCATGCGCCGGAAACTGTCGACATGATTGGTGTCGCCCGCAACGCAGGCGACGATGTCGGCGTCGCCCGCCTGCACGGCACGGGCTGCGCGCCTGAGCGCCACGACGCCGCTCGCCCCGCCCATGGGGATGTGATCGAGCCAGCGCGGGGTGAGGCCGAGATGCTGGGTCAGCCCCACCGCCGTGTCGGGAAAGAGCGTGAAGCTCGAAACCGAGAAGCCATCCACATCGCGGGGGCTGAGGCCGGCACTTTGAAGCGACTGGCGCAGCGCGCGGGCGATCCACCAATGCGCCGTTTCCTTGGAGAAGCGCTGATAGGGCGTTGTGGCGGGCGCGGCGAGCACCACGCCCTCATAGCCCTTGCGTCTTGAGGTGCGGCCCGCCATCAGGCCGCGCGCCTTTTCTTCATGGAGCGTGTGTCGACCGTTGCCGGATCGGTGAGAAGCCGGGCGACCAGTGTCTTCAGTTCACCGCGCTGGATCTTTTGCGTCGAGGTCAGGGGCAGGGCGTCGACAAAGGCGATGTAGCCCGGAACCTTGTAATAGGCGACGCGGTCCAGACACCATTCGGCGATCTCGCGGGCGCGCGCCTCATCGCGTTCGCCGCTCTCGACCACGAGACAGGCGAAGACCTCGTCGCCGCGCAGCTCGTCCGGGGCTGCTGCGACTGCTGCCGCCTTGATGTCGGGATGCTGCATGAGGAAGGATTCCACCTCCACGGCGGCGATGTTCTCGCCGGAACGGCGGATCACGTTCTTCTTGCGGTCGACGAAGAAGAAGTCGCCATCGGCGTCGCGCATGACGATGTCGCCGGTGTGGAACCAGCCGCCTTCCCACGCCTCGGCAGTGGCCTCGGGGTTGGCGTAATATTCGGAGAAGAAACCGAAACGCGGATCTTCGCCGGCATGGCGCACCAGAAGTTCGCCGGGCGCGCCGGGGGCTGCCTCGCTGCCATCGTCCGCGACCACGCGGGCCTCGATGTCCGGGCCGGGCTGGCCAAGGCAGTTCGTGCCGCGCTTGCGGGGCTCGTGATTGGCGACGATGACCGCGCCGGCCCCCGTCTCCGTCATTGCCCAGCCCTCGATCAGCGGAATGCCGAAGCGCTCCTCGAACGGGCCGTGCAGCTTGGGGTCGATGCCCGCGCCGAAACCGAAGCGCACATTGTGCGCCTGGTCCTGATCGGATGGGGCGGCCTTCATGAGAATGGACGGCATGACGCCCAGATAATGCAGGCAGGTGGCCCGGCTGTCACGCACGCTCTGCCACCAGCTGCGCGGGTGGAAGCGGTCGAGCGCGATGAGGCAGCCGCCGACCGTGACCATCGCCATCAGCGAATAGGCCATGGCGTTCATGTGGAAGATCGGCAGCGGCGTGATCATGCGCTCGCCGTCTTCGTTCATGGCGCACAGCCCGCCCGCCTTCGCGTACCAGCGGCCCGAATGCAGGAAATAGAGGTTCGACAGGACGCAGCCCTTGGGCTTGCCTGTGGTGCCGGAGGTGTAGAGCATGGCCGCTTCGCGGGTGAGCGATGCGCCCTGCGACGTCTCCATGCCGGCAAAGCGCGGATCGAGCGGCGGGGTGTCCGCCTCGGGGGTGACGACCGGAAAGCCGACGCCGGAGGCGGCGGCCGCCTGTTCAAGGTCCGCCACACGGCTCGCGATGGCCACCGCCAGAACCGGGCGCGCGTGCCCGGCCATGTATTCCAGCTCGGCCGATTGCAGATCCGGATTGACCGGCACGACCGAGAGCCCGAGCGCATTTAAGGCGAACCAGTGCAGGAAGAAGCCCGGCCGGTTTTCCATCAGGAGCATGACGCGCATGCCGGCGCGGTAGCCACCGGCGGCATAGGCGTCCCTCAGGCGTTCAATCTCGGCAAGTGCGGCGCCATAGGAGAGTTCGCCGGCGGGAATGTCGTAGACCGTGGCCGTCTCCTCCAGTACGTGCAGGAAGGGGCGCTCGGGCCAGCGGCGGGCGGTGTCGGCAAAGGCCGCGAACACGGTGTCGAACGGCGGGATCTGCGATTTCATCTGCTGCGCGCTTTCAAAGGAACATCTGGATATTACCGAAGGCGGCATCGGAATTGAGCAGATCGACGCGCTTGTGGGTGATCTTCAGCTTTCCCTCGATGAGTTTCAACTCGTGGCGTGCCGTGGCGGCGAGCAGGATCTGGTCGTCGAGCCGCGTCTCCACATAGTGGAATGCCGTGTGGGTGACATACTCACCCTTCTCATCGTCCATATGGTCGATGAAGGGGCGGTTCAGAACGTGGTGGCAGCGGGTCTTCGGCTTCTGGGAGAAGGTGCGCTCGCCCTTGAAACGCTCGACGCGCAGCTTGCGCATGAAGGCATCTTCATGCAGGAGCGAGGTGACGTGTTTGGCGTCTTCCTGATTGTAGTCGAGCGGCATCCAGTAATAGCTGTCGTGGGTCCACAGATCGAGCCATTCGTCAAAGCGCCCATCGTCCAGCATGCGGGCTTCTTCATAGACGAAGTCGATCAGGTCTTCGCGGGTGGGAGCCTTCATCACGCGTCTCCTTCCATCGTCATCGTCATGTATTTGGCCCACGCGTGGAACTGGTTGCGCATCTGGCGCTCGGTGGTGCCGTTTTCGACGGCGATCTCGTCGAAATTCTCGCCTTCCTGGTAAAGGCGCTGGACATTGACCCATTCGAGTCCGTCGGAGTGCAGGCCCTCCTGCGCGCGCTCATACATTTCCAGATCGTCATGGCCGACCATGGAGGTGGGCGCGTTGATCATGCGGTTGTACATGGCGGTGCGCTCCAGAAGCATGTCGGGCGCGCCCACCAGCCGGTAGATATAGCTTTCGACAAGCGTCTTGTCGGCGGCGATGGGGGTGAACAGCCGCAATTGCTGGATCGGCCCCTTGATCATGATGTTGGGGAAATAGACCGTGTTGTGCCGGTTCTCGCCGAGGATCGCCTTTGCGCGCTCCTCGCCATAGGCCTCGACCATCTGCTCGTAATAGCCGGGAATGGCTGAATAGTCGGAGTGGATCGAGTGATGCACGCCGGTGTGGCCGTGGCCGTTCGGCCAGGTGCGGATGCCCATGTTCTCGAAGAACTCATAGGGGCTCATGAAGGGGGCGATTACCTCCATGGCCATGGGCTTTTTCGTGCCTTCGGGCTTGTCCATCTTCTCCCACAGGTCGATGGCCGTGCCGGCGGAGCTTTCATGCGCGACCATGGGATGGCAGGTGTCGGTCTGGTTCTCGACCAGCATTTTCCAGTTGCAGCGATGCATGTAGCGCAGCGGCGGGCCGGCCACCTCCAGACGGCCCTCGGGCGAGCGGTCGACCATATTGTCGAAGGAGCTCAGCGCCTCTCCGAAGAAGCTTTCGAAGTCCGGGCCTTCCTTGTTGAGGCGGGCGAAGATGAAGCCGCGATAGTTTTTCACCGCACCGACCGGGGCCATGCCATGAACGGATTCGCTTTCTTCGAGGCCGGTGTCCTTGTAGCCCTTGCGCAACGGGATCGCCAGCAGGCAGCCATTCGTCTTGAACGACCATGCATGGTAGGGGCAGCGAAAGAATTTGCCCGTGTTGCCCGTCCGGTCGATGGCGATCTTCGTGCCCTTGTGCGGGCAGCGATTGTGCAGGACGTAGATCTCGTTGTCGGAGTGGCGCACCATGATCACCGGCTGCGTGCCGATCTCGGTGGTGAAGTAGTCGCCCTTGTTGGGCGTCTGGCTCTTATGGCCGACAAAGACCCAGGTGTTGGCGAAGAGATGTTTCATCTCCAGCTCGAACACTTCCTGATCGATATAGACGTCGCGGTGGACTTCCGTGGGCCGGATCAGATTTCTGATGGCTTGCGGGTTGTTCGCGTAACGGCTCATGGCTTGCTGCTCCCTTGCTGGCCGCCGTCCAGTCGGTCTCCTAGAGGTCGAGGACGAGCCGGTCGGATTTTGCGCGTGACACGCAGATCTGCATGACGTCATTTGCCGCGCGTTCATCGTCGGTGAGGATGACATCGCGGTGGTCGGGAATGCCGGACAGGACCGTTGTCTGGCAGATGCCGCAATCGCCGCGCTGGCAATCATAGATCAGGTCGACGCCTTCTTCCTCGAGCACTTCGATGATGGACTTGCCCGGCGGGATGGTGAAGACCTGACCCGTGGAGCTGATCTCGACCTCGAAGGGCTTGTCGCCCGCTTCGGCTTCATGCGCCTCGAACAGCTCGAAATGCACATGGTCCTTCGCGATGCCGCGGGCGTGGGCGATCTCGCGCACCGCCTCGATCATGCCGCGCGGGCCGCACACATAGATGTGGCCTTCCGCCGGCGCCTTGCCGATCAGCGCCTTCAGGTCGATGCAGGTTTCGGGCTCGTCGTCGCAATGGATGGTGAGGGCATTGGTTTCGATGGCCTCAAGCGCATCGACAAAGGCCAGAAGCGTGCGCGAACGGCCGGCATAGTGAAACGAGAAAGGGCGGTCCTTCGCCTTGAGTTCGGCAGCCATGGAGATGAGCGGCGTGACGCCGATGCCGCCGGCGATGAGAAGGACAGGCGCTTGCGCGTCGACCAGCGCAAAATCGTTGCGCGGCGCGGAGGTTTCGATGATGTCGCCCTCTTTCAGCCCATGCATGAAGCGGGAGCCGCCCTTGCTGTCCTCTTCGAGGCGCACGCCGAGGCGATAGGTGGCGGGTGCGTCCGTGGCACCCGCTTCGGTACTGGCATTGACGAGGGAATAGTGCCGGTCCGAGCCATCGGGCAGCGCAACGCGGATATGCGCGCCGGCAGAAAATCCGGGCAGCGTGCCGCCATCGGCTGCTTCCAGCTCGAGCGTTCGAATTTGCGGGGTCAGCGCTTCGCTCGCGCGCACCTTGAGCTTCAGTTCGCCCATTGCCGAAATCTCCTCCCTCTGCAGCTCCTCCATTTAATCCGCTCGGCGGGCGGATTGTCAGCCACAGTTTCCAATTAATATGAATTCGCATATTTATGCCTTGTCAAGCTTCAAGCCTAAAAAAGTGAAATTTCATCTTTTTAAGCTTGAAGCGCGCTGAAACTTGTGGAAGCCTCAGGGCTGGAGGAGGCCGTCATGGGAGGAACAACGATGACGCGCATGATCAAAACACTTGTATCTGCATCTATTCTATCGACAGCCATGAGTTTTGGTGCCATGGCGCAGGAGACGGTTCTGCGCATGTCGAACTGGCTGCCGCCGTCTCACCCGATTGTCAGGGACATGATGATCCCGTGGGCGGAGAAGCTGAAAGAGGCCAGCGCCGGCCGCATCGAGGTGCAGATCCTCGACGCGCCGCTCGGGCCGCCGCCGGCGCATTTCGATCTCGCCGCCAATGGCGCCGTGGACCTGACATTCGGCGTGCATGGCTATACGCCGGGGCGTTTCACCCTGACCGAAATCGCAGAAATGCCGTTCCTCGCCGATACGTCGGAGAGCCTTTCGGTGGCCTTCTGGCGTGTGTTCGAGAGCGATCTGGCGCAGGCCGAAGAGCATCGCGGCACCAAGGTGCTGGGCGTCTTCGGGCATGGGCCGGGGCTCCTGTTCACCAAGGGCAAGCCGGTTTCGCCTCTTTCGGACCTGTCCGGTGCCAAGATCCGCGTTGCGGGCAACATCACCAACAAGCTTGCCGAAGCGATGGACATGGTGTCGATCCAGGCACCGTCTCCGCAGTCCTATGAGATCCTGTCGGGCGGCATCGCGGACGGTATTTTCTTCCCGGTCGAATCCGTGCCCTTCTTCAAGCTCGAAACACTGGTCGACAAGGCGCTGCGCGTGCCCGGCGGTCTCTACAATGTCTCGTTCTTCTTCGTAATGAACAAGGCGAAGTTCGACAGCCTGTCGGATGAGGACAAGGCGGCCATCGAAGAGGTCTCCGGCGAGGCGTTCTCGCGCATGGCCGGTCAGGCCTGGGATGCGGCGGATGCAGCCGGCATGGACGTGATCGGATCGACCGTCGACTTCCACGATGCGACCGAGGAAGAGCTTGCGACGCTGCGTGAGAAGACGCAGCCCATGTTCGACGATCTGGCCAAGGCCTATGAGGCCAAGGGACTCGATTTCGAGGTGGTCATGGGCAAGCTCAAGGACGAAATCAAAGCGGTGGCGGCTGAATAATGGCCGCCTCCTCCGAGCGGATCGCAATGCGGGCTCGGCGGTGGCTAAGACTGGCGACCGCCGTGCTTTGCGGCGCGTTTCTGGTGGCGCTGACGCTGGTGACGGTGGTCGATGTGATCGGCCGCTATCTCCTGTCGTCGCCGCTGCCGGGTGCCGCGGAATATACCGAAATCCTCCTGATGGCGATCGTGTTTGTGGGGCTGCCGGCGGTGTGCCTGGATGACGGGCATGTGAGCGTCGATCTGCTCACGGCCGGGCTCAAGGGCGTTGCTGAGAGAATTCAACTCAATCTCGCCCGGCTTGTGGTTGCCGTGGTGCTGGGGCTCGTTTCCTGGCAGCTCTGGAACCATGGGGCCCAGCTCGACAGCTACAATGAGGTGACGGTTTATCTGCGTGCGCCGCTTGGGCCGTTCGCCAAGGCGACGGCAGTCATCGCCGGTGTCTGTGCGGTGGTTACATTCGTCATGGCGGTGCTGCGCCTGCCCAAAAGCGATGGCGGGGGCGTTTGATGGCGTGGCCAATCGGAATGGCGCTGCTTCTGGCGCTCATCTTTGCGGGCGTGCCCATCGCCTTTGCGATGACGGCGGTGGGGTTGATCGGCGTTGTCTCGATCGTCGGCTGGCATCCGGCACTGGCCATGCTGGGGCAGGTCTTCTTCGACAGTGGCAGGAGCTATACGCTGTCCGTCGTGCCGCTGTTCCTGCTGATGGGCAATCTCGTGGTTCAGTCGGGCGTGGCTGGCGATCTCTATGCGGCGGCCAATGCCTGGCTGCGCCACCGCAAGGGCGGGCTTGCCATGGCGACCATCGTCGCCTGTGGCGGGTTCTCATCCGTGTGCGGCTCGTCGCTCGCCACCACGGCGACCATGGCCCGCATCTCGCTGCCGGCGATGCGCAAATATGGTTATTCGGACCGGCTGGCTGCCTCATCCATCGCAGCGGGCGGAACGCTCGGCATTCTCATTCCGCCGTCCGTCATCCTTGTCATCTACGGCATCCTCACGCAGCAGAACATCGGCAAGCTGTTTCTGGCCGGCCTTCTGCCGGGGCTGATCGGCGTGATCGGCTACATGATCGCCGTGCGTCTGTCGCTGGTGGTCTATTCAGAGCATCTGGAGACCCAGCCGAAATTGCCGCTGATCGACCGCATTCGCGCTTTGCGCGGTGTGGTCTGGGCGCTGGCGCTTTTCGTGTTCGTTCTGGGCGGCATCTATATGGGGGTCTTCACCGCCACCGAGGCGGCGGGCATGGGCGCGGGCGGGGCGTTTCTTCTCACCTTCATGCGCGGTCGGCTGACCCTGCGGGCCACGCTTTCCACGCTGTTCGACACAGCGAAGACCACGGCGGTGATGTTCTTCATTCTGTTCGGAGCGCTCTACTTTCTGAACTATGTGAACTTCTCCGGCCTGACGGGCGATCTGCGCAACTGGATCAACGCTTTCGGCGTCGGCCCGTATCCGGTGATCTTCATGATCGTGCTGATCTATCTGGTGCTGGGCTGTCTGCTCGAAAGCATCTCGATGATCACGCTCACCGTGCCGATCCTGTTTCCGATCGTCACCGGTCTTGGCTTCGATCCGATCTGGTTCGGCATCTTCGTGGTGATCGCCACCGAGCTGAGCTTCATCACGCCGCCCATCGGCATGAATGTTTTCGTCATGCGCACGGTGGCGCCCGACATTCCGCTGGAGCGCATCTTTGCCGGCATCCTGCCCTTTGTCGCGCTGGATGTGGTGCGGCTGGCGCTTCTGATCGCGCTGCCGGCGATGGCGCTTCTGATACCCAATTCCATGTGACCGGAAGAGATGATGGCGAAAGACGAAGACAGGATCGAGATCGACCGCAACGCCGGGTTTGTCGGCGACTACCTGCTCTATCTGCTCGCCGCCGCAAGCGATGCGGCCAGTGCCGACTTTCACGCCCATGTGCGCGAGCAGGGGCTGCGCGTGCCCGAATGGCGCATTCTCGCCTGCCTGAGCGATGAGGACGGCCAGATGGTGACGCAGCTCGCCCAGCTTGCGCTGATGGAGCAGTCGCATCTGACCAAGATCGTCGATCACATGGCATTGAAGGGACTGGTGAAACGCCGCAGCGACGAACGAGACCGGCGGCGCGTGCGCGTGTTCCTGACACCGGCTGGACGCGAGCTTGGCGGGCGTCTGGTCGATGAGGCGCAGGCCCATGAGCGGGCGATCATCGCCCGGCTTCGCCCCGGCGAGGCGGCGCTGCTGAAAGACGCCCTGAGGCACATTCACGCGCTGTACCGTGCCGGCAGCAGCGTTGCGCCCGCGCCGGTCGCCGGACCGGTGAAACTGGAGACGAGAGCGACATGAGCGAGACCGAGAACGCCCCGAACGCTGCCGAGCCGCGCCTGCTGCACGCAACGGTCAGCCCGGAAGGCTGGCCGCAGCCGAAGGGCTACGCCAATGCCGTGATGACCGATGGCGGCATCATCTATACGGGTGGTCTGGTCGGGTGGGACCGGGAGGGGCGCTTTCCGAAAGGCTTTGTCGCGCAGGCTCACCAGACGTTCCGCAACATTCGCGATGTGCTGGAGGCGGCTGGAGCGGGGCCGGAGCATCTGACGCGTCTCACCTGGTATGTGACCAATGTTGAAGATTATCTCGCCGACCCGAAAGGGCTCGGAAAGGCGTATCGCGATGTCTTCGGGCGCTGCTTTCCGGCCATGGCGACCGTTCAGGTGACACGGCTCGTGGAGCCGGAGGCTGTCGTGGAGATCGAGGCGACGGCGGTTTTGCCTGCTCAAAAATAGAACAACCATCCGCAAGAAAATGCGCGGCAATGAGGGGAGTACAGGAATGAAAGTAGCGGTTCTGGGCGGAGGCAACGGGTCTTATGCAGCGGCGGCGGATTTCGCCGAGGCGGGGCATGACGTTCGCTGGTGGCGGCGCGACCGCGCCAGTTTCGCCGATGTCGAGAAGGCTGGCGGCATCACCCTGACCGACCATGAGGGCAGCCGGAAGATCGCGGTCGTGCCGACCGACGATCTTGCTGCAGCGCTCAAGGGAGCGGAGCTGATCGTTGCGCCGACGCCGGCCTTCGCGCAGGAGGACATCGCCACTCGCCTCGCACCGCATCTGGAAGACGGGCAGGTGATCTATCTGCCGCCGGGCACGTTCGGCTCTTACCTGATGATGAAGCGGATTCGCGAAGCGGGCTCGAAGGCCGACATCGCGATTGCCGAGACCGGCACACTGCCATGGCTGACGCGCAAGCAGGGACCGCTCGAAGTGCGTGTGACGACGCGGGCCTCGCGCCTGCCGACCGGCGTGCTGCCGGCGCGGCACACGGATCATGCGATCAAGACCATTGCGGCGGTGTTCCCGGCCTCCATCGAGCCGGTGGAGGATGCGCTGTCGGGCGCGCTGATGAATGCCGGCCCGATCATCCACCCGCCGCTGATCCTCATGAATGCCGGTCCCATCGAGCATTTCGATCGCTGGGACATTCACAATGAGGGGACGCAGCCCTCCATCCGCCGCACGCACACCGCGCTCGACAATGAGCGGATGGCGATCCGCGAGGCGCTGGGCTATGGCGCGCCGCATTTCCCGCTCGCCGATCACTACGAGACCAGCAACTGGATGTATGGCAATCTGGCCCATGACAAGCTGGTGGATTCCGGTGACTGGCACGAGAAGCTGGACCTGAAGTCGCATCGCTACATGCTGGAGGATGTGGGCATGGGCCTCGCCTTCATGGTTTCCGTGGGTGAATGGGCAGGTGTGCCCTGTCCGGTGGCGACCGGCCTCCTGGCCATTGCCGGTGCGGTGGCCGAGCGCGACTTCCGCGCCGAGGGCCGCACGATGGAGAAGATCGGCCTTGCCGGTGAAAGCCGCGAGGCGGTGCAGACGATGCTGCGCGAGGGGCTGTGATGGCAGATGACGTGACCATCGCCTGCATCGGCGCCGGGCGCATGGGGCGAGGCATTGCCCAATGCGTCGCCTATGCCGGCCACGAGGTGCGGCTGATCGATGCCAAGGAGCGTGACGCCGACGCCTTCGCAAAACTGCGCGACGAGGCGCTGGACGAGATCCGCACGGCGCTCGCCTCCATCGCAGCACTCGGTGCTTTCAAAGTCGATGCCGTTCCGCAGATCATGGAACGGGTGAGCATTGTGCCGCGCGGCGAGGCGGCAGCGGGCCTTTCCGGCGTGCGGATCGTGTTCGAGGGCGTGCCCGAAGTGACGGACGCCAAGCGCGATGCGTTTGCGCTGTTCGACGCCCATGCGGATGGCGACGCCATTCTGGCCTCGACCACCTCGACCATGCTGTCGACGGAACTGGCGGGTTTCACCTCTGCGCCCGAGCGCTTTCTCAATGCGCACTGGCTGAACCCGGCCTTTCTGATGCCGCTGGTGGAACTGAGCCCGGCCGATGAGACGGATGCGGAAACCACCGCATTCGTGCGCGCCTATCTTGAAGGCATCGGCAAGGTGCCTATCGTCTGCAAGGCTTCGCCCGGCTATATCGTGCCGCGCATTCAGGCGCTCGCCATGAACGAGGCGGCGCGGATCGTGGAGGAAGGCGTTGCGAGCGCCGAGGATGTCGACAAGGCGGTGACCTATGGGTTCGGCCTGCGCTTCGGCGTGCTGGGACTTCTGGAATTCATCGACTGGGGCGGCGGCGACATTCTCTATTATGCAAGCCGCTATCTCGCCGGGGCTTTCGATGACGAGCGTTATCAAGCGCCGGAGATCATCAGTCGCCACATGGAAGAGGGGCGTATCGGTCTGAAGACCGGCTCCGGCTTCTTCGATTATTCCGACATGGATGTCGATGCCTATCGCCAGCGCCGCATGGCCGCCTTCCTGAAGGCGCTCGACAATGCGGGGCTTGTGCGGCCGCCAAAGCTTTAGGGAGCAGTTGAAACCAAAACCGGGTGGAACAAGCCCGGACAACCAGAGAGGACGAAGAAATGAACCAAGCCAAGACCAGATCGATCGCCAGGACCATCAGAAACGGCCTTCTTGCAACGGCGCTGACCAGCATCGCCTTTGCCGGACAGGCCAGCGCGGAAGAGACGCTGAAGGCAATTTCCGCCTTCCCGCAGTCGCTTGCCTTCTCGCAAAGCTTCAAGGGCTTTGTCGACCTCGTGAACGAGCGCGGCAAGGGCGTCATCCAGATCAACTATGCGGGCGGGCCGGAGATGTTTCCGCCGAACCAGCAGGTGGATGCGGTCCGTCGCGGCGTGATCGACATGCAGTATGGCCCCGCCTCCTACTATCTCGGCACGATGCCGGAGGCGGATGCCTGGGTCGGCTCGACCGTGACGGCGGCGAAGGCGCGCGAGAATGGCGGCTTCGGCATCATGCAGGAAGCCTTTTCCAAGAAGCTCGGCGTGAACCTTCTGGCTCACCTCGACACGGGTGTGCAGTTCTACATCTACACGATCAACGAGCCAAAGAGGACCGAGGATGGCGGCATCGATCTCGATGGTCAGCGCATCCGCTCGCAGCCGATTTACAATTCCTTCTTTGAAGCGCTGGGCGCCATTCCCGTCTCCGTTCCGGTTCCGGATGTCTATACCGGGCTGGAACGCAGCACGTTTGACGGTTCGGGCTGGCCGATTGTCGGCATTCAGGATCTCTCCTGGGACAAGTTCCTGCGCTACCGCATCGATCCTGGCTTCTTCCAGACCGACCTCGCCGTGGTGGTGAACCCGGCCAAATGGGACAGCCTGAGCGACGAGGCAAAGAAGATCATCAACGATGCTGCTGCCGAATATGAGCAGACGTCCTATGAGAATTTCCAGAAAGTGATCGAGGAGACCGACAAGGCGGTCCGCGAAAACGGGATGGAAGTGATCACGCTCGAGGGCGAGGCAGAGGCGAAGTTCCTTGATCTGGCCTATGACAGCGCCTGGAAGCGGATGAAGGATTCCGGATCGGAATATTACGACGCATTGCGCGAAGCGTATTACGACCGCTGATCCCGCACCGGCGGGGGGCTGATCGGCTCCCCGCCACACTCCCTTTGAAAAGCCGCGCGCCATGTTTCTGATACGTCTCTACAACTGGATCATCAACGGACTGGCTGTGCTGGGCGCCGCCAGTCTCGTTTTCATTTCTGTCGCCATCATTGTCGACGTCGTGCTGCGCAACACCGGGTTTCGCCCGTTCCAGTCGACCAGCGCCATCGTTGAATATGTGATGCTCTTCTCCACCATGGCAGCCGCCCCCTGGCTGGTGCGCAACAACGGGCATGTGGCGATCTCCTCCTTCGTGGGAGCGATGCCGGAAACGATACGCCTGCTGGCGGGGCGGGTCGTGCTGGTTCTCGCCATCCTGACGCTTGCCCTCCTGTGCTGGCGCTCGGCGGCGGTGGGGTTGGAGATGGTGCAGTCGCGCGCGGTCGACATGCGCTCCATCAACATCCCGTCCTGGGTTCTCTACGCGATGCTTTCCGTAGGCTTCGGCCTGATGGCGCTGGAGTTCCTGCGCATGCTGTTGCGGGGCGAAACCTATACGGGTAGCGGGGGAGCACACTGATGGCCTGGTATGAAGCCACACTCCTCATGATCGGCGGGCTGCTCGCGCTGATGTTCTTCGGCATGCCGGTGGCGATTGCCTTTCTGGCGATCAACATCGTCGGTGTTGTCATTTTCATGGGTGGCATGATCGGCATCGATCAGCTCGTCGCCAATGCCACCACATCGGTGACGAGTTTCGCGCTTGTGCCGGTGCCGCTTTTTCTCATCATGGGCGAGCTTCTGTTTCACACGGGGCTTGCCATTCGTGTTTTCGATGCGCTCGACAAGTGTTTTGGCGGCATCAAGGGGCGGCTTTCCTATCTGACAGTGGGCGGCGGCACGATCTTCGCCACCCTGTCGGGCTCCTCAATGGCCAACACGGCGATGCTCGGCACGACGCTGATGCCCGACATGATCAAGCGCGGATACAAGCCGCACATGATCATGGGGCCGATCCTGGCGACGGGTGGTCTGGCCATGATCATTCCGCCATCCTCGCTGGCCGTGCTGCTCGGATCGCTGGCGCGGATCGATGTGGGTGCTCTGCTGATCGCGGGTCTGGTTCCGGGTCTTGTGCTGGCGCTCATGTTCCTTGCGACGATCCGCATACAGATCGCGCTCGATCCAGAGGCGGCACCCGGCTATGCGGCGGAACGGGCAAGCGTCTCCGAGATCGTTCGGGCGCTTGCTGTCGATGTCCTGCCCATGGGCATCGTGGTCTTTGCCGTGGTCGGGCTCATCCTGCTCGGCTGGGCGACGCCGACCGAATCCGCCGCTTTCGGTGCGCTGTCGGTGGTGGTGCTCGCGGCCTGCTATCGCACGCTGAGCTGGGAGGCCGTCGTTCGCTCGCTCACCGGCACGCTGAAAGTGTCGGCCATGATGCTGATGATCATCGTGGGCTCGACGACCTTTTCGCAGATCCTTGCCTTTTCCGGCGCGTCCTCCGGGCTGATCGCGTTTGCCACCAGTTTCGAGCTCAACGCCTATGTGGTGCTTGCCATCATGTTCCTGGTGCTTCTGCTTCTCGGCATGTTCATGGATCAGCTCTCGATCATGATGCTGACGCTCCCGATCTTCATGCCGCTGGTGGCACTCTACGGGTTCGATCAGATCTGGTTCGGCGTGGTGATGCTTCTGGCGCTGGAGCTGAGCCTTGCAACCCCGCCCTTCGGGCTTCTGCTCTTCGTCATGGTTGGGGTGAGCCCGGCCGGCACGACCATCGGGCAGGTGGCGCGGGCCGCGCTGCCTTACATCGCCTGCACGCTGTTGCTGGTGGTCTTGCTGGCGCTATTCCCGCAACTGGCCCTTTGGCTGCCGGGCCTCATCAGGAGCTGACCGCATGAAGATCTGGTATCAGAGCTATGTCGATTACGAGAATGGCGCGGGCTACTGGGATGAACTCAGAAAGCATCTCGATGCGATCATCGATCCCGGTACTGAGATCGACATCAAGGGCATCACCCCGCATGACAGCTACGCCCATGCCATTGTCGAGTTTCGCTGCGCGCGCGAGGTGATCTGCAATGCGGTGCGGGCCGAGCGCGAGGGCTATGACGCCTTCATCATCGGGCATTTTCAGGATGCGGGGCTCTATGAGGCGCGGTCGGTGGTCGACATTCCGGTGCTGGGCATGGGCGAGGCGTCCATGCTGCATGCCTGCCAGCTTGGCCAGCGCTCGGGCATCGTCACCATCAACCGGCGTTACATTCCCTGGTTTCACCACCAGATCGGCAAATATGGTCTCGGCGAACGCGTGACCGGCGTGCACGCCATGGATTTCGAGCCGGGGCAGATCCTTGCCGCCTTCGGCTCCGATGAGCGGCTTGAGACGGTGCGCGCCCTGTTCGAGGAACAGGCAAGGCCATTGGTGCGCGACGGTGTGGACGTGCTGATCCCCGGTGGCGGCATTCCCATGCTTCTGTTCTCTCAATTGCAGGCACACCGGGTGGATGGCGCGCCTGTTATCAACGGCATCCCGATTGTTGTGAAACTGGCGGAAATGGCGGTGAAGCTGCGGGCGCTGACCGGCCTTGGCGTGAGCCGCACCTCGGACTTCGTTAAACCGCCCGAGGAAATCATCGAAGAGTTCATGACCCATCCGAAGGGACTATAAGGAAGCGATAATTCTCCGGGCCTGTTGACTGGCTTTTGCAAAGCTGCCCCAATAACAATGGGACGATATCGGCAGCGCCTGGAGGATTGCCATGCTTGCGGCACGCGGACTCTCCCTGTTTTTCGTTTTTCTTCTCGGGTTTGCAGCAATGGCTGCCGCGCAGGATGCGCGCCGGATCGTGGTAAGCGAGAATGCCGATTATTTCGGCTTCGACCTGCGCACCGAGAAGGATGTGACGCTCGACCAGTGCAAGGCGGTGTGCCTTGCCGATCCGCAGTGCCGGGCCTTCACCTACAACACCAGCGCGCAATGGTGCTTTCTGAAGTCGGACTTCAATCGCCTCAATGCGTTTGACGGCGCGGTGGCCGGCAAGGTTGTGGCCGGTGGAGAAGCACCCGATATCGGAGCGCCGCCTGCGCTCCGCTTCGTGCCCGAGCACATCCAGCGCGAGGCTGGCGAGTATCGCGCCGAGATACTGCGCGCGGTGCGTCCCGAGAATGCAGGGTTTGTTCAACTGAGTGCGGCGGGCGGGCAGGCGCTGGCAAATGGTGATCCGTTCAATGCCATGCAGGCGTTTTCAACCGCGCTCGTAATGGAGCCGCAGAATGTGGGCCTTTGGTTGGAACTTGCGCGTGCCGCGACCGCCTCGCAGCCCGTGGGTGACATGAACCTGTATCGGCTTCAGCGCGCCGGCACCGGCGCTGCGATCAATGCCTACAATCTGTCGCGCAGCACGGATGACCGTGCCGAGGCGCTGGCCGTTCTTGCGCCGGCTCTTGAGCGGCGCAACCTGTTCCGCCCCGCGCTCAGCGCCTATGAGGCGAGCCTTGCGCTCAGGGCCGCGCGCGATGTGCAGGAGGCCTATGCCGACCTCAAGCGCCGCAAGGGGTTCCGGGTGATCGACCATTCGGTCGATTCCGACAGCGCCACGCCGCGCGCCTGCGTGCAGTTTTCCGAGGAACTGGTGAAGAGCGGCGTCGACTATGCCCAGCTCGTGACCGTCGACAATCTGCGCTCCTTCGCCGTCGATCGCAGCGACAAGGAGCTTTGCGTCAGCGGCCTGAAGCATGGCGAGCAGTATCGCATCGTCATCCGGCAGGGCCTGCCGGCGGCCATTGGCGAGGTGATTGCCGAGCCGGTGCCGCTCGAAATCTACGTGCGGGACCGCGCGCCTTCGCTGCGCTTTACCGGCGAAAATTTCGTGCTGCCGTCCTCGGCGCGCCGGGGCATACCGTTCGTTTCGGTCAATGCCGACAGTGCGAAACTCTCCGTCTATCGCGTCGGTGAACGCGCTCTGGCGCAGCTGTTGAGCAAGGGGCAGTTTCTGCGCCAGCTCAATGAATATGGGGCCAATGAGGTTGGCGATGACATGGGAGCGCCGGTCTTCGAGGGTGCCATTGAGATCAAGGCGGAACTGAACAAGGATGTCGTCACCAGCATCCCCATCGATGAGGCGGTGCCGGAGCGTAGGCCCGGCGTCTACATGATGACGGCGGTGCCGGAAGGCGACACCAGCCAAAGCTGGGACAACCGCGCCACGCAGTGGTTCCTTGTCTCCGATATCGGGCTTTCCACCTTTGCCGGCGAGGACGGGCTTTCGGTCTTCGCGCGCTCGCTGGCGAGCGCGAAGCCGCTGGAGGGGCTGAAGCTCAGGCTTGTGGCCCGCAACAATGAGGTGCTTGGCGAGGCGGAGACCGATGGCGATGGCCATGCGCGCTTCGATCCCGGTCTGGCGCGCGGCTCTTCCGGTCTCGCGCCGGCGGCGATCATCGCTGAAAACGGGACTGAGGATTTCGTCTTCCTCGACATGACGCGCGCGGGCTTCGATCTTTCGGATCGCGGCGTGGCGGGGCGTCCTTCGCCCGGACCGCTCGACGTGTTCGCGTGGACGGAGCGCGGCATCTATCGCGCCGGCGAGACGGTGCATGCGAGCGCGCTCACGCGCAATCCCGCTTCGGATGCGGTGGAGGATCTGCCGCTGACCTTCATCTTCCGCCGTCCCGACGGTGTGGAGGACCGGCGCGTCGTTTCCGATGGCGCGGCGCTTGGCGGTCATGCGGTGGCGCTTGATCTGCCCGGAAGCGCGATGCGCGGCACCTGGGTGCTCGGCATTTATGCCGATCCGAAAAAGCCGGCGCTGGCCGAGAAAAATTTTCTGGTCGAGGATTTCGTGCCCGACCGCACCGAGTTCGCGCTTGCGAGCGCGGATGAGGCCGTGCCGGTCGGCGGTGTGACGGATGTGACCGTCGATGGCCGCTATCTCTATGGCGCACCGGCAGCGGGGCTTGCGCTTGAAGGCGAACTGACGGTCGCGCCGACGCGCGAATGGAAAGCCTTCCCCGGCTATGTCTTTGGCCTCGATGACGAGGAAGATGTGGAGGCGCTGCGTGTCTCCCTGCCCGGCCTGCCCGAGACCGATGCGGAGGGGCAGGCGCAGTTCCCGGTGGCGCTCGATGGCGCGCCTTCGACCACGCGTCTCCTGAAAGCGCAGGTGAGCGTGCGCATGCGCGAGGCCGGTGGCCGCGCGGTGGAGCGTGCGCTGGAGATCGATATCGAGCCGGAAAGCGCGATGATCGGCCTGAAGCCGGAATTCACCGGCGGGCGCGTTGCCGAGGGAGCGACGGCGAATTTCCGCATGATCGCGGTCGATCCGAAGGGCGAGCGCATCGCCATGGACGGCCTCGAATGGAAACTGCTGAAGGTGGAGCGACACTATCAGTGGTATCGCGATGGCGGTTCCTGGAACTATGAGCCGATCACCACGACGAGCCTCGTGCGCGAGGGAACGGTGGATGCGAAGGCCGACAGCGAGCCGCAGATTGGCGTTTCCGTGGACTGGGGGCGCTATCGCCTTGAGGTGGAAAGCCCGGATGCGGGCGGGCCGATCACCAGCGCGGCGTTCGATTCCGGCTGGTATGTGGAGGCCGGTTCCACCGAAACGCCGGACGGGCTGGAAGTGGCGCTCGACCGCGACGCCTATGCGGTGGGCGAGACGGCGAAGCTGAAGATTTCGCCACGCTTTGCCGGCGAGGTTCTGGTGACGGTGGGCTCTGAGAGCCTCATCGAAACCTTCACCGCAAAAGTGCCGGAAGCCGGCGCGACCGTGGACATTCCGGTGACCGATGCACTTGGGGCCGGGGCCTATGTGACCGCAACGCTGTTCCGCCCCGGCGACGATGCCGAAAATCGCCTGCCCATGCGCGCCATCGGCGTGCGCTGGCTCAAGGTCGATCCGGGTGCGCGCGATCTTTCGGTTGAACTCGGCGTTGAGGAACAGGCGCGTCCCGATGAGAGCCTTTCCATCCCCGTCAGCGTTGGCGGGCTGGCACCGGGCGAAGAAGCCTATGTGAGCGTCGCGGCAGTTGATGTGGGCATTCTCAACCTCACGCGCTACGAGCCGCCAGAGCCGGACGCCTGGTACTTCGGCCAGCGCATGCTGGGCATCGAAATGCGCGACATTTACGGGCGGCTGATCGATGGTTCGCTCGGCGCGATGGGCCGGCTGCGCACAGGCGGCGATGGCGGCGGCATGGCGGCCACCGGCAGCGCGCCGACACAGAAGCTGCTCGCCTTCTTTTCCGGTATCGTGAAGGTGGACGATGACGGGAAGGCAGAGGTCTCCTTCGACATTCCGCAGTTCAACGGCACGGCCCGCATCATGGCGGTCGCCTGGTCGAAGAAGGGTGTGGGCAGCGCGCAGCAGGACGTGATCATCCGCGATCCGGTTGTGCTGACCACCAGCCTTCCGCGCTTCCTGGCGCCGGGCGACGAGGCGCGGCTTCTGCTTGAAATCGCCAACACGGATGGCCCTGCCGGCGACTATCGCCTCACGGTGATGGCCGAGGGACCGGTCAGCGCCGATCTGCGGTCGCTCTCCGATACGGTGACGCTTGAGGCGGGCGGCAAGGCCACGCTCTCCGTGCCCATCTCGGCGACCAACCAGACGGGCGAGGGTGCGCTGACGGTGGCGCTTGCGCATGAGAGCGGGCTTGCCGTGGAGAAAAGCGTGCCCCTGCCGGTGCGGCCCGGCGTGATGCCGGTTGCCACCCGTAGTGTGGTCACGCTTGCGGCCAATGGCGGCAGTGTCACTCTGGACGGCGCGCTTCTGGAAGACAGCTTTGCCGAAAACGCGTCGGTGAGCCTCAACATTTCGCGGGCCGACGGGTTCGACATTCCGGCTCTGCTGATGTCGCTCGACCGCTACCCCTATGGCTGCACGGAGCAGACCACCAGCCGCGCGCTGCCGCTGCTCTATGTGAGCGAGCTTTCAAAGGCCGCCGGACTGGAAGATGACCCGGCGCTCAAGGGGCGCATCGAGGACGCCATCACCAGCGTGCTTGCCGCACAGTCTTCGTCCGGCGGTTTCGGTCTCTGGGGACCGGGATCGGGCGATCTGTGGCTCGACGCCTATGTGACGGACTTCCTCACCCGCGCTGGCGAGCAGGGCTTTGCCGTGCCCGAGGCGGCGATGGGCCAGGCGCTGCAGAACCTTCAGAACACGCTCGCCTATGACACGGATGTCTCCTCGCGCGGCAGCGAGATCGCGTATGCGCTCTATGTGCTGGCGCGCAACCGCAAGGCTTCGGCCGGCGATCTGCGCTACTATCTCGACACGCGGCTCGATGAGTTCTCCACGCCGCTGGCGCGCGCGCAGCTTGCCGCAGGTCTCGCGCTCTATGGCGATGCGGGACGTGCGGAACGGGGCTTTGCCTCCGCCTTCCGTCTCGCTCAGGGCATGAGCGGGCGCTACACGGCACGCTCCGATTACGGGTCGCGTCTGCGCGATGGCGCGGCGATGCTGGCGCTGGCGGCAGAAAGCCGGCCCGAACCGGCGCTGGTGCCGCAGATGATCGATCTGGTGGCCGATGTGCGCGGTGACACGCGTTACATGAGCACACAGGACGAGGCGTGGATGCTGCTTGCAGCCCGCGCGCTGAGCCAGTCGAGCGACGATCTGCGCCTGACCGTGGACGGCAATGCGCATCAGGGCGCATTCTCGCGGCGGCTGTCGGGACTGGAGATTGAGGCAGCGCCACTGACGGTGGCCAATCGGGGTGATGAGCCGGTCGATGCGGTGATGACGGTGGTGGCAGCGCCGCAGCAGCCGCTGCCGGCGGGCGGCGAGGGCTTCACCATCGAGCGGCGCTACTACACGCTTGACGGTGAAGAGGCGAATGTCTCCGACGCACGCCAGAACGAGCGCTATGTCGTGGTGCTGGAGATGATGGAACAGAACGCTTGGCCTTCACGCGTGCTGGTCTCCGACCTGTTGCCGGCGGGCTTCGAGATCGACAATCCGCGCCTTGTTGGCAGTGCGGATCTGGCGAATTTCGAGTGGCTTGGTCAGACGGATGCGGTTCACACCGAGTTCCGCGACGACCGCTTCATCGCCGCCTTCGACCGCAGTGGGGGCGGCAATTTCAGGCTCGCCTATGTGGTGCGTGCGGTGACGCCGGGCGTCTACACGCATCCGGCGGCGAGCGTGGAAGACATGTACCGTCCGCAATTCTCCGCCCGCACGGCCACGGGCTTCATGGAGATCGTGGGGCAGTAGGCGGCGGCGATGAAAACGCGTCGACATATGCGCCGGGTCGCCATGGCCGCTGGCCTTGCGGCCCTGCTCGCCATTGGCGGGGCGGTGACGCTCAACCGGCTGGACTCGGCCTATCCGCCGCCGCTGGATCCTGCCCCGCTTTCGGTGGAGGTGCTCGACCGTGACGGCGCGCTGCTGCGGGCCTATGCGGCGTCCGACGGGCGCTGGCGTCTGCCGGCGGATATCGACACGCTCGATCCGCAGTTTCTCAAGATGCTGGTCGCCTATGAGGACAAGCGCTTCTGGTCGCATCCGGGCGTCGACATGCGCGCGCTTGGCCGGGCCGCATTGCAGCTTTTGTGGAACGGGCGCATCGTCTCGGGCGGTTCAACACTGTCGATGCAGCTTGCACGCCTCATCGAGCCGCGCGAGGCGCGCAGCTTCAGCGCCAAGTTCCGGCAGATCGCGCGGGCGCTTCAGATCGAGCGCAGGCTTTCCAAGCGGGAAATACTGGAGCGCTATCTGACGCTCGCGCCCTATGGCGGCAATCTTGAAGGGGTGCGCGCGGCAAGCCTCGCCTGGTTCGGCAAGGAGCCGCACAGGCTGGGGCTGGAGGAGGCTGCTCTTCTGGTCGCCCTGCCGCAATCGCCGGAAGCGCGCCGGCCCGACCGTCATCCGCAAATGGCAAAAGCCGCGCGCGACCGCGTGCTTGCGCGCATGGCGGGGGCTGGCGTCATCATCGAAAGCGAGGTCGCGCGCGCGTCTGAGGCGAAGCTTGCGGGCCGGCGTCTGCCCATGCCGGCCTATGCCGCGCATCTGGCCGATGCGGTGGTGCAGGCGGAGCCGGACGAGCGTGTGCATCGCCTGACCATCAGCCGGCGTGCGCAGGCGGGCCTTGAGGAGGTTGCCGCCAGAGCGGCGCGCGGGCTGGGGCCGCGCGTTTCCGTGGCGATGGTGCTGGCGGATGCGCAGACCGGCGCGGTGCTCGCGCGGGTCGGATCGGCGGGGTATTTCAACGCCACACGCGCCGGCTGGATCGACATGAGCGTGGCAGAGCGTTCGCCGGGCTCCACGCTCAAACCCTTCATCTATGGCCTTGCCTTCGAGGAGGGGCTGGTGATGCAGGAAACCATGATCGAAGACCGGCCCGGCAATTTCTCCGGCTATCGTCCGCGCAATTTCGACATGGCCTATCAGGGCGACGTTTCGGTGCGCACGGCCTTGCAGATGTCTCTCAACGTGCCGGCGATCCGGCTGCTCGATGCGGTGGGGCCGGTGCGGTTGGTGGCGCGCATGCGGCAGGCCGGTGTGCCGCCCGCTCTGCCGCCCGGCGAAACACCGGGTCTTGCCATCGGGCTTGGCGGTGCAGGGCTGACGCTCGAAGGGCTCGTGCAGCTTTATGGCGGGCTCGCCAATCAGGGGCGGGTGCGCCCGCTGCATTATCTGGAAGGTGCAGAGATTGCCGCGCATCCTCCTTCCGTGCTGACGCCGCAGGCCACATGGCAGGTTGCCGACATCCTGTCCGGTGTCGCGCCGCCCAGAGACGCGCCGCGCCTCGGCATCGCCTACAAGACGGGCACGTCCTATGGCTACCGCGATGCGTGGTCGGTGGGCTATGACGGGCGGCATGTGCTGGGCGTGTGGGCCGGGCGGCCCGATGGCGGCTCGGTGCCGGGGCTGACCGGCTATCTGGCCGCCGCCCCCATTCTGTTCGAGGCGTTTTCGCGCTCGGGCGTGGGCATCGTTCCATTCCCGCCTGCACCGGCAGGCGCGATCCGGCTTGCCGCGTCCGATCTTTCGTTTCCCATGCGGCGGTTCTCCGTCTCGGGTGGCGGGTTCCGGGCCGGCGCGCCGGTGGAGCCCGCGCCGGAAATCGTGTTCCCGCCGCAGGGTGCGCGCATCGATGTGGGGCTTGCGCGTGGCGCGCGGGTCATGCCGCTGGCGCTCAAGATCAATGGCGGGCGCGCGCCGTTTCGCTGGCTGGCCAATGGCGAGCCGCTGCCGGACGCCTATCGCCGGCGCAGGGCAAGCTGGGTGCCGGATGGCGGGGGCGCATCGACCCTGACGGTGATCGACGCGGCCGGACGTTCCGCCAGCGTGGATGTTTTCCTGGAATAGATCAGGCGGCTTCCGCGAGCGCCTTCAAGACCGTTTCGCGCATGGGCATGGGGGCGACTGCGCCAAAGCCCTGCGTGGAAAGGGCGGCGGCCGCATTGGCGTAGCGCGCTGCCTCGAACGGGTCGCCATGGCGATTGAGCTCGGCGAGGAAATTGCCATCGAACGTGTCGCCCGCACCTGTGGCGTCGACGGCGTTGACCCTGATGCCGGGCACACGGCGACTCTCGTCCGGCGTGGCGACGAGGCAGCCATCCTTGCCGAGCGTCAGCGCGACGATGCCAGCGCCAAGACCCAGATAATGATCCGCGATGGCGTCCGGGTCGCTGATGCCGACCAGTTGCTCGGCGTCTTCCAGGCCGGGAAGCGCGATGTCGGCCTTGCGCATGGCGGCTTCGGTGAGTGCGCGGGCGCGCTCGAGCGGCCACAGCTTCAGGCGCAGATTGGTGTCGAAGGAAACCTTTGTCCCGGCATCCCGCGCAATGTCGATCGCTTCGAGAACCGCATCGCTCGCATCGGCGCTGATGGCCATGGAAATGCCCGAGAGGTGCAGAATGTCGGCGTTCTCGATGGCGCTGCGGGGCAGGTCGCGCGGGGCGACGCGGCTCGCTGCCGAACCCTTGCGCAGATAGGAGAAGACATGGCCGTTCTCGCCATGGCTGACGAAGTAGACACCCGTATGGGCATCCGGATTGCGCAGGACCTGGCTGGCGTCTACGCCATTATCCGCCCAGAGCTGCATCAGGCTGTCGCCGAACTCGTCCGCGCCAAGCGCAGTGAAGAACCCGACCGATGCGCCGGCGCGCGCGGCTGCGATGGCGCAGTTGGAGGTGTCGCCGCCGTAGCCGAAGAGATAGCGGCCCGTGTCGTCCACCTGGTTGAACTCAATCATCGGTTCGCCCATGCAGATGATCTTCGGATGGCTCATGACGGTGTTCTCCTCCCCTTGCGCAGCGTGCGCTTCTCTTTAAGCGATTGTGCGCCAATGGTGAATGTCTCTTGGGAGAAGATTTTTCACCATGCGTGGAGAGCCCGGCCTCAGGACCTGGAGCGGTTCACCGTTTCATGGAAACGCTGCGCCACTCCACCTGACTGCAAAACACTCTAGATCGCCGTGCGTCCATCCGGACGCACAAAGGACGATCTAAACCATTGATGGAGCATCGGAACAATCCGAAAACCGGATTCCACTTTTCGGTCCGATGCCCTAGCGGGCGCCGCGACCGAACAGGACGGTGCTGATCGTTGAAAGTATGATGAGCATGTCGAGATCGAATGACAGGTGCTTGATGTAATAGAGGTCGTAGGAAAGTTTGTTGATCTCTTCCTGGGTTGTGCCCGCATAGCCGGAGTTCACCTGTGCCCAGCCGGTAATGCCGGGCAGCACCATGGTGCGGTGGATGAATTTTGGCTCTTCCGCCTCACTCGCCTGCGCCACGTATTCGGCCACGGGGCGTGGTCCCACGAGGCTCATTTCTCCGCGCCAGATATTGATGAGCTGGGGAAGCTCATCCAGCCGCAGGCGGCGCAGCAGCCGGCATCCCTTGATGATCCGGTCGTCGTTCGTGCGCGTCGCTCCACCCTGCCTGCCATGATACATGGTTCGAAACTTGAGCATGTTGAAAGGGCGCCCGCCATAGCCCCGGCGGGTCTGCACGAAGATCGCCGGTCCGCCATCGAGGGTCCGGATATAGAGCCAGACGGCAAACCCCAGCGGGATGGTGATCGGCGCCGTGACGATGACGGCGATAAGATCAAGCGCGCGTTTCGCCTTGGAATAGTAGATCTGGCTCGGCGTGTAGGCGAGGTGCGAAACGTCGAACGCGCCCACATCCACGCGGCCTTCGCGCAGCTCGAGAAAGTTGAACCAGGGGGTAACTTCGACCCCGACCATGTAGGCCTTTGTCAGAAAGGCCGACCATTCCGGATTGTGGTGTGTTCCGGTGTCGATCAGCAGTCGGTCATAGGCGCCGATATCCGCTGTCTTGTCGCTGATCACGGCCACATGGCCTGCGAGCCTCGCTGCAACCTGGGCGGCCTGGGGGAAGTCGAGCAGGGCAACGCGGTCCTCCAGAGACCGGTGAAGCCTCAGATTGGCGACGATCATGGCGATCGTGGCGATCGGATAGGCGGTCAGCAGAGCCGAGTAGCTCACCGGAATGCGCAGGCCGGACAGAACCGCGACAGCCACGTTGAAACACACAAAGGTGACGAAGATCGCGATGGAAAACGTGTTGCGTTGCCTGCGAAAGCCAAGCAGGGCCAGCGCGACGGCGAAGGGCAGAACGAACAGCACCGAGCAGACGATTGCCAGATTGTTCCAGTCGCTGCGCGACGCATTGAGAATGAAAGCGCTATAGACCATGCACTGCAAAACGCCGGCGGCCAGAATCTCCGGCAGCATGGGGCGCAGGTTTCGCAGCAGGCGCCGTTTGCGCAGAGACGCGCCGTGCTGGAGCACGTCCTCCAGGTCGGGGCTGGGCTCGGCTGGGCTGCGTTTCAGAACGCGCCTGGCGCTGCGATTGGCGGGGCCGTCACCCTTGCCCGCTGGTTTGGACACGTCGTTCAACGTTACTTCTCGCCCGCACGTAAGAGCTCATACGACCGCGCTTTGCCATGCAGGAACCGGAAGCGCAATCAACGATTGTTCGCATGTCCACAGACAACCCGGATGCAGGCCGTCGGTTATGCATCGATTCGACCGACCTTAGACCGGTTCGCTCATTCATGGAAACGTTCACCCGCCCGCCGTTCTATCCGCCAGCGTATTTGTGCAGCAGTTTGAATGTCGATTTATGACGTTGGCATTTACGATTTCAGTTCGAGGCTCTATCAGGCGGAACCTGTCGCTGTTCTGACTATGAACCCATGCACCGCCAAGCCTATGTCTTTCTCTGCCTGACCACGCTCTTCTGGGGCGGCAATGCCGTGGCCAGCCGGCTGGCTGTCGGCCACGTTTCGCCGATGATGCTGACAACGCTTCGCTGGATCATCGGCTGTGCGCTGCTCGCTGCCTTTGCCTGGCCGCATCTCCGGCGCGACTGGCCGGCGATCCGGCCGAAACTGCCGTTGCTGGCGGCGTTGGGCACGCTCGGTTTCACCGGGTTCAACGCTGTTTTCTACAGTTCCGCCCAGTTTACCTCGGCCATCAACATCGCCATCGAGCAGGGTGCGGTGCCGATGGTCATTTTCGTCGCCAATTTTGTCCTGTTTCGCCAGCGCGTGAGTTTTCTGCAGATTGCCGGCTTCGTTCTGTCTCTGGTCGGCGTGGCTCTGGTTGCCAGCCATGGCGAATTTTCCCGCCTTCTCGACCTGGATGTGAACTTCGGCGACGCGCTGATGCTTGTCGCCGTCCTGCTCTATGCGGGGTACACGGTCGGGCTGCGTTTGAAGCCGAACATTCACTGGCTGAGCCTGATGTTCGTGCTCTCGTTCTTTGCGCTTCTGGCGTCCCTGCCTCTGGTGGCCTGGGAGATCGCGACGGACCGGCTCATCGTGCCCGACTTTCAGGGCTGGATGGTGGTGTTCTACGTTGTGCTGTTCCCCTCCATCTTCGCACAAACGCTCTACATTCGCGGCAATGAGCTGATCGGCGGCAACCGCGCCGGCCTGTTCATCAATCTGGTGCCGATCTTCGGAACGCTTCTGTCGATCGTCATTCTGCGTGAAGCCTTCTTCACCTATCACGCCGTCGCGCTGTTCATGGTGCTGGGCGGGATATGGATGGCCGAACATGGAGGGCGCAAACTGGCGTCCAGATAGGCAAATGCCGGCGCGTGGCGCCGGCATCGCATTCCTGAAAAGACTGTTTGACCCCTATGCCGCCACGTCGAAGGACAATGGCTTGGCCGAGAGGATCACGTCGGTTGCGCGCAGCTCGCGCAGGACTTCCGGCGGGAAGGGCGCGTCGAGGTAAAGCAGGGCGATGGCATCGCCGCCCGGCCGGTTGCGGCCGAGCTGGAAGTTGGCGATGTTGACCTGGTGCTTGGCGCAGATCGAGCCCAGCAGGCCGATAATGCCCGGCACGTCGTAATTGGTCGTGTAGAGCATGTGCTGGCCGACCTCGGCATCGAGATTGATGCCCTTGATCTGGATGAAGCGCGGCTTGCCATCGGAAAACACTGTGCCGGCGATGGTTCGCGTCTTCTCGGAGGTCTTCACCGTCAGCTTGATATAGCCGTCGAACACGCCCGACTTGTCGCGCTTGACCTCGGACAGGATGATGCCGCGCTCCTTGGCCATGATCGGGGCCGAGACCATGTTGACATCGGCCACCTGCGGGCGGATCAGGCCGGCAAGGGCGGCGCTGATGAGTGCGCGGCGGTTCATCTCGGTGGTGGAGCCGTCGAACAGGATCTCCACTTCCTCGATGGCCTCGTCGGTCACCTGGCCGACGAATGCGCCAAGCACTTCCGCGAGTTTGATGAAGGGTTTCAGACGCGGGGCTTCCTCGGCGCTGATCGAAGGCATGTTGATCGCGTTCGTCACAGCCCCCTTGGTCAGATAGTCCGCCATCTGCTCCGCCACCTGGATGGCCACGTTCTCCTGCGCCTCGCTGGTCGACGCGCCCAGATGCGGTGTGCAGACCACGTTGGGCATGTTGAAGAGCGGGTTCTCCGTCGCCGGCTCCGTCTCGAACACGTCGATGCCCGCACCGGCCACCTTGCCGGATTTGAGGCCTTCCACGAGATCGGCCTCGACCACAAGGCCGCCGCGGGCGCAGTTGATGATGCGCACGCCCTTCTTCATCTTGGCGATCGCATCCTTGTCGATCACGCCACGCGTCTTGTCCGTCAGCGGTGTGTGCAGGGTGATGAAATCGGCGCGTTTGAACAGCTCGTCGAGCTCGACTTTCTCGACACCCAGTTCGGAGGCACGCTCGGCCGAAAGGAACGGGTCGAAGGCCACAACATGCATCTTCAGGCCGATGGCGCGCATCGCGACCACGGAGCCGATATTGCCGCAGCCGATCACGCCCAGCGTCTTGCCGGTGATCTCGACGCCCATGAAGCGGTTCTTTTCCCACTTGCCGTCATGCGTGGAGGCGTTGGCCTCCGGGATCTGGCGGGCAACCGCAAAGAGCATGGCGATGGCGTGTTCGGCCGTGGTGATGGAATTGCCGAAAGGCGTGTTCATCACGATGATGCCGCGGCGCGATGCGGCCGGAATGTCGACATTGTCGACGCCGATGCCGGCGCGCCCCACCACTTTCAGATTGGTGGCATTGTTGATCAGCTTTTCGGTGACCTTGGTGGCCGAGCGGATGGCAAGGCCGTCATACTGGTCGATGACGGAGAGGAGCTTCTCCTTGTCCTTGCCGAGTTCGGGAAGATAATCCACCTCGATGCCGCGATCCTTGAAGATTTCGACGGCAGTGGGCGACAGTTTGTCGGATACGAGTACGCGGGGCGCCATGGCGGCCTCCTGTTTCAATGCATAGAATTGGGGAGGCGGCTCCGGTTCAGGAGCCGCAGTATCGTGTCAGGCTGCGGCCTTGAGTTGCGCCTTCTGGGACTGGAACGCCCAGTCGAGCCAGGGCATCAGCGCTTCCAGATCGGAAGCTTCCACCGTGGCGCCGGCCCAGATTCGCAGGCCCGAGGGCGCATCGCGATAGTGACCGATGTCATAGGCGACGCCCGCCTTGGCGAGTGCGGAAACCATCCCCTTGGCAAAGGCAGCCTGCTCGCCCGCATCGAGTGCGGCGATCTCGGGATCGACGATCGACAGGCACACCGATGTGTTGGAGCGCGTGGCCGGCACTTTTGCCAGATGGTCGAGCCAGGGCGTGCGGCGCACGAATTCGTCGATCACGGCGAAATTCGCATTGGCGCGGGCAACGAGACCGTCGAGGCCGCCAATGGCCTTCGCCCAGTTCAGCGCGTCCAGATAGTCTTCCACGCACAGCATGGAGGGTGTGTTGATCGTCTCACCACGGAAGATGCCCTCGATCAGCTTGCCGCCCTTGGTCAGGCGGAAGATTTTGGGCAGCGGCCATGCGGGTGTATAGCTTTCCAGCCGTTCGACAGCGCGCGGCGAGAGGATGATGACACCGTGTGCGCCTTCACCGCCAAGCACTTTTTGCCAGGAGAAGGTGACCACATCGAGCTTGTCGAAGGGCAGGCGCTGCGCGAAGGCCGCAGACGTTGCGTCGCAGATGGTCAGGCCAGCGCGGTTCGCGGGGATGAAATTGCCATCGGGCACGCGCACGCCGGAGGTGGTGCCGTTCCAGGTGAAAACCACGTCGCGGTCGAAATCGATGGAGCCGAGATCCGGCAGATCGCCATAATCGGCTTCGATGCGGCGCACATCGTCGAGTTTCAGCTGCTTGACCACATCGGTGACCCACCCGGCACCGAAGGATTCCCAGGCAACCATGTCGACGCCGCGCTCACCCAGAAGCGACCAGAGCGTCATCTCGACGGCGCCTGTGTCGGATGCAGGCACGATGCCGATGCGGTAATCGGCCGGAACCTGCAGAATTTCACGGGTAAGATCGATGGCCTCTGCCAGTTTCGCCTTGCCGATGGAGGAACGATGCGACCGGCCAAGGGGAGCGTCGGCAAGCGCTTCGAGCGACCAGCCGGGACGTTTTGTGCAGGGACCTGAGGAAAAATGCGTATTGGCCGGACGGAGGTCCGGCGTGGGGAGTGTGCTCATGATATATCCTATCCTTCCAGATAGCACGCCTCTCGGTGGGGAGAGGTGGCCCACGGACGGAGTTACGCCGATCCGGTTTTTTCGTCAAGTGCGACATGAGTGCCTCTGGAGACGGGAAATCGGTTCCGCATGGCGCGAGATGGTTCCCACCGGGGCTTTGAGGCTCTATAGAGGCGTTTCGATTTCTTAAGTCATCCAGGCGGGGGACCCGCCGGACGTTGCGCCGGAAGGATGTTTTCATGGCAAATGTGGTGGTTGTCGGCTCGCAGTGGGGCGACGAGGGCAAGGGCAAGATCGTGGACTGGCTGTCGGAGCGCGCTGATGTGGTGGCGCGTTTCCAGGGTGGCCACAATGCCGGTCATACCCTCGTCATCGACGGCGTGAGCTACAAGCTGTCACTGCTGCCCTCCGGTGTTGTGCGTCCGGGAAAGCTTTCGGTCATCGGCAATGGTGTCGTGTTCGATCCGCATGCTTTCGTTGCGGAAATGGGGCGTCTTGCCGAGCAGGGGATCGAGGTGACGCCGGATCGGCTGAAGATTGCCGAGAACACGGCTCTGATCCTGTCGCTCCACCGTGAGCTCGACGGGTTCCGCGAGGATGCCGCTTCCAATTCGGGTACGAAGATCGGCACCACCCGTCGCGGCATTGGTCCGGCCTACGAAGACAAGGTCGGCCGCCGCGCGATCCGTGTCATGGATCTGGCCAACACCGACACGCTGCCGATGAAGATCGACCGCCTGCTCACGCATCATAACGCCCTGCGCCGGGGGCTCGGCCACGAAGAGGTGACGCACCAGGCCATCATGGACGAGCTCACCTCGGTGGCTGACAAGATCCTCCCCTATGTGGATCGTGTCTGGAAAATTCTTGAGGATGCGCGCCGGGCGGGCCAGCGCATCCTGTTCGAGGGCGCACAGGGCACCATGCTCGACATCGACCATGGCACCTATCCCTTCGTGACCTCTTCCAACACGATTGCCGGTCAGGCGGCCACCGGTTCCGGTCTCGGGCCGGGTTCCATCGATTATGTGCTGGGCATCACCAAGGCCTATACGACACGCGTCGGCGAAGGGCCGTTTCCGACAGAGCAGGACAACGAGGTCGGCGAGTTCCTCGGCACGCGTGGTCATGAGTTCGGCACCGTTACCGGGCGCAAGCGGCGCTGCGGCTGGTTCGATGCGGTTCTCGTGCGCCAGGCAGTCGTCGCCAACGGCATGAATGGCATCGCTCTCACCAAGCTCGATGTTCTCGATGGGATGGACGAGATCAAGATCTGCACCGGCTACAGGCTCGACGGCGAACTGATCGATTATCTCCCGGCAGGTCAGGGCGCGCAGGCCCGCCTCGAGCCCGTTTATGAGACGCTTGAAGGCTGGAAGGGCACGACCAAGGGCGCACGCAAGTGGACGGACCTCCCGGCTCAGGCGGTTAAATATGTCCGCCACGTGGAGGAACTGATTGGCGCGCCGGTGGCGATTCTTTCCACCAGTCCCGAACGCGAAGACGCCATACTTGTGACCGATCCTTTTCAGGACTAGTTTCGCGGGCGGAACTGTTTTGCGTGTCTGTGGAAATGGCCGCGCGTTCAAGAAGTAAAACAGGTTTGATAAGGCATGGCGGATTTTTCTGCGGTTCTGAAGAAGACGATCGAGGCGTTGTCGGAAAACACTCCGGCGGCGCGCGAGCGCATCTATCAGAAGGCCCGGACGACGATCGAGAACAAGCTTGCGGGCATGGACCCGGCGCCGTCCGCTGCGGTGGCTGACCGCCAGCGCAAGCTGCTTGAAGACGCAATCGCCAAGGTCGAGGCCGAATATGCGCCCCCGCCCCAGCCTGAGGAACCAGCACAGGATGAACTAGACCAGATCTTTGCCGAACTGGATGTCGATCCGGCGAAGCCGGGTGTTTCCGTTCCTCCCGCCTTCGAGACGCCGACTCCGACGCCGGAACCTGCTCCCCCGGCTGCGGAAGCGCAGAAGGAAGCCGAGGCTGCGTCAGAAGGGAGCGAAACGGACCATGCCGTGCGCTCCGAAGCGCCGATCTCGTCTTCAGGTGAGGATGTCGCCCTGGAGACACCTCCGCCGCCGCCGCGCGCCAGGCCGCGCAAGGGTGGAGCTTCCGGGCTGGTCGCCGGGCTGGTGTTGCTTCTCGTGGCTGCCATTGCCGCAGGCGCCTGGTTCTACAGGGACGATCTTTCCAGGTTCGCTGATTTCGAGGGCGATGGGCAAACGGTCGCCGAGAGTGGTGAGACCCGCTCGGAGGCAGGAGACGGTGCGCCGGCGGATACTCAGGAAACCGAGCAGGCGGCAGCCGAGAGCGGCAGCGCCGAAGCCACTCCGCCCGCCGAGCCGGCGCCGGTTCGCAAGTTCACCCAGCGCCTGCTCGAAGATGGACGCGAGGTCGATGAGGGCCCAGCCGGCGGAGAACCCGGTCTTGGCGAAGGCACGTCCGTGGCGCAGGCAACGGTGCAGGGCGATGAAACAGCGGTGCAGCCGGCACCGGTTCAGAACGGTCAGCCGGAGAGCCCGGGCGCCGGCGAAGCGCTGCCCGTGGGCCAGAAGGCGATCTTCTATGAAGAGCGCACGAGCGTTTCGCAGGGGTCTGCGGATCTCGGCGCGGTCGTCTGGTCCGTGGTGCAGGAATCGCCCGGCAATGATCTTCCACCCGAGCCGGCCATTCGGGCCGATGCAACGATCCCCGAGAAAAATCTGCAGCTCAAGATGACGATCCGGCGCAATGCCGACGAATCCCTGCCTGCCAGCCATATTCTCGAGATCATCTTCCTCACACCGGACGATTTCGACGGCGGTGGCATCGATAATGTCCTGCGGGTTTCCCTGAAACGGTCAGAGCAGGATACGGGCAATCCGCTGCTTGGCATCCCGGCCAAGATCGCCGACGGCTTCTTCCTCGTTGCGCTCAGCGACAGCACGGCCGATGCCGAAACCAATATGCTCCTTCTGCGCCGCCAGAGCTGGATCGACATACCCGTGGTCTACAAGTCGGGACGCCGTGCGCTTATCACGATCGAGAAGGGCATTCCCGGTGAGAAGGTTTTCACCGATGTGCTCAACGCCTGGCAGAATGCGACGAGCGGCTGACGGGACCGTGGCTTTCCCGCAGGTCGTTTAGATCGTTGATGGAGCATCGGACCGAAAAGTGGAAACCGGCTTTCGGATTATTCCGATGCTCTACAGCGCCGCGCGTCTTACAAGACGCGCAAAGGACGCTGTAACACTTTCAAATGATGCATGTTCGTTGTCTTTCAAATGAACTCATTTGAAAGCGACATGCATTAGAAACAACCTCAAAAAAAAAGCCGGCGGGAGACCACCGGCTTTTTTCAGTTCATGCAAGTTGCACGTTTCCGTATCAGGCGCCTGCCTGGCGGTGTGCCTCGGCTGCCATGGCCTTGGCGGCCAGTGCCTGCTGGCGAGCCGAATTCTGCACGGCTTCCTGAACCTTCTCGAAGGCGCGGACCTCGATCTGGCGCACGCGCTCGCGGCTGATGTCGAATTCGCCTGAAAGCTCTTCCAGGGTCATCGGATCCTCGGAAAGGCGTCGGGCCTGGAAAATACGCTTCTCGCGATCGTTCAGCACCGACATGGCGTCGCCGAGCATGCGGCGGCGAGTTTCCAGTTCGTCCTGCTCGACCAGCATGTCCTCCTGGCTTTCGCCATCGTCGACCAGCCAGTCCTGCCATTCGCCCGATTCGCCCTCGGTCGCCCGGATGGGCGCGTTGAGCGAAGCGTCGCCGGACAGGCGGCGATTCATCGAAATCACCTCTTCCTCGCTGACATTGAGGCGCGTGGCGATTTCCGAAACCTGTTCGGGGTTCAGGTCGCCGTCATCGAGTGCCTGAATCTTGCTCTTCACCTTGCGAAGGTTGAAGAACAGGCGCTTCTGGTTTGCCGTGGTGCCCATTTTCACGAGGCTCCACGAGCGCAGGATATATTCCTGGATCGAGGCCTTGATCCACCACATGGCATAGGTGGCGAGACGGAAGCCGCGCTCCGGTTCGAATTTCTTCACGGCCTGCATCAGGCCGACATTGCCTTCGGAAATGACTTCGCCGATCGGCAGGCCATAGCCGCGATACCCCATGGCGATCTTGGCCACGAGACGCAGGTGGCTCGTCACGAGCTTGTGTGCAGCCGCCGTATCGTCATGCTCTGAATAGCGCTTGGCGAGCATGTACTCTTCCTCGGGCTGAAGCATGGGGAAGCGGCGAATCTCCTCCAGGTAGCGGGTCAGTCCGCCTTCACCTGAAGCGATGCTGGGTAATGTCTGGGCCATTTAAGCACCCTCCTTTGCCGGATATGCCCTCATGCGGGGACGCCTTGAAAACCTGGCGTTTGCTGGAATGAGAGACAGCGCGACCATCTTTGATGCATCGCACCATATCCTATATAGGAACGAATTCCGACGGTTAAAGTTTCATCCTGCTGTCAACATTATGTCACCAGGCGGTGAACAATAATATTATTGTACCGATAATTACAAAATATCCAGCGCCCTTGTCAATGCCATCATGTCGGGAGGCGGATCGGCCTCGAAACGCATGAGGTCGCCGGTCTCCGGATGACGGAAAGCCAGAAGGCGCGCATGAAGAGCCTGACGCGGAAAAGCGGCGACTGTAGGGCGTATGTCTTCCGGCAGGCGGTTTACCTTCGTGCGGAATGCGCGGCCATAGTCCGCGTCACCGATAAGCGGGTGACCGATATGGGCCATATGGACACGGATCTGATGGGTGCGTCCGGTTTCCAGCCTGCATTCCACTTTCGCGGCAAACGCCTTGCCGCTGCCATCGGTTCCGTAACGCTTCTGCACCTGATAGCGGGTCACCGCGTGGCGCGCATCGCTGCGCCCCGCCGGCACGACGGCACGCAATGTCCGGCTCTGTGCATGGCGTCCGAGCGGAGCGTCGATGGTTCCCGCCATCCGCTCCGGGGCACCCCACACGAGGGCGATGTAGGCGCGCTCCAGGTCGCCGCTCCGGCCATGGTCGGCAAAGGTCTCCGAAAGAAGGCGATGGGCATTGTCCGTCTTGGCAACGACCATGACGCCGCTTGTATCGCGGTCGAGGCGATGCACGATGCCCGGCCTGCGCACGCCGCCAATGCCCGAGAGGGAGGCGCCGCAATGGTGCAGCAGCGCATTCACCAGCGTTCCGGACCAGTTGCCGGGGGCGGGGTGAACGACAAGGCCGGCTGGTTTGTTGATCACGATCAGTGCATCGTCTTCGTAAAGAACCTCGAGTGGGATCGCCTCGGCTTTGGGCTCGGCGGGTTCCGCTTCGGGTATTGTCAGCGCGTAGACCTCGCCCTCCGCGACCCTGTGCTTTGTCTCGGTGACCGGGTTTCCGCCCGTTGTCACTGCACCGGCGCGGATAAGCGTCTGCAGGCGGCTGCGTGAAACGGACGCGCCCAACCGGTCTGAAAGCCAGCGATCCAGCCGTTCTCCGGCATGTTCTGCTTCGACGGCAAACGCTTTGCGCGCACGCGTGTCTTCCCAATCGTTGTCGTCTTCGGTATCAGGATCGCCCATTGGAACTGCTTTCGAAACGGTGAGACATGGCCACGCCACAAGAACAGGAAGACCTGGAGCAGGAAGAGCTCGACCCGGCGGCCGAGCGTGTGCGCCGCAAGATGGTCCGCTTTATGGCCATCAACCTGGGCATTCTGTTCGCAGCGGTTATGGCTGTCGTGCTCGCCTTTGTCTACAAGACACTCAGCAGCGGCCCCGAAGAACCCGCCACGACGATTGCCCTGCCGGGCGATGCCGTTGAAGGGAGCATCGACCTTCCCGAAGGTGCGCGCGTCGTCTCCCAGGCTCTGGACGGCATGCGCGTGTCGCTGCATCTGCGCCTTGCCGACGGCACCGAGGAACTGCGTCTCTACGACCTGGCGAGTGGCCGGATGATCGCCCGGTTCGCGCTGCAGCCCTGACCATGTCCCGCCGCCACATCGCGCTGACCACGCTTGTCGTTCGTGACTATGACGAGGCAATCGCCTGGTATCGCGGGAAGCTCGGCTTTCACCTTCTTGAAGACACCGTCCTTTCCGCCGAAAAGCGCTGGGTGGTCATGGCGCCAGACGCCGGGGCGCTCGGCGCGCTGCTTCTGGCGCGGGCTTCGGGAAACGGACAATCCGCCAGCATCGGCAATCAGGCGGGCGGGCGCGTGTTCCTCTTCCTGCACACGGATGATTTCTGGCGCGACTACCGCGCCATGCGCGATGCCGGCGTGACGTTTCGTGAGGCGCCACGGGAAGAGGCTTATGGAACCGTGGCCGTCTTTTCGGACCTCTATGGCAATCTCTGGGATCTTTTGCAGCCAAATTCACAGGGAAGGTAAAACCGCTGTTGCATTTGCCGGCGAAGGCGACTATATCGCCGCAATCGCTGCGCTCCCATCGTCTAGCGGTCTAGGACGCCGCCCTCTCACGGCGGAAACAGGGGTTCGAGTCCCCTTGGGAGTGCCACTTCCCCCCAAGTCGCACGAATGGTTTCGATTTGCAGGCTGACCGTGCTGCGCTCCAGCAGCAGGCAAGCTCCGTCTGTCAGGGTGCGCTGCGAACACTTCTTATGCTTTGCAAATCGTTAAGCCTTGGCAACCACACTGGCGTCGATGCGTTGAGGTCACGAGAAGGCTCGGTTTGTGCCTTTCTAGGGAGCGGACAGTTTTGGGGACCGGCGAGGATTCAGACGTTGGGCAGCGTTTTTGCGGCGATGAACTGGCCGCTTTGCTGCGGTCTGCGCCCGGCTGGGTCTGGGAAGCCGACGAAGCCCACCGGCTGACCTGGATCTCGGAAGAGTTCGAGAGAATCACCGGGCTGAATCGTGAGCGTTTCATCGGCCGTTCGCGCATCACGCTGGCCCGCAATGCGTTTCATCCCGTCGGCGATGTCGAGGCCCATGAGAGACTTCTGGCGGCGCGTGAGCCGTTCAGCCAGTTCGTTTATGACCTGGAAGGTGGACCTCCCGACTGCCGCTGGATTTCTGTATCCGGGTTCCCGCTTTTCGACGACCATGGCCGATTTTACGGCTATCGGGGTGTAGCCTGCAACGTCACGCCGATGATGGAGCTCCTTCGCGGGGCAGGCGATGGAGCGGGTCTGCATGAGCATCGCACGGGCAGCGGCGGGCATCTTGCAAGGCTGATGGCTGCGCTGGATGTCACCCGCGACGCGTTCTGCTGCTACGACGCAGACGACCGCCTGGTGCTCAGCAACCAGGCCATGCTGGACATGTATGCAGGTCTGGAAGACGTCATCCGCCCGGGAACGTCCTTCGAGGCGCTTTTGCGTGCCGGTCTCGAGCGCAGAATACTGTCTTCTGAAGGGCTCGAGCCGGAGGTGTGGCTTCGCAGGGTTCTGGATCTGCGCAGCCGTGAAGAGGCCTTTGAAAGCGTGCTCCGTTTCACGGACGGGCGCTGGGTCATGCATCGCGAGAAGCGGACCGAGGATGGAGGGGCCATCGGCATCTGCACCGACATCACAAGGCTCAAGCGGCATGAAGGTGCGCTGGCCGCGGCTCTCGAAAAGGCAAAGCTTGCCGAAGCCATCCTGGATGAACTGCCCAATCCGGTTTTCGCCAAGGACCAGGATCTGCGGTTCGTTCTGGCCAACCGGGCCTTCAAGCGTACGCTTGGCGACGAAGCGACTGAGATTCTCGGTCGGCGTGCCGCCGATTTCACGACACCGGAGCTTGCCGAGACATTCGAGAGCAGCGAGCGGCGCGTGCTCGAAACCCGCGAGGATTTCGAGGTCGAGGAAGACTTCGACCAGCCCGGTATCGGCAAGTACCGTATCGTGCGCAAATGCCGCGTGGAGACGGAGAGCGGCACGCCCTATGTGGTGGGGGCGCTGTTCGACATTTCCGATATCCGCAAGCGCGAGAACGATGCCGAAGATGCGCGCCGGCAGCTTGCCGAGGTTCTGGAGACGCTTCCGGCTGGCGTTGTCATCTACGATCGCGACGACCGCTATGTTTTGGCCAATCGCAAGATGCAGGAGGCACTGCCGGCCATGATACCGGCGATGCGGCCGGGAAAATCGCTGCGGGATGCCGTCGAACTCGCGCACGATGCGGGATATTTCCGGCAAAGCGGCGATCCGGATCTCGATGCGCTTTATGACACCGATCGGGAAGCCTGGATCACGGGCTATCTGCGTTCCTATCACGTGCGTCATCGCATCTTTGAGCGCAGCCATGCCAATGGGCGCTGGGTCAAGGCCATCGATACACGCACCGAGGATGGCACTTTCGTTGGCGTGCGGGTGGATATCACCGAGCTCAAACAGCGTGAGGCCGAATTGCAGGCAGCACGCGAAGAGGCGGTGCTCGCCGACCGGGCAAAGTCCGAGTTCCTCGCCAATATGAGCCACGAAATCCGAACGCCCATGAACGGCGTTCTCGGTATGACCGAGTTGCTGGCAAAGACAGAGCTTACGGCCAAGCAGAAAACCTTTGCCGACATCATTCTGAAATCGGGCAACGCGCTTCTCACCATCATCAACGATATCCTGGACTTCTCCAAGATCGATGCCGGCCATATCGTCCTTGAGGCCGAGCCGTTCTATCTCGGAGAGGCGGTCGGCGATGTGGCAACCCTCATGTCGTCGCGCGCAAAGGAGAAGGATCTCGAGCTGATCGTCCGGGTGGATCCGGGCATCACGCGCGCCGTGGTGGGTGATGTCGGCCGCGTCCGGCAGATTTTGACGAACCTTGTGGGCAACGCCGTCAAGTTCACCGAAAAAGGACATGTTCTGGTGAATGTGAGCGGCAGCGACACACCCGATGGTGCGCTGGCGCTGCAGTTCAGTGTCACCGACACGGGCATCGGAATTCCAAAGGAAAAGCTCCACCTGATCTTCGACAAGTTCAGCCAGGTCGATGCGTCGTCGACCCGCCGCCACGAGGGAACCGGCCTCGGGCTCGCCATCACCTCGCGCCTCGTCGATCTCATGGGGGGTGAAATCGGTGTCGAGAGCGTGGAGGGACGTGGATCGACGTTCTGGTTCACGTTGATTCTGCCCAAGGCCGCTGGCGCAACCCCGCAACCCCTCGCGCCCCGTGAAGTCTCGAACGCCCGCGTTCTTGTTGTCGATGACAACTCCGTCAACCGGATGATCCTCCGCGAGCAGATGGAGCACTGGGGTTTTGACGCCTGCGTGGCCCGGGATGCCGCCGAAGGTCTGGATGTGCTGCGCGCTGCTGCAAAGCTGGGACTGCGCGTCGACTGCGCGGTCGTCGACTATCAGATGCCGGGCATGAACGGGCTGGAGATGGTGGAGGCGATGAGGGCGGATCGGGCAATCGCGGACGTTCCGGTGGTTCTCCTGACCTCCGTCGACCAGTCGCTTTCCGGCTTTGGAGCACGCGAATTGTCCATCGCTTCGCACCTGATCAAGCCAGCGCGATCCTCGGCACTTCTCGAGGCAATGGTTGCCGCCATGCAGCCGACACAGGCTGCAGCGCCCGTTGGTGAAGCTGGAATGGCGCGGGAACCCGTCCCGGAAGGTGCAACGCGATCTGCCCAACCGGACGATGCGGCGTTGCAAGGCGACGGTGAGATTTCGTCCGACATCGACGTTCTGGTTGCCGAAGACAATGAAGTGAACCAGCTGGTCTTCCGGCAGATCCTGAGTGAGGCAGGGCTGCGTTTCGATATCGTCGAAAGTGGCAAACATGCCCTGGAAGCACATCGGCGCAGGAAACCGCGCCTCATCCTGATGGATGTTTCGATGCCCGGTATGAGCGGACTGGAGGCAACGCGGGAAATACGCCACCGGGAACGGGAAATGCGGACACGGGTTCCGATCATCGGTGTCACCGCTCACGCCTTGAAAGGTGACCGTGAGCTTTGTCTGGAAGCGGGGATGGATGATTACCTTTCCAAGCCGATCAGCCCCAGGGCACTTCTGGAGAAAATCAACTCCTGGGTGAGTTTTGTGCACTCGAAATCAATCATTAAATGAGTAAAAAAATTAATTAACACACTGTTGTTTATGAGTTATTTCCCTCTGCTCCGGCTTTCTTGTGAACTAGCGCGATCGCACCATTTAGGGTGTCTGGTGTTCTCATTAAAGTTGAGACAAATGGTCGATAACCGATCTAGATTTTCCGGGCGGGCGGATGTCCGCAGGCCGTGGGTGATCCAAACGAGCCCCAACAGGATCTATCCGGGTTTTAAACCCAGCCAAGTGTGATTTGCCATTCTATATGGTCTTTCCCCCGCCCGGCTTTTTTGGCTCTGCCGTCCAGTGCGGTGTTCCTGCACACTTCAGTTGGCTCCCGCTTCTTATACCGGTGATAACCCAGCCGGTATTGTCGCCAGGCGGGATCATCCGGGGCGATGTACATACTTGGTGTGATACGGATACAGAGCCGAAAGGGGCATCCTGCCTCTGGCAGCGCGGCTGTGCCGAAGGGCCTGCAGAAAAACAGCAGTGTCACACTGGCCTTGCCGTCCGTACCGTTGCGATCCGCAACCCGTTCCGTTGTCCGAAAAACCTGTCATTTCGTCATCGTAATCGGGCTGACACGGAACTGTCATGGAACTGTTACACAGAGTTGTTATTCCGCTCCCCGACGCCGGCAGGGCGTCTGACCGAATTCCGAACAGGGAGCTGTCTCCAATGAAAAAATTCCTTCTCACCGCTTCGGCGGCCACGATCGCCCTTGCCGGTGCGGTCGGCGCGGCCGCGGCCCGCGATCAGGTACAGATCGCCGGTTCGTCGACCGTTCTCCCCTATGCGAAGATCGTTGCCGAGAATTTCGGCGAGACCTTCCCGAACTTCAAGACGCCGGTTGTCGAGTCCGGTGGTTCGTCCGCTGGCCTGAAAGAGTTCTGCAAGGGCGTCGGTGAAGCCACGATCGACATCGCCAATGCATCGCGCAAAATCCGTGAAAAGGAAGTCGCAGCCTGCGCGGAAGCAGGCGTGACGGAAATCCAGGAAGTCCAGTTCGGCTATGACGGCATCGTCTTCGCCACGGATATCCAGGGTCCGGATTGGGCGCTCGAGCCGGTCGATGTCTACAAGGCTCTGGCGGCGAAGGTCGCTGTCGACGGCAAGCTCGTCGACAATCCCTACAAGAAGTGGAACGAAGTGAACCCGGATCTGCCGGATTGGGACATCGCTGCTTACATCCCCGGTGAAAAGCATGGCACCCGCGAAGTCTTCGAGGAGAAGGTGCTTGCGGCCGGCTGTGAAGTTGCTGGTGGCCTCAAGGCAGCCGAAGAGGCTGGTCTCGACGAGGATGCTGCCGAAGACGCATGCATCGCGGTCCGCAAGGACGGTGGTGCGGTCGACATCGACGGCGACTACACCGAGACGCTCGCTCGCATCGACGCCAACAAGACCGGCGTCGGCGTGTTCGGCCTCTCCTTCTACGAGAACAATGCCGACAAGCTGAAGGTCGCCACCATCAACGGCATCACGCCGTCGGTCGACACGATCTCCACCGGCGAATACCCCGTGTCGCGTCCGCTTCAGTTCTACGTGAAGAAGGCGCATATCGGCGTTGTCCCGGGCCTGAAGGAATATGTCGAGTTCTTCCTCGACGACCAGATGGTCGGCCCGGAAAGCCCGCTCGCCGATTACGGTCTGGTTCCGGCTCCGGATGCGGAGCGCGACGCTCAGCGCAAGGCTTTCGAAGCTGGCGAAACCATGTAATCCGGTTTCCGCATGACAACGCAGGCGGCTCCTGCCGCCTGCGTTCGATCTTTGCGGAGAGGTTGTGAACTGGACGCCCGGCCAGGTGCCGGAGAGGGGGCTTCGTGGCCTGGGGACTTCTCCTTACCATCATCGTGTTCATCGGCGTTGTCGGCTATGTTCTCGGCAGTGCGCGCGCAAAAAAGCAAAGTGCATCGGCGGCTGAGAAGCCGCATTCGCGTGCGCATTATCATGGCTGGTGGGTTTTTCTCCTCGCCGTTTTGCCGACGCTGCTTTTCATGGCGGCCTGGTCGGCTGGCAGCTATGCCTATGTGGATCGCGCGATCAGCGAACGTATGCCCGAGCAAACAGCCGACAGCGCGATTGCGAGCCGTTCGCTCGCTCTGGGCATGGTCCGCAATCTGGCAGCCGGTCTGCGCAGGATCGAGGGCGACCCCGCCTTTGCCGAGGTGCCGAAGAGCTTCGAGGCACTGCGGCCCGTTCTTGCCGAACGCGGCGTGGCACTCGCCTCGGATACGCAGGACTACATGATCCCCATCGCACTCGACCTCAACGCCATGCAGGACAATGCAGCGTTGATCGGTACGGTGATCGCGATCCTTCTGTCGCTTGGCGGCGCCTTTCTCGGTCTGCGGAGCGTGCGTCCGCGCGGTCGGGCCAGGAACAATGTCGAGCGTGTCATCACCTGGGGCCTGCTGGCCGCCTCCACCATCGCCATCCTGACGACGGTGGGCATCGTCTTCTCGATGCTGTTCGAGACGATCCACTTCTTCCGCTCGGTGTCGCTGAGCAACTTCTTTTTCGGGACCGTCTGGGACCCGCGTTTCGCCGCTGCCGGTGCAGAGGCGCAGGAGGGGCAGTTCGGTCTCATTCCGCTGCTTGCCGGCACGGTCTATATCGCCTTCGTGGCGATGCTGTTCGCCGTTCCGGTCGGTCTGATGGCTGCGATCTACATGGCCGAGTACGCCTCCAAGCGCGTGCGTTCGGTGGTCAAGCCCCTGCTTGAGGTTCTGGCCGGCATTCCGACCATCGTCTACGGCTTCTTCGCCCTGGTCACGGTCGGTCCGTTCCTGCGCGACATGAGCGCGGCGATCGCCGGCGGCCCCGGCTTTATTCAGGCCCAGAGCGTTCTGACGGCGGGTCTCGTTATGGGCATCATGTTGATCCCGTTCGTCTCGTCGCTGTCGGACGACATCATCACCGCCGTGCCACGCGCCATGCGTGACGGTTCGCTCGGGCTTGGCGCGACGCGTTCCGAAACCATCAAGCGCGTCATCATGCCCGCCGCGCTGCCGGGCATTGTCGGGGCGCTGCTTCTCACGGCGTCGCGTGCCATCGGTGAGACCATGATCGTGGTTCTGGCCGCAGGCGTCGCCGCCAATCTCACGCTCAACCCGTTCGAGGCAATGACAACGATCACCGTCAAGATCGTCAATCAGCTCACCGGGGACCTCGAGTTCACCTCGCCGCAGACACTGGTGGCCTTCGCGCTGGGCATGACCCTGTTCGTGCTCACGCTCGGCATGAACATCTTCGCGCTGTACATCGTGCGCAAATACCGGGAGCAATACGAATGACCGACGCTGTCTACAAAGGGGGCGATGCTCCCCGCGCAGCCGCGCGCCGAGACATCGGCATCAAGAAGCGTTATGCGGCAGAGCAGCGGTTCCGGATGTACGGCATCATCGCGATCGCCATCGGCATCTTCTTTCTGGCCGCGCTTTTGTGGTCGGTGGTGTCCAACGGTTACACCGCTTTCTGGCAGAGCTCCATCAATCTGGATGTCACCTTCGCCGAGAATGTGATCGATCCGGACAATGAGCGCGCCACCGACCCGAACGCGCTTCTGACGGCCAATTATCCGAAACTTGCGACAGATGCCCTGGTGACGAAGCTAGGGGTCGACCCGGAGAACCGCAAGCTGGTTCGCGAGGTGGGCGGTCTGATCTCGAACGGGGTTCGCACCCAGTTGCGCGACATGGTGGTGGCGGACCCGTCGATCATCGGCACGACCCGGAATGTGTGGGTGCTCGCGAGCGGCGATGTGGATTCTGCCGTGAAGGGTCAGGTCAACCTCGACGTGGATGAAAGCCGCCGCAAGGTCTCCGACCAGCAGCTTGAATGGATGCGCGCGATGGAAGCCGATGGCGTTCTGGAACAGCGCTTCAATTCGGGGCTTTTCACCCGAGGTGCCTCGAGCCGGCCCGAAACGGCAGGCATGGGCGTCGCTATTGTCGGCTCGATCTACATGATGCTGATCGTGCTCGTCCTGGCGCTGCCGATCGGTGTTGCCGCCTCGATCTACCTCGAGGAGTTCGCGCCGCAGAACAAGCTGACCGATCTGATCGAGGTCAACATCAACAATCTGGCGGCCGTGCCGTCCATCGTCTTCGGCCTCCTCGGCCTCGCCGTGTTCATCAATTTCATGCATCTGCCACGCTCTGCTTCTCTTGTGGGCGGTCTGGTGCTGACGCTGATGACATTGCCGACGATCATTATCGCAACGCGCGCAGCGCTGCGGGCCGTGCCGCCGTCGATCCGCTCGGCAGCTCTCGGCCTTGGCGCTTCGCGCACACAGACGGTGTTTCACCATGTGCTGCCGCTGGCCGCGCCCGGCATTCTGACGGGCACGATCATCGGCCTGGCGCAGGCGCTTGGCGAGACGGCACCGCTGCTTCTGATCGGCATGGTGGCTTTCGTGGCCGATTACCCGACCACGCCGCTCGATCCCGCAACGGCGCTGCCGGTTCAGATCTATATGTGGGCGAACGAAGCCGAACGCGCGTTTGTCGAGCGTACTTCGGGCGCTATCATCGTATTGCTGCTGTTCCTCGCCGTGATGAACATCACCGCCATTATTCTGCGGCGGCGCGTCGAGCGTCGCTGGTAACGGAGTGGAAGGACATGAATATGCTCACTGATGCTGCTGTCGAAGAAGCACTGGATGCGAGCCAGAAGCCAAGGCCCCTCAAGATGCGCGGCGAGAATGTGCGTGTCTTCTACGGCGAGAAGCAGGCGCTTTTCGATGTGAACCTGGATGTCCTGGAGAACCAGGTCACGGCGCTGATCGGCCCTTCGGGCTGCGGCAAGTCCACGTTCCTGCGCTGTCTCAACCGCATGAACGACACGATCGATATCTGCCGCATCGAAGGCAGGATCACGCTCGACGAGCAGGACATCTACGATCCCAGGATCGACGTGGTGGAATTGCGCGCCCGCGTCGGCATGGTGTTCCAGAAGCCAAACCCGTTCCCCAAGTCGATCTATGAGAACATCGCCTACGGACCGCGCATTCACGGTCTGGCATCGAAGAAGGCGGAGTTCGACGAGATCGTCGAGTCCAGCCTGCAGAAGGCCGGTCTCTTCAACGAGGTGAAGGACCGTTTGCATGAGCCTGGAACGGGTCTCTCCGGCGGCCAGCAGCAGCGTTTATGCATTGCGCGTGCCATCGCGGTTTCGCCCGAGGTGATCCTCATGGACGAACCGTGCTCGGCGCTCGACCCCATCGCCACCGCCAAGGTGGAGGAGCTGATCGACGAGCTGCGCGAGAATTACACCATCGTCATCGTCACGCACTCCATGCAGCAGGCGGCGCGCGTGTCGCAGCGCACGGCCATGTTCCATCTGGGCAACCTTGTCGAGGAAGGCCCGACGGACAAGATGTTCACCAATCCGGATGACAAGCGCACCCAGGATTACATCACCGGCCGCTTCGGTTGACGCACAGATAAGGAACCAGATCATGGGCGAGCACACAGTCAGCTCCTTCGATGAGGAACTCGGTGAGATCGACCGCCTCATCCGCGATATGGGCGATCTCTCCGGTGCGATGACCCGCGCCTCAACCAATGCCCTGCTCAACTCCGACACTGCGCTCGCGCAGCGTGTCATCTCCGACGACACGATCATGGATGCCAAGCAGCGCGATCTCGACGAGCGTGCGATCACGCTGATTGCCAAGCGCCAGCCGATGGCGCAGGACCTGCGCAGCGTTGTGGGTGCCATTCGCATGGCAGCCGACCTGGAGCGCATTGGCGATCTCGCCAAGAACATCGCCAAGCGCGTGAGCGCGGTCGGGCAGAGCGCCACGCCGCGCACGCTCGCCCATTCCATCGATGCGATGGCAGGTCTGGTGCTGCATCAGGTCAATGCGGTGGTCGAGCACTATGTGAAGCGCGATGCCGAAGCGCTGATCCGGTTGCGCGACGAGGATGAGAAGATCGACATTCAGTATACGTCGGTGTTTCGCGAACTGCTGACCTACATGATGGAGGATCCGCGCAATATCACGTCGTGCACGCATCTTCTGTTTTGCGCCAAGAATCTCGAACGCATCGGCGATCACGTGACGAATATCGCCGAAAATGCCTATTATGTGGTGACGGGGGAACAGCTTCCGGTCCAGCGGCCGAAGCTCGATGAAACACAGATGACGGTCGATGCGGATGCGTAGACGGCCGTAGCAATGCCCTAGGAGAATGCCTTCCATGATTGCCCCCAAGGTCATGGTCGTTGAAGACGACGAACCGCTCTGCGTCCTGCTGAAATACAATCTGGAGGCCGAGGGTTATCAGGTAGAGATGATTTCGCGCGGCGATGAAGCCGAGGTGCGCCTGCAGGAAAATGTCCCGGATCTGCTCGTTCTGGACTGGATGGTCCCGGCTGTGTCGGGCATCGAACTGTGTCGCCGGCTTCGCATGCGCCCGGAAACCGAGCGCCTGCCGATCATCATGCTCACCGCGCGCGGTGAGGAAAGCGACCGCGTGCGCGGACTTTCCACCGGCGCCGACGATTATCTCGTGAAGCCCTTTTCGACACCGGAGTTCGTGGCGCGTGTCCGCGCGCTCCTGCGCCGGGCCAAGCCGGAAGTGCTGTCAACGGTTCTCTCCGTCGGCGACATTGTGCTCGACCGGGAATCGCACCGCGTTTACCGGCGCAAGAATGAAATCCGTCTCGGACCGACAGAGTTCCGTCTTCTGGAATTCATGATGCAGCATCCCGGCCGCGTTTTCTCGCGCAGCCAGCTGCTCGACAATGTCTGGGGTGAAACGATCTATATCGATGAGCGCACGGTTGACGTCCATGTGGGCCGGTTGCGCAAGGCCGTGAATCAGGGCCGGCTTCCCGACGTGATCCGCACCATTCGCGGCGCCGGCTACGCGATCCGTGAAGCCTGAGACAGACCGACACAAAAACCCCGGCGCAATTGCCGGGGTTTTTGTATGTCGTTGCAGTCGGTTCGATCACTTCATGAGCGTGCTTGCGGGCCTGCCATGTTCGTTCCGGGCAACCGCAAAGCTCGTCACCGGCTCAAGGGTGGCCGTCAGCTTGCCGTCGTCCGTAACGTCCCATTCCAGAACCGCGTCGTCATAGACGAGCGCCGGATCAACATAGACACATGTCGCCATAACACGCGGAGCCTCGCTTTCGAGCTCACGCATCGAGACGGGCCTTTCCGCCTCGCACTCCTCGAATGTCTCATAGACAGGCGTGGGGGCGGGCAATTCGCGGCATTCGGCCATGTTGCCGGAGCAGCCGACAATCAGAAGAAGCGCAGCGATGTGTTCCATGGCATTCTCCTTTCATTGTCTCCCCGAAGCGGAAGCCATGGAAGGTCCGCCTCGCCGGGTGCCGCATTCGTTTACGTCATTGTCCCCTTGTTTAACCGCGTCTCCTCAGCAGTCCCATGATCAGGGAAATGGCGAGAAGAGCGAGGAAAATATAGAACAGGATCTGCGCGATTCCTGCGGACGCGCCTGCAATCCCACCGAAGCCGAGGGCGCCGGCGATGAGCGCCACGACCAGAAATATAAGTGCCCAGTAAAGCATGCTGTCTCTCCGTTTAGTTATGGCTCCTAAACGCCTGCGCAGGGAGATTGGTTCCCGATCGAAAGAAAACCGGCAAAATAAAAGGCCGCCCGTGGAGGGGCGGCCCTTCGGAAGCGGTGAAGCCAGCACTCAATCAGGCAGCGGCGCGTGCCTGGTGATCGAAGAACAGCGCCTGACTGATCAGCGCCTTGACCATTTCGGGACTGAACGGCTTGGTGACCAGGAAAGTCGGCTCCGGGCGTTCGCCGGTCAGCAATCTCTCCGGGAAAGCCGTGATGAAGATGACGGGAACGGTCGCCGCTTCGAGAATTTCGTTCACGGCATCGAGGCCCGAGCTTCCATCCGCAAGCTGGATATCGGCAAGCACCATTTTCGGCTGTGTCTTCGCGAACATCTCTACAGCCTGCTTGTGCGTGCGGGCGTTGCCGACAACCCGATGACCGAGGCTTTCGACCATCTCCTCGATATCCATGGCAATCAGAGGCTCATCCTCGATGATCAGGATATCGGTTGCCACCTGGCGGGAGATCTCTTCGCTGGCCTCGTGCAGCATTGCGTTGATACCGTTGAGATCGGTCTCAAGAATCTCCGCTGCCTCCTCAGGCCGAAAGTTCTCGACCGCCACCAGAAGGAAAGCCTGGCGTGGACGTGGCGCGAGGGATGACAGATTGCTCGAGGCGCGCTGTTCCCAGGCAGAGGCAGGGGCGGTGTCGGGCACTGGCACATCAAGCGTTTCGAACAGCGATGTGAACAGCCTGAAGAGCGCGATCCTGTCGGTCGACGCTTCGGGAAAGATGCTCGTGTCGGCAATAAGCGCTTCAAGCACCGCGGCCACCAGGGCGTCACCGCTCGATTGAGAACCGGATACCGCTCTTGAAAAGCGCCGCAGATAGGGAAGGTGCGGAGCGATACGCGCTGACAGGGTCATGGATTTCAGGTCTCCCTCGTAACGTGGCAATGGGAACAATGTACATTTATGATGTGTGAAACGCCCGTTCCGCGAAAATGTTCCGCGGGGACGGAACGATTTCCGATCGGCGGCGTTTGGCAAGACACGAGACAGTGATGGCGCGGGGCAATCGCTTATGTCCGGGCCAGTGGGAGACAAGACCTCATGGATGAAGACAGGGCATGAATTACGGCAAACCCAACACCCGAAGCGGCCTGGATAGGCGTGGCAAGGACGATGATCCTCTCGGCGCAAACTCCGAGATCGGGCGCAAGCTCAGGCAATATTACGACGATTTGATTGCGGAAGACATTCCGGATCGGTTCAGCGACCTGCTCAATCAGCTCGAGCAGAAGAGCAGCGCTGGTACCGCCGGAAACGAGGATTGATATCTATGAGTGTGTATCCGGGCTTTCGTGACGATCTTCTGGCTGCCGTGCCCAGTCTGCGCGCGTTCGCGGTTTCGCTTTCGAAGAATGCCGACCGGGCCGATGACCTGGTTCAGGAGGCGCTCGTCAAGGCGTGGGACAAGCAGGCAAGCTATCAGCCGGGCACAAATCTGAAGGCATGGCTCTTCACCATCCTGCGCAACGAGTTTTATTCGCAGATGCGCAAGCGCAAACGCGAGGTCGAGGACAGCGATGGTGCCATCACGGCCCGTCTCTCCGTCCATCCGCCCCAGGAGGGGTCGGTCGACCTCAAGGACTTCCGCCGTGCGCTCGAGCAGTTGCCAGAAGATCAGCGCGAGGCGATCATTTTGATCGGCGCGTCAGGTTTCTCCTATGAGGAAGCCGCCGAGATCTGCGACTGCGCCGTCGGCACGATCAAGAGCCGTGTCAGCCGCGCCCGGACGCGGTTGCAGGAAATTCTGGCTATCACCGGTGAGAATGATTTTGGGCCGGATGCCATCTCCACCCAGATCACCAATTCGGTCTTCACCGCTTAATCGGATTGCTGTCCGGCCCCGGCAGGCGAAGAGCCGATCGCCTGCGCGAGCGCTTCGATAAGATCGCTGTCCTTGTAGGGTTTTTCGACAATCGCGACGCCGTTGAAGGTCTCGAAGACCTGATGGTTGGCGGCATAGCCCGTTGCAAAGATAAAGGGTATGCGCCGGCTTTGCAGAAGGCGGGCGAATTCGTCCGTCCAGTTGTCTGAAATCTTGATGTCGAGAATCGCGGTCGAGATGCGGCCCGCTTCGAGAATATCAGGCCCAAGCGCGTTGAATGAGGCGATGGTCACCACATCCTCGGCGCCGTGTTCCTTGCAGAGTGCCTCTATATTCATGGCAATCATGGTCTCGTCTTCGACAAGAAGAACGCGTGCGCCGTCCAGGGTTTTCTTCAAGCGGGCATCCTTCCGAAGCCAGAGAATCCATTCCTTTTGAACTCTCATTAGTTGACTGACTTGTCATTAAAAAAAGACATACCCCTGACGGAACCGGACAGTCCCAGATGGCGTTCCTCTTTATCAGCGGATTGAGGCAACCCGTGACAAAAGAACAAGAACTCACTCACAACAGTTTACCGTGTGAAAAATGTCCTCTGCGAAAGCGCAATATTTTCCGTGATTTTGAAGCCGACGAACTCGATTTCGTCGGTCGTTTCAAAAAAGGCGATCTCGCGGTCAAGAAGGGCGCAACCGTCCTGGTCGAGGGGGCGCACAATCCGCATCTTTACACCGTTCTTTCCGGATGGGGCTTTCGCTACAAACTTCTTGAGGACGGCCGCCGGCAGATCGTGAATTACGTGATGCCCGGGGATCTGGTCGGTCTGCAGGGCAGCCTGCTTGGCGAGATGAAACATTCCGTCGAGGCGCTCTCTCAGATGGTCCTGTGTGTGTTCGAGAAGGCGGAGCTGTTTTCGCTCTATCGCAAGTTTCCCGAGCTCGCCTACGACATCACCTGGATCGCGTCGCGCGAAGAATGCATGCTGGACGACAATCTGCTTACGGTGGGGCGGCGCACCGCGCTGGAAAAAGTCGCCTATCTGCTGGTGTTCATCCTCGAGCGTAGCCGGCAAAGCGGCCTGACAAAGAACGGTACGCTTTCCATCACGCAGCAGCACGTGGCCGATACGCTCGGCATATCGGTCGTTCACACCAACAAGACCATCGCCCGCCTCATGGAGCGCGGCCACGTGAAATGGGAAGACGGCGGTTGCCGAATCCTCAATCCGGAGGCCTTGGCCGAATTGGCGGGCTGGACGGCCGAGCGAGCGGGGAAGCGGCCTTTTCTATAGGCGCATGTGGCACGACCGGCCGTGCCCTTGAGCGCGGTCTGGCGGGCGCTGGAGGTTCTATGCCCGGGATGATGTTGCCGGCGACTGCGTAAAGCGTCAGCAATGCAGGGATCGCAATGAACCCGCCGATGGGTCCCCACATCCAGAGCCAGAATGCGATTGCCAGAAAAACGATGAAGGGGTTGAGCGTCATCCGCCGGCCGATAACGGTTGGCGTGACGAACTGTGCCTCGATCGCGTTTAATCCCAGATAGGTCAGCGGCGGCAGGAAACTCGCCGTCAGAGTGTCGAAAGTGCCAAGGCCTACGGCCAGCAGAACGCAGGCCACCACCGCCGGACCGATATAGATCACGAAGTTCAACAGTGTCGCCATGGCTCCCCAGAGGGCGGGAGAGGGGACGCCGAGCAGCCAGAGGGCGATGCTGACGGCGATCCCAAGCCCAATATTGATGATCGTGATCGACAGCAGGTAGTCCGAGACCGCGTTCTCGACGTCGCGGAAGATGTGGGCAACGCGCCAGCGCAGACGACGATTGAAACAGAGGCGCAGAATGGCCGCCCGCGTTTCATGCCGGGTGGCCACGAAGAAATAGAGACTGGCGAAGAAGATCAGCAATTGTGCCAGCAGCGAGGGGGCGAGCACTGCCACATTCTCCACGGTGGTGTCTTCCTTCACCGCTACCGTCACGCTTGAGCCCCCGGTGACAGAGCGAATCTGCTCCTGAAGGTCCTTGATCGTGTTGAGGGGCTGTCTGAGACTGGAAAGCTGCAACTGCAGTTCGTTCCATATCTGGGGCAGGCGGTCGGCCCAGGCTGTCAGCGGGGCCGCGATGGCGGTCAGAAAGCCGCCCACAAGCGCGATGAAGATCAGCACCACGACGACCGCCGAGACGGCCGGCCAGACGCCGATCCGTTCCAGGCGCGTGGCGATGGGGCCGAGCATCAGGCCGATGAAGACCGCGAGCGACATGGGGGCGAGCAGGAAGCGCCCATAGTGCAGCGCGACAATGAAGGCAAGCAGACCCAGGAACAGAACCGAAGCCTGCGCGCCATAGGTCAGCGCCATGTCGAGCGTCATGATATGTGAGCTTTTGCCCGGGCGGTTCCGTGATGCGTCATCCATGCAGTTTTTCCGGTGGCGTTTTCATTGAAAAGCGCGATGACGGGCAAATGGTTCCTTGGGATCGGGAACTTCACGGAGTGTTTCGCGTTGGCCTGTGAGCGAAACATTGTGAGCGAAGCATGGGAGATTGCACATGGCAACGACGACTGCGAAATCCGCCCGGGCCCAGAAAAGCAGCGAGATCACGACAGGCGACCTTGAAAAGGACATCCAGCAGCTGCGCGCCGATATGGCGCAGCTCGTCAATCATCTGAAAGACATGGGTGGCCAGTCCGGAGAGGCGGCACGCAAGGCGGCGAGCGAGCGCATCGAGCATCTGCGCGGGCAGGGCGAAGCCGCGCTGAACAGTGTCAAGGACAGCACGCAGGAGCTGGAACAGGAGCTGGCCCGCACGGTGCGTGAGCGCCCATTCACCTCGCTGGCGCTCGCCGTGGGGGCCGGGTTTCTCATCGCCCTTGCAACGCGCCGCTAGGCCTTCGCCATGATGGCAAGGCTGTTGGCTTCACTGGCGGCCGGAGAGGTTTCAGGCGTCGTCAGGCGCATGCGGGTCGCAACGGCGCTCTATGCGCTGGCCGCGTTTCTCGGCCTGTTCGGCTTTGGCTTTCTGGTGCTCGCCGGCTTCATTGCCGCATCCCGGCACTGGGGTGTGATTGAAGCGGCACTTGGCTTCGGCATCGCATTCATGGCGATGGCGATGGTCGTTCTCGTCAGCCTGAAGGTCTGGAGCCGGATCCAGGCGCGCCGTGCCCGGCGACGCCGGGTATCGGATGCAGGCGTGTTGGCCGGTACCGCAGCCCTGACGCTGCTACCCTCCCTTCTTTCGCGTACCGGGCGGCTTGGCACCATCGCATTGCCGGTTCTGGCCGTCCTTGGTTATGCGATCTATCGGGAAAATGCCGGTCGCGACCCCGACGACGAGTGACCGGGTGCTGCAGGTTCCTTCCTGCATTTTCTTGGAACTCTCTCCTGACCTCGGCATTGAACCAGGGAAACAACAGGAGCGGTGACCATGCCTGAAACCGAGAGAAAGACAACGCCGGAGGAAGCCCGCCAGGGGCGTCGAGGCTTTCCCGTACTGATGGTGCTGGTGTGCGGCCTCTTGCTGGCTGCGGTGGTCTGGTGGGGTGTCGAAGTCTACGGCCTGATGCTCGACGATCAGCAGGCCATAGAACTTCCTGCTGCCCAGGACGATCCGACCGGCTGATCCGCCCGATAACTTCCCAAAACATGTTAATCCAAGGAGAAACCCATGAGCGATGCCGCTGAAGTTCTCAAGCCGAAAACCCATGCGGAGAAAATGAACATTGGTCTTTCCGAAGCGGACCGAAAGGAGATTTCGGCCGGCCTTTCGGAGATACTCGTCGATACCTATCGTCTCCTGATCAAGACGCATATCTACCACTGGAACGTGGTCGGCCCGCTGTTCCACTCGATCCATGTGTTGACCGAGGAGCAGTACAACACGCTGTTCGAGGCGACCGACATCATTGCCGAACGCGTGCGGGCGCTGGGTCATCACGCGCCCATCCTCAGCGGCAAGGGCGTCGACACATCGATCGAGCTTCGCGCCTCCGGCCGTTCGGCGCTGGAGATGGTTCAGGATCTGGTCGACGATCACGAGGAAGCCGTGCGCAAGATGCGCGAGATCGGCACAAAGGCAGATGAAAAAGGCGACCTTGTCACAGCCGACATGCTCACAGACCGGCTGACCTTCCACGAAAAGGCGCTTTGGATGCTGCGCGCGATCATTGCCGATTGATGCATGATCCGCTTCCGCGAAAACCCCGGTCGGTTCGCCCCGGCCGGGGTTTTCTTATGACGTCCGGTCGTCGCTTTGCGGTGTGAGCACACGCAGCGCCTTCGGGTGAAGGACGATCTGGGTTTCCTTTGGCAGCGGTCGGAGTTCACCGTCGATGGCGCATTTGAACCGGCGTCTTCTGGAACGGATGCGCACCGTCACCTCGGCAGCCTGATGAATTTCCACCTGTTCGTTCTTCCGCCACCGCCCGATCCCCATATTGAGGAAGAAGAGAAGCATCTCGCCGCGTGTCCGCGCGTGGGTGATGTAAATGCCGAGCTGGCCGCCATCGGGCCGATCGGCGAACGGCAGGCGCTGGCCTTCGCCATAGAGATTGTTTGTCACCGCCAGGTTCGATGTGGTGGCGAGCAGCCTTGTGTCGGGCAACTCCAGTTCCAGCTCAAGCCTGGGCGGCCTGATCATCGTGACGAGGGCTGCGCGCACCGAGGCGAAGATCTTGCCGAGCCGGGAGCGGAACTCCATGCGCTCGCGCAACCGGATCAGTTGCGGGTGCATGCCGATCGACATCTGGTGCACATAAAAGGTTCCGTCGGCCTCGGCTATGTCCACCTCCCGCACTGCGCCACGGGCGAGCGCGCTCATGGCCGCGTGCAGGTCCTGCGGGATGGCAAGGCTGCGCGCGAACAGGTTCATCGTGCCGGCGGGCAGAATGGCAAGGGCCTTGTCGGAATGAGCAAGCAGACCGGCAGCCAGCGAAATGGTGCCGTCGCCGCCACCCGCCAGCAATACATCGGCTTTCTCGTCGCGGGCTGCCTCTTCCATCGTCGGCACGAGCTCATCCCCCGCACAGAGCCTGACCTCGAGAGAATGCCCTTCCGTTTCGAAGATGTTTTTCATCTTGTTGGCGAGCGCACTCGTGTCGAGGTTTCGGAGCGTTCCTCCATTGCGGTTGAGAACGGCCAGAACATGCATTGCGGGCTTCCTGAAGGTTTCGCTGCAGTTGGTCTTTAAGGGGGAGCCGAAAGAAAGGTTCCAAAAAGAAGTCTGCCGGCGCGAGAAGAAAATGGCGGAACAAGAATCGGGGCGGCGCGTTCTAAGGATGCAAACGGCCACACACCAATCCTCCCTGGCAGGTTCGGTTCGGTGCGTGGCCTGTACAGAAACACTGCACACGGAGAGCTTATCATGTTCCGCAACCTTTTGGCGACCACCGCTATTGCAACGCTTGTCGCGACCGGCGCGGTCGCACAGACGTCGACCACCACGGGAACTGGCGCACCGGCTGCTGCACCCACCGAGCAGCCCACTGAAATGGTGGTGCGCGCTGACGGCCACCTGGCCACCGATCTGATCGGCAAGACCGTCTATAACGGCACAGGCGAAGACGCCGAGAACATCGGCGAAGTCAACGACCTCGTCCTTGATGAAGAAGGTGAGGTAAGCGCCATTGTCGTTGGTGTCGGCGGCTTCCTCGGCATCGGTCAGAAGGAAGTTGCACTTGAGTACGATCTGGTCGAATGGGCCGAGCAGGATGGCGACCGCTGGCTCGTCGTAGAGACCACGGCCGATGCGCTCAAGGCCCAGGAAGAGTTCGACCGCTCTGCCTATCGCCCGATGCCGGCCGATGCAGAGGTCTCGGAAGCGAAGCCTGCTTCCAGGGACGACCTGGCCAACGCGCCGGTCAAGGCCGACGAGAACGCGGAAGAGACCGCGATGGCGCCTGCCACCGATACGATGGGCGGCAACGAAGCGGCGGATACCGATGGTATGGCGGCGGCGCCCGCTCCGGAGACGGATGCTTCCACGGCGCCCGCCGGTCAGACGGCGGATGCAGAGCGCCCGGCGACCGATGACACGATGACGTCCGCCATCGACCGTTCAAGCCTGCAGGAGATGCCGGCGAACGAAATCCGCACCGAGCAGCTCACGGGCACCACGGTCTATGGTGCCAATGAGGAGAATATCGGTGAGATCGGTGACGTCATCATCTCGCAGGACGGCAAGGTCGATGCCATCATCGTCGATGTCGGCGGCTTCCTCGGCGTTGGCGAGAAGGAAGTGGCCATCGGCATGGACAATCTCGCCTTCATGACCGACGGCAACGGCTCGCTCTATCTCTACACCGAGTTCACGCAGGAAGAGCTGGAGCAGCAGCCAGCCTACGACGAGGCGAGCTATGGTGAGCGTCGCGACGAAATGCGGATGCAGGTTCAGTAATCTGCGCGTACCGTATTGAAACGAAGGGCTCCGTGCGATGCGCGGAGCCCTTTGTTTCTCTCGCATTGACAATGCGTTTGATCGTTGCTGCTTTCATTGACGCATTTTCGTTGCCATCTTGGAGCCAGCTGGCCTGTGCATGAAGAATGGCCAGGCGCGGAAAGGAATTGCCATGCTTACCCAGATTGAAGGCATTCACCACATCACCTCCATGGCGCGGGATGCGCAGGCGACGGACCGTTTCATCACCGATACGCTCGGCCTGCGCCGCGTGAAGAAAACCGTCAATTTCGACGCGCCGGAAGTTTACCATCTCTATTATGCCAATGGCTCCGGTCAGCCGGGCACGGTCATGACCTATTTTCCGTTTCCCAACATCGTTGCCGGCAGGCGCGGGGCGGGCGAGGTGGGAGCGACCGTCTATGCCGTTCCCGAAGGCAGCCTCGATTTCTGGGAGAAGCGTCTTGAGGAACACGGTGTGACCGGTCTGGCGCGCGAGACCCGTTTCGGCGAGACGCGCCTGCTTTTCGACGGTGTGAATGGCGACGGCTTCGCCTTGAACGAGATGAAAGGTGACGCGCGGGAACCGTGGAATGGCGCGGGGATTGCCGACGACGTGGCAATCCGCGGCTTTCATTCCGCTTCGCTGGTGCTGCGCGACCGTCGCGGCACCGAGGCGCTTCTTTCGCTGATGGGTTACGAGCCGCTTGCCGAAGAGAACGGCATACTGCGCATGAAGAGAGACGGCGGCAATGGTGCTGACCTGATCGACCTGGAAACCCGCCCGGATGCGCCCGTGGCGCGGCAGGGTGCCGGCTCTGTCCATCACATTGCCTTTGCCGTTGCCGATGATGCCGCGCAACTCGCCGTGCGTGACGCACTGGTCGCGGAAGGCTTTCAGATCACGCCGGTGATCGACCGGGATTATTTCCACTCCATCTATTTCCGTGCCCCCGGAGGTGTCCTCTTCGAGATCGCCACCAACGAGCCGGGTTTCGCCAATGATGAAGACATGGCGCATCTGGGCGAGGCCCTGAAACTGCCCAGCCAGCATGCGCATCTGCGCGAGCGGCTCGAGGCGTCATTGCCGAAAATCGGAGGCTAGCACATGGCGACCGACAACTACGTCCATCACCTGGCCTCGGCGGGGCCGGGAAAGCCGCTCCTGTTCCTCTTCCATGGAACAGGCGGCGACGAGCGCCAGCTCCTGCAGCTGGGTGCGGAGCTGGCGCCCGGAGCCGGTATTGTCTCACCGCGTGGCGATGTGAGCGAACAGGGTGCGGCGCGCTTCTTCCGGCGCACCGGCGAGGGCGTCTACGATATGGACGATCTGGCGCGGGCGACCGGCCGTATGCGCGATTTCATCGCCGCACATGTGGAGCGGGAGAGACCAGGTGCGGTTCTTGGTCTTGGCTATTCAAACGGAGCGAACATTCTTGCTTCCGTGGCCTTTGCCGCGCCGCAGCTTTTCGATGCTGCCGTTCTGATGCATCCGCTGATCCCGTTTGCGCCGGTCTGGGGCGAGGGTGCAGTGCGGACGCGGTTTCTCGTTACGGCGGGGCGGAAGGATCCAATTTGCCCGGAACGGCTCACCACACGGCTTACGGATTATCTCGAGGATGCCGGTGCAGAGACCGAGATCGAATGGCATGAGGGCGGGCACGAAATCCGCCCGAACGAAACCCTGGCGGCGGGGCGTTTTCTGCTGCCGTTTCTTGAGGGAGAGTGAAAATGAGCGTAAGCGAATCCATCGTTGTCGAAGACAATGACACCAAGGGGCGGTATCTCTATCGCGCCGACGGCCACGAGGCCGAGATGACTTTCTCCAAGGTCGGCACCAGTCAGATCATCATTGACCACACCGATGTGCCGGACGCCTTTCGCGGGCAGGGAGTCGGCCTCGCGCTGGTCACGCGCGCCGTGGAAGACGCGCGCGCCAATGGCATCAAGATCAGGCCGCTGTGCCCGTTTGCCAACGCTCAGTTTCGGCGCCATCCGGAATGGGCCGACGTTCTGGCACGCTAGAGTGGAGCAGTGCGGTCACGCTGAAGGAAACGACACTCAGGCCGCTTCCTTCAACGTCTCCTCCCCCTCTTCAATGAAGGCCCGGTGCAGTGCCTTGACGGCTTTTTCCAGGTCTTCACTGCGGACAAGAAACTGCACATCGACACCGCGGCCGGTCTCCTGCGAGGCAAGCGGCTCCACGCCGGAAGCGTCGAGCGCTTTCAGCCCTTCCAGCATGACGCCGAGCCCGGTGAGGTCGCGCCCGATCACAGACACCATGCCGGCGCGGCGCGCGGTGATGCGCGCGGCGGGATAACGTTCGGCCAGATCCCGCTCCACGCGGCGCACGGATTTGAGCGTCGCCTCCAGATGGTGGACGATGGAATTCGCGTTCGAACTTTTCGAGACGATGCGCACGCGGTGGCGGGTCAGCGATTCGAGGATCGCCGCGTCATAGCCCTTCACGCCCACCATGTCCTGTTCGAAGAGTTCAAGCGAGGTGACCGGCAGGCCGGTGACCATCTCGACGCCTGCCCCATCGGCCGGCTCTGCGTCGATGAGCGTGCCGGGATCTTCCGGCTCGAAGGCATTGGCAACGCGCAGCGGCACACCCGCCTGGCGCAGTTTCTTTGCCGCCTTCGGATGGATCGCCTCCATGCCCATATTGGAGAGCTGGTCGGCAACATCGTAATTCGTGCGGCCGATCTTGCGCACATTCTCCGGTCCCACAAGGCGCGGATCGGCGCTCGAAAGGTGGAATTCCTTGTGAATGATCGCCTCGCGTGCGCCAGTCAGTGCCGCGATGGTGGCGAAGGTCACTTCGGAGTAGCCGCGGTCGAATTCGCGCATCAGCCCCTCGCGGCATTGCGAATAGCCGGTGACGATTGGCAGTTCGCGCGACAGATCGATCTCGTCGAATGCCTGTTCGATGCGCTCGTTGAGGCTCGGCTGCGTTTCATCGCGCCAGCCGGTAAGGTCGATGAAGCGTGCATTCACGCCCGAGCGGCGCAGAAGCAGGGCCAGATTGTTGGCCGAATGCGCTTCACCCAGCGCCGAGAGAAGCTCGCGGATCGTCTGCATGTGCTCGCCGAGCTGGAAATGCCCGTAGGAGCACAGGCGTTGCAGGTCGATCAGGCAGCCGCGCGCGCCCTCGATGCGTTCGCGCACGAAGTCGTCGGCGGCGTGGCGGTCGGCGGCCTCGTCGAACATGTCTTCATTGATGGTGTGCATGGCCCGGCTCACCGCGCTCAGCGCCTCCATCCAGCCGTGCTCGTTGTCGGCATGGGAAAACAGTGCGTAGACACCGGGTTCGCCCGACTTCTTGTGTTCCAGCAGCTTGTCCGTGATGCCGCCGAAAGCGGAAACGACGAAAACGCGGTTGTAGAGTGCATCGCCCTTGCGTTTGCCGATCAGGATCGTGTCGAGCAGTTCGCGCGCACGGCTCATCGACGTGCCGCCGATCTTCTCGACGGTGTGGACGCCTCGTTGTTGCTGGTTGGTGCGGCCCTTTTCAGCCGCACCGCTTTCTTGTCGGTCAGTCATGATGTCCAGTTCGGTTTTGGCTTATGCCAGTTTCCCGGTCTTGATTTCGACAGGGGTCGGGTCGCCGCGCTCGGCGAGGAAATCGGGGCGGGCTTTTTTCGCGCCATAGGGTTCTTCAAGCCGGTTCGATACGGCGTTGAACACGAAGAAGGCGTTGGAGCGCGGAAACGGCGTGATATTGCCGTTGGAGCCGTGGATCGTGTTGCAGTCGAACAGCACCAGCGTGCCTGCCTTGCCGGTGGCGGCGGTGATGCCATGCTCGCTCGCCAGCTTGCCCAGCGCCTCGTGCGAGGGCACACCCACCTCCTGCTTCTTCAGCGAGGATTTGTGGTTGTCGTCGGGCGTTTCGCCGGCGCAGGCGATGAACTGCTTGTGCGAGCCCGGCATCAGCATGAGAGGGCCGTTCATCGCATCATTGTCGGTCAGAAGCAGCGAGGCGGAAACAGCGCGCATGCGCGGCATGCCATCCTCGGCGTGCCAGGTCTCGAAATCCGAGTGCCAGTAGAATTCCTTGCCGGTAAAGCCCGGCTTGTAGTTCAGCCGCGACTGGTGGATGTAGACCTCGTCACCGAGAAGGAAACGGGCAATGCCGGCAACGCGGCGGTCGCTGGCCAGACGATTGAAGAGGGAGCTCTGCTCGGGCAGCTTGAAGATGGTGCGAACCTCGTCCGAGCCGGGCTCGGTGATCACGCTGCCATCCATCAGGTCACGCTCGCCATTGCGCATGGCGGCGGATTCGGCCTTCAGCGCCTCGACCTCTTCAGCCGTGAAAATGTCTTTGAGGATCAGGAAGCCGTCACGGTCAAACTGGTCGGCCTGCTGTGCTGTCAGGGGCGCATCGGGGCGCCACTGGCTCCATACGACCCGGTCCTGACGGGGCAGCCAGTGTTCTTCGGGCAGCCTGCTGGGGTAGGGATCCTGACGTCTTCGGTCACGTTCCTTCGACATCGCTGTCATGGTCGTTCTCCTTTTCTTTCAGGGTTTTCGCCGGCGGATGCATGAGCCTGGCACCCCATTTTTGAAGGGTGCCAGGCTTCAGGAAGGTTATGCATCCTCCAGCGCATAAGAGCCGTCGGCCTGGTGCACTTCCTTGCCGCTTACCGGCGGGTTGAAGGTGCATGCCATGATCATCGGCTTTTCTGCGTCGGCGCGCAGAATGTGCTTGTCGTGCTTGTCGAGCGCATACATGACGCCCGGCCTGATCTTGTGGACCTCGCCGGTGGCGCAATCCTCGATGGAGCCAGTGCCGTCGACGCAATAGACGCATTCAAGATGGTTCTTGTAATGCATGTGCAGTTCGGCGCCGGCGTGGATGGTGGTGATGTGGAAGGAAAAACCCATCTCATCCGACTTCAGGAGAAGACGCACACTATCCCACCCTTCCGAATGGACGTGACGTTCGGTGTTCTTCGCTTCGTTCAGGTCGCGCACGATCATATTCGTTACTCCGCTGCGATTTTCGTGTTCTGGGTTGTTTCAGCAACGGCAGACTGAAGGATGTCCAGTCCGCGCGCAAAGGTTTCCTGATCGATGTTGAGCGGGCAGAGGATTTTCACCACCTCGTCATGCGCGCCGGAGGTCTCGATGATCAGGCCATCGCGGAAGCAGCGCTTGCAGATGTCGCTTGCCAGCTCGCCTGAGCCCACATCCACACCCATCATCATGCCACGGCCCTTCACGCGGGCGTCGGGCAGAAGCGCGGCGATCTCGTTGAGCCGCTTTTCGAGATAGGCGCTGCGCTCGGCGATCGTGGCGCGGAACGTGTCGTCCGCCCAGAATTTCTCGAGCGCCACGCGAGCGGTGACGAAGGCATGGTTATTGCCACGGAACGTGCCATTGTGCTCGGCCGGGCCGAACACGTCGTATTTCGGCTTCACCAGAACAGTGGCGAACGGAAGACCGTAGCCCGACAGCGATTTCGCCATGGTGATGATGTCCGGCGAAATGCCCATCTCCTCGAAGGAGAAGAAATTGCCGGTGCGGCCGCAGCCCGCCTGAATGTCATCGATGATGAGCAGCGCGCCATGGGCGCGGGCAATCTCGCTCACCCGGCGCACCCATTCGCGCGATGCGGCATTCAGCCCGCCTTCGCCCTGCACGGTTTCGAGCAGGATTGCAGCCGGTTTTTCAACGCCGCTGGAGGGCTCCGAAAGCATCCGGTTCAAGAGATCGGCCGTGTCGATATCGCCGCCCATCGCGCCGTCATAGGGGATGCGCGTGACATGGCTGAGCGGCACGCCGGCGCCGCCGCGATGATAGCCATTGCCGGTTGCCGCCAGCGCGCCGAGCGTGACGCCGTGGAAGCCGTTTGTGAAGGACACCACATTCTGGCGTCCCGTCACCTTGCGGGCGATCTTGAGCGCGGCCTCAATGGCGTTGGCGCCCGTCGGGCCGGTGAACAGGACACGGTGATCCATGTCGCGCGGGCGCAGGATGAGGCGCTCGAACGCCTTCAGGAATTCGGCCTTCGCGTCGGTGTGCATGTCGAGCCCGTGCGTGACGCCGTCGCGCTCAATATGCTCGATCAGCGCGGCCTTCATGTCCGGGTCGTTGTGACCATAGTTCAGGCTCGAGCAGCCGGCCAGAAAGTCGATGTAGTCCCGGCCTTCGGCGTCTGTCAGGGTCGAGCCGCTGGCTTTTGTGAATACGGTCGAGAAGCTGCGGCAATAGCTGCGCGCTTCCGATTCGCGTCGCGTGAAAATCTGTTTGTCGTCCGTCGTAACGGTCGTCATCTTTTTTCCTTCGGATTGTTCGGTCGTGCGGATTTTTGTGTCGCCGTCAGGCGGCATCGTCGCTCCGGGCTTCGTCTGCATTGCGCAGAGAAATCCAGTTTCCGCCTAATTCGTCGGATGCGTCTTCGGCGAACCGGATCGTCACCATGTGTTCGGTGGCATGCTTGCCATCGAAATGCGCATCCTTGCGGAAATAAGGCTCGTGGCTGAGTTGGCCGCCGCGCCTGCGGGCAAGTGAGGAAAACAGACCCCAGCTTGCCTTGTTGTCGGAGGTGATGGTGGTCTTGAGCGCCTGCACGTTCTCGCAGGCTTCCCGGTCGAGCAGTGCGGCGAGCAGTTTCTTGCCGACGCCCATGCCCTGGACGCTCTGGTCCACGGCGACCTGCCAGACGAACAATGTGTTGTCCTCGTCCGGCAGAAGATAGGCTGAAATCCAGCCGACCAGCGCGCCGTCGCAGCTTCTTTCGGCGGCAATGCATGTGTCGCCGAAATGGTCGCACTGCAAGAGATTGCAATAAAGGGAATTTTCGTCGAGCGGCTCGCAGGACTGGATGAGCCGCCATACGTCCGCGCCGTCTTCCTTGCGCGGGGGGCGATAGACAATTTCGGACGATCGCTTGCGTACAAGCTTGATATCAGTGGTGGCCATTGGTCTCCTCATAGCGCGCCGAATATTATGACTATCGAAGGATATTTCAACCGCTGGAATTGAAAATGGTTCCACAAGCTGCGCAAGCCCATGAAATGCAATGGTTTCCGAGGAAGATTTTATTCGCTAATCAAAATATCTTTTCTCTGCTATTTGTGTGCGAGTGGAGAGCGGCGACCGAGAATCGCCCCTTCGGCCTCCGAGTCTTGGGGAATGGCGGCATGGAAGATCGTACTGAAACAAGCCTGATCGCGCTGCGGCGAATCCTGCGTGCAACAGAGCTCAACGCGCGCACACTTGCCCGGGCGACAGGGCTGACGACACCGCAGCTCATCGTGCTTGAAATTGTCGCTGCGGCAGGCCGGGCCACCCCGAAGGACATCTCCGGCAAGGCCGGTGTCGGGCAGGCGACCGCCACCTCTCTGGTCGACAAGCTGGAGGCGCGTGGCCTCGTCACCCGCACGCGCAGTGAGCGCGACAAGCGTGTGGTCTGGGTGGCACCGACGGAAGAGGGGCGCGCGCTGTTGAGCGCTGCACCCGATCCATTGCAGAAGACCTTTTCAGAGCAGTTTCAGGCCCTGCCGGACTGGGAACAGGGCATGATCGTTGCAGCCCTTGAGCGTGTCGGTGCAATGCTCAATGCGGGCGCGCTCGATGCCGCACCGCTGCTGGACGTCGGTGCGGTGGATCGCAAATAGGAGAGGGTAAAGAGGCATGTTCGGGACGTCGATGCAGCGCGAATGGCTGACGGATATTGTCGAAAGCCTGCCGTCGCTGGTTTTTGTCGCGCTGTGGCGCAGTGGAGCAGATCAGGAACTGACGGGCTGGATCGGGGCAGCGCTTGCCGCATGCATGCTTGTGGGCTTCCGTGTCTGCCGCTGGCGGTTCCACCCGGTGCTTCTCGGCATCAACATCCACCTTCTCGTGGTCACGCCGCTGATCGTCGGTCTCTACCGTTTTGGCATGCCCGCCTGGGGGGACGCCATTGTCGAGGTCGCCTATAAGGGCGTTCTGATCACTATCTTCGTGACCGGATGCGTGCTGATCTTCACGCGCCGGGGCTTTATCGGCGTCGACGGGGCGCCGGGCGTTCACCGCCCCTATTCGCTGACGCTTCTCCTTGCGTCTGCGATCACGATCCTCTGGTCTTTCTTCCTTGCCGGCGGCGGTCCGCTCACGACGGTCGCTCTCCCGGTCATGGGGCTTTTCGGGCTTCGTCGCTTTCTTCTGGCGCGACTTGCCGACCGCGACGGTGCAGCCGGTGCGCTGGCGCCAGTCGGAGCCGGCGCAGCGTTTGGAGCCGGCTCCATGGATGATGCCTGAGAATGATCAGAGCCCGTCGATAAACGCCCGCACCTCGCCGCTCAGGCGTTCCATCTCGCTTTCTGCCCGGGCTCTCTCCTCGCCGAGCGAGGCGATCCGGTTTTCCTGTTCTTCAAGCATGCGCATATAGCGTTCTGCCAATGCGCTTTCGCGGGGAACCGAGCCCAGATTGTCGCGGATGCGGGCCTGGTCTCCGGCGGTTCGTTCCAGCGCCTGCTGCACATTGGTGAGCGTGCGTTCGGCAGTCGCTGCCTCGCGTTTGAGCGCGGCGAGCGCCTTCAGCTTCTTCGTGGTTTCGCCATCGGCTGCCGAACCGGCCCAGACATAAAGCGCGTCGGCGCTGGCATCGATGAGGGCGAAGTTCTCCGTGCGGCTGCGCTCCATCACGGTCCTGACGGTGGATTTCCCGCCGGCTTCCACAGTGGCGCGCAGGCGGTAATGCGTCGGTGTGGCGCTGTCGAGCGCGTCGGAGGTCATCTGCCATCCGTCACGCCGCGGGTGCTCGATCAGAACGGTGCGTTTCGCGTCCGCAGCGCCCTTGATCGTATAGGCCGTGGTGATCCGCGAAACCGTCGTTGTGCGCAGAATGCCATCGGTGATGGCCGCCTCGCCGACGATCTCGTGCGGTTTCGTTTCGGTCGTGATCTCGACCTTGCGGTCGCTTGCGAAGCTTGCCATCCGGCTTTCGCCGGCGGGAATGCCCAGGAGCTGCGCATCGCCCACATAGCCGCTCGCCCCGTCATAGACCGTGACGATGCCGGGCGGCAGGCTTGCCTCGGTGTCGTTTCTCAGAAACACGGCTGCGACAGGGTGGATTCCGCCGTTTTCAGGCTGGAAGACCGAGACCCGCTCCGCCCGGACCTTGGCGTCCACGAACGGCACGGAAAGGCTCTGCCCCGCTGCGAGGTCGACGGCATTCGGCAACTGGTAGGTGGCGCTCGTCTCGCCCTCGCGCGCCTGGCTGCCATTGGTCGGTGCCGAAGGCTCCATCATGGCCATATCCGCCATCGGGGCGGGTGCGGCCGCCCCGCCCAGGGCGCGCATGCGCCGGGGGGCGGCGTTCATTTCGGCCATCTCGATGCCCGCCGCATCGTCCGGCCGCGGCGGCGCGGCGTTGCCCACGGCAACGGGAATGTCCGGGCGTTCGCTCCAGTAGCGCTGATGCAGCTTCTGGGCGAGGGTCACCGGCGCGCCGGAGGAAAGCGTCAACCCGATGCCTTCCCAGTCCTCGCCGGTCGCGTTTTCAATCACCGCCCAGGCCTGCAGGCGGGCGGTCTCCTCTCCGGCCGAAACCAGCCGGTAGGCGGTCTTCCACACGGGCGCCGGCACCACATAGGAGAGGGCGATGTCGCGCGCGCCCGTTCCCGATAGCGTGACCGCCACGGAGCGGATGGCGTCGGTGCGCCCGCGTCCGCTCACCTTCGCGGCCTCCCGCAGCCGCTCCCGCATCGCCTCGTCGCGGATATCGAGCTGGGTGTCTGTCCCAAGCTTGAGAACTTCAACCGTTCCGTCCGCCGTCATCACCGAGAGAACCCGCTCGATGCGGGGAGCCGTTTCGCTGCCCGTTTCTTGCGTGTCGACACCGAGGATCATGCCCTCGACGGTGCGTCCGCCCGAGGTGGCGCGCACGGAGATGCCCTGAAGCGCAGCGGCCAGCGCCGGCACGGAGCCCATTTCACCGGGGCTGAAGGGCAGCCGCCGGAACGTCTCCTCGACCGGCGAGAGCCCGTCGAGCGTGACGGCATCGATCGTGCCTGCGGGATCGCTCACCACGAGGCTTTTCAGAAAATCATCCACCTGGTCGAGCGGAATGTCGATGCGCAGCGTGCCGTCCCCGTCGATGCGGGCAGAGCGCCTGACCTCGGCCAGCCCGCCGGATGAGAGCGTGATTCTTTCGATTCTCCCGCTGTCGACGATGTCGGCAAGGGCCGGTGGCACAGCCTGAGCAAATGCAAAACAGGCGCCGAACAGGGCGGTGCGGGCAATTTTCCGGTTCACGCCGGGGAAAGGTTTCGCTGTCACGTCATGTCTCCACGCTGCCTTGAGAAAGTCCTGAACGCACCTTCGTTATCAGTGTATCTGGATTGGATCGTGGCGCGTTTGGAGAAAAGTGCGTATCGCAGGCCGGCAGGGCGATGTCATCGGGCTGGACCCAGCAAAAATGGCGATCCCGACAGGATTCGAACCTGTGACCCTCAGATTAGGAATCTGATGCTCTATCCTGCTGAGCTACGGGACCGCTGAGCCCTCTCATAACGCGATGAAGCCGGTTCGCCAAGATCAAATGGGACGGCGTGCAGGGCGCCGTCCCCTGCGTCATGCCGCCAGGGCGGTCTCGGCCAGGCGCACCCAGTAGCTCACCCCGTGCGGGATGGCGTCGTCGTTGAAATCGTAGGCCGTGTTGTGCAGCGCGGCGCTGTCGCCATTGCCGATGAAGATGAAAGCGCCCGGGCGGGCTTCCAGCATGTAAGAGAAATCCTCGCCGCCCATCGTTGGCGTGATGTCGGTGTCCACATTGGCCGCGCCGGCAATCTCGCTTGCTATCGCACTCGCAAAGGCGGTCTCGTCGGCATGGTTGAACGTCACCGGATAGTTGGAATCGTAGTCCACCTCCACCGTGGCGCCATGGGCGGCAGCCACGCCCGCGCAGATCGCGCGCATGCGGCTTTCGGCATCGGCGTTCACGTCCTTCTTCAGGGTGCGCACGGTGCCGGCGAGCTCCACGGAATCGGGAATGACGTTGAAGGCGTCGCCGGCGTGGAACTTTGTGACCGAAACCACCACCGAATCGAGCGGATGCACATTGCGCGAAGCGATGCTCTGCAGCGCCGTCACGATCTGGCTTGCAGCGAGAATCGGGTCGACCACCGTATGCGGCATGGCGGCGTGGCCGCCGCGCCCTTTCACCGTGATCACGAACTCCGCCGTGGCCGCCATGATCGGGCCGGGGCGGATGGCGAACTGGCCGACGGGCAGGCCCGGCAGATTGTGCATGCCGAACACACGCTCGATGGCGAAGCGCTCCATCATCCCATCCTTGACCATCTCGTTGCCACCGCCGCCGCCTTCTTCGGCAGGCTGGAAGATCACCGCGACACGGCCCCTGAAATTGCGCGTTTCGCAGAGATATTTCGCTGCGCCGAGCAGCATGGCCGTGTGCCCGTCATGGCCGCAGGCATGCATCCTGCCGGGGATGGTGGAGGCCCAGGGCCTGCCCGTCATCTCCGTCATCGGCAGAGCGTCCATGTCGGCGCGCAGGCCAATGGTCGGCCCGTCGCCGAGATTGCCTTCGATGATGCCCACCACACCGGTCTTGCCGAGCCCGGTCACAACCTCTCCGCAGCCGAATTCCGTGAGTTTCTCCGTCACGAAGCCGGCGGTGCGGTGCACATCGAAGAGAAGCTCGGGATGACGGTGGATGTCACGGCGCCATTCGGCGATTTCGGCCTGCAATTCCGCAGAACGATTCAAAATCGGCATGTTTTGCTGTTCCCTTCAAATTTTTGCCGGCATTTGCCCTTCATGACGAGGCGGGTTTCGCGCAGGTACCGGAGGGCCGCATGCATCCCGTGGTCATCTTCCTGAAGTCAGCAATAGGTAAGATGTGATCACGCGTGATTGCAAGCTGATCCGGTTGGACCAGCTTGGGCTTTTGTTCGCCCCGCATCGGTATTCTGGAGCGCGAAGCAGGCGCCGGCTTTGTGGTTTTTTGCTATAAGTGCCCGGTTCGCGTTAAATGAACCCGGACGCGCCGATATGGAGCGAACGGGGCTTGAGGCCGGTCGTTGACCATCTGTCGCAGGCACAGGTGACAATAACCGGTATACGGGTCAACAACGGAGCCTGATATTTCAGGCGGACATGAAATTCGGATAATGCGCATGTGTTTCGCAAGGTTTGCCGCGCCGATGGTGGCCGGGGCAGTGATGGGGATGGTCGCGGCAGTCATGCCGGCGTCGGCAGGGCCGACAATCGTTCTCGACGTCAACAGCGGCAGGGTTCTGTCCCATGAAGACGCATTCCAGCGCTGGTATCCGGCATCGCTCACAAAGCTGATGACGGCCTATGTGGCGTTCGAGGCGGTCAGGGATGGCGAGCTGCAGTTCAACTCTCCGGTGACGATCTCCAAACGTGCGACGCGGGAGCCGCCAAGCAAGATGGGCTATCCGGCAGGCTCGGTGCTGACGCTCGACAACGCCATCAAGCTGATCATGGTCAAGTCCGCCAATGATGTCTCTACGGCGATTGCCGAGAATGTCGGCGGTTCGGTCGATGCGTTTGCAAAGCGCATGAATGCGGCTGCCCGCAAGCTCGGCATGTCCGGCACGCACTACGTAAACCCGCACGGTCTTTTCTCAACCGAGCAATACACCACCGCCCGTGATCTGGCGCTTCTCGTGCGGGCCATCCGCACCGAGTTCCCGCAGCACGCGCATTATTTCTCGATGGAGGCCATCCGCACCGGCGACAGGGTTTTGCCGAATTACAACTGGCTGATCGGCCGTTTTCCCGGCGCGGACGGCATGAAGACGGGGTATGTGTGCTCGTCCGGCTTCAATCTCGCTGCCACGGCCACGCGCAACGGCCGCACGCTTGCGACGATCGTGCTGGGTGCTCCATCGCAGGTGGAGCGCGGTGAGGAAGCCGCACGCCTGCTTGCCGAGGGCTTCAAGATTCAGGGCTCGGTCTCGCCCTCCATCACCGCGTTCGCGCCTTATGGCGAAGGCCGCAATGTGGCGGTCGACCTGCGCCCCGAGGTCTGTTCCGAAGCGGCGGTCAAGGCCCGGTTCGAGCGCGGTGACGACGACGGTCTCCTGGTTCAGCGCTCGCCTTACCTGTCGGCGATGGACCACGAGCCGCGCGCCGTAACGATCGCTCTGGGCGGCGCCACCGGCCCTGCACCGTCGGTGCCGCGCTATGCCGATGTGCCGATCCCCACGCCGCGGCCGGAATATCCGCTGAAAAGCGCCACCGCCGACACCGCGCAGGGTGGCTGATCACCATGTCCCGCACCATCGCGTTGACCCTCGTCACGGGCTTTCTCGGCGCCGGCAAAACAACCCTGATCAATCGGCTGCTGCGCGATCCGGCACTTTCGGACACCGCCGTGATCGTCAACGAGTTCGGTGCCGTGGGCATCGACCATCTGTTGGTGGAAGAGGCGTCCGACGGCATCATCGAACTGTCGGATGGCTGTCTGTGCTGCACGGTTCGCGGCGCGCTGGTCGACACGCTTCTGGGGCTGGATGAGCGCCTCGCGGATGGCCGTGCAGACAGTCTCAAACGCGTTGTCATCGAAACCACCGGCCTTGCCGATCCGGTGCCGGTTCTGCAGGCTCTCGCCGCGCATCCGGCCCTGGCTGCGCGTTACCGGCTGGACGGCGTTGTCACGCTGGTTGACGCGATGCACGGGCGTGAGACGCTCGAAGCGCACGAAGAGGCGCGGCATCAGGTGGCGGTGGCCGACCGGCTTCTCCTCACCAAGACCGATGCGGTTGTGGCGGACGCGCTCTCCGGTCTGGAATCGTACCTCGCAAAGCTTGCACCGGGTCTCCAGCCGCTCGTGGCCGAGGGGATGGAGGCTGCTGCCATCATTGACTGCAGTGCGCTCGACATCGGCGCACGCGCCGCCGGGGCGTTGCGTGATGCTCAGCCATATCATCATCACGATCACGACCATGGGCACGATCATGGGCACGACCATCACCATGACCGTGGGCACAGTGCAGCCTACGACACGATCCTGCTGACGCACGACCGGCCCATTTCAGGCCCGGCGCTCGATAATTTTCTAGACCTTCTGCGCAGCCAGTGCGGACCGCAGATCCTGCGGCTGAAAGGCATTGTCGAACTGCACGGGCAGCCGGATCGTCCGCTTGTCGTGCAGGGGGTTCGACAGGTTCTGCACGAACCGCGCCTTCTGGCGAAATGGCCTGACGATACGCGCGGCGTGCGTCTCGTCATCATCGGTACGGGGCTCGACGAAGCCTATGTGAAGGGGCTGTTCTCGGCGTTCATGGGCGATGCGGCGGTCGACACGCCCGACAGGGCTGCGCTTGAGGACAATCCGCTCGCCATAGCGGGCTTTCGCCGTTGAACCGCGCGCCGCGTCGACGCAATTGGGCGCTGACCCAGTGTTTGGGAAGAATGTGGGACGGATATGTCTCTGATTTCTGCGCCGTTTAAAGTTCAGGTCATTTAACGCGACTGCTGACCGCCGGCTTGGATCGCCTTGCGCCCATGCGGACGCACAAAGGACGATCTAAACTGTAAATGGAGCATCGGAATAATCCGAAAACCGGATTCGACTTTTCGGTCCGATGCTCTAACCGCGTTCCACGAGAAAGCGATGCCCGTCCCTTGTCGCTTCCGTCTCCACGAGCAGATGTCCGTTCTCGTTGCAGAAGGCGGGAATGTCGATCACCGCCAGCGGGTCGGTGGTTTCAAGCCAAAGCCGGCCGCCGCGCGGCATGCCGGCAAGGCGCTTGCGCGCTTTCAGCACCGGCAAGGGGCAGTTGAGCCCCTTGAGGTCGTATGTCTGCGGTGCAACCGTCACGGTCAGCGGCTGAAGATGTTCTGAATGCGGCGCCGCAGCGAAGGGGCCTGGCCACCCGTTGCCGGAGCCGGGACGGAGGCTGTGCGTTCTGCGCTCGTATCCGGTCGCGGTGTCGGGCTCGGAACCGCGCCCTCTGCCGGCACCGGTGCCACGGCTGCGGCGGTGCTTTCCGCCGGTTGCTGCTGTTCAGGCTGGCCTGCAACGGCTTCCAGCGCATTCTGAAGGCGTGAGGCAGGCTCTGCCGTGTAGGCCGAAGCCGTGGCTGCAACGGCAGGTGTCGATGCCGGCTGAGGCGCCTCGGCGACCGCGGTCGGTGAGGGAATGTTGGGCGGCAGGCGCGAGACCTTTTCGCCCCGCGCGCGGCGTTTGCTCCAGTCCGCCACCAGGCGCGCTTCCTCATGCCCGGCGATGGTCTCGGAGCGTGTAGCGGTCGACTGTGCCTTGAGGGCTTTGCTGAAAGCGATGTCGTATTGCGCCTGGTATTGCCGGTAGGCCGTAAGCAGCGATTCGGGCTGGCTCATCGGCGGGCATGCGGCGGTCGGCGAAAGACGCTCTCCGTCCGCGGCCTCACGGTTGAACACATAGCGCTTGCCGCACACATCCACCTTCGGCGGGATCTTGGTCAGCTCGAAGTGGTCGTAACCTTCCTTGAGCATTTTCCAGAAATCGTAATTCGGGTCGCTCCGGTAGCGGGCCATGTTTTCGGCCGTCATGCGGAACGGAAAGGCCTGAACCTGGAATTCACGCTGCCCGCCCTTGAAGGAGTCGCGGGCGAAAGCATAGATTTCCGAGATCTGTTCGTCGGTCATCGAGTAGCAGCCGGCGGACGAGCAGGCGCCATGCACCATGAGGTGCTTGCCGGTGCGGCCATTGGCCTGATCGTAAGCGTTCGGAAAACCGATGTTAAAGGCGAGGTAATAGCTCGACTTCGGGTTCATCTGGCCGGGGCGGACCGTGTAGAAACCTTCCGGCGCCTGGCGGTCGCCCTCGGTGAATTTCGGCCCGAGCTGGCCCGACCATTTGCAAATGTCATAGCTGGCTATGATGTCGTACCGGCCATTGGTCTTGGCCTTCCAGACTTCCAGCTTTCCCTCTTCCTTGAAGATGCGCATCATCACGGGAGAGGTCTTGCTCATCCCCTTGGCCTTCATCGTCTGCACGACGCGCGCCGGCAACTGACGCTCGGCCTTCGGCGCGATGTCTTCAAGTGTTTCGTTGCATGCAGCCAGCGCAAACGCTGTCGACAGCAAGAAGGCATATTTGATCAGGCGTGTCATGGATGGTTGTCGTGTCCCGCCTATTTGGCCCCCGTGCGGAGAATCTAAAATGGCACTCCGCTTATAGAAAATGAACCCTTATGCTTTCGAAAAGATTACCCGGCTCGTTAGGCATTGCAGCCATGCCGTGACCTTTTCGTGGCATTTTGTCGGGCTTTGTGGCCTTTTCGCGGCTTATAGAGTATCGGACCGAAAAGTGGAAACCGGTTTTCGGATTATTCCGATGCTCCATTTATAGCCTGGATCGTCCCTTGTGCGTCCGGATGGACGCACGGCGATCGAGGCGAGGAATGTTGTGCGCGCAAGAGGCTGAAACGTGTTCGCGAGTTGGCTTTCTGCCCGGTAGATCGCCTTCGTGCCTATGACAAAGCGGTTAAATCATACTCAAACAATCCCTATTTTTGGCATCCGATACGCTTCTCTGCGCCATAAGTATAAGAATTTTGCTTTTTAAATAAGGAAACCGGCAGACCTATAGAAAATTTTTCTACACTGACTATTTGTGCCGCACCGAGCAACACGCAGGCGCAGGGCGCCGCTGGAGATTTCAATGCGCAAACTGGCACTAGCAGCTGCAATTTTCGCCGCCACCGTTTCGGCATCCCAGGCAGAGACCATTCGTGTCGGCATGTCGGGAGGCTATTTCCCGTTCACCTTCGTCAAGCAGGACAAGCTTCAGGGTTTCGAGGTGGATTTCATCGATGCCGTGGTCAAGGAGACGGGTGACGAGGTGGAATATGTCACCATGAGCTTTTCTGGCCTTGTCGGCGCGCTCGAATCGAACCGCATCGACACCATCGCCAATCAGATCACCATCACGCCCGAGCGCGAGGCGAAATTCGCCTTCTCGCAGCCCTATGTGATCGACGGTGCGCAGGTGGTGGTGAAGAAGGGCAATGAGGGTGAGATCACCGGACCCGAAAGCCTCAAGGGCCGCTCGGTCGCGGTTAATCTCGGCTCCAATTTCGAGCAGCTTCTGCGCGAACTGCCCTATGCCGACGAGATCGACATCAAGACCTATGAGAGCAATCTCGAGCAGGACACGGCGCTCGGCCGCGTCGACGCTTTCGTCATGGACCGCGTCAGCGCCAGCCAGGTGATCAAGGAAACGCCGCTGCCGCTGGCGCTTGCCGGCCAGCCCTTCTCCGAGATCCGCAACGCGCTCCCGTTCCGCAACGACGATGAAGGCAAGGCGCTGCGCGACCGCGTGGACGCGGCCATCACCACGCTGAAGGAAAACGGCACGCTGACCGAAATTTCGCAGAAATGGTTCGGCACCGACATTACCCAGTAAACACGCAACACCAATGAGAGCCGGGGACGATGAGACCGCTTGATCTCGACTACATGCTGGGGCTCGTCCCCGTGCTTCTCAAATATGTGCCGCTGACGCTGGCCATGGCGTCGGTGGCCATGGTTTTTGCGCTGCTGCTCGCCTCGCTGATGGCCATTGTGCGCGTCATGCGCGTGCCCCTGCTCGACGGCTTCACTCAGATTTTCATCAGCTTCTTTCGCGGCACACCGCTTCTGGTGCAGCTCTTCCTGTTCTATTACGGACTGCCGCAGGTCTTCTCGTTCCTGACAGCCATCAATGGCGTCACCGCGGCCATCATGGGGATCACCCTGCATTTCGCGGCCTACATGGCCGAAAGCATTCGCGCCGCGATCCTCGGGGTTGACCGTTCACAATGGGAAGCGGCGCGCTCCGTCGGCATGACGACAGCGCAGATGATGCGTCGCATCATCCTGCCGCAGGCCGCCCGCATAGCTGCTCCGACGCTCGTCAACTACTTCGTCGACATCATCAAGAGCACCTCGCTTGCCTTCACGCTGGGTGTGACCGAACTGATGGGCGCGGCACAGAAGGAAGCGGCCGGCAGCTTTCTCTATTTCGAGGCCTTCATTCTCGTCGCCATTGTCTACTGGGTCATCGTCGAGGCGCTGACGGTCGTCCAGCGCCAGCTCGAAGCGCGGCTCGGGAAGGCGGTGGCGCGATGATCTCGGTCAAGGGACTCACCAAGCGTTTCGGCGCCAACACCGTGCTCGACGGCATCGATCTGGACATCCGCTCGGGCGAGCGGGTGGCGATCATCGGACCCTCCGGTACCGGCAAGTCGACTTTGCTGCGCTCGCTCAACTTTCTCGAAAAGCCCGATGAGGGGATGATCACCATTGGCCCGGTAACGGTGGATGCACGCCGGGTCAGGGCCGCAGAAGAACTCGCGCTCAGACGACAGACATCCTTCGTGTTCCAGAACTATGCGCTCTTTGCCAACATGACTGCGCGCGACAACATCGCCGAGGGTTTGATCACCGTCCGGGGCTGGGAGAAGGCCAGGGCGCACGCCCGCGCCGAGGAGATTCTTGCAACGATCGGTCTCGCCGACAAGGCGCAGAGCTACCCGGCGGCACTTTCCGGCGGTCAGCAGCAGCGTGTCGGTATCGGCCGCGCCATGGCGGCGGAGGCCGAGATCATGCTGATCGACGAGCCCACCTCGGCGCTCGATCCCGAATGGGTGGATGAGGTGCTGCAATTGCTCAAGCGCGTCGCCGATGCGCGCCAGACGATGCTGATCGTCACGCACGAGATGCAGTTCGCCCGCGACATAGCCGACCGCATCCTGTTCATGGATGGCGGGAAGATCGTCGAGCAGGGGGCGCCCGACGCGATGTTCACCGATCCGAAGGACCCGCGCACCCGCGCATTTCTGCGCAAGGTGCTTTGACCTGGCCGGCTGGTGTCACATGGCCGGCATGAGGCCGGGCACGTGTTCCGGAACGGCGAGGATGGCGAGCCCCAGCCCGATCAGCGCCAGAGCCAGGACCGTGTCGATCAGGGCGCGTGGCGGCATCAGTTTCTGCGCGCAGATGATGAGTGTCACCACCGCCATCCAGCCGAGGCTCATGATGACGATGGCGATCTGCGTTGCCATCAGCCCGATCGTCATGACGACACAGAAGAACCCGCACTCAAGACCCGACGAGAGGGGACCGCGGCAGCACCGACGGCGCGCTTCCTTCTTGATGGGTGTGAACTCGTAGAGGCCCGCAGCCATCGTGACGATGCCCGCCATGGTGGTGCCGTGCGGCTGGTAGAGCAGATAGACCGGCAGGCCGATCGCGGCCCAGACGATGAGGTAGGCCGCAACGAAGCCCAGAACGGCTGGACCGGAAGCGCCGTCTCTGGCTGTCTTCACGACGGTCGGTGCGATGCCGGGCAGCATCATCGCGGCCATCATTGCGATCCACATGGCGATGAAGGCAGGAAACGGGCCGGGCGAGGCAGCCGGTCCCATCTGCATGTCGCCCATCGTCTGTGCCATGAAGCCCCAGCAGAGTGCGGCCAGCCCCAGCGTTGCCGCAAGGGCCAGAGCCACGGGCAGCGTTCTAGTATTTGTTATGGTGGCGCCACCACATGCCCGTTTCATTGCGCCCCATGGGTGCGCGGTCGAGCCACTGATACATGCCCCACAACCCGTCCAGTCCGCGAGCATAGGTGGAGTAGGTGTGGTAAACCACGCCGTCCTCCAGAACGAAGGTGCTGGCACCCGGCCTTTCGCGTGTAAAGGTGGGCACGTCGGTTCCCGTCATCGCGGCGGTCTGGACAACGGGGCTGTCACCCTCCCAGGTTCGCATCGTCTTGCCGGCGAGTGTGTTCTTCATCGGCGGTTCGCGCCGGAAGTTGTATTCGATGCCCTCGCTTTGCTGCTCTTTCGTGAAGCTCACACCGAAATCCTGGTTGAAATCGCTCCGGCCGGAAGATGCCCACGGGAAGGACCAGCCCATCCGCTTTCTGAAAGCCATCAGCTTTGAAAGCGGCGCGCGGGATATGGCCATCAGGGTCACGTCGTGATTGGCCAGATGCACCACCGAGCCGTCAAATCCGTCTGCAATGGCCGAGCAGGAGGGGCATCCCGCCTCGTAGTCCGGGCCGAACATGAAATGATAGACAAGAAGCTGCGAGCGTCCCTGAAAAAGGTCCGCCAGCGTGGCTTCGCCCGCCTCGGTATCGAAGCGATACGCCTTGTCGATGCGCACCCGGGGAAGTTGCTGGCGCTTCTGCGCCAGCGCATCGCTGCGTCTGGTAAGCTCTTTTTCTTCCTGCAGAAGCGCCAGGCGCGCTTCGCGCCATTCCTCGCGTGTTCCGATCGCGTGTGTGGTCATGGTTTTCTCCTTTTCTCCGCCGCCCTTCATCCGCGTCTTGTCGGTTGGCGGCTGTCCGGTAGAGTAGAGGCCGGTTTTCAGGGGTGAGAGTGACAATCGTGGCGCGATTTAGATGGACGCTCTGATCACGGCAGCGGGCCGTGCCCTGGCGGCGGGTGACCCTCTGGGCGCGCTCAATCGCATCGCCCTGCGCAGCGATGCGCCGGCGTTGGCATTGCGCGGCATCGCCATGGCGCAGCTTGGAGATCTGGATATTGCCAAGGCGCTCCTGCGCCGTGCCGGCCGCGCCTTCAGCCCGCGCGAACACAGGGCCCGCGCGCGCTGTGTCGTGGCGGAAGCCGAGATTGCCCTTGTCTCGCGCGATCTCGGCTGGCCGGAGAAGGCGCTTGAGCGCGCACGCAGAATGCTGTCGCGCCACGGCGATACCGTCAACGCCGCCTATGCCCGCTATCTCTCAGCCCGGCATCTCCTCCTGATCGGCCGTCTGGATGAGGCCGAGCGGGAGCTTGGTGCGCTCGATCCGGGGCTTCTGCCTCTGCAGGCGCAGGCCGGATACGAGATGGTGGTCGCCGGCATTGCCATGCGCCGCGTCGAGGCAGGCAAGGCGAGAGCCGCGCTGGAACGCGCCGCCGCGGCTGCAGTGCAGGCGGGCATCCCAGCGCTGGTGAGCGAGGTCGATGCTGCCAGGCGGGCGCTGGCGGCGCCGGCTGCCAGGTTGATCGCGAAAGGGCGTGAAGAGCTGCTCCAGCTCGCTCAGGTGGAGGCGCTTTTTGCGTCGGATACAGTCGTTGTGGATGCCTGCCGGTACGTGGTGCGCAGTGCCGGCGAGACGATCCGGCTTGGAACACGCCCGGTTCTTTTTGCCCTTGCGCGAACGCTGGCGGAAGCCTGGCCGCGAGACGTTTCACGCGAAAACCTCGTGGCGCGGGCCTTTGGAGGCAAGGTTGCGGATGAGTCCCACCGTGCGCGGCTGCGGGTGGAGATCGGCAGACTGCGCGCGTTGCTGCGCCCGCATGCAAAGCTGCGTGCCACGAAAGACGGTTTCGTGCTGACCATCGCCAGCGGACGCGACGTGGCCCTTCTGGCGCAGCCTGTCGAAGACAGCCATGGCGATGTCCTTGCCCTGCTCGGCGATGGCGAGGCGTGGTCCAGCGCGGCGCTTGCACTGGCTCTGGGCGTCAGCTCCCGCACTGTCCAGCGTGCACTTGAGCGGTTGCGGGAGGAGGGCAAGGTGCGGTCTTTCGGGCGCGGGCGGGCCTGTCGCTGGGTCGTGCCGACGCTGCCCGGATTCCCGACAAACTTGTTACTCCCGGCCAAAATTACCGGCGGCTAGGTTCGGGCCATGATCAATCAGAAAGGAAACGGATCATGACCAGATCAAATGCAGACATCATCCAAGAATATGGGCCTTTTCCAGACGTGGAGGCCGTTCATGGCGTCTCCCACGACGGAAAGAATGTGTGGTTTGCTTCGGGAGACAGGTTGAACGCCGTCGATCCCGGCACAGGCCAGATCGTTCGCTCGATCGAGATGACAGCAATGGCGGGCACGGCCTTTGACGGCGCGCACATGTTCCAGATTGCCGAGGACCGCATACTGAAGATCGACCCGGAAACGGGTTCGGTGCTTGCCACCATTCCCGCACCCCCCAATGGCGGCAGCTCCGGCCTGGCCTGGGCCGACGGCGCGCTTTGGGTCGGGCAGTATCGTGAGCGGAAGATCCACAAGCTGGATCCGGAAACCGGTGCCATTCTGCGCACGATCGAGTCCAATCGCTTCGTCACCGGCGTGACCTGGGTGGACGGAGAGCTATGGCACGGAACGTGGGATGGCGACGAAAGCGACCTGCGGCGCATCGATCCGGAGACCGGGGCGGTTTTGACGCAACTGGACATGCCGTCCGGGGCAGGTATTTCCGGCCTCGAATCCGATGGCGGAGACCGCTTCTTCTGCGGCGGTGGAAACAGCGGTACCGTCCGCGTTGTCCGCAGGCCGCAGCGTGCTTCCGCCGCCTGATCGAGGCCTATAATGTCCGGCCGATGGCGAGGAATTTCTCGCGGCGATGCTCGCGGTAATCCATTTTGCCGTCGGCCATCTCGGCAAATCCCTTCTCGATCTGGTCGCCGGCCGCCGCGATCACCTTTTCCGGTGCGCGGTGCGCGCCGCCGATCGGCTCGGGGACAATGCCGTCGATCACCTTGAGGGTCATCAGGTCCTGCGCGGTGATCTTCATGTTGGTGGCCGCATCCTTGGCGCGTGCGGAGTCCCGCCACAGGATGGAGGCGGCACCCTCGGGTGAGATCACCGAATAGATGGCGTGTTCCAGCATGTAGACCTGGTTGGCGGTGGCAATCGCAATTGCGCCGCCCGACCCGCCTTCGCCGATGACGACGGCGATGTTCGGAACCTTCAGGCCAAGGCATTTGGACGTTGACTGGGCGATGGCCTCCGCCTGCCCGCGTTCTTCCGCGCCAATGCCGGGATAGGCGCCGGTCGTGTCGACGATGCTGATCAGCGGGATGCCGAAACGGTCCGCCAGGTCCATCACACGCACCGCCTTGCGGTAGCCTTCGGGCCGGGCCATGCCGAAGTTGTGCTTCAGTCGGCTCTGCGTGTCATTGCCCTTTTCCTGGCCGATCACCGCAACGGATTCGCCATTGAAGCGTGCAAAGCCGGCGATCACCGCATTGTCTTCGCCAAAAGCCCGGTCGCCGGCCAGTGGCGTGAAGTCGGTGAAGAGCCCGCGCACATAGTCGAGGCAGTGCGGGCGGTCGGGATGGCGGGCCACCTGTGCCTTCTGCCAGGGCGTCAGAGACCGGTAGATTTCTACCAGTGCATCCTTGGAGCGCTTCTCAAGGCGTGCGATCTCATCGGCGACGTCCACCGCTTCGCCGCTTTCGGCGAGCTTTTTCAGTTCAAGGATCTGGCCTTCGAGATCGGCAACGGGCTTTTCAAAATCGAGATAGTTGTACATTCACTCGCCAAATCGAACACGAGACACTGCGATAGAGGCATCTCTGGGTTGAACACGGCCTGCCGCCGATAATGTGACGCTCCACATAACGTTCATGAAGCTAATCGGCAAGCGGATGGTGCTTTTGAACCAGCTCGGCAAGGCGTTTTTCAAGCACATGCGTATAGATTTGCGTCGTGGATATGTCCGAATGGCCGAGCAGTTCCTGCACGGCGCGCAGGTCCGCACCGTTCTGCAGAAGATGGCTTGCAAAGGCGTGGCGCAGCACATGCGGCGAGATTTTTGCCGTGTCGATGCCCGCCCGCGCCGCGACCGCCTTCAATTCCCGTGCAAAGACCTGGCGTGGCAGATGACCACTCTCAGAACCGGCGGGAAAGAGCCAGCCGCTCTCTGCCCGCGAGGGGCTCGCCTTCCGCACCGCGAGCCAGGCCTGCATGGCCGCGCGCGCCTTGCCCGAAAGCGGCACGATGCGCTCCTTGCCGCCCTTGCCGCGCACAGCAAAGAAACGCTCATCCCGCAGCGCAACCGTGACCGGCAGGCTCACCAGCTCCGAAACGCGCAACCCCGAGGCATAAAGCACTTCGAGCAGCGCATGGAGCCGTAATGCGGCGATGTGTTCCGGGGTGCCCGGAGCGGCTTCGCGAGCTTCCGTTTCGGCCCGTTCCAGCAGGCTTCCGGTCTCTTCCTCGCTCAGCGTCTTCGGCAGGCCGCGCCCCTTTTTCGGGCTGTCGAGCACGCCTGTCGGGTCGTCGCCGCGCAGGCCTTCGGCATAGAGAAACTGGAAAAACTGCCTGAGCGCCGAGAGCTTGCGGGTCTGGGTCGTCGCCGCAAAACCCTGAGCCGAGAGGGCGGTGAGGAAATCGCGCAGATCGTCGGCGCCGGCATCCTGCAGGGCCTGTCCCTTTGCCGCCACGTGCTGGGCGGCGTCTTCCAGATCGCGGCGATAGGAGGCAAGCGTGTTGTCGCTGGCGCCGCGCTCGGCGGCCATCATCTCCAGAAAGGCCTCGATCCGCGCGCCGCTGCCGATCCGGGAGGTCATTGTGACGGGTTCAGTTTATCTGCCGGGATCCGCACGCTCATCTCGCCGGTCTGCGGTTCCACGAAGGTCACGAGGGCGACCATCGCACCATAAACCAGCCCGGCCAGCACCGCGATGATCATCAATAGCCGAAAAAGCGTCGGCATGCCTTCAATGCCCCATTCTGACTTCCCCTGCCCAGTCCGTTTATGGGATGCCGGTCTGTCGATTGCAAGCGGGTAACTGCGTTGCCTGCCTGTCAAGCGCTTGACGGATCATGGCTTTTGTGTCGAAACCGGCAGGCAGAGGCGCGAGCATGACAGTCACCGAAAACCTATCCGTTCCAGATATCGAAAATCTCGCCCACCGGCTTGGCAGGCGCTCGCTTGTGTTCGTCGGCCTGATGGGTGCCGGCAAGACGGTGATTGGCCGGCGTGTGGCCGATGCACTGAAGCTGCCCTTCATCGACAGCGATCACGAGATCGAGACCGTTTCGCGCATGACGGTGCCGGACCTGTTCGCGGCCTATGGAGAGAGCGAATTCCGCTCGCTGGAGCGTCGGGTCATCGCGCGTCTGCTTAAAAGCGGGCCGCGTGTCGTCTCCACCGGCGGCGGTGCGTTCATGAGCGCGCAGACACGGCGGGCCGTCGCGCGCCGCGGCATCTCGGTCTGGCTGAAGGCCGACCTGCCGACCCTGATGGAACGCGTCGGCCGCCGCTCCAACCGGCCGCTCCTGAACAATGACGATCCCGAAGGGGTCATGCGCCGCCTGATGGACGAGCGCTACCCGCTTTATGCCGAGGCCGACATCGTTGTTCACTCGCGCAACGAGGCCAAGGAGGTCATCGTCGCCGAGGTGATTGCCGCCCTTGACGACCATCTGCAGAACCAGGCCCCGAAAGGGGAGGACGAACGCCGGAAGGACACCCGATCATGAACGATGTGAATGCCGCGTCCGCCAAAGTGCATGTTTCGCTTGGCGCGCGCTCCTATGACATCCTGATCGGGCCGGACCTGCTTCGGCGGGCGGGTGCGGAGATCGCGCGCCGTCTTCCCGGCGTGCGCGCTGCCATCGTCACCGACGCCAATGTCGCGGAAAATCACCTGGCGACGCTTCAGGGCAGTCTCGCTGACGCCGGCATCGAGGCGACCGCCATCACCGTTGCCCCCGGCGAGCGCTCGAAGAGCTTCGCAACGCTTGAAGAGGTGGTGTCCGGCATTCTCGATGCGCGGCTTGAGCGCGGCGACATCGTCATTCCGCTTGGCGGCGGCGTGGTGGGCGATCTGGCGGGCTTCGCTTCCGGCATCGTGCGGCGCGGCATGCACTTCGTGCAGGCACCCACCTCGCTGCTCGCCCAGGTGGACTCCTCCGTTGGCGGCAAAACCGGCATCAACACCGCCCATGGCAAGAACCTCGTCGGCGTGTTCCATCAGCCGCAGCTTGTCATTGCCGATACGGCGGTGCTCGATACGCTCTCGCCGCGCGAGTTCCGCGCGGGCTACGCCGAAGTCGCCAAATACGGCCTCATCGACCGGCCGGAGTTCTTTGCCTGGCTGGAGAAAAACTGGCAGGCGGTGTTTGCCGGCGGGTCCGAGCGGGTTGAGGCGATCGCGCAGTCCTGTCAGGCCAAGGCCGATGTGGTGGCCCGCGACGAGCTGGAAAAGGGTGACCGTGCGCTGCTCAACCTCGGCCACACATTCGGTCACGCGCTGGAGGCAGCCACCGGTTATGACAGCGCGCGTCTTGTGCATGGCGAGGGCGTTGCGATCGGGATGGCTCTGGCGCACCGCTTCTCCACGCAGCTCAATCTGGCAAGTCCCGACGATGCCGAGCGCGTCGAGGCGCATCTCGCCGCTGTCGGCCTGCCGACCCGGCTTTCCGATGTGCCGGGGGGGCTGCCTGGCGCAGAGCAGCTTTTGACCTATATCGCGCAGGACAAAAAGGTGTCGCGCGGCGCGCTCACCTTCATTCTCACCCGCGGCGTCGGCCAGTCTTTCGTTGCGAAAGACGTGCCGACCAGCCAGGTTCTTTCCTTTCTTGAGGGAGCTCTTTCGCAATGACAGCCGAGATGTGGATCACCGGTGGCATCATTTTATGCCTGATCGCGCTCTCCTTTCTCTTTTCGGGAACCGAGACCGGCATGACCGCCGTCTCGCGGGCAAGGCTCCACACGATGGAGGCAAATGGCGACGCGCGCGCCGGCCTGGTCGACCGGCTGATCCAGCGGCGCGACAGGCTCGTGGGTGCGCTGCTGATCGGCAACAATCTGGTCAACATTCTTGCCTCGGCGCTGACAACCAGCCTGTTCCTGAAACTCTTCGGCGATGCCGGCGTGCTCTACGCCACCGTCATCATGACCGTTCTGCTGGTCATCTTCGCCGAGATACTGCCGAAATCCTGGGCGCTGGCAAAGCCGGAGCTTTTCGCTCTCACCGTGTCGCCCTTTGCCCGTGTTGTGGTGCTTCTGTTCGGCTTCCTGTCGTCGCTCGCCAATGGCATCGTCCGGCTTCTTCTGGCAATCTTCGGCGTCGACCTGCAAAGCCGCGAATCGATGCTTTCCGCCCATGAGGAGCTACGCGGCACCGTCGAGGTCCTGCACCGTGAGGGCGCGGTGGTCAAACAGGACCGCGACCGCGTCGGTGGTCTGCTCGACCTGCATGAGCTGGAAGTCTCGGACGTCATGATCCACCGCACCAACATGCGCTCGGTCAATGCGGATGAGGCGCCCGAAGTCGTGGTGCGCGAGATCCTTCAAAGCCCCTATACCCGCATCCCGATCTGGAAGGGCTCGACGGAAAACATTGTCGGTGTGGTCCACGCCAAGGACCTGCTGCGCGCGCTGGGCGATGTGCAGAACGACTATACCAGGATCGACATCGCCAAAGTGGCCTCGAAACCATGGTTCGTGCCCGACACGACCACGCTGCAGGACCAGCTCAACGCCTTTCTGCGCCGCAAGGCGCACATCGCCATCGTTGTCGATGAGTATGGCGAGGTGGAGGGCCTGGTAACGCTCGAAGACATCATCGAGGAAATCGTCGGCGACATTGCCGACGAACACGATGTGGAGGTGCAGGGCGTCAAGCAGGAAGCAGACGGCTCCATCGTCGTGGAAGGTTCCGTGCCGATCCGCGACCTGAATCGCGCACTCGACTGGGACCTGCCGGACGAGGAGGCGACGACGATCGCGGGTCTCGTCATCCACGAGACCCAGACCATTCCGGACGAGAAGCAGGCATTCACCTTCTTCGGCAAGCGTTTCATTGTCATGAAGCGCGACAAGAACCGCATCACAAGGCTGCGGATCAGGCCGCTGGGGTGAGGAGAAGGCCGCCTCCGGTCTTCTCGCCTATCCCCCTGTCGCCTGCGGTCGCACGAAAATCGTCTCCTGGACAACCTGCCAGCGTTCGTCCTCGCGCACGAGATGAATGGCAAGGACGAAGGTTTCGGGCCGGCCCCTCAATTCCATCTTTCTCGTCACGATCACAAATCCTGCCTCGTCCTTCGCTTCGATGTGGCGGAATTCCGCCCAGCGGTTCAGAGGATCGAGCCCGGCGTCGCGTCTTTGCTGGAACATCTCCATATTGCGCGCCCTGTCGAGCACCTGGGCATTGCCGTCCTCATCGACGATAAAAATTTTGAGATCCCGGTGATACAGCCTTTCGAGTTCCTCGAGATTGTAGGTGCTGCCGCTTTCGATCAGGTGCTCGATGGCTTCCCGGACCTGGCTGGCTGGATTTCCGTTGCTGGTCATTGCGAACCTCCTTTTTGGGGAGGTGATGGTTGCCCCACTGTCTCTAGGGTCATTGTCAAGCGGGTTCAGCCAGAATGATCCGCCCCTTGCAGTGCTTGACCTTGACCTTAAGGTTACGTTTCTAAAGTCCTTCCCAAAACGGAGGTGAAAGATGCGGATCGGCGAGCTGTCGCAATTGACCGGTGCGAGCCAGCGTTCCCTGAGACTCTACGAAGCCAGGGGATTGATACACGCTGAACGCTCGGCGAATGGCTACCGCGCATTCCCGCCTCAGGCGGTCGAACGCGTGAGATTTATACAGGGTCTTCTTGGCTGCGGGTTTTCTACCCGTGAGATCAGGGCGTTTCTGCCGTGTTTCGAGGGTGGTGCTTCAGATGCGCCCTGTGCCGCGGGCCGCAAGCGCTTTCTGAGAAAGCTGTCGCAGATCGAAACCCTGCTCAGCGAGCTCGAACAGCGGCGGCAGGCCCTCCTTTCCCGTGTCGAACGCATGGACACGGTGGGCGCCGGCGCGACGTTGCAGGATTTTGCGGAACAGGATCGCTCCGAAAGCCTGGCCGGATAGGTCTTCCGATACCGGGCTCACGTCCCCGGCCACGGAGGGAAGGAACGTGAGCGCGCCGCCCTCGAGCGAGGGCGCGCGCTGACGCTGGCGCAAACACTCACCAGCGCGTCGGCGCGCCGCCACAGAACAAAGCCAATCACAAAATGACCATGGTCATTGTCTATGGTCATTTTGGCTTTTATATTTGTCTCGAAGGCAGGCGGAGCATCAAGATGACGGTTCAGGTGTCCAAATCCCGCTTCAAGGCGCGTGCGCTTGAATATTTCCGCAAAGTCGAAAAGACCGGCGAGCCTCTTATCGTGACCGATCATGGCAAGCCGACACTCGAGATCCGCCCCCTCGAAAGGAAGGCCGATGCGCAGGCGGCACTGAAGCGGCTCAAAGGTTCGGTGACATCCTATCAGCGCCCGTTCGATCCCGTGGATGACGCCGACTGGGACGTGCTGGGTTGATCGGCATCGACACACATGTGCTTGTATGGTGGGCCAATGGCGATGCCGAGAAGCTGAGCGCGGCTGCAGGTGCGGCCCTGGGGGAAGCTCTGGCGAGCGGAAAGATCTTCATCTCGTCCATCACGGCATGGGAGATCGCCATGCTCGTCGCACGCGGGCGTCTGGGCCTGACCGAGGATGTCCGCCATTGGCTCGATATTGTCGCCGAATTAAACGCGGTCGAATTTGTGCCGATCGACAATGAGATCGCGGTGCTGAGTACCCGCATTGGCGATGATTTTCACCGCGATCCCGCTGATCGTTTCATAGTGGCCACCTGTCAGAAGTTCGCTGTGCCCCTTGTGACGGCTGATGAAAAGATCAGGCGCTACCCGCGCATTGCGACCATCTGGTAAACTGCCGTATCACCAGCGCGTCGGTTCTCCCGGCGCAGCGGGTTCGATGGCGAGTGCGTGTACGGGGTCCTTGAGCTCTTCTGCAAGCAGTTCGTTGACCGCGCGGTGCCGCTCGACGCGGCTCATGCCGGCAAAGGCTTCTGCGACAATCCGCACACGAAAATGCGTCTCGCCGGTTCCGTCGAAATGCTCCTGATGGCCCGCGTGCAGGTGGCTTTCATTGATCACGGCAAGCCGCTCCGGCGAAAATGCGCTGGTCAGCTTGCTTTCTATCGTTGACTGGATGGACAATCGCGTCTCCTCACACCATATGGGGGACATCCCCAAATTCACGTTCGATTCAAGCGCTAGGTCGAACTTTGGCCAAAAGTCAATTCTTGTATCCCGGCGCTGAGCGGCCATACTTCCACACTGATTTGGTGACACGCAGTCCGATATGAAACCCTACTCGAAATATTTCGAGAAAATTCGCATTCGACCCGACCCGCAGGCGGAGGCGAAATCTCGCGCGCCACGCTGCCAGTGGGATGGCTGCGATGAGCCTGGCATGCATCGTGCGCCCGTAGGGCGTCACGCGGAGGGGCAGTATTTCCGCTTCTGCGTCGATCACGCACGGCAATACAACAAGGGTTACAACTACTTCTCGGGTCTCAGCGACACGGAAGTCGCGCGCTACCAGAAGGAAGCGCTGACCGGGCATCGCCCCACCTGGAAGATGGGCGGCAGCAGCGAGACGCGTGCAGCGGCCGATTTCTCGACCTATCGCTCCGGCCGCGCTGCCTATCACAACCGCATGGGCGACCCGTTCAACATGTTCGGCGAGCAGCAGGCCGCGCGCAAGCCGCGCGAAAAGCGGCTGAAGCCGCTTGAGGCCAAGGCGCTGGAAACACTGGGCCTGGGGGCACAAGCGACTGGCGAACAGATCAAGTCGCGGTATAAGGATCTGGTGAAGCAGCACCATCCCGATGCGAATGGTGGCGACCGGGGTTCTGAAGACCGGCTCAGAAGCGTGCTTGAAGCATACCGTCTGTTGAAACAGGCGGGTTTCTGTTAAAGCGGGCGTCTGATAAGACGCGTTGAACAAAGTCTGATGAGACGCTCCGGAAAAACGAACAGTTCAAGCGATGCAGGCACGGGCCTGGCCGCTGGAGGCATGATGAACAAGATTGACCGCGATATCGCCAATTTGCCCGACACGACCGTTTCGGTGAAAGACACGTTCGGCTTTGAGTCCGACATGGTTGTGCCGGCCTATTCCGTGGCCGATTCCCACGTGCCGGATGTCGATCCCGACTATCTGTTCGACAAGCAGACGACGCTCGCCATTCTGGCCGGTTTCGCCCACAATCGCCGCGTGATGGTTTCCGGCTATCACGGCACCGGCAAGTCCACTCATATCGAGCAGGTTGCAGCCCGTCTCAACTGGCCCTGCGTCCGCATCAACCTCGACAGCCATGTCAGCCGTATCGACCTCGTCGGCAAGGACGCCATCGTGGTCAAGGAAGGCAAGCAGATCACCGAGTTCAAGGACGGCATCCTGCCCTGGGCCTACCAGCACAATGTCGCGCTCGTCTTCGACGAGTATGACGCCGGTCGCCCGGATGTCATGTTCGTCATCCAGCGCGTGCTGGAATCGTCGGGCCGCCTGACCCTGCTCGACCAGAGCCGCGTCATTCGTCCGCATCCTGCCTTCCGCCTGTTCGCCACTGCCAACACGGTCGGCCTCGGCGACACGACCGGCCTCTATCACGGCACGCAGCAGATCAACCAGGCGCAGATGGACCGCTGGTCCATCGTCACCACGCTCAACTATCTGCCGCATGACGATGAAGTCGCCATCGTTCAGGCCAAGAACAAGCACTTCCAGAACGAGAAGGGCCGCGAGACGATCTCGCGCATGGTTCGCGTTGCCGATTTGACGCGCTCGGCATTCATGAATGGCGACCTGTCGACCGTCATGAGCCCGCGTACGGTGATCATGTGGGCTGAAAACGCCGAGATCTTCGGCGATGTCGGCTTCGCCTTCCGCCTGACCTTCCTGAACAAGTGCGACGAACTGGAGCGGGCGCTTGTCGCCGAGTTCTACCAGCGCGCTTTTGGCGAGGAACTGCCGGAGAGCGCTGCCAACGTTGCGCTGAGCTAAAGCATTTTGCAGTCAGGTGGAAACACCTGACGTCCGCAGAAATGCGGAAAAACACACAGTTCCAGGAGGAACGGATGCGTTACCAGGGTGGATGTCATTGCGGCGCCGTGCGCTATAGCGCCGATGTCGATCTCAAGAATCCGATCACCTGCAATTGCTCCTATTGCAGCAAGCGCGGCAGCATTCTCGCCTTTACGCCGCTCGACAATTTCACTCTGGAAAAGGGCGATGACAGCCTGACGGAGTATCGCTTCAACACCAACACGATCGAGCATCTCTTCTGCTCAAGCTGCGGTATGGAATCCTTCGCGCGGGGCGCGATGCCGGACGGCACGAAAATGGCGGCGGTGAATGTACGCTGCCTCGACGGTGTCGACCTCAACGGTCTCAAGCCGCAGGAATATGACGGCCGCGCCCGCTGAGCCGATCGCGAGAAAAGACGACCCGTGAGCCAGACCAACCGAAAGCCCGGACAACCCGCCGATGCACCGCTCGACCCGTTCAAGCGGGCCACCACTGCCTGCATGCGCGCCGTTGCCGGCGATCACGAGCTGGAGGTGTCCTTCTCCAAGGACAAGCCATCGCTCACGGGCAGCCGCGCCCGGCTTCCGGATCTGCCCAAGCGGGTGAGCGCCGAGGCGCTCACCGTCACGCGCGGCATTGGCGATTCCATGGCGCTGCGCCGTGCCTGCCACGACATCGACCTGCATCGTCGCCTTGCGCCGGAAGGCAATGAGGCGCGCGCTATTTATGACGCCGTCGAGCAGGCGCGCGTCGAGGCCATCGGTTCGCGCGCCATGCAGGGCATGGGCGACAACATTGCCGCCATGCTGCAGGACAAATATGAGCGCGCCAACCTCGCCGACGTGACCGAAAGGGCCGATGCGCCGCTTGAGGAGGCCATCGCGCTGATGGTGCGCGAAAAGCTGACCGGTCGCCCTGCGCCGAAGAGCGGCGAAAAGCTCGTGTCGCTCTGGCGCGACTGGGTCGAGGACAAGGCGGCGGCCGACATCGACGCGCTTGCCAGCCAGATCGACGATCAGAACGGATTTGCCCGTGCCGTGCGCGATCTTCTCTCCTCCATCGACCTTGGCGAGGACCTTGCCGAGGAAGAGCAGACCGAGGAAAGCGAAGAAGACAGCGACTCACCCGAGGCCCAGGAACAGGCCGAGCAGAACGAAGAGGATGATTCCGGCGGCGAAGAGAGCGAGGGTGAGGAGTCCAGCGGCGAGAGCGAGGACACCGAGACCGGCGAGAGCGAAGCCGGCGATACCACCGCCGACGATGTTTCCGAGGATGACGAACTCGATTCGGAAACGCCGGGAGAGGCGCGCCGTCCCGACAGCCCGTTCGACCAGGCCGCCCGCGATATCGACTACAAGGTTTTCACCACCGAGTTCGACGAGACCATCGGTGCCGAAGAGCTTTGCGACGAAGAGGAGCTCGACCGCCTGCGCGCCTTCCTCGACAAGCAGCTTGCCAATCTGCAGGGCGTGGTCGGGCGTCTCGCCAACCGTTTGCAGCGCCGCCTGATGGCCCAGCAGAACCGCTCCTGGGATTTCGATCTGGAAGAGGGCGTGCTCGATACGGCGCGGCTCGTGCGCCTGGTCATCGATCCCATGCAGCCGCTCTCCTTCAAGCAGGAGCGCGACACCAATTTCCGCGACACGGTGGTAACGCTGGTGCTCGACAATTCGGGCTCCATGCGCGGCCGGCCGATCACGGTGGCCGCCACCTGCGCCGACATTCTGGCCCGCACGCTGGAGCGTTGCGGCGTGCGCGTCGAGATCCTCGGCTTCACCACGCGTGCGTGGAAGGGCGGGCAGGCGCGCGAGAAATGGCTCAAGGAAGGCAAGCCTGCCAATCCCGGCCGTTTGAACGATCTGCGCCACATTATCTACAAGAGCGCCGATGCGCCCTGGCGCCGCGCGCGGCGCAATCTCGGCCTGATGATGCGCGAAGGGCTCCTGAAGGAAAACATCGACGGCGAGGCGCTGTTGTGGGCGCACCAGCGCCTGATGGCGCGGCCCGAGCAGCGCAAGATCATGATGATGATTTCCGATGGTGCGCCGGTCGACGATTCCACCCTGTCGGTCAATCCCGGCAATTATCTGGAGCGGCATCTGCGCGGGGTCATCGATCTGATCGAGACCCGCTCGCCGGTCGAGCTTCTCGCCATCGGCATCGGCCACGACGTCACGCGCTACTACCGCCGCGCCGTCACCATTGTCGATGCCGAGGAACTGGCCGGCGCCATGACCGAGCAGCTTGCCTCGCTCTTCGAGGAAGAGGGCGCGCGCCGCGGCGGCGCGATGCGGCGTGCGGGCTAGAGCGTCTGACCGAAACGCGGAAACCGGTTTTCGGTCATTCCGATGCTCTATCACGCGCGTCGATCGTCCTTTGTGCGCCCGGACTGGCGCACGGCCATCCAATCCGTCTCCTTCTAGGCGCCTGCTTCCTGTCTGGCTCGAGCGATCTTTCGGTTTGACAGTGCAGGGCGCGCGCCTACACAGCCCTCATGGCGCGCACCTACGCAGCCCTTATGGTGAGCGCCCACACAGCCCTCATGGTGAGCCTGTCGAACCACGGGGGCGGGGCGAGGGGCTGCCGCACAGCCTGCGCCTCTTCCTTATGGCACTGCTCTTTGCCCTCTCTGCACCGGCCACAGCTCAGGAACCGGCCATTTCCATGGCGGTCAATGCGGTGCCCATCCGCCATTTTGCCGTCGGTTCTCACGACACGCGTTTCGGACCGCTGGAGTTTGTCGGCGGTCTTTCCATGACCTCGCCGGTCGATCATTTCGGGGCGTTTTCGTCCTTCCGTTTCATCTCGCCTGGCACTGAGTTCATCGGCGTTTCCGACACCGGTTTCTGGTTTTTCGGGACTGTGACCCGGGATGCCGAGGGGCGTCCGTCCGGCTTTGCCGAGTTCTCCATGCAGCCCATGGTCGATGGCGATGGCAACTCCACCCGCGAGAAATGGACCACCGATGCCGAAGGCATCGCCGTCAAGGGCGAACTGGCGACGGTGAGCTTCGAGCGCGTTCAGCGCATTGCCGAGTTCGAGATCGAGCGCGATGCCATGGGGGCTGCCATCCGCGATCTGGACTATCTCGTTCCGCGAGAGGAGTTGCGCAGCAATCGCGGCTTCGAAACCATCGCCTATGCGCCATCGGGCGGGCGGCTGGACGGGGCGCGTGTCGTTGTTGCCGAGCGCAGCATCGATGAGGATGGCAATTGCTTTGCCGCCATTCTCGAAGGGCCGATGAAGGGCGTCTTCACCGTCGCACGTTCAGAAGGCTTCGACATTACCGATGGCGCGTTTCTGCCCGATGGCGATCTGCTTCTGCTGGAGCGCCGCTTCACCTTCGCCAGCGGTGTGGCCATGCGCATTCGCCGGATCGATAGCGCAACCATTGCGCCGGGCAGGGTGGCCGACGGCCCGGTGCTCTTCACCGCCGGCATGGATCATCAGATCGACAATATGGAAGCGCTCGATGTCTGGCAGCGCGCCGATGGCGCGACCATGGTCTCGCTCATGTCCGACGACAACCACTCGCTGCTGCAGCGCAATCTCTATCTGGAGTTTCGGCTGCTTGGGGAGTGAGTGGCGCCCTATGGGACCAAGCACCCTCGCCCTTCGACAAGCTCAGGATGAGGGTTACTTGAGCGTCGCCGCACCAAGCAACTGCTGAAACAAGCGAGCCTATCAACAGCCCTCATCCTGAGCTTGTCGAAGGGCGAGGGCGCCTGGCTCAGCCCTCTCAACCGCCGCGCTTAGCCAGCGTTGCCACTTCGTCCACCGCCTGACCATTCGCGCTGAGCACCACGCCAAACAGCGCCTCGGCCTCGTCCGCCGTGAAATATCCCAGCGCCACATCGCGCAAAACCTTTTCCGGCGCGCGCTTCAGTGGATCGCCATAGCCGCCGCCGCCGGGCGTGCCGACACAAACCCGGTCACCGGCTTTCAGCGGAATATCCTGTTCCTTGGAAAGATGCGGCGGCACATGGGCTTTTCCATCGCGCCACACCGTCACCTCGTTCACCCTACCGTCCCTGCCGCCGAGCACGCCCTGCGGGCCGGTGCGACCGTGATCCATCACGAAGGAGGCGCGGGCATCGCCACGCAGAAGCTCCACCTCATAGGAAAGGCCGAACCCGCCGCGATGCTCGCCGGCACCGCCCGAGCCCTCGCGCAGCGCATAGCGCCGATAGAGCACGGGAAAGGCCTGCTCCATCACCTCCACGGGAGGCGATTTCGAGATGCCGATGGTGGAGCAGCCATTGGTCAGCCCGTCATGGTCGGCATTGCCGCCATAGCCGCCGCCGGAAATCTGGTACATCACGAAATCGCGGCCACGCGCCGGGTCATGCCCGCCAAGCGCGAAATTGCCGCTGGAACCCGCCGGTGCCGCGGTCACCTTTTCCGGCAGCGCCTTCACCATGGCCGCGAACACGGCCTCCGCAATGCGCTGCGAGACCTCCGCCGCACAGCCCGAGACAGGACGCGGATAGCGCGCATCAAGAAACGTGCCCTCCGGCCGATTGATGATCAGCGGCTCGAACGCGCCGGCGCTGAGCGGCACTTCGGGGAAGATGTGGCGCATCGCCAGATAGACGGAGGAAAGCGTTGTGGCGAGCACGCTGTTCATCGGCCCCATGCAGGGCGGGCTCGATCCTTCGAAATCGAAGGTCAGCGTGTCGCCCTTCTTTTCGATGGCAAGCGCGATGGTCAGCGGTTCGTCCACCACGCCGTCGGAATCCACGAAAGCTTCGCCGCGATAAACCCCGTCGGGGATCGGCGCGATCAGCGCGCGCATCTGTGTCGCCGCGCGGGTGCGCAGTTCGGCAATGGCCTGCCGCACCGTCTCGTCACCATAGCGGTCGAGCACCTGCGCTAGCCGCTCGGCACCCACTTCCAGCGCCGCGCCCTGCGCGCGGATGTCACCGATGCGCTGGTCGGCAACGCGGATGTTGGAGCAGATGATCGCGTAGATTTCAGGATCCAGTTCGCCCTTCTTGAAAAGCTTCACCGGCGGCAGGCGCAGCCCTTCCTGTTCCACCGCCGTGGCGGAAGCGGAAAAGCCGCCCGGAACCGCGCCGCCAATGTCCGGCCAGTGCCCGGTGTTGGAGAGCCAGCAGAAGATTTTCCCATCGCGCCACACGGGCATGGCGAAGCGCACATCCATGAGATGCGTGCCGCCGAGATACGGGTCGTTGACGATGTAGATGTCGCCGGGCTCGGGCGCAGCCGTCTCGCCGCCCGCGATGCGCTCGATGAGCGTGCGCGTGGAATACTGCATCACGCCGACAAAGACCGGCAGACCGGCCGAGCCCTGCGCGATCAGCGCGCCGTCTTCGGCGGCGTAGATGCCGTCCGAACGGTCGTTTGCCTCGGCGATGACGGGAGAGAAGGCGGCGCGCGAGAAGGTCAGGTCCATCTCGTCGCACACCTGCTGGAGCGCGGCCTGAATGACGGAAAGCGTGATGGCGTCGAGGGCGGGGGTGTTCGTGTCGGTCATCCGTGCCTCCCTTTTGCGTTGACGCCATGCCCCTCATCCCCCTGCCGGGACCTTCTCCCCGCAGGCAGGGAGAAGGAGGCTTGCATCGGCGTTGCGGCCATCGTCCTTCTCCCCGTGAACGGGGAGAAGGGTGCGCAGCACGCAGGCGGATGAGGGGCTGGCTCTGCGTTCATCGGCCCGCTCCCACCGTGATGATGATGTTCCCATCGGCATCGGATGCCGCCCGGTCGCCGGGTTCGATCACCGTTGTCGTGTCGAGCTGTTCGAGGATCGCCGGCCCCTCGATCACCGCATCGAGCGGCAGTTTTTCGCGGGCATAGACCGGCGTGTCGTGCCAGTCCCCGGAAAACCAGACCCGCCGCCGCTCGTTCAGCGCCTCGGCAAGCGTCGCCACACGCCCGGCCGGGTCGATCAGGCTGGCAAGGTCGATATCCGCGCGCACGCCGATCACCGAGGTGTTGAGATTGACGAGATTGGCGCGGATCTCCGGCAGGCGCACCTTGAAGCGTTTGTAATAGGCGTCCTCAAAAAGCGTCTGCAGCGTATCGCGATCAACCTCGGGGCCGGGCAGCGGCACATTGATGAGATGTGTCTGGCCGACAAACTGCATGTCCGCCGTGTGCACGCACTCAATGCGCTCCGGCTGCACTGTCTCTTCCGCGATCAGCGCCTCGCCCTCGGCGCGCTGCTCTTCGAGCACGCTTTTGACCAGCGCCACGTCGAGGCTCGCGACAGGCCGGTTCACCGTGCGCACAAAATCGTGCCGCAGATCGGCCACCACGCAGCCAAGCGCATTGGTGATGCCGGGGCGCGCCGGCACCATCACACGCGGAATGCCCAGTTCACGGGCAAGGGCTGCCGCGTGCAGCGGTCCTGCGCCGCCGAACGCGAACAGCGCAAAGTCGCGCGGGTCGTGCCCCTTGCCGAGCGAAACCATGCGGATCGCGCCCGCCATCTTGATGTTGGCGATCTGCAGCATCGCTCCCGCCGCTTCCACGCCGGAAAGCCCGAGACGGCTTCCAAGCCTTTTTGCAAAGATCGCCTCCACATCGGAAACGGAAACCGGGTTGTCGACGGAGAGAAGTTTTTTCGAGTTTAGCCGGCCAAGCAGGAGATTGGCATCGGAGATGGTCGGCTCCATGCCGCCTCGGCCATAGCAGATCGGGCCGGGCTTTGCACCCGCGCTCTGCGGCCCCACTTCCAGAAGCCCCGCATCGTTGACGCGCGCGATCGAGCCGCCGCCGGCACCGACTGTATGCACGTCCACCATCGGCACGTGGATCGGCATGGCATACTCCACCTCGATCTCGTTGGAGACGGCAGGCCGCGCCCCGCGCACCAGCGCCACATCGGTGGACGTGCCGCCCATATCGTAGGTGATGAGATTGTCGACGCCCGCCCGCCGCGCGGTGAAGGCTGCCGCCATCACGCCCGAGGCCGGGCCGGACATCACCGTCTTGGCGGCCTCACGGGCCACATGGGCGGCGGAGATCATGCCGCCATTTCCGTTCATCACCAGAAAGTCGCGCGCATAGCCGAGGCCCTGCAACTCGTTCGAAAGCCGGGCAATGTAGCGCTCCAGGATCGGCTGCACCGAGGCGTTGACCGCGGCCGTCACGCCGCGCTCGAACTCGCGTGCTTCCGACAGAAGTGCATGTCCAGTGGTGATGTAATTGTTGGGCCAGATCTCGGCGGCGATTTCGGCGGCGCGCTTTTCGTGCGCCGGGTTCGCATAGGCATGCAGGAAGTGGATCACCAGTGAAACGCAGCCCTGATCGAGCAGCGCCTTCACCGCCGCGCGCACGCCATCCTCATCGAGCGGTGTGAGCACGTTTCCGGCGGCGTCCATGCGCTCATCCACCTCGAGCCGCAGATTGCGCGGTACCACCGGAATGAAGGTTCCTGTCATGCCATAGGCCTGTGGCCGTGTGCGCCGCCCAAGCTCGATAATGTCGCGGAAGCCGGCGGTGGTGATCATGCCTGTTCTGGCAAGCTGCCGCTCAAGCACCGCATTGGTCGTGGTGGTCGTGCCATGCACGATCAGGCCGATCTCGGAGGCCGGAACCTCGGTCTCGCGTATCGCGTTGACCACGCCAAAAGCCTGGTTTTCGATGGTGGTCGGGGTCTTGGCGACCCGCACCCGAGGCCCCATATCCGACCCTTCGCGTGTGTCGATCAGGATCAGGTCAGTGAAGGTGCCGCCCACATCGATGCCGGCGACCACAGAACCCGAATTAATGCCTTTTTTCTCATTCATTGGGAAAATCCAGAATGCGAAACCTTTTTTGACCCGACGATATGAAATAGGTGTCGAACGCTCGAAACTTGACGTCAAATTCATTTGTATACTAATAATCTCGGTAGGCAAGAGCCGCCATTAATGCCGTGATTTGAGTTTGCGTCCGCACCCGAAACAGGCATAGAGACTTCCGATCGAACGAGGAAAGTACCGATGGACAGCGCTGCGCTCCGCGAAACCGAGGCCGAAAAGACCACCGAATTCCCGATTCCCGCCGGCTGTTTTGCCGAGCGTGTGACGTCGGTGAAGCATTATACGGACAATCTGTTCGCCTTCCGCATCACGCGGCCGCAGAGCTTCCGTTTCCGCTCCGGCGAGTTCGTGATGATCGGCCTGCCCAATGCGGAAAAGCCGGTGTTTCGCGCCTATTCCATCGCCAGCCCCGCCTGGGACGAGGAGGTGGAGTTCTTCTCCATCAAGGTGCCGGATGGTCCGTTGACCCAGCATCTGCAGAAAATCCAGCCCGGCGACACGGTGCTCATGCGCCAGAAGTCCACCGGCACGCTGGTCAACGATGCGCTGACGCCGGCGAAAAACCTCTACATGATCTCCACCGGCACGGGTATCGCGCCTTTCGCGAGCCTGATCCGCGATCCGGAGACCTATGAGAAGTTCGACAACATCATTCTCACCCACACCTGCCGCGACGTGGCCGAGCTCGACTACGGCAAGGAACTGGTGACCGCTCTCAGGGACGATCCGCTGATCGGCGAACTGGTCGAGGGCCGCCTGACCCATTTCACCTCCACCACGCGCGAAACCTCGCCCGTCATGGGCCGCATCACGACGCTGATCGAGAATGGCGACCTGTTCAAGGCGCTCGGCACCGAGCCCTTCGACCGCGAGAATGACCGCGTCATGATCTGTGGCTCCATGGCCATGCTCAAGGATGTGAAGGCGCTGGTCGAGAAGGCGGGCCTCAAGGAAGGCTCCAACGCCGAGCCGGCCGATTTCGTCGTCGAGCGCGCTTTCGTCGGCTGAGGTCGTGTTCAGGGCAGGGCGTCTCGGCTCCATTGCCATGCGTCCCGGTTGGCGCTTCGCCCGGTCGGGATGAAGCTCTTCGCATGATCGCACCACATCTTTGCCCCTTCGCCTCCTGAACCTGCCGAACGGATAGGGGTTCCCACCCCGGCCCGCACCTTCGTTATCCTCGGGCCCGACCCGAGGATCCATGCCGCAACACCGGGGATAAACCGCCGCCCTTCAAGGCGAAACACACTTTTTCTCACTTCTACCCCGTCACCACCGCAAAGGCATGGCTCCCATGGTCAAGCCATAGGATGACGACGTTGGCGAAGCGCGTTCCCTACTCGCTATTCGCTACTCCCTATTCGCTCTTTTCTCCCCCACCCCCAAAACCTCCACTACACTTCCCCCCATCGCCCCTGTCGGGAACCGGGTCCGGAGCCGGGGATCAGGAGGGGCGACGGCAGCCTCCCCCTCGGGTTCGGTGACCCGAGGCCTGTGAGGGCCCGCGAAAGGCCGGCGGCCGGCATCTTGCCGGTTGCGGAAAAGCCGCTAGGGCGACGTTCGCCCGAGTGACCGGTCGGCAGTCGGGACAGCGGCCGGCGGGGCGCGCTTTTCGCGCCACTTACTTCACAACAGAGAGGCACGAAAAACGCGCCCCGTTTCCCGAACGATACAAACCCCGGCGGAAAACCCCGCGCGGCAACGAAGGAGCCTGTCTTGAAATGCCCGCGCCACACACCCCTCTGTCCTGCCGGACATCTCCCCCTCAAGGGGGGAGAATGGCTGGCGGGCAGGCTGCACACTCCTCAATCCGGTGGTGATTGGCAAAAACCCATCCACCGCCTGATCTCCCCCCTTGAGGGGGAGATGTCCGGCAGGACAGAGGGGGGTAGCTGCGCCAAGGGTCGAAACCAGCCCCACCCCCTCTGCAGAATGCGCACCAACGTCAAACGCCCCCTTCTCCCCGCGAGCGGGGAGAAGGTGAGGATGAGGGGCGAGCGCCATCAGTGGCCGGGATACCGTCAGAGGTGAAGAAGACCGCAAGGCACCGCCCGCCCCTCATCCCCCTGCCGGGACCTTCTCCCCGCCGACGGGGAGAAGGAGGCCGTCATCCTGGAAGCCGCGGTCGATTGGAAAAACACGCAGGAACACGGCCGGTCGTCGCCCCACCCCCTCTGCAGAATGCGCACCAACGTCAAACGCCCCCTTCTCCCCGCAGGCGGGGAGAAGGTGAGGATGAGGGGCGAGCGCCGTCAGTGGCCGGGATGCCGACAGAGGTGGAAAAGACGGCAAGGCATCGCCCGCCCCTCATCCCCCTGCCGGGACCTTCTCCCCGCCGGCGGGGAGAAGGGGGCCGTCATCCTGGAAGCCGCGGTCGATTGGAAAAACACGCAGGAACACGGCCGGTCGTCGCCCCACCCCCTCTGCAGAATGCGCACCAACGTCAAGCGCCCCCTTCTCCCCGCGAGCGGGGAGAAGGTGAGGATGAGGGGCGAGCGCCATCAGTGGCCGGGATACCGTCAGAGGTGAAGAAGACCGCAAGGCACCGCCCGCCCCTCATCCCCCTGCCGGGACCTTCTCCCCGCAGACGGGGAGAAGGAGGTCGTCATCCCGGGCCTGACCCGGGACCCATTGGCAGAATGTGCAGGAACACGGCCCGGTTTTCATCCAGCTACCTCCCAATGCGTCTTGACGCCATTCCGCAACCATGCAAAAAACATTTTAACCCATCGATAAATCCGGATATTTCGATAATGCAGAAAACCGAAGCCATAGACGCACTCGCCGCGCTCGGTCAGGAGACCCGGCTCGATGTGTTCCGCCTGCTCGTCAAGGCAGGGCCGGAGGGTCTGCCGGCAGGCGAGGTCGCGGTGCGGCTGGGTGTCGTGCAAAACACCGCCTCCGCGCATCTCAAGGTTTTGGCACAGTCGGGCATGATCCGCGCCGAGCGGGAAGGGCGCATCATTCGCTACTCCGCCGACATGACCGGCTTCCGCGATCTCCTCGCCTTCCTCATGGAAGATTGCTGCAACGGAAACCCGGATCTCTGCCGTCCCGCCATCGAGGCTGCGACGTGTCACTGCTAGGAGGCGAATGCCATGAGTGATAGATCGTTCAATGTGCTTTTCCTTTGCACCGGAAACTCCGCCCGCTCCATTCTGGCCGAAGCTGTTTTGAACCGGGTCGGCGCCGGGCGTTTCAACGCTTATTCAGCGGGCTCGCAGCCCAAGGGTTCGGTGCATCCATTCGCGTTGGATCTGCTCGAGCGCATGAACCACGACATCGCCTTTGCCCGCTCGAAAGACTGGGCGGAGTTTGCAAAGCCGGATGCACCGAAGCTCGATTTCGTTTTCACGCTTTGTGACAGCGCTGCGCAGGAAGCCTGTCCGGTCTGGCCCGGCCAGCCGATGACGGCCCATTGGGGCCTGCCCGACCCGGCAGCGGTGACAGGAACAGAGGCCGAGAAGCACCTCGCTTTCGCCGACACCTATCGCATGCTCAACAACCGCATCTCCATCTTCACGGCGCTGCCGCTCGCCTCGCTCGACCGGCTTTCCCTGCAGCGCCGTCTCGATGACATTGGCCGCACGCCGGCCCTTTCCGAACAGGAACCCCTTGCATGACCGACCACATATTGAACCGCGATGAGGCTCCTGCGGGCGGCATCGGCTTCTTCGAAAAATACCTCTCCGTGTGGGTGGCGCTGTGCATCATCGCCGGCATCGCTCTTGGCAATCTCATGCCTGGCCTGTTCGGCTTCCTCGCCTCGCTCGAATACGCCTCGGTCAATCTGGTCGTCGCCGTTCTCATCTGGGCGATGGTTTTCCCGATGATGGTCAATGTCGACTTCGCAAGCCTCAGCCATATCGGCGACCGGCCCAAAGGCCTCGTCCTGACGCTTGCCGTCAATTGGCTCATCAAGCCCTTCACCATGGCAGCACTCGGCGTCCTCTTCTTCGAATATGTCTTCGCGCCATGGATCGAGCCCGCCGATGCGCAGCAATACATTGCCGGCCTCATCCTTCTGGGTGCAGCGCCCTGCACGGCCATGGTTTTCGTGTGGAGCCAGCTCACCCGGGGAGACGCGACCTACACGCTCGTGCAGGTCTCGCTCAACGATGTGGTGATGATCTTCGCCTTCGCGCCCATCGTCGCCCTGCTGCTCGGCGTGACCGACATCGCCGTGCCGTGGGAGACGCTGCTTCTGGCCACCGGCCTCTATGTGGTGATCCCGCTCGTCGCCGGGTTCCTGACCCGCAAATGGCTGACCGGCCGCGCCTCGGGCGCGGAGGCGCAGAAGGCGGTTGCGGATTTCACCGCTTCGCTCAAACCCGTTTCCGTCATCGGGCTGCTGGTCACGGTCGTTCTGCTCTTCGGCTTCCAGGGGCATGTGATTGTCGAACGGCCGATCCTGATCGTGCTGATTGCCGTGCCGCTCCTGATCCAGTCCTATGGCATCTTCTTCCTGACCTATTTCGCCGCCCGCATCTGGAAAGTGCCGTTCAATGTCGCCGCGCCCTGCGCCCTCATCGGCACGTCGAATTTCTTCGAGCTTGCCGTGGCCGTCGCCATCAGCCTGTTCGGCTTGAATTCCGGTGCCGCCCTTGCCACGGTGGTGGGCGTTCTGGTCGAGGTGCCGGTGATGCTGTCGCTGGTGGCCTTCGCCAACCGCACCCGAGACTGGTTTCCCAAGAGCTGAGCGAGACAAACATGACCGTCACCATCTATCACAATCCCAAATGCGGCACCTCGCGCAATGTGCTGGCCATGCTCCGCGAAGCCGGTGAAGAGCCGCAGGTGATCGAATATCTCAAGACCCCGCCCGGCCGCGAAAAACTGGTTTCGCTGATTGCCGCCATGGGCGTGTCGCCCCGCGCGATCCTGCGCCAGAAGGGCACGCCCTATGACGAGCTGGGCCTTGGCGAAGATAAATGGAGCGATGACGAGCTGATCGACTTCATGGTCGAGCACCCGATCCTCATGAACCGGCCCATCGTGGAAACCCCGCTTGGCACAAAGCTCTGCCGCCCGTCCGAGACCGTGCTGGAGCTCCTGCCGAAAGACGCGGTGAAGGCTTTCACCAAGGAAGACGGCGAGGTGGTGCGGTAGCAGGCTGCGACGTGATCGCGCGTTGACTTCAGCTCCGGGCCGGTTGAGAGTTCCGGCCCGTGAGCACGGATCGCAAGACACCGCCGCCGGCCATCCCCGCGCGGATATGGAAGATCGCCGCCGTCACCGGCGCCGGCGCCTTCATGGCGATGCTCGATTCCACGGTCGTCAATCTCGCGCTCGAAACGATACGGGAAGATCTCGCCACCACGCTGCCTTTGATCCAGTGGATCGCCACCGGGTATCTGGTCGCGCTGGCAATCTCCCTTCCGCTCGCCGCCTGGCTCGGAAACCGTTTCGGCTATGGCCGCCTTTGGGCGTTCAGCCTTGCGGGGTTCACGGGCGCATCGGTGCTCTGCGCCATCGCGCCCGGGCCGTGGTCACTGATCGCCGCCCGTTTTCTTCAGGGGCTGGCCGGTGGTCTCATGGTGCCGGCGGGACAGGCGATCATCGGTGCGACTGCAGGCCCCAGGCAGCTTGGCCGCATCATGGGCGCGCTTGGACTTGTCGTTGCCCTGGGGCCGGCCATCGGCCCGGCGATTGGCGGGCTCCTGCTCGATCATACGTCATGGCGCTGGCTGTTCTGGATCAACGTTCCGGTCGGCGTTGCAGCGCTTCTTCTCGCAAAGGGGCTTGTGCCAGCCGGCGACCGGGACGAGACGCGGCGTCTCGATATTGCGGGCCTGCTGCTGCTTGGTGCCGGGCTGCCGCTCTTCCTCTATGGCGCCACCGAATTCGGTGCCGAAGGCCTCACACGCACCAATCTTGTCTGTGTCGTCGCCGGCCTCGTCCTCGTCGCAGGTTTCGTTGCAAACGCCACACGTGCGCGGCCACCCCTTATCGACCTCGCGCTTCTGCGGAGGCCGGTCTTTGCCACGGCCACGCTCACAACCGGCCTGACCGGTGCCAACATGTATGGCGGGCTCCTGCTCCTGCCGCTTTACCTTCAGGTGATCGCAGCCCGCGACACGGTGGAGACGGGATTTCTGCTTTTGGCCATGGGGCTCGGCAGCGCTCTGGCTCTGCCGGTCGGCGGCGCGCTGACAGACCGTTTCGGCGCGGGACGGGTAACGCTTGCCGGCGCACTTGCGCTCCTCTTGAGCACCTTGCCCTTCCTTCTGCCCACGCCGCTTCCGGCGCTTTGGCTGGCACCGCTTCTCGTTGTCAGGGGCATCGGCATGGCGCTTGGCCAGATGCCGGCCATGACGGCTGCCTACGCCGCCGCGCATAAAGAGGAAATGGGCGATGCGGCAACGCTGGTGAACATCGTTCAGCGTGTCGGCGGCGCAATCGGTGCTGTCCTGATCGTCGTTCTTCTCGCCCATGCGGATGGTGCCGAAGGCTATTTCAATGCGTTCGTGATGCTCTCGATCATCTCGGCGCTCACCATGCTTCTCGCCCTGGTCATGATGCGCCTGACGGCACGAGACGAGCGTGAGGCCGCTGCCGGCTGAGCGTTCGAAGCAAAGGGAATTTGACACTCCCCGCTGTACATTTGCCTCCGACACGCGTAGTAGGGCGCAAAAGCGTTGGTGAAATCGCCGCGCTGCGCGCCCTCCAGACCATCTGCCACAGACGATCTCACAAAGCGCGCTCATTTCCGAAAGAAGATGAATGACCGAGTTCGAAGGCATTGTGCCAGCGCTTGGCCGGGCGTTGGACAAGCGCGGCTATACCGAATTGACCCAGGTTCAGAAGGCTGTTCTGGAACTGGAACCTGCAGGCGCCGATGCGCTTGTTTCCGCCCAGACCGGCTCCGGCAAGACCGTCGCCTTCGGCATCGCGCTGGCGCCAAGCCTGCTTGATGGCGCGGAAAGCTTTGATCGTGCCGCAGCTCCGCTCGGCCTCGCCGTTGCGCCCACGCGCGAACTGGCGCTTCAGGTCAAGCGCGAGCTGGAATGGCTTTACGCAGAAACCGGCGCCGTGATCGCCTCTTGTGTCGGCGGCATGGACATCCGCACCGAGCGTCGCGCGCTGGAGCGCGGTGCCCATATCGTCGTCGGCACGCCCGGCCGCCTGTGCGACCACATCCGCCGCAACGCGCTCGACATGTCGGATTTGCGCGCCGTCGTGCTGGACGAGGCGGACGAGATGCTCGATCTCGGCTTCCGCGAGGATCTAGAGTTCATTCTGGATGCAGCACCCGCCGAGCGCCGCACGCTCATGTTTTCGGCGACTGTCTCGCGCACCATCGCCAATCTGGCGAAGAACTATCAGCGCGATGCGGTACGCATCACCACCGCCGCCGAGCAGAAGCAGCACGGCGATATTGAGTATCGTGGCTTCCTCGCCATCCCACAGGAGCGCGAAAACGCCATCATCAACGTGCTGCGCTATCATGAGGCGCGCAATGCGCTGGTGTTCTGCAACACGCGCGCCACCGTCAATCATCTGACCGCGCGGTTCAACAATCGCGGTTTCTCGGTCGTAGCCCTCTCGGGCGAGCTCAGCCAGAGCGAGCGCACCCATGCGCTGCAGGCCATGCGCGACGGGCGCGCCCGCGTCTGTGTCGCGACGGATGTTGCAGCCCGTGGCATCGACCTGCCCAATCTTGAGCTCGTGGTTCATGCGGATCTGCCAACCAATGCCGAAACGCTTCTGCACCGCTCGGGCCGCACCGGGCGGGCAGGGCGCAAGGGTGTCAGCGCGCTCATCGTCGCGCCCAATGGCCGCCGCCGGGCCGAGCGCCTTCTGCGCGATGCCAAGGTGCGGCTTGAGTGGACCAGCCCGCCTTCCGCCGACGAGGTTCTTCAGCGTGATGACGAACGCCTGATGGCCGACCCGCATCTCGAAGATCCCATTCAGGAAAACGAGGCAGACTTCGTCAAAGCGCTTCTTGAGAAGCATGGCGCCGAACAGATCGCGGCGGCCTTCGTCAGGCTTCACCGCGCAAAGCTCTCCGCGCCGGAGGATGTCACGGAAGTGACCATCCAGGATGGTGGCGGCATGCGCGAGGAACGCGCGCCGCGCCGTGAAGAGTTCGATGAGAGCGTCTGGTTCTCCCTGTCGGTTGGCCGCAAGCAGAATGCCGAGCCGCGCTGGCTTATCCCGCTTCTGTGCCGTGCGGGCGATATCACCAAGCGCGAGATCGGCGCGATCAAGATGCAGCAGGACGAGACCTTCGTTCAGCTCGATGCCGCCTGTGTCGACCGTTTCCTCGCGGCCATCGGCCCGCAGGCCGTTCTGGAGCGCAGCATCCGGGTCGTGCAATTGGACGGAGCGCCTGAATTCGCAGCGCGCGGCAGCGGTCCGAAACCCTTCGCCGGAAAGCGCAGGCCGGCCGGCAAGCCGCATCGCAAGGGTGGCGAGTGGCGTGACGATGCCAAGCCCTGGGCGAAGAAGGATGGCAAACCCGGCAAGCCGAAATTCGCCAAGCCCGCTGGCGGCAAGAAGAAGGCGCGCAAAAAGCCGGACTGACATGAGCGTCGTCAGGAGACGAACAATGTTGCGCCGCAGCATCATCCGGGTTAAACACCGCGCATCCGCTTAGGACCCGGTGAAACTCCGGGTGGCTCTGCCGGCCGCTGATCCGCCGGCGCAACCTCGATCGTTTCTGTCTTTCCCGGCCGCAGAAGCCTGTCGGCGGTTGGAAGTCATGTCTCCTGAAGGTTCCATGTTCTCGCTTTCCCATTACCGTGACGAATGGTTCGGCAATATTCGCGCCGATCTCCTTTCCGGGCTTGTGGTCGCGCTTGCGCTCATCCCCGAAGCCATCGCCTTTTCCATCATTGCCGGTGTCGACCCCAAGGTCGGGCTCTATGCCTCGTTCTCCATCGCCGTCATCACCGCCATTGCCGGTGGCCGGCCGGGCATGATCTCGGCGGCGACAGCCGCCACGGCCGTGCTCATGGTCACGCTGGTCAAGGAGCATGGGCTGCAATATCTGCTCGCCGCCACGGTGCTGGCCGGCCTGTTGCAGATCGGGGCAGGCCTCCTGAAGCTCGGCCATCTGATGCGGTTCGTCTCGCGCTCGGTGATGACCGGCTTCGTCAACGCTCTGGCGATCCTGATCTTCATGGCGCAGCTGCCCGAGCTGATCGGCGTGCCCAACCTCACCTATGTGATGGTCGCCGCAGGCCTTGCCATCATCTATCTGTTTCCGCGTCTGACCAAGGCGATTCCGTCGCCGCTCATCTGCATCATCGTGCTCACCACGGTGTCCATCGCCTTCGGCCTCGATGTGCGCACGGTGGGCGACATGGGCGAGCTTCCCTCCACCTTCCCGGTCTTCCTCATTCCGGACATTCCGCTCAATGTGGAAACGCTCCAGATCATCCTGCCCTATTCGGCGGCGGTGGCAGCGGTTGGCCTTCTGGAATCGCTCATGACCGCCTCGCTGGTGGATGAGCTCACCGACACGCAGAGCAACAAGAACCAGGAATGCATCGGCCAGGGCCTTGCCAACACGGCAACCGGCTTTATCGGCGGCATGGCCGGCTGCGCCATGATCGGCCAGTCGATGATCAATGTGAAATCCGGCGGTCGCGGGCGTCTTTCCTGCTTTGTCGCCGGTGTCTTTCTCCTGTTCATGATCGTGCTTCTGGGCGACTGGGTGCGCCAGATCCCGATGCCCGCACTTGTCGCCATCATGATCATGGTCTCGATCGGCACCTTCTCATGGTCGTCGATCAAGAACCTGCGCGAGCATCCGCTCTCCTCCTCCGTGGTCATGCTCGCCACGGTCGTCTGTGTGGTGGCAACCCACAATCTCGCCATCGGCGTGCTGGTCGGCGTGCTTCTCTCCGGCATCTTCTTCGCCGGCAAGATCGCTCAGATCTTCCGCGTCACCTCCACCCTGTCGGAAGACGGGCGCGAGCGCACCTACCGCGTCGAAGGTCAGCTTTTCTTCGCCTCGGTTGAAGACTTCAACGCCGCCTTCGACTTCAAGGAAGGGTTGGACAAGGTCACCATCGATGTTTCGCGCGCGCATATCTGGGACATTTCCAGTGTTGGCGCGCTGGACATGATCGTGCTCAAATTCCGCCGCGACGGTGCCGAGGTGGAAATCATCGGCATGAACGAGGCCAGCGAAACCATCGTCGACAAGCTTGGCATTCACGACAAGCCGGGCGCACTTGAAAAGCTGATGGGCCACTAAGGGGGGCGAAATGTCCAAGATCACCGCATTCATCGACGGTTCCATCTATGCGCAGAGCGTATGCGAACACGCGGCATGGATCGCCGGCAGGCTTGAAGCCTCCGTGGAGCTTCTCCATGTGCTTGGCCGCCGTGAGACGGGCAGCGCACCGTCCGATCTCTCCGGCAACATTGCGCTTGGCGCGCGGTCATCGCTTCTGAAGGAGCTGTCCGAGCTTGACGAGCAACGCGCGCGCCTTGCCATGAAGCGCGGCCGTGCCATCCTCGAAGATGGCGAGGCTGCCGTGCGTGCCGCCGGCATCGAAAAGGTCTCTGGCCGCATTCGCCATGGCGATGTGGTCGAGACGGTGGCCGAAGTGGAGGAAGATTCCGACCTTCTGGTGATCGGCAAGCGCGGCGAGGCGGCGGATTTTGCAAAACTGCATCTCGGCTCCAATCTGGAGCGCGTGGTGCGGTCGAGCCACCGCCCGGTCTTCGTCGCCAACCGCGCCTTCAAGCCGATCGACAAGGTGCTCGTCGCCTATGATGGTGGCGCAAGCAGCATGAAGGCGGTGGATGCCATGGCGCGCTCGCCGCTTTTTGCAGGCCTCTCCGTCAAGCTTCTCACGGTGGGAAGCGACACCAGCGAGGCGCGCAACCGGCTTGCCGATGCAGAAGCCGTGTTGCGCGGCGGTGGCATCGAAGCGACAAGCGAAGTGCTGCCCGGTCAGCCCGAGACGGTCATCTCCGAGCGCGTCGAGAGCGAGAATTTCGGCCTGCTCGTCATGGGCGCCTACGGTCACTCGCGCATCCGCAGCCTGATCATCGGGTCCACGACGGAGGCGATGCTGCGCTCCTGCAAGATTCCGGTCATGCTCTTCCGCTAATCCTGCAGGCGGGCATGGCGGCTCTTTTCAGCGCCGCGCCCGCCATGCCATGAATGGCAGACCCGGATTGCAAGGAAAGAGCGAACCATGGCCGAAACCTTCGTCATCGCCCAGGGCGGCGGTCCCACCGCCGTCATCAACCAGACCGTTGCCGGTGCGACGCTGGAAGCCATGAAGCTCTATCCCGGCTGCCGGGTGCTCGGTGCGCTGCATGGCGTGCGGGGCATTCGCGATGGCCGCTTCGTCACCCTGTCCGATCTCTCCGAGACCGAGTTGCTGCGCATCGCCGGCACGCCAAGTGCCGCGCTCGGCTCCACCCGCGACAAGCCGGATGCTGACTATTGCGAAGAGATCATGAAAGGTCTGAAGGACGTCGGTGCCGATGCCTTCATCAATATCGGCGGCAACGACACGTCCGGCACGCAGGCCATCCTGCGCGATGCTTCTGGCGGTGGCATGACCTTCATGCACGCACCCAAAACCATCGACAACGATCTGATGGAAAACGACCACACACCGGGCTTCATCTCGGCGGGCGAAATGGTGGCCGGCGCCTTTCTGAGCATCGATCTCGATTTCCGCGCTCTGCCGGGTGTCTATGTGGGCATCGTGATGGGCCGTCATGCGGGCTTTCTCACGGCAGCCGCTGCCGCCTGGGCGCTCGATGAAGAAAGCGGCCCGCATCTCGTCTATGTGCCTGAGCGCGCCTTCGAACGCGCCCGCTTCATCGAGGATGTGAAGGCGACAGTCGCCCGCCACGGGCGCTGCGTTGTCGCCATGTCGGAGGGTGTCTCCGATGCCGATGGGCGCTCGCTCATCGAAACGCTGGTGCCTGCCGAAATGCAGGAGCGCGATGCCCACGGCAATCTCAAGCTCTCCGGCAGCGATCTCGGCCAGGCGATCGAGCGCATTCTGGCCGAAGATCTCGCCGGCCAGCGCGCCCGCGTCGATACGTTCGGCTATCTGCCGCGCGGCAACATCGCCACGATCAGCGAGACCGACGCGCGCGAGGCTTTCGAAGCCGGTGCCTTCGCTGTCCGTTCAGTGGAAAAGGGCGACGGCTCCGTCGCGCTCCAGTTCGATGGCGAAAAGACGGTGTGCCGTCTGGTCGATCTCGATGCCGTTGCCGGCAAGACGCGCCACATGCCCGAGACCTATCTCAGGCCGGATGAAAACCGTCTGTCAGACGAGGGCCTAGCCTATCTGCACCGCCTCCTGCCGCGCCGCTACGATCCGGCAAGGCCGTTTGTGTAAGCTTCGCTTTCTTGGAACGTGTCGCGCTTGCGTTGGGGCTTCGAAGGCCTACAGCGCCGCGCGTCTTATAAGACGCGCAAAGGACGCTGTAACACTTTCAAATGATGCATGTTCGTTGTCTTTCAAATGAATTCATTTGAAAGCGACATGCATTAACGTTTGCGCACGAATTCCGTGCGCAGCACGAGACCCTTGATGCCTTCGTGACGGCAGTCGATCTCTTCCCTGTTGTCCGTCAGGCGAATGGTCTTGATCACGGTTCCTCGCTTCAGGGTCTGGCCGGCGCCCTTCACTTTCAGGTCCTTGATCAGCGTAACCGAATCTCCATCGGTCAGCGCATTGCCTTCAGCGTCGACGACAGCGCCGCGCTGCGCCTCAAGGGCGGCCATTTCCGAGGCCGGCATCCATTCGCCGGTCACGTCGTCATACACATACTCGTCATTGCTGTCGGTCATATCGTGCCTTTCCTGTGCCGTGCTCCGGCATGTCTGCAATCGGTTCCATAGCCCACGCATACGACCTTGGCCACCTCCGTGCGGAGTTGGGAGGCAACAGGCAGACAGCCGTCAGCAGAAGAGATGCCGCTCCCTGTCCACCAGCTCGCCGATGAAGGCTGACGTCACCTGAATGCGGCGCGTCGGGCGCATGGATTCGTGATAGACCGTCCAGTAGCTGCGACGGATCGGTTCGGCCCAGTCGAGTGCGATCAGCTCTTCATCCCCGCGCGCGATAAAGGTGTGCAATATGCCGATGCCGGCGCCGGAGCGCACCGCTTCCACCTGGCCCATGGCTGAGGAAACGGCAAAGTCGGCAGTCCAGTTTTCCGAGATTTCAGCGGCGTAGTCGAGCGTCGGGCTGAACACGAGATCGGGCACATAGCCAACAAGCCGATGACGGCCAAGGTCGGCGGCACGCTTCGGCAGATCGTGTTTCCTGGCATAGGCGCGGGAAGCATAGAGCCCGAGCGTGTAATCCACCAGCTTGGCGGCCACAAGCCGGCCTTCCGTTGGGCGGTCCACCGTCACGGCAATGTCGGCCTCGCGGCGCGATAGCGAGAGCGAACGGGGAACGGGTACAAGCTGTACGGAAAGTCCCGGGTGCCGCTCGGTCAGGGCGCCGAGTCGCGAAGCGAGGAAAGCCACGCCGAAACCGTCCGGCGCGCCGATCCGCACCGTGCCGGTCACATCCTCGCTTTCGCCGGCGATTTCCGCCCGCGCGGCGATCATGTCGGCTTCCATGCGCTCGGCGGTTGCCAGCAACTGCTCGCCTGCGGCCGTGAGTTCGGTTCCGGTGGTCAGTCGGTGAAAGAGCTTTGCCCCGATGGACTCCTCCAGTGCCGCCACGCGGCGAGAAACCGTCGCATGGTTGAGTCCGAGCCGCTTCGCCGCACCTAGAATCTGCCCGGCCCGCGCGACGGCCAGAAAAACGCGCACATCGTCCCAATTCAATCGACCCTCCCATGCTCGATATTTTTCGCACGCGACATTTTATTTCGACTTTATTTTTTGCACAACGGTTGCTGTGCGTGTCACGTTGCAAATCCGGGAGCGAGTAGAGAGAATGGCGCCAACTTCAAAATCAGGGAGAAGTCTTATGGAGGATTTCGGTCACTTCATCGGCGGTAAGCATGTCGCCGGAACGAGCGGTCGCAGCCAGGACGTCATGCAGCCCATGGATGGCACGGTGCGCTGCAAGGTTGCTCTTGCCAGCGCAGCGGAAGTGCGCGCTGCGGTCGAGAATGCGAAGGCCGCACAGCCCGGATGGGCGAAGACCAATCCACAGCGCCGCGTGCGCGTGCTCATGAAATTCCTTGAACTCGTGCACCGTGACTATGACGAGCTTGCCGAGCTTCTCGCCCGCGAACACGGCAAGACCATTCCCGATGCCAGGGGCGATATTCAGCGCGGGCTCGAAGTGGTCGAGGTGTGCATCGGCGCGCCGCACATGATGAAGGGCGAATACACCGAGGGCGCGGGCCCGGGCATTGATGTCTATTCCATGCGCCAGCCGCTCGGCGTGGTGGCGGGCATCACGCCCTTCAACTTCCCGGCCATGATTCCACTCTGGAAGATCGCGCCGGCCATTGCCTGCGGCAACACCTATGTGCTGAAGCCTTCCGAGCGCGATCCGGGTGTGCCGATGCGCATTGCCGAACTGTTCCTCGAGGCGGGTTTGCCCGAGGGGGTTCTGAACGTCGTCAACGGCGACAAGGAAGCGGTCGATGCGCTTCTCGACGATCCGGACATCAAGGCCGTCGGCTTCGTGGGCTCCACGCCGATCGCGCAATACATTTACAGCCGCGCCACCGCCAATGGAAAGCGCGCTCAGTGCTTCGGCGGTGCGAAGAACCATCTTATCATCATGCCGGATGCCGACATGGATCAGACGGTCGATGCGCTGATCGGTGCCGGTTACGGCTCCGCCGGCGAGCGGTGCATGGCCGTTTCGGTGGCTGTGCCGGTCGGCAAGGAGACGGCCGACAGGCTGGTTGAGAAGCTCATCCCGCGTGTCGAGAGCCTCAAGGTCGGCCCCTCCACCGATGCTTCGGCCGATTTCGGCCCACTCGTCACCCAGCAGGCCCTGGAGCGCGTGAAGGGGTATGTCGACCTTGGCGTCAAGGAAGGCGCGAAGCTTGTTGTCGATGGCCGCGATTTCAAAATGCAGGGCTATGAGAACGGCTACTATATGGGTGGCTGTCTGTTCGACAACGTCACGAAAGACATGCGCATCTACAAGGAAGAGATATTCGGCCCGGTGCTCTCCGTGGTGCGCGCCAACACCTATGAAGAGGCGCTGGCGCTGCCGAATGACCATGAGTTCGGCAATGGCGTCGCCATCTTCACCCGTGACGGTGACGCGGCACGTGATTTCGCAGCCCGCGTGGATGTCGGCATGGTGGGTGTGAATGTCCCCATTCCAGTGCCGATTGCGTATTATACTTTCGGAGGATGGAAGGCGTCCGCTTTCGGCGATCTGAACCAGCACGGGCCGGATGCGTTCCGCTTTTATACCAAGACCAAGACGGTCACCTCACGCTGGCCTTCAGGCGTGAAAGACGGTGCGGAATTCGTCATTCCGACAATGAATTAGGCGGATTTCCGCCTCTTTTCTCCAGCGTTTCGCAAGGCCCGCATCGGCACACGATGCGGGCCTTTTCGCTGGCGGTCTGGATGCAGCCGTTTTGTTCTTTTTTGTCTAAAACTTGCAATATTGATGCGAGTTTACCGTAGATTCCGAGGGAATCTGCGCAAAACGCTCAAATTTTCCCCGTCAATGCAATGACATTGCATTGGTCCAGTGCTAGCTTCCCGCGTCAATAAGAGCCGGAGAAACCGGCCTTCGGTCTGGAGCCGGTCGTGGGAAGTTTGACGTTGCAATCGGGCGTCATTCCTCTACGACTATCAAGGGGAAAGAATAAGAAATGCGCCTGAATGGCGACATTTCAGGGGAGTTGCATATCACATGGAATATTTCATCCAGCAGCTTATCAACGGGCTGACGCTGGGTTCCATCTATGGGCTGATCGCCATTGGCTACACCATGGTCTATGGCATCATCGGAATGATCAACTTCGCGCATGGCGACGTCTTCATGATCGGTGCGTTCATCGCTCTGGCGATGTTCCTCATCCTGACGACCGTGCTCGGGTTCGCGTTCCTGCCCGTGGTGTTGCTCATCGTGCTCATCGTGGCCATGATCTTCACGTCCGCCTGGGGGTGGACGGTCGAGCGGCTCGCTTACCGGCCCCTGCGCGGTTCCTTCCGCCTCGCTCCGTTGATCACCGCAATCGGCATGTCGATCGTTCTGCAGAACTTCGTCCAGATCACGCAGGGTGCGCGCGTCAAACCGCTGCCGCCGCAGATCCAGGGTGGCATAACGCTGATGGAAGGAAGCGCGACCGGCATTTCGGTTCAGCTTTCCTACATGCAGATCATCATCATCCTGACGACCATTGCGCTGATGGCCGGCTTCACGCTCCTCATCACCCGCACGCCGCTCGGTCGCGCGCAGCGCGCCTGTGAGCAGGACCGCAGGATGGCAGCACTGCTCGGCATCAATGTCGACCGCACCATCTCGCTGACCTTCGTCATGGGGGCAGCACTGGCTGCCGTGGCCGGCCTGATGTTCGTGCTGCTTTACGGCGTGATCGATTTCTACATCGGCTTCCTCGCTGGCGTTAAGGCGTTCACCGCGGCCGTTCTGGGCGGCATCGGCTCGCTTCCCGGCGCCATGCTGGGCGGGCTTCTGATCGGTCTGATCGAGGTGTTCTGGTCGGGCTATTTCTCGGTCGAATACAAGGATGTCGCGGCCTTCTCGATCCTGGCAATCGTGCTGATCTTCCTGCCCTCCGGTCTTCTCGGCCAACCTGAAGTGGAGAAGGTCTGATGGCGATGAACGGTTCGAACAGGGTGGTCGCTGCACAGCAGAACGATCCGAATTCCTTTGCCGCTTCGGTCAAGGATGCCGCCATGGCCGGCTTCCTTGTCGCGGTGCTCGGCTTCTTCTTCATCGGCATCCGCACGGACATCGCGCCCGGCGGTCTTGATCTCAAGATGCGCTGGGGCGCGTGGATCGTCTCGATCCTCGTCGTCTTTGTGGGCCGGCTCCTCCTCAATCTCTTCGTGCTCAAGACCGACAGTCCGATCACGCGGAAGATTGCCGGCGCGATGCCGAGCGGCTCGCGCTTTGCCGGAACGGGCAAATGGCTCATGCGGGCGCTTTTCGCCTTCGCGCTCATCCTGCCCTTCTTCTTCACCACCTTCTTTCCCGGCAAGGACCGCCAGTTCATCGATCTGGCCATCCTGATCATGACCTACATCATGCTCGGCTGGGGGCTGAACATCGTGGTGGGTCTTGCAGGCCTGCTCGATCTTGGTTACGTCGCCTTCTATGCGGTGGGCGCCTATTCCTTCGCGCTGCTCGCGCAGTATCTCGATATGGGTTTCTGGTTCGCGCTGCCGCTGGCGGGCATTCTCGCAGCGTGCTGGGGCATCGTGCTTGGCTTCCCGGTGCTGCGCCTGCGTGGTGACTATCTGGCGATCGTCACGCTCGCCTTCGGTGAGATCATTCGCGTCGTTCTCCTGAACTGGTACGAGTTCACCAATGGGCCGGACGGCATCTCGGGCATTCCCAAGCCCACATTCTTCGGTCTGGAACTGAAACGTGGCGAAGGCGGTTTTGCCGATTTCTTCGGCATTGCTTATGACCCGATCCAGCGCTTCATCTTCCTCTACTACATCATCTTCATTCTGGCGCTGATCACCAATTTCGTGACCATGCGCCTGCGCCGCCTGCCCATTGGGCGGGCCTGGGAGGCGCTGCGTGAGGATGAAATCGCGTGCCGTTCGCTCGGCATCAACACACGCAACACCAAGCTGACGGCCTTCTCCATCGGCGCCATGTTCGGCGGCTTTGCAGGCTCCTTCTTTGCCACGCGACAGGGCTTCATCTCGCCGGAGAGCTTCACCTTCCTGGAATCGGCGATCATTCTTGCCATCGTGGTTCTGGGCGGTCTCGGCTCGCAGGTGGGCGTGGTGATCGCGTCGATCGTGATGATCGGCGGCATCGAGATGCTGCGCAATCTCGGCTTCCTTCAGCAGGTCTTCGGTTCCGGCTTCGATCCGGTGCAGTACCGCATGCTGATCTTCGGCCTCGCCATGGTGCTCATCATGGTGTGGAAGCCGCGCGGCCTGATCTCGACCCGCGAGCCATCCGTGGTTCTGAAGGAAAAGAAACGTATCGGCGCCGATATGGTGGCTCAGGGTGAGGGACACTGATGGACGCGGCAACGACCATGAAAAACTCTGATCCGTCGACGCCCGGCTGGGACCGCGATCCGGTCCTGAGCGTCGAACATCTGACCATGCGCTTCGGCGGCCTCGTGGCCGTCGGAGACCTCTCCTTCAATGTCGGCCGGGGCGACATCACCGCCCTGATCGGCCCCAACGGTGCGGGCAAGACCACGGTCTTCAACTGCGTTACCGGTTTCTACAAACCCACCGAGGGGCGCATCGTGATGCGTCACGGGCCGGGCCGGCAGCAGGAGGATGTGGAAACGCTCACCGATAGCGGCCAGCGCTGGAAGACCACCGGAAACGGTGCTGTCTATCTCCTCGAGCGGATGCCGGATCACGAGATCTCGCACAAGGCCAAGGTGGCGCGCACCTTCCAGAACATCCGCCTGTTCGGCGGTATGACGGTTCTGGAAAACCTGCTTGTCGCCCAGCACAACCCGCTTATGGTGGCCTCCGGTTTCTCGATCGGCGGCATTCTGGGCCTGCCGAGCTACAAGAAGGCGCAGAAGGAAGCCGTCGACAGGGCTGTCTACTGGCTGGAGCGTACCAATCTCATCGATCGCGCCGACGATCCGGCTGCCGATCTGCCCTATGGCGCGCAGCGTCGTCTGGAGATCGCGCGCGCCATGTGCACGAAGCCGCAGCTTCTGTGCCTCGATGAGCCGGCCGCCGGCCTCAACCCGCGCGAATCCGCCGAGCTCAATGAGTTGCTGAAATATATCCGCGACGAGCACGACGTCTCGGTGCTGCTGATCGAACATGACATGGGTGTGGTGATGGAAATCTCCGACCATGTGATCGTGCTCGATTACGGTGTGAAGATTTCCGACGGGCCGGCGGATTTCGTCAAGAACGATCCCAAGGTCATCGCCGCCTATCTGGGTGTCGACGACGAGGCCGAGATCGATATGCCCGAAGTGCGCGAGGACATCGAAAAGGTTGCAGGCGAGGGGCCCGCAAAGAAAAAGCCGGCGGCCAGATCAAAGGCGGCCCCCGCCGCGAAGAAGACGGCAGCAAAGGCAAAACCCTCGTCGAAGGCCTCGACTGCGAAGACATCGACGGCCAGATCCACGGTGACAAAAGCGTCCTCTGCAAAGCCTTCGAGCGCCGCATCCGCGGCGACGAAACCGAAGACTTCTGCGAAGCCGAAACCCGCCCCGGCCGCCAGCGAGGTGAAGATCGCCAATGCCGGCGATTATCCGGGCAGCCAGCCGCACGGCACCAAAAAGCCGCGCGCGGGCGGTGCCAACAACCTCACCCGCGTCAAGGGCATCGGCCCCGCCAGCGAAAAGAAGCTGAATGCGCTCGGCGTCTGGCACTTCGACCAGATCGCCGCGTGGAAGAAGGCCGAGGTTCAATGGGTCGGCTCCTATCTCGCCTTCCCCGGCCGTATCGAACGCGAAGAGTGGGTCAAGCAGGCGAAGGTGCTCGCCAGGGGCGGTGAGACCGAGTTCTCCAAGCGCGTCGACAAGGGTGAGGTGGCCAGCAGCGTTCCCGGCAAGCGGGGCGCACAGCCCAAAAAGAAGACCACCGGTAAGGGAGGCAAGGCATGAGCGCTCAGAACGAACCCTTGCTCTCGGTGCGCGGCGTCGAGACCTATTACGGCAACATCGTCGCTCTGCGCGGTGTCGACATGGATGTTCATCGCGGCGAGATCGTCACCATGATCGGCGCCAATGGTGCCGGCAAGTCGACGCTGATGATGACCATCTGCGGCGATCCCCGCGCCCGCAACGGCCAGATCGTCTATGACGGCATCGACATCACCATGATGCCGACGCACGACATCGTCAGTCTCGGCATCGCCCAGTCGCCGGAAGGTCGACGCATCTTCCCACGCATGACGGTGATGGAAAATCTGCAGATGGGCGCAGCCCTCGTCGATCCGAAATATTTCGACGAGGACATCGCCAAGGTCTTCAAGCTGTTCCCGCGCCTCAAGGAGCGGATTGGCCAGCGCGGCGGAACGCTCTCGGGCGGCGAGCAGCAGATGCTCGCCATCGCGCGGGCGCTTATGAGCCGGCCCAAGCTTCTGCTTCTGGACGAGCCGTCGCTCGGTCTTGCACCGCTGATCGTGAAGCAGATTTTCGACGCCATCCGCGAGTTGAACGAGAAAGAGGGGCTGACGGTCTTCCTAGTCGAGCAGAATGCCTTCCACGCGCTGAAGCTTGCTCATCGCGGCTATGTCATGGTCAACGGCAATGTGACCATGAGCGGCACGGGCGCGGAGCTTCTCAAGAAGGAAGAAGTGCGCGCGGCGTATCTCGAAGGCGGGAGGCACTGATGGAACACGCAAATGGACCGATCTGGGAAGTCACTTTCTGGGAGTTCTTCTTCGTCACAATTCTTCTTGCAGGCAGTGCAGCCTACCTTACGGGCCGCGCCATGGCGCGCACCTGGCAGGCCGATGCACAGCTTGCCTTCTACATCGTGCTTCTGGCGGCAGCGACGCGCTTCATCCATTTCGCGCTGTTCAGCGGCACGCTGCTCTCGCTTCACTACTACATCGTCGACCTGATCGTGTTGCTGATTATCGCTTTTGTCGGCAAGCGTATTACGCGCGCCGGGCAGATGGCGACACAGTATAGCTTCCAGTATCGGCGCAGTGGACCACTGGGCTGGCAACGTTCAGGCTGAACGGATTCATGATTAACCGGTATGAAGCCTTTATTTCTTGTTTGAATTGGGGTTTCATGCCGATTAAGCGGGCCGCTGCGGTCCGCAAAGGCCAAACCGGAAAGCCAAACACCATTTCCGGAAAGCCAAGGGAACTTCTGGTGTTTTAAAGGGAGAAGTCATGAAAAAGGCACTTATGGCTGGCGCAGCACTCAGCCTGATGATGACCGGTTCCGCCTGGGCGGACATCACGATTGCAGTTGCTGGCCCCATGACGGGTCAATATGCTTCCTTCGGTGAGCAGATGAAAGCCGGTGCCGAGCAGGCCGTGGCCGACATCAACGAAGCCGGTGGCGTCAACGGCGAAATGTTGAAGCTGGAAGTGGGCGATGACGCCTGCGATCCCAAGCAGGCTGTCGCTGTTGCCAACCAGTTCGCAGGCTCCGGCGTTTCCTTCGTTGCAGGTCACTTCTGCTCGGGTTCGTCCATCCCGGCATCGTCGGTCTATGCCGAGGAAGGCATCATCCAGATCTCGCCGGCTTCCACCAACCCGGCTTTCACCGACAACCGCCCGGGCCCCGGCGTCTACCGCGTCTGCGGCCGCGACGATCAGCAGGGCGATGTCGCCGGCAAGTTCCTCGTCGAGAACTTCGGCGACAAGAAGGTGGCCTTCGTCCACGACAAGACCGCCTATGGCAAGGGTCTCGCCGACGCGACCATGGCGGCTTACGAGGCTGCTGGCGGCAAGCCGGCTCTCTACGAAGCCTATACCGCCGGTGAAAAGGACTACACTGCGCTTGTTTCCAAGCTGAAGCAGGAAGGCATTGGCGTTCTCTATGTCGGCGGCTACCACACGGAAGCCGGCCTCATGGCGCGCCAGATGCGCGAGCAGGGCATGGACACGGTGCTCGTCTCCGGTGACGCGCTCGTCACCGACGAGTACTGGGCCATCACCGGCGATGCGGGTGAGGGCACGCTGATGACCTTCTCGCCCGATCCGCGCAAGAACGAGATCGCAAAGCCGGTCGTCGACAAGCTGCTTGCCGCCGGCAAGACGGCTGAAGGCTACGCGCTCTACACCTATGCCGCCATCCAGGCATGGAAGGATGCCGTCGAGGCAGCCGGTTCCACCGACTACGATCCGGTCGTTGCCGCACTCAATGACGGCACGTTCTCGACCGTTCTCGGCGACCTGTCCTTCGACGACAAGGGCGACGTCACGCTGCCGGGCTATGTCTTCTACGAGTGGAAAGACGGCAAATACGACTACCTCGAGCAGTAAGCCACTGGCTTGATGTGAGGTCTGGCGGCCCGGCAGCGATGCCGGGCCGCTTTCTTTTGGTGAAGCGGCTGGCGCCCAATTTCATTCAGCTGGCATTCCAGTCCTTTCGTCCTCCTCGGGCTTGACCCGAGGACCCATGCCGCAACAGCGGGGATAAACTCCGGCCTCCAGGAAACTGCCCCCTTTTTTCTCACTCCTACCCCGTCATCCCCGCAAAGGCATGGCTCCTATGGTCAAACGACGGGATGACGAGGCGAATGAAGCGCGTTCCCTACTCGCTATTCGCTACTCCCTATTCACTCTTTTCTCCCCCACCCCCAAAACCGCCGCTACACTTCCCCCCATCGCCCCTGTCGGGAACCGGGTCCGGAGCCGGGGATCAGGAGGGGCGACGGCAGCCTCCCCCTCGGGTTCGGTGACCCGGGGCCTGTGAGGGCCCGCGAAAGGCCGGCGGCCGGCATCATGTCGGTTGCGGAAAAGCCGCTAGGGCACAGATCGCCCGAGTGACCGGCCGGCAGACGGGACAGCGGCCGGCGGGGCGCGCTTTTCGCGCCACTTCAATTCCAACAGAGAGGCACGAAAAACGCGCCCCGTTTCCCGAACTGATGGCAAACCCCGGCGGACCCCCGCGCGGCAACGAAGGAGCCTGTCTTGAAATGCCCGCGCCACACCCCCCTCTGTCCTGCCGGACATCTCCCCCTCAAGGGGGGAGATCAGGCATTGGATGGGTTTTTGCCAATAGCCACCGGAATCAGGAGTGTGCGGCATGTCCGCCAGCCAATCTCCCCCCTTGAGGGGGAGATGTCCGGCAGGACAGAGGGGGGCAACTGCGCCAACGGTCGAAACCAGCCCCACCCCCTCTACAGAATGCGCACCAACGTCAAACGCCCCCTTCTCCCTGCGAGCGGGGAGAAGGTGAGGATGAGGGGCGAGCGCCATCACGTGCAAGGATATCGACAGAGGTGGAAAAGACGGCAAGGCACCGCCCGCCCCTCATCCCCCTGCCGGGACCTTCTCCCCGCCGGCGGGGAGAAGGGGCCGTCATCCCGGAAGCCGCGATCCATTGGAAAAACCCGCAGAAACACGGCCCTGTCCTCGCCCCACCCCCTCTGCAGAATGCGCACCAACGTCAAGCGCCCCCTTCTCCCCGCGAGCGGGGAGAAGGTGAGGATGAGGGGCGAGCGCCATCAGTGGCCGGGATACCGTCAGAGGTGAAGAAGACCGCAAGGCACCGCCCGCCCCTCATCCCCCTGCCGGGACCTTCTCCCCGCTTGCGGGGAGAAGGGGGGCGTCATCCCGGACGCCGCGATCCATTGAAAAGCACGCAGGAACACGGCCCTGTCCTCGCCCCACCTCCTCTGCAGAATGCCCGCCAGCACCAAACGCCTCCTTCTCCCCGCTCGCGGGGAGAAGGTGCGGATGAGGGGCAAGCGCCGTCAGTGGCCGGGATACCGACAGAGGTGGAAAAGATCGCAAGGCGCCGCCCGCCCCTCATCCCCCTGCCGGGACCTTCTCCCCGCCGGCGGGGAGAAGGGGGTCGTCATCCCGGGCCTGACCCGGGACCCATTGGCAGAATGTGCAGGAACACGGCCCGGTCGTCGCCCCGGCATCACCCGCCGCACCCTCTGCGGACCCCGGCCGCGCCTCTCAATACGTCCCGGCTCTCGCTCCGCTCGGCGGGGATGACGACGATGAAGCGCGCCAATGGACGAAAGCAGCGTTGGCAGAAACACGCAAAGCGGAAAATCGCCGCGTCGAAACCCGCGAATCTTCCTCCACGTCAAGAAAGTTTGCACCGCAGCATCGTCCACGCTAATCATACCGCGTCGTTTTGGCGCGGAGGGGAGTTTCGCGCCAGGCAACCCCGCACCATCCTTCTCTTCCCGGAGTTCTTGCCAGTGCAGATTAAGAAGATCCTCGTCGCAAACCGTTCCGAAATCGCCATCCGCGTCTTTCGCGCAGCCAATGAACTCGATATCCGAACGGTGGCCATCTGGGCCGAGGAGGACAAGTATTCGCTGCACCGGTTCAAGGCGGACGAATCCTATCAGGTTGGGCGCGGGCCGCATCTGGAACGCGATTTCGGCCCCATCGAGAGCTATCTGTCGATTGATGAAGTGATCCGCGTTGCCAAACTTTCGGGCGCGGATGCCATTCATCCAGGCTACGGCCTTCTGTCGGAGAGCCCGGAATTCGCCGAAGCCTGTGCGGAAAACGGCATTGTCTTCATTGGGCCGAAGCCCGAGACCATGCGCCGCCTTGGCAACAAGGTTGCTGCCCGCAACCTGGCCATTGAGGTCGGTGTGCCGGTGGTTCCGGCAACGGAGCCGCTGCCGGACGATATGGCCAGGGTCGCCGAGATGGCCGAGGAGGTGGGCTTCCCGGTCATGCTCAAGGCTTCCTGGGGCGGTGGCGGGCGCGGCATGCGCGTTATCCGCCGCCGCGAGGATCTGGAGCATGAAGTCACCGAGGCGAAGCGCGAGGCCAAGGCCGCTTTCGGCAAGGACGAGGTCTATCTGGAAAAGCTGGTCGAGCGCGCGCGCCATGTGGAGGTGCAGGTGCTGGGCGATACGCATGGCAATGCCGTGCATCTGTTCGAGCGCGACTGCTCCATCCAGCGCCGCAACCAGAAGGTCGTGGAGCGTGCGCCCGCACCCTATCTCAACGACGAGAAGCGCGCCGAACTGTGCGGATACGCGCTGAAGATTGCCGAGGCGACCAATTACATCGGTGCCGGCACGGTCGAATTCCTCATGGATGCCGATACGGGCGCATTCTATTTCATCGAGGTCAATCCGCGTATCCAGGTGGAGCACACGGTCACTGAAGAGGTCACCGGCGTCGACATCGTGAAGGCGCAGATCCACATTCTGGAAGGCAAGAAGATCGGCGACAAGGCGTCGGGCGTGCCCGCGCAGGCCGACATCCGCCTCAATGGCGATGCCCTCCAGTGCCGTATCACCACCGAGGACCCGGAACAGAATTTCATTCCCGATTACGGTCGCATCACCGCCTATCGCGGCGCGACGGGCTTCGGCATCCGGCTCGATGGCGGTACGGCTTATTCCGGCGCCGTCATCACGCGGTTCTACGATCCGCTCCTGGAAAAGGTCACGGCCTGGGCGCCGACGCCCGAAGAGGCGATCGCCCGGATGGACCGTGCGCTGCGCGAGTTCCGCATTCGCGGCGTGGCGACCAACCTGACCTTCCTTGAAGCGATCATCAGCCACCCGAATTTCCGCAACGCTTCCTATACGACGCGGTTCATCGATGAGACGCCCGAGCTCTTCACGCAGGTCAGGCGGCAGGATCGCGCCACCAGGCTTCTGAACTATCTGGCCGATGTCACGGTGAACGGCCATCCCGAGGCGCGCGGTCGGGCACTGCCCAATGCCGAGGCGGCTGCACCGCATGTGCCTTATGTGGACATGCCGGTGCCGGATGGCAGCAAGCAGACTTTCGACAGTCTCGGCGCCGAGGGGTTCGCAAAATGGATGCGCGAGCAGGAGCGCGTGCTCGTCACCGACACCACAATGCGCGATGCGCACCAGTCGTTGCTCGCCACACGCATGCGCACCTTCGACATGGCGCGCATTGCCGGCGTCTATGCCCGCGCCCTGCCAGAGCTCCTGTCGCTGGAATGCTGGGGCGGGGCGACCTTCGATGTGGCCATGCGCTTCCTGACGGAGGACCCGTGGGAGCGTCTTTCACGCATCCGCGAGGGCGCTCCGAACCTGCTTCTGCAGATGCTTTTGCGCGGGGCGAATGGCGTCGGTTACACCAACTATCCAGACAATGTCGTGCAGCATTTCGTCAAGCAGGCGGCCGCAGGCGGCATCGATCTCTTCCGTGTGTTCGACTGCCTCAACTGGGTGGAGAACATGCGCGTGGCGATGGACGCGGTGCGCTCCGAAGGCAAACTGTGTGAGGCCACGATCTGCTATACGGGCGATCTGCTCGACCCGGACCGCGCCAAGTACGACCTCAAATACTATGTCGGTCTCGCTGGCGAGCTTGAGGCTGCCGGTGCCAACATCATCGCCATCAAGGACATGGCAGGCCTTCTGAAGCCGGGTGCTGCGCGCGTGCTGTTCAAGGCGCTGCGCGAGGCGACCGACCTGCCGCTCCACTTCCACACGCATGATACGTCCGGCATTTCCGCCGCGACGGTGCTTGCTGCCGTGGAAAGCGGTGTAGACGCGGTGGATGCGGCAATGGACGCGCTTTCCGGCAACACATCGCAGCCCTGTCTCGGCTCCATCGTCGAGGCGCTCAAGGGGGATGCCCGCGATACCGGGCTCGACCGTGAATGGGTGCGCCGTATCTCCTTCTACTGGGAGGCCGTGCGCAACCAGTACGCGGCCTTTGAAAGCGATCTGAAAGGACCGGCTTCCGAGGTCTATCTGCACGAAATGCCTGGCGGCCAGTTCACCAATCTGAAGGAGCAGGCCCGCTCGCTGGGGCTGGAGACCCGCTGGCACGAGGTCGCGCGCGCCTATCATGACGTCAACATGATGTTCGGCGACATCGTCAAGGTCACGCCCTCCTCCAAGGTCGTGGGCGACATGGCACTGATGATGGTCTCGCAGGACCTGACGGTCGCCGATGTCGAGAATCCGGAGAAGGATATCGCCTTCCCGGATTCGGTTGTCTCCATGCTGCATGGCGATCTCGGTCAACCGCCTGCGGGCTGGCCGGTGGCCCTGCAGAAGAAGGTTCTGAAGGGCGGCAAGCCGATCACCGTGCGCCCGGGCTCCCTGCTCGAACCTGCAGACCTTGAGGCCGACCGGAAGGCGCTGGAAGAGAAGCTTGGCCGGAAGGTCAGCGAGTACGAGTTCTCGTCCTGGCTAATGTATCCGAAAGTCTTCACCGACTTTGCCGCCGCATCGGAAAGCTACGGCCCCGTCAGCGTTCTGCCGACGCCGGTCTATTTCTACGGCATGGAGCCGGAGGATGAGATTTTTGTCGACATCGAGCGCGGCAAGACGCTCGTCATTCGCTGTCTTGCCGTCGGCGAGGTGGACGAAAAGGGCATGGTCACCGTCTTCTTCGAGCTCAATGGCCAGCCCCGCCGGGTCAAGGTTCCCGACAGGGTTCACGGTGCATCCGCTTCCGCTGCCCGCCGCAAGGCGGAGGCTGGAAACGAGGCGCATGTGGGGGCGCCGATGCCGGGCGTGGTTTCCACGCTCGCCGTCAAGCCGGGACAGAGCGTGCAGTCCGGCGATGTGCTTCTGTCCATCGAGGCCATGAAGATGGAAACCGCGCTTCACGCCGAACGCGACGGGACGATTGCCGAGGTTCTTGTGGGCGCCGGCGACCAGATCGACGCCAAGGACCTTCTCGTCGTGTTCGAGAATGGTGATTGACGCCATGGATTGACGTGCGCGATTAAACCGATTTAGATGCGGCGCAATCGGGTGTTTTCCTGATGCGCCGTTTCCTTTCTGGAGCCCCACATGTCTTTCCGGAATGCGTCCATCGGGCGCTGGGCCGTAGCGGCCTCATTCTTTGTCAACGGTTTCATGGTGGGTAGTTGGGCACCGCAGATTCCCGTGGTTGCTTCGCGTTTCGACCTGAGTGAAACGGCACTTGGGCTGTTGATCCTCGTTTTCGGCTGCGGCGCGGTGTCGGTTATGCCGCTCTGCGGTTATCTGATCGGCCGTTTCGGTTCCCGCGCCATCCTGCGGGTCGCTGCTTTTATATGCGCGCTGTCCTTTGCCGGTCTGGTCGCGGCCACGCAGATCTGGCAGATGGTTGCGGCGCTGGTCTTTTTTGGTGCGTTTCTCGGCGCGATGGACATTTCCATGAACGCCAATGCCGTGGCGGTGGAGCGGTCGCTCGGGCGGGCGGTGATGTCGTCTTCGCACGGTTTCTGGAGCCTTGGCGGGTTTGTCGGCGCCGGTGTCGGCGGTCTGCTTCTCGAGCGCTACGGCTACATGGCGCATGCGGGCATGGTGGTTGCATTCGCTTTTGCGCTCGTGCTGATCACGCTCCCCTTCTTGATTGTTGAAGCGCGCCCCGTGGCGGGGCAGGCGGGCCATGGGCGCGGCAGGCTGCCGCGTAACCCCATCATCTATGTGACGGGACTGGTCGCACTCATCTGCATGCTGCCGGAAGGCGCGGTGCTCGACTGGGCCGCACTCTACCTGCGACAGGAAATGGGCGCCGGCATTGCCGAGGCGAGCCTCGCCTTCACGGCGTTTTCAGGCACGATGGCGATGATGCGGTTTGCCGGCGACCGGCTGCGCAACCGTTTCGGTGCCGTGCGCACATTGCGTTATTCGGGGGTCGTTGCGACTGTCGGCATGCTCGGGGCAGGGCTTGCCCCGACGCCCATGCTGGCGACGATCGCCTTTGCGTTAAGCGGGATGGGGATCGCCAACATGGTGCCGATCGTCTTTTCCGCGGCCGGCAATCAGCCCGGGCTCTCACCTGGAGCAGGCATGAGCGTTGCAACCACGATCGGCTATTCCGGCATGCTCGTTGCTCCCTCGCTTGTGGGGTTCATTGCCGAGCGCACCGGTTTCGCACCGATCTTCATCGCGTTTTCGGTTCTGCTCGCCTGCGTCCTGATGCTGGCCAATCTCGTGAGCTCCGCTGACACGATCGCCGTCCAGCAAGCTGGCGGAGCCTGACACTGGATCCGGGCCTGGAGCGTACCCACTTTTCGATCCGATGCTCTAAATATTGCCCATCAGCATCAGGATCAGGACGATGACAAGGATCAGGCCGAGTATGCCTGACGGTCCGTAGCCCCATCCACGCGAATGCGGCCATGCGGGAATGGCACCGAGCAGGATGAGGATGAGAATGATGATGAGGATTGTGCCGAGCGACATCGCGTTCTCCTCGCTGTCTTGAAAGCCTTGCAATTCAACGCTTCAGATGGCTTCAGGTTCCCTCGAGACAAAAACGGGCCGGCACGCTGCGAAGAGCGCGCCGGCCCGCAAATCTGACAGGCTGGGCCTGTTATTCAGCCGGCTTGGGGAAGGGGTCCTCCGGAATGTCGGAAGTCTTCGTCGAAGCCTCCTGTTTTTTACCGCGCCGGAAGAGACGCGCGAACAGGCCGCGCCGCTTCTGTCCGGCCGGAAGGGTTTCTCGCGTGAACACCATCAGGGCCGAAGGGGTCACGATGAGGGTCAGAGCCGTTGCGAAGGTCAGGCCGTAGACGATGGCGCCGGACAGCGAAATCCACCATTGAGTGGAGGGTGCGCCGATGGTGATCTCCTGGTGAAACAGTTCGAGGCCCAGACCAAAGGCGATCGGCAGAACGCCAAGCACGGCAGAGATGGCCGTCAACATCACCGGCCGTGCGCGCTCGCGGCAGGTCTGGAGGATGGCCTCCTGCTTTTTCCAGCCCTCGTGCCGCAGCCTGTCATAAGTGTCGATCAGCACGATGTTGTTGTTCACCACCACGCCGGCGAGCGCGATCACGCCGATGCCGGACATGACGATACCAAAGGGCTGACCGGTGATGAGCAGGCCGAGGAACACGCCGATGGTGGCCATGACAACGGTCATCAGCACAAGGAAGACGCTGGTGAACTTGTTGAACTGGGCAAGGAGCACCACGAAGATCAGGAAGATCGCCGCGCCAAACGCTTTTGACAGGAAGGCGCTCGCCTCCTCGCTTTCCTCGTTCGAGCCGGCGAGCTTCCAGCGCGTTGCGCCGAGATCCATGTCGCTTAGCGTCTGGGTGACCTCGGCCTGAACAGCGGAGACCTGATAGCCGCTTGCCACATTGGCGCTGACCACGATGGTGCGCTGACCGTCGATGCGGTTGAGGATGCCGGTCGAACGCTCGGGTTCGCGCGAGACGAAGTTGGCAATCGGCACCGGCCCCTGCGAAGTCTGCACACGCAGTTGGTCGAGCGCGGAGAGAGTACGCCGGTCCTCGGGCAGGCGCAGGCGGATATCGACAGCGTCGTCGACGCCGGCGGGCCGGTATTCCGAGAGCTTCAGACCATTGGTCACGAGCTGAACCACGGTACCCACGGAGACAGGGCTGATCCCATACTGCGCGGCCCGGGCGCGGTCCACCTTGATCGCCCAGTCAATGCCGGGCGGGGGAAGACCATCAGAGATATCGATGACTCCCGGAACATTCGCGATCGCCCGCGCGACATCCGCAGCCTGATCGTTCAGGTTGGCCGGATCCGCTGCCGAAAGGCGAATCTGGATTGGCTGTCCCGTCGGCGGCCCTGCATCAGGCACGCGAACCTCGATCTCAACGCCCGGCGTGCCAGCGAGTTCACGGCGCAGATCGTCGAGAATCTTGCTGGCCGGCTCACGTTCGCGCCAGTCGATGAACTCATACTGGATGACACCGATGACATCTTCATCGATATCCTGCCCGCCGCCGCGGGTCTTGCCGACGCGGGTGTAGACGGATTCGATGCCCGGCCAGTTGAGCAGCTTTTCCTCGGCGGGCTTTGTCAGCCGGTCCATCTCTTCAAGAGAGAGATTGCCGCGGGCATGGACATACATCAGGCCGTATTCCGGCTCGACATTGGGGAAGAATTCAACGCCGGCGCCGTATTGCGAGTAGGAATAGATGATGCCGCCGAGAAGGCCGACCGTAAGAAGCAGTACGGTTTTCGGAAAGCGGACGGCCTGCTTCACGAGCTTCATATACCAGCCATCCGGCTTCTGCTCTTCCTCGACATGCGCCTTGGCGAAAATCGCGCCGAGAGTCGGGGTGAAGATCAGGGCGTAGATCATGGATGCGCTGAGCGTGACGATCAGCGTGATCGGCAGGTATTTCATGAACTCGCCGACAATGCCCGGCCAGAAGAGGAGTGGCGAGAAGGCGGCGATGCGGGTCATGGTAGCGGCAATGACGGGACCGGCCATGCGTTTGGCCGCCAGTTCGAAGGCCTGCGCCTTGTCCATGCCTTCGGTCATGCGGCGTTCGGCGAATTCGGTCACGATGATCGCGTCGTCCACCAGCATGCCGACTGCCAGAATGAGGCTGAAGAGCACCACCATGTTGACGGTGAAACCACCGAGCGAGAGCGCATAAATGCCCATCAGGAAGGATGCGGGAACCGCAAGGCCGATCAGCAGGGAGGCGCGGCCGGAGAGGGTGTAAAGGACAACGATGAAGACGAGGATCACGGCGATCAGAACGTGGTTCTGAAGGTCCTTCAGCATATCGCGGATCATCACCGACTTGTCCTGGCTGTAGGACACGGTGATGTTGCCATCGGCGACCTGCTCGAATTCGGCGGCCGCGGCCTTAACCGAATCGACCGTTTCGACGAGATTGGCGCCGACGCGCTTCTTGACCTCGATGGCGATCGCGTTTCTGCCATTCAGGCGGGTGATGGTCTCGGCGTCCTTGAACGTGGAGCGGATCGCGGCCAGATCGCGGGCGCGCACAACGGCATCCGGGCTGGAGACGATCGGCAGGTTGGCCACGTCCTCGACCGTTTCGATCAATGAAGGCACCTTGACCGCATAGCGTCCGGCTTCACCTTCCAGCGAGCCGGCTGCCACCAGGCTGTTCGAAGCGTTGACACCATTGATCATCTGGTCGAGCTGCAGGCCGTAGGACGACAGTTTCATCGGATCGATAAGAATCTCGACCAGTTCGTCCCGTGAGCCCTGCAACGTGCCTTCGAGCACGCCGGGAATTTCCTCGATCCGGTCCCTGAGCTCCCGCGCAGCGGTGGACAGGACACGCTCCGGCACATTGCCGGCGAGCGTTACGACCAGAATTGGGAATTCCGAGATATTGACCTCATGCACCGAAGGTTCGTCGGCGCCCTGCGGCAGCTCGCGCCGGGCATCGGCCACTTTGGCGCGCACATCCTCGATGGCGTTGGAAAAGTCGTAGCCGGCCTGGAACTCGACAAGGACAAAACCGCCGCCCTGATAGGCGGAGGAGCGCATTTCCTTGACGCCCTCCAGGCTTTTCAGCCGGGTTTCGATGGGGCGAAGCAGGAGCCGTTCCGAATCCTCGGGCGAGATACCCTGATAGGTCAGGCTCACATAGATGATCGGGATCGGAACATCCGGCTCGGCTTCCTTCGGAATGCTGACATAGGCCAGCGACCCGGCGATCACGAAGAAGAGCAGGATGGATAAGGTCAGCCTGGCGTTCTGAATTGCAATACGGACGATGTCCATCGGGCAGGTCCTGTCTTGTCCCGTCAGCGCGCTGCCGTCGTTCTCCTGATAACGGAGGCGCTCTGTTTCGTTGTCTTGCAGCCTCCCGGGCGGAAACGGGTTCCGCCGTTACGGACTGCCTCAGCGGCTGGTCATTTCGGAGGCGAGGACGCCGGCCAGTTCCCGTATCAGCTTCTGATCGGCAACCTCGGTCTTCACCGCATCGCCCTCGGTCACCAGATCCTGACCGGAAACGATCACCCGGGCGTCGGCCGGGATGCCCGCAAGGAAGAGGGCGCGCGGCGTGTCGTCGACCAGATCGATGGGGTAGAACACGACCTTGCTGTCGTCATTAACGGCGCGGACGCCGAGTTCACCATCCTCGTTCAGCGTGACCACGGAGCGCGGCAGGGCTACAGCCTCCACCGGCTCGGCATGGATGTTGATCTCCGCAGTCATGCCCGCCGGGATGTCGCCTTTCGGATTGGGTACCGCCACTTCGATGCGGAAGGTGCGGGTCTGTTCCGAGGCTTCACGGCTGACGAAGCGCACTTCGCCCCTGACACTGGAGCCGTTGACAAGTCGAACCTCCGCACCGTCGCCCACATCGACGGAACCGAGGTCGTGTTCGCTGACCTCGCCCACGGCAATCACCGGGTCGAGTTTGATCAGCGTGGCGACTTCCTGGCCCTGCATGGCGGAGGATCCCAGCTCCACGTCGACTTTATCTATGATGCCGTCGAAGGGCGCGCGAACCGTAATGCGTGCAAGGTCGGCTTCGGCCGCTTCAAGCTGTGAGCGAGCAGTGGCCAGCGCCGAACGGGCGCTGTCGAGTTGCAGCCGTGCCAGATTTCCGGACTTGGCCAGACGGTCAGCGGCTTCGGATTCGGCCTGGCGCTGTGCCAAGACCTGGCGCGCGGTTTCGACCGCAGCTTCCTTGCCCTCGGTCTCAAGCCTCAGGATCAGGTCGCCGGCGGAGACATTGTCACCCTTGGAAACCGGCAGTTCCGAAACGACGCCACCGGCACGCAGGGCCAGGGCGGAGCGCTTGTCTGCAGCAGTCTTGCCGGAAACGCGGATGGTGCGTGAATGATCGATGCGCGGCGGCGTGGCGACGGTTACCGTCTGCGCTTCCGCAGGCTTGTTCTCCGGACGCTGCGCAACGGTCTGTATTTCCTCGCTGGCGCTGCCGACGGAGGAGAATTCCCCCGTAGCGATCCAGGCGGTTGTCGCGACCAGAACGGCAATCGCGGCAAGTTTATGCAACCTTATCTTCGGCATGTCGTTTTCCGATGCGATAGAGCCGGCCGGTCAAGTAAGGACTGGCCCGATATGGGGACTGCCCGCGCAGAATTCAATTCGCCTGGGCGCAAGGGCACGAAGCCCGTATCTTGCGACAAAAGCACGCTCCTATATCGCACGCGCGGGCTTTACAAAAGCCAAACGGCTATTGCTCCTGACATCAACGAACGTTGGCTCGGAACCAGAGTGCGAGCAAATATAGGCGGCCTCTGCGCGCATGTTGCGCGAAGGTTGGGACATATTGACAAAATCCGTTATTTTGTCAATGGTCATTGAAAGAAAGTGCAGGCAATGAATCTGATCGCCAGATGTACCGATGATCCGAAGCGGGAGCGTATCCTCGATGGCGCCATGAAGGTGTTCCTCGCCTATGGCTTCGCGCGGACCACGATGGACGACATTGCCCGCTCGGCCGAGGTCTCCCGGCCCGCGCTGTACCTTCAGTTCCGCAACAAGGCCGATATTTTCCGTGCCATCGGTGCGTGTGTTCTCGAGCAGTCGCTCGAGGGCGCGCGGCAGGGACTGGCCGAAGACGGCACTTTTGGCGAGCGAATGATGACGGCGCTCGATCGCGCCCTGTTCGGACTGATTGAAACCATCGACCAGTCGGCGCACGGGCAGGAGATTCTCGATATGGAGAACAAGATCGCCGCCGACATCATCGCCGAGTGGCGTGACGGGCTAACCTCCATCGTTGAGGCGGCTGTGGCGGACGAGGCAGCCCGGACGCGTGCCGATCTCGAGGGGCAGGGTCTCTCCGCGCGGGGGCTGGCCGAGATCCTGCTTGACGGTCTCGAAGGCATGCGCATGCGCGGACTGTGCGGTAAGCCGGCGATAGAAGGCGCGGGGCGGCTGGTACGCATTCTCGAGATTTCCATGGCCGCGGCGCAGCCGGGGCGCGGCTGAGGCCCTGATCCGGGGCGTTTGCATTCCTGCAATCCCTGCAGCGGAATCGGCCCTGGCCAGTTCTATTGTGCCGTCCAGCCTCCATCCATGGGCAGGGCCGTGCCGGTCATCTGGGCCGCATGGTCGGAACACAGGAAGACCACCAGCCCACCCAGTTCCTCGATGGTAACGAATTCGCGGGTCGGCTGTCTGGCGAGCATCACTTCGCGTACGACCGTCTCACGATCCATGCCGTGCACTTTCATCTGGTCGGGAATCTGCGCTTCCACCAGAGGCGTGAGCACATAGCCGGGACAGATGGCGTTGCAGGTGATGCCGGTCTCAGCCAGTTCCAGAGCGACTGTCTTGGTCAGGCCCACGACGCCATGCTTGGCGGCCACATAGGCGGATTTGAAGGGCGAGGCGCGCAGGCCGTGCGCCGACGCTATGTTAACGATGCGGCCGCGGCCGGCCTTCTTCATGTGCGGGATCGCAGCGGCGATGGTGTGGAAGGATGACGAAAGATTGATCGCCAGAATGGCGTTCCACTTTTCGACGGGAAACTCCTCGACCGGAGCGACATGCTGTATGCCGGCGTTGTTGACGAGAATGTCGAGGCCACCGAAGCGCTTTACCGCGTGTTCGACAAGCTCGCGACAGGCGTTCGGGTCCGACATGTCGGCGCGCGCATAGGTCGCTTTCACGCCGTGATCATCGGCAAGCTTCTCTGCAAGAGCGTGGTCGTCGGCGCTGTCAGTGAACGAGTTCAGCACGATGTTGCAGCCGCTGGCTGCCAGCGCTTCGGCGACACCGAGGCCGATGCCGGAGGTTGAACCGGTGATGACAGCGGTCCGATTGTGCTTGCCCGGTTCGTCCTGCATGGCATGGCCCTTCGTTGAAGCTGGGGAACTGGAGTGATGCTGCAACGCAGCAAAGCGACGGATGCAGACGCTGTCAAGCGAGGCGATCTGCGCAAATGCGCTTCTGCGCCATTGACATTCGGGCCGGTCTCGGCCACCTCAAGCCCGATACGGCTGAAAACGGGACAGTTCCCCCATGACCGGAACATTCACGGCCAGCAAATCTGTGAGCGGCTATTTCTCTTCGCCATTCCCGCGGCGTGATGCGGTGGGTGTTGCCGTCGGCAACGTCATTGTCGGCGGGGATGCGCCCGTGGTCGTCCAGTCGATGACGAACACCGACACGGCGGATGTGGACCGCACGGTCGCGCAGGTGGCGGCGCTTCATCGTGCGGGGTCGGAGCTGGTGCGCATCACGGTCGATCGCGACGAGGCGGCGGCTGCCGTTCCGCGCATCCGCGAGCGGCTGGAGCGCGTCGGCATTTTCGTACCGCTGGTCGGCGATTTCCACTATATCGGCCACAAGCTGCTGGCCGATCATCCGGCCTGTGCAGAGGCGCTGGCGAAATATCGCATCAACCCCGGCAATGTCGGCTTCAAGGACAAGAAGGACCGCCAGTTTGCTGCGATCATCGAAACGGCGATCAAATACGACAAGCCGGTGCGCATCGGCGTCAACTGGGGGTCGCTCGACCAGGAGCTGCTGACGCGCCTGATGGACGAGAACCAGAACAATGGCTCGCCCATGACGGCGCAGGAGGTGACGCGCGAGGCCATCGTGCAGTCGGCGCTGCTTTCGGCGGAACTTGCCGAGGAGATCGGGCTTGGCCGTGACCGGATCATCCTGTCGGCCAAGGTGAGCCAGGTGCAGGACCTGATCGCGGTCTATACCGAGCTCGCACGGCGCTCCAACCATTCGCTGCATCTCGGGCTCACGGAAGCCGGGATGGGCACGAAGGGTATCGTTGCCTCGTCGGCGGCGATGGGCATCCTGCTGCAGCAGGGCATTGGCGACACGATCCGCATTTCGCTGACGCCGGAGCCCGGTGGCGACCGCACCCGCGAGGTGCAGGTGGCACAGGAGCTTCTGCAGACCATGGGCTTCCGCCAGTTCCTGCCGGTGGTTGCCGCATGCCCCGGCTGCGGCCGTACGACGTCGACCGTCTTTCAGGAACTGGCCCAGAAGATCGAGGGCGATCTGCGCAAGAACATGCCGGTCTGGCGCAAGAAGTATCCGGGGGTGGAAAGCCTCAAGGTTGCGGTGATGGGCTGCATCGTCAACGGGCCGGGCGAATCCAAACATGCCGATATCGGCATTTCGCTGCCTGGCACGGGCGAGACTCCCGCTGCGCCGGTCTTCATCGACGGCAGGAAGGCCGCGACGCTGCGGGGCGGGGACATCGCCGCGGAGTTTGAAAAAATGGTCGGCGACTATATCGAAAAGCGTTTCGGCTCCCGCGAGGCGGCGGAATAAAGTTTAGTTTTCCCGGTCCGCCAGGTTTGACGTCACATTCTGGGTGAGTTCGCGCAAGAGTTCCGCCAGAAGTTCGCGGCGCGCGGCTGGCATCGACGCGAAGAGGGCGAGCTCGCTTTCCATATCTGCCCGGAAGGCCTCTTCAGCACGCTTTATCCCGGTGCCCGTCAGACCGACGATCATGCTGCGCCCGTCCTCGGGCGAGGGGATTCGCTCGACCAGGCCGGCCTTTTCAAGCCGTTTCAGCCTGTGTGTCAGGCCGCCCGAAGTGATCATCAGGGATTTGTAGAGTTCGGTTGGCGTCAGCCGGTATGGCGGCCCCGCGCGGCGCAGGGTGGCGATGACGTCGAACTCGCCGCGATCGAGATCGAAGGCGGCGAAGGTTTCCTCGATACCGGGGCGGACAAGCATTGAAAGCCGGTAGATGCGGCCGAGAATGCTCATGGGGCTCGTGTCCAGGTCAGGAAGCTCGCGTGCCCACTGCGCGCGCAGGCGATCGACATGATCCTCGCCGGTTTTCTCAATGCTCATGAAGGCCCTCTATCGTCTGCGACTCCGAATGCTCACTATATATCTTGACACAAAGATATATTGCAACTATCTTTGCGTTAAGATAATTGCTCTCAGGCCATCGCCTGCGGACGCTTAAGGAGGAAGGGAGAGACAGTCATGTTCGAGATCATCCGACGCTCACAGCAGAAGCCGAGCCCGAAGGGGACCGTGACGTTCGAGGGAGAACCATATGGCGGACAGGTTTCGATGTTTGTCATGAACAGTCCGCCCGGCCACGCCACCGGCCTGCACAAGCATCCCTATTCGGAAACCTGGGTGCTGCATTCGGGGGAGGCGGAGTTCACGGTGGGCGACGAGACGGTGCGGGCGCATGCCGGCGATATTGTCGTCGTCCCGGCCGACACGCCGCACAGCTTTGCCAATGTCGGATCGGAACGTCTCGACATTGTCTGCATCCATGCGTCGGGGCGCATCGAGCAGGAGAACCTTTAAGGCATGCAGGCGGGGCCGGCGGGTCTGTGGCTCACCGGCCTTTCTCAGGCGCTTGCGGTAAGCTGTTCCGGATCGTTGCGCCAGTGCGTGATCTTTTCGGCGAGTTTCTGCGGGGAGATCGGCTTGGGCAGATAATCGTCCATGCCTGCGCCCAGGCATTTTTCGCGGTCGCCCCTCAGAGCGTGCGCGGTGATGCCTATGATCGGTGTATGCGTGCCGCTGGCGGCTTCGTGCTCCCGGATCGCCGCCGTTGCCTCGAAGCCGTTCATTTCCGGCATGGAAACGTCCATGAGCACGAGCCCGGGCTTCAGCGTGCGCAACATCTCCACCGCCGTCTTGCCGTTGCCTGCAATTCTGTATTTCAGGCCCATTCCATCAAGAATCTGGCTGAACACCAACTGGTTGACCTCATTGTCCTCGGCGACCAGAACGTCGAGCGGCCCGTTGGCGCCGCGCGAACCCGAAAGACCGCGCTCGAGCGGTGTCGAGGCGTGAATCTGGATCGGCTTCGCCGGGGCAGGGGCATCGCCCTGCGGCTGATGTGGGAGGGCGCGGCTTACCTGCATCACGGAGACGAGTGTTTCGAGAAGCATGGATGAGCGCGTCGGCTTGTTGAGATGGGCGGCGATGCCGCATTCGCTGACGAGACTCGCGGTGTCCGTCTGGTCGACCGATGTCAGGAGAACAAGCGGGATGCCGGCGAGTGCCGCATCGGCCTTGATCTTCTTGGCGACGTCGGCGCCGTTCATGTCGGGCATCTGATAATCGAGGATCACGCAGTCCACGCGTGCGTCGAGCTGGGCAGAGCGCTGAAGGAAGGCAAGGCCAACGGCGCCGCTTTCCGCGGCAGCGCATTCGAAACCCCAGCTGTTCAGCTGTTCCAGAAGGATTTCGCGGTTGATCGGATTGTCGTCGATCACGAAAACACGGGCCCCGGAAACGTCGACGGGTGCTGTCGCCTGTATCACGTTTGCCGTGTCAATGGCGAACGGCAGGGTGAAAATGAAGGTCGAGCCTTTTCCGACCTCGCTTGTCGCTTCAATCGAACCACCCATCAGTTCGGCAAGCTTCACGGCGATGGCGAGCCCGAGACCCGTTCCTTCGTGACGGCGGGTGGAGGAGGAGTCGACCTGCGCGAACTTGTCGAAAACCGCTTCCAGTTTGTCCGGCGGAATGCCAATGCCGGTGTCTTCCACACGAACCGTAACCTGCGTTGTGCCGCCTTCGGTTTTCCCCGAAACGTCGATCAGCACATGCCCCCGTTCGGTGAACTTTACGGCATTGCCGACAAGGTTCGTGGCGATCTGCCGGAAACGCCCCACATCACCGATAAAGGACGCGGAGAGCTCCGGGTCAACACGAACGATGAGTTCCAGATTCTTTTCGGCCACGCGAGACGAGACGAGTGCGGCCACATCCTCGATCGCTTCTCTAAGCCGAAAGGGGGCCTCGTCCAGTTTGAGCTGGCCGGCGTCAATCTTCGAGAAATCAAGGATGTCGTTGATGATCGTCAGGAGAGCGGTGCCCGACTTGACGATCACGTCGACGAACATCGCCTGACGCTGGTCGAGATTGGTGCGGGCGAGTAGTTCGGCCATGCCCATGACGCCGTTCATCGGCGTGCGGATCTCGTGGCTCATATTGGCCAGGAACTCCGATTTCGTCCGGTCGGCCGACTGCGCCTTTATCTTCTCGGCGGCGAGCGAAATATTGGCGCTGTGCAGATCCTGGTGCGCTTTGGAGATGCGGCGGATCATTGGCTCGAAAATGCGGAGCGCGAGCAGGAGGCTTGCGCAAACCATGGCGACGGCAACGCCGAAGAGCCCCCACTGGAGGGTACCATGGCTTTCGATCATCCCGGCATTGAGCAGATCGGAGATGCGTTTGAGCTCCGGGCGCACCTGCGTGTTGGCCAGTGTCTGCAATTGCTTGAAAACGCGACGTGCCGTGGCGTTCTCATAGTCGGTGAACACCTCCAGCCTGTTGGCGAGCGAGATGATGTCGCGGATCTGGCTGCGGAGCGCCGGTTCCCCATTCTGGCCAAGCCAGATACGCCGTACCGAAGCCGGGACGGCATGGCCGGTAATGTCTGTCGCGGTCGGGTTGGTCTGCGGGACCGGTGCGCCTGCGTTGCCGCCGATCTGGAGGTTGCTGAGACGCTGGCTCTCCAGCGTGGTTACTTCCCCGCTGATGGCGAACTCGAGCGCCTGATAGGCGTCGTTCAATCTGGCCAGAGCCATCTTGAGCTCGCTGTGGCTCGCTTCACTCTCGGCGGCATCGCCGCGGGAGATGAGCTTGGCCTGCTCCAGCCGCAGCGCATTGTGAATCACATCGTTGGTGGCATCGGCCATATGGCTGATGAACGCACCGAAGCGCACCTGATTCTTGGTGACCTGTGTCTGCCAAAGAAGGAACCCGGTTCCCATGGCAACCGCGACCACGAAGCCAATCAGAAGCACGACCAGGCGCCCGCGCATATACTGCTGTGTACCTACGGTAGGCATTACTCTTCCCAAGACATCCCAATACCGTAAGAATTGAGCATCCGGATTAATGTCTGATTAACGCTAAAAGAACGTGTTTTTACACGGCCTTCCAAAATCGAAGGCGGCGTCGTGACGTCAAATTCCACATTCAGAAAAGCAAGACGAGCCGCATTGTTGTCGGCTCGCAAGAAAAAAGATGCAGAAAGCTGGGCTTAATTCTGTCGATCGGCCACAAATCGCGCGGCCTGCCGCAGGGTCTCGGCGCGCTCGCCGAATGGCTCCAGAATATCCTCTGCCTGGGCGACAAGCCCATTCAACTGACGGCGCGTCCAGTCGACGCCATGCAGGCCTGCCAGTGTCGCCTTGCCGGCGGCGGCGTCCTTGCCGGTCGCCTTGCCCATTGTTTCGCTGCTGGATGTGAGGTCCAGAAGATCGTCGGCCAACTGGAAGGCCAGTCCAATAGCAGCGCCGAATTCACCGAGACGTTCTATGTCTGCCGGTTGTGCGCCGCCGACCACGCCGCCGGCCTCGCAGGCGAACCGAATCAGGGCTCCCGTCTTCATGGCCTGAAGGCGAAGTATTTCTTCTTCACTGAGCCTCGAGCCTTCCGCAGCCAGGTCCAGCGCCTGCCCACCGGCCATGCCGCCGATGCCGGAAGCGCGGGCAAGCCGGTTGACGAGCGCGAGCCGCGCTTCTGCTGGCAGGGGCGTCTCGGGGGCGCTCACAATGTCGAATGCGTAGGTCAGCAGGCTGTCGCCAGCAAGGATCGCCGCGGCCTCGTCAAATGCGCGATGCACTGTCGGCTGTCCCCGCCGCAGATCGTCGTCGTCCATCGCCGGCAGGTCGTCATGGACGAGGGAGTAGCAATGCACGCACTCCAGCGCTGCCGCCACGCGCAGCGCCGCCGTGTCGTCGCTTGCATCGAAGAGCGCGGCTGTTTCAAGAACGAGAAAGGGACGCAGGCGCTTGCCGCCGTTCAGCACGCCGTGGCGCATGGCTTTGAGCAGTCGTTCGGGCCGATAAAGCTCACCCTCAAGCGGACGGGCATCGAGCAGATCGCGCAGGGTGTTCTCCACCAGGCTCGCGCCGGCGGCCAGTTTAACCTCGAAGGGGAGTATCATCGTCTCTTCCATGCCCGGAGCGATGCCGCTAATGGGCGCCCGGGTCAAGCCCGATTGCCGGTGCCATTGCGCCGCAGGCATTGGACCGCTATGCGAAAAGCTGTTTTTTAGAGGCGTACATGACAGCGGGGGAACAGGTTTGAGCGGCCCGACAGTCGATCCCGAGAAAAAGCCGTCGACCAGAGGCGGCAGACGCCGTGGCCGCAGCGGCAAAACACGGACGGGGTCTGCGCGTCGCTGGCGGGGATGGCTTCTTCGCCGTGTTGTGATCGTCCTTGCCGTTCTGGCACTGATTCCGGCCGGGTTGACCATTCTCTACAAGGTCCCGTTCATTCATCCGGTCTCTACATTGATGCTGCGGGATCTGGCGACGCTTGAGGGGTATGACCGCCGCTGGAAATCGCTCGAGGAAATGGGCACACTGATCCAGTACTCCGTGATGATGTCGGAGGACGGGCAGTTCTGCGCCCATGACGGCATAGACTGGGCGGCGCTGAACCTTGTCATCAATGATGCGCTTTCCGGGGAAAAGGCCCGCGGCGCTTCCACCATTCCGATGCAGACGGTGAAGAACCTCTATCTGTGGCAGGGCCGTTCCTTCGTTCGCAAGGGGCTGGAACTGCCCCTGGCCGTCTATCTGGACCTTGTGCTTTCCAAGCGGCGCATTCTTGAACTCTATCTGAACATCGTCGAGTGGGGACCGAATATCTATGGTGCTGAAGCTGCGGCGCAGCACTATTTCGGCCGGTCGGCTTCCGAGCTTACCCGGCGGCAGGCGGCCCTTCTGGCGGTGACGCTGCCCAACCCGCTGGAGCGCAACCCGGCAAAGCCATCGGGCGGCCTCAGCCGGCTCGCCGCAAACATCGAGCAGCGGGCGCGAAAGGCGGGCGGTTATGTGGGGTGCCTGAAACCCTGATTACGGCGATTCTCCAAAAAAATGCGCTGCGCCCCACTGGCCAAAACCCGTTTGGAGGTGTATAGGCACGCCGACTTCCAATTCCCGGCCGAAATGCTGGGCCCTGGATCAAGGGGCCGCAACGGCCTTTGACCGATTAGCGGAGCAGGACAATGGCTGTACCAAAAAGGAAAACGACGCCTTCGAAGCGCGGCATGCGCCGCTCGGCCGATGCCATCAAGGCACCGACCTATGTCGAAGACAAGAATTCGGGCGAGCTGCGTCGTCCGCACCACATCGACCTGAAGACCGGCATGTATCGCGGTCGTCAGGTTCTGGAGCCGAAGGACGCATAAGCGCCTTTCTCCTATGGATTGCGAAAAGACCGGTCTCTGGCCGGTCTTTTTTCGTTTGGGCTATTGGGTAGACTGAGCGCGCTTCTGGACGTCCTGAAGCACCGAGAGCGCCTTTTCGGCCTGATTCCCGGGCACGAAGATGTGGTCGTGATGGAAAGCGGCGATCACATTGCAGGGAATGTCTTCCTCCGCCAGCGCGGTGGCGACGGCCGCGGTAAGCCCGACACCGTCGAGTGCGGAATGAACCCTGAGGACGATCAGGCGCATGGGCATGCCGGTGTCGAAGCCAAGCGCCGCCGCGCGCTCAAGGGAAAGCACCAGCGTCGTGCCTTCCTCTTCGATGAAGATGCCTCTTGCGTCGCTGAACAGTGTCTGCGCGACGTCCGGTCTGACGCTGCAGAAGATATAAGTGTCCTCATCCAGAACCGGCGTCATACCGGAGAGCATGGCCAGCCTGTCGTGAATGGGAGAGGACATTTCGCGCTTCCCGGGAGGTGGTTTCGGTCCGCGAGTGTATCTACCGGATCAGGAATCGCCCATTGAATCGATCTTGCGCTGCATTGCCGCGATCTGCTCCCGTAAGTCCTTCAGGTCATCGGACCGGGGGTTGTCGTCACCCGTTTCCGTGTCCGCGGCAGCGGGCTGTTCGGGTGCGCCGGGCATCGGCGTGAACATGCGCATGGCGTTCTGAAACATCTCGATGTTGCGGCGGGTCTGCTCCTCGACCATTTTCATGGGCGCCGACATGCCCATCATGTCCATGGAAGATGTCCCGAACGCCTTGTTCATCTGCTCGCGCATGCGCTCCTGCTCCTTCGAGAAGGCCATCATGGACTGTTCAAGAAAGCTTGGAACAACCATTTGCATCTGGTCGCCATAAAAGGCGATGAGCTGGCGCAGGAAGGAAACCGGCAGCATGTTCTGCCCGTTGCGGTCGTTCTCCAGTTCGAAAATGATCTGGGTCAGAACCGAATGGGTGATGTCGTCGCCGGACTTGGCGTCCTGAACGACGAAATTCTCATCGCGCTTCACCATTTCGGCGAGGTCTTCCAGCGTCACGTAAGTGCTGGTGCCTGTGTTGTAGAGGCGGCGATTGGCGTATTTCTTGATGACGATCGGGTCGTCCTTGGCTGGCATTGCTGACCTCCCCGTAGCACGGTGTCTATGGCGTCGCGTCCGGCCGTCTCTTTGCGTCGACCTGGAAAAACGATGCCCTGGATTCAAGGACCAGGGGCAGGATATGCGCAAAATCCGGTCGAATGAAAGCGGTTTTCGCAGTGGCGAAGACGCGGGCGCTTCCGTTCGGCGCTGCGCATGGGTTGCTGCGCTGCACACATCCGTTTGACTCGGCCCTGATTAGCCGCGACAAATGCGGATAAGGACAGTCCGTCACCTGGGCTGCACATTTTCGCGTGTATGCCTTTTTCCAAGGGAGAACCTTCCATGTCGTCAGCCGAAGCCATTGTCGTCGCCAGCGCCGCCCGCACACCGGTCGGTTCCTTCAACGGGTCGTTCGCCACGGTGCCGGCGCATGAGCTGGGCGCTACCGCGATCCGCGAGGCGCTTTCGCGCGCCGGGGTGGCGCCGGAAGAGGTGAACGAGGTTATACTTGGTCAGGTGCTGACCGCGGGCCAGGGGCAGAACCCGGCGCGTCAGGCGTCGATCGGTGCTGGCCTGCCGAAAGAGACAACTGCCTGGGTGCTCAACCAGGTCTGCGGTTCAGGCCTGCGCACCATCGCCATCGGCATGCAGCAGATCGCCACCGGCGATGCCGACATCATCGTAGCCGGCGGGCAGGAATCGATGACGCTCTCGCCGCATTGCGCCTATCTGCGTGCCGGCGTGAAAATGGGCGATTACTCGATGATCGACACGATGATCCGCGATGGTCTGTGGGATGCCTTCAACGGCTACCATATGGGCATTACGGCGGAAAATGTGGCGCGGCAGTTTCAGATCACGCGCGACGAGCAGGATGCGTTCGCGCTCGCATCGCAGAACAAGGCGGAGGCCGCGCAGAAGGCCGGGCGCTTCAAGGACGAGATCGTGCCGGTGACCGTGAAGAGCCGCAAGGGTGAGACGGTCGTCTCCGACGACGAATATATCCGCCATGGCGCGACGCTGGAGGGGATGCAGAAACTGCGCCCGGCCTTCGACAAGGAAGGTACCGTGACGGCGGCCAACGCGTCTGGCATCAATGATGGCGCCGCCGCTGTCGTGCTGATGCGCGAAAGCGAGGCGGAGCGCCGGGGCCTGACACCGCTCGCCCGCATTGCCTCATGGGCAACGGCGGGTGTCGACCCGGCGATCATGGGCACGGGGCCGATCCCCGCGTCGCGCCGTGCGCTGGAGAAGGCTGGCTGGAAGGCGGAAGATCTCGATCTGGTCGAGGCCAACGAGGCTTTTGCCGCACAGGCCTGTGCCGTCAACAAGGATATGGGCTGGAACCCGGAGATCGTGAACGTCAACGGCGGAGCGATTGCCATCGGCCATCCGATCGGTGCTTCGGGCACCCGCATTTTCAACACGCTGGCCTTCGAGATGCGCCGCCGGGGCGCGAAGAAGGGGCTGGCGACGCTTTGCATCGGTGGCGGAATGGGCGTCGCCATGTGCGTGGAAGCGCTGTAGGCTGACTGGCGGCGCGCTGCGGGGGACCGTTGCGCGCCGGCCGAATTATCGCTCAGGCAAAATAGGGCGAAGGCGGCGGGGAACATTCATCTCAAGGGAGGCGATCTGCATGAAGACGGCACTTGTTACCGGGGGAACCCGTGGTATCGGCGCGGCGATAGCGACAGCTCTCAAAGAGGCAGGCTATCAGGTTGCGGCGAATTATGCGGGCAATGACGAGGCGGCGGCGCGGTTTACCGAGGAAACCGAAATCGCCACCTATAAATGGTCGATTGCCGACTATGACGCCTGTGCCGAGGGTGTGGCGAAGATCGAAGCCGATCTCGGCCCGGTGGACATTCTGGTCAACAATGCCGGGATCACGCGCGATGTGATGTTTCACAAGATGACGCCGGAAGACTGGCGCGCGGTGGTCGATGTTAATCTCAACGGCGTCTTCAACATGACGCATCAGGTTTTCGCCGGCATGCGCTCGCGCAAGTTCGGCCGGATCATCAGTATTTCCTCGATCAACGGTCAGAAAGGCCAGATGGGGCAGGCCAATTACTCGGCCGCCAAGGCCGGCGAGATCGGTTTCACCAAGGCGCTGGCCCAGGAGGGGGCGCGTTTCAATGTGACGGTGAATGCGATCTGCCCGGGCTATATCGCCACCGACATGGTGATGGCCGTGCCGGAAGCGGTGCGCGAGAAGATCATCGCGCAGATCCCGGTGGGGCGGCTGGGCGAGGCGTCGGAAATCGCACGGTCGGTGCTCTTCCTGGCGTCCGACGATGCAGGCTTCGTGACCGGCTCGACGCTGACCGTCAATGGCGGGCAATACTTCATCTGATGAAAATCAGGCGTGCCGCGCCGTAAATTTTCGGGACGCTGTGGATCGATCATGGCGTTCCGGATTCCTCGATCCTGTATCAATTTGAAGCAATTCGGTTAACGGAGCTTTCATCCTGCCGGAGCCGAGCTGTGGATAAGGTGTGCGCTGTCTGTCGACAGGCGGTGGAAAACACCAGATGTAGCGGTGAACGTACCGGGAACATTGCGATATCACTGATTCGTCGCCGATTCGTTCCGGGTTTGGTCGAAGTGTTAATGCCAGGTCTCAACCCGCGCGGCGCGGCTGTTAACGGCGGGTCAAATTTTCCTAACAAAATCTTATGCTTGTGCAGAGTGGAACGGGCCTGCGTCTCCGCTGCCTGCAAAAGGTTAACGCTTGCCCTTCCTTTGCGGCACTTCCGGTTTGGCGCCGATTCAGCATCTAGTTCCGCTTCCTCTGCGTCATACAGTATGTTGGGGTGAACAAAACGAGAAATCTGCAAAGTCAGTGATTCGTCGCCGATTCGTTCCAGACTCGTTCCAAACCTTAACGGATGCATGGATATGCGAAGGCATATGGCAGTCATTGTCGGGGGAATGACAGTCTTGCCTTGGAATGCGGAGGCAAAGCGTGCTAACCCGTGTGCTCGCCTTTTTTCGCTGAGGTAGACGGCTTTCCGGGCCCTATGAATTTCCAGAATCAGAACGCCAGCCCCCGGGTGCTTTCGGGGCGCAACGTCACAGCCATCCTCGGCCCTACCAACACGGGCAAGACGCATCTCGCCATCGAGCGCATGGTTGCGCATTCCAGCGGCATTATCGGCCTGCCGCTGCGCCTGCTTGCGCGCGAGGTCTATTCGCGCGTGGTCGCCAAGGTGGGCGAGCAGCATGTGGCACTGATAACCGGCGAGGAAAAGATAGCGCCGCCGGGGGCACGCTTTTCGGTGTGTACGGTGGAGGCGATGCCGCGTGAGGCCGATGTGGCCTTCGTTGCGATCGACGAGGTCCAGCTTGCCGCTGATCTCGAGCGCGGCCACATTTTCACCGACCGTATCCTGCATCTGCGAGGCCGCGAGGAAACGTTGCTGCTCGGGGCCGGCACGATGCGCGGCATACTGGAGAAGCTCCTGCCGGGCCTCTCCGTCATCACCCGGCCGCGCATGTCGGTGCTCACCTATTCCGGCTCACGCAAGATCACGCGGCTGCCACGCCGCTCGGCCATCGTGGCGTTCTCCTCCGACGAGGTTTATGCCATCGGTGAGCTGATCCGCCGCCAGCGCGGCGGGGTGGCCGTGGTGCTCGGTGCGCTAAGCCCCCGCACGCGCAACGCACAGGTCGCGCTCTATCAGTCCGGCGATGTCGACTATCTGGTGGCGACGGATGCGATCGGCATGGGGCTCAACCTCGATGTCGATCATGTGGCCTTCGCGCAGAACCGCAAATTCGACGGTTTCCAGTATCGCGATCTCAATCCGGCGGAGCTCGGCCAGATCGCAGGCCGTGCCGGCCGGCACCTGCGCGACGGCACGTTTGGCGTTACCGGCCAGGTCGATCCCTTCGCCGATGAACTGGTCCACCGCATCGAGGCGCATGAATTCGACCCCGTGAAGGTGCTGCAATGGCGCACGGCGTCGTTCGACTTCTCAAGCGTCGATGCGCTCAAGGCGTCGCTCGATACGCCGCCGCCCGTGGATGGCCTGACGCGCGCGCTGCCGGCCGCCGATGCGAAAGTGCTCGAATTCCTGTCGCGTGAAGGGGATGTCCGGGCGCTGGCCGAGGGACGTGAGCGTGTCGGGCTCCTGTGGGAGGCCTGTGTGCTGCCCGATTACCGGCGCATCGCACCGGCCCAGCACGCGGAAATTGTTGGTGCAGTCTTTTCTGATCTGGCGCGAATGGGCCATGTCGATGAAGACTACATGGCCGAACAGGTCAAGCGTGCCGCGTCCACCGAGGGGGACATCGACACGTTATCACAGCGGATCGCGCAGATTCGCACATGGACATTTGTCTCGCACAGGCCCGGATGGCTGGCCGATGCGACACACTGGCAGGAAAAAACACGAGAGATTGAGGACAGTTTGTCCGATGCGTTGCATGAGCGATTGACGAAACGCTTTGTGGACCGCAGGACTTCCGTGCTCATGAAGCGCCTGAGAGAGAATGCAATGCCGGAAGCAGAAATCAGCCCCGTTGGCGAAGTCCTTGTCGAGGGGCATCACGTTGGTGAGATGCTAGGGTTCCGATTTACCGCCGACCGTTCGGCGGAGGGAGAGGACGCGCGCGCCGTAAAGGCTGCCGCCCAGAAAGCGCTTGCCGCCGAGTTTGAGACCCGCGCGGACCGTTTTGCCTCGTCGGGCAATGGGGATCTGGCGCTCGATTCCGACGGTCTGCTGCGCTGGCTCGGACAGCCGATTGCCACTCTGGTGGCCGGTGAGGAAGCGCTGAAACCGCGCATCGTGCTCCTGGCCGACGAGCAGTTGACCGGACCGGCGCGCGACAAGGTCGCCGCCCGTGCCGAGCGCTTTGTGACCTATCAGATCGAATCGCTCCTAAAGCCGCTGGTGGACCTGCGCGATACGGAAAGCCTGTCGGGTATGGCGCGTGGCATCGCCTTCCAGCTTGCCGAGAATTTTGGCGTTCTGAACCGCCGCACCGTGGCTGAAGACGTTCGGGCGCTCGACCAGGACGCGCGTGCATCGCTGCGTCGCCTCGGCGTGCGCTTCGGCGCGTATCACATCTTTGTCCCCGCGCTGATCAAGCCGGCACCGGCCGGTCTCCTGTCGCTTCTCTGGGCGCTCAAGAACGACGCCAAGGACAAGCCGGGCTATGGCGATGTGGTGACCGCGCTTGCCGCCGGCCGCACGTCCATCGTGACCGACCCGGCCTTTGAGAAGGCCTTTTACGGTCTTGCCGGGTATCGCAATCTCGGCCGCCGTGCCGTGCGCGTCGACATCCTGGAACGCCTTGCGGACCTCATCCGTCCCGCGCTTTCCTGGAAGCCGGGAACGGGTGCGCGCCCCGAAGGCGGCTATGACGGTGCGGCCTTTGTGGTCACGCCGGCGATGATGTCCATTCTTGGTGCGACTGCCGACGACATGGAGGCGATTCTCAAGGGGCTGGGCTACCGCGGAGAGCCGAAACCGGCCGAAGAGGTGGCGGCGCATCTGAAGGCGCTGGACGAAGCGGCTGCGGAAGAGGATACCACGCAGAAGGCCGAGGAGGCCACGCCCGCCGAGCCTGTGACCGAGGGCGCGGACGCTGCCACGCAGACCGGGGCTGTTGCCGCCCAGCCGGACGAGCAGGCGGCGGCCGAGCCCGCCGCAGCGGAGACGCCGGAAGAGACCCCGACGCCTGTGGCGGAGATCAAGCCGGATGCGACGCCCGAGGCGGCGGCTGAAGCACCTGCTTCCGAAGCCCCGGCCGAAAAGCCAGCCGGCGAAGAAGAAGAACCCAAGCCGGTCCTCATCTGGCGGCAGGCCCGATTTGACGGGCGCAAGCGCCATGGTGCAGGCAAGGGGAACCCGCGTCAGCAGGCGCGCGGGCGTCAGGAGCGTGACGGGGCCCAGAAGCGAGGCAAGCCGCACCGCAAGGATGGCGAAAAGCCGGGCTTCAAGCGCAAGGGCGCACCGCACCGCCCGCGCGAGGAGCGCCCGGCGCGCATCGACCCGGATTCACCCTTTGCGAAGCTCGCTGCCCTGAAGGACCAGCTGAAGAAGTAGCGCCATGCAATGAGCGGAACGGCTTTAGAACGGCAGCGCATCGACAAGTGGCTGTTCTTCGCGCGGGTGGTGAAATCACGCTCGCTCGCCGCCAGGCTCGCCCAGGCCGGGCGGGTTCGCGTCAACCGCAACAAGATCGAGCAGGCCGCCTACCAGATCAAGGTGGGCGACGTGCTCACCATTTCCCTCGACCGGCGGATCCTCGTCTACCGTGTCCTTGCGCCGGGCGCGCGGCGCGGCCCCGCAGAAGAAGCGCGGACGCTTTACGAAGACATGACCCCGCCAGCTCCGCCGAAGGAGGCCGCTGCCGCGGCGGTACCGCCAAAGCGTGACATGGGGGCCGGGCGCCCGACCAAGAAGGAACGCCGTGCGCTCGACCGGTGGCGCGACGATGGGTGATGCCGGATTGCGGTCTGCGAAGGCTGGAATGGGATTCCGCCTGCGACGATTGCGGCGCAACAACGGGCCTTGCAACGGCTCTTCAAAGGGGATACCTCACCTTTCGACATTCGAAGAAGCTGTCAGCCGAGAGCACCAATGACCTATATCGTCACCGACAACTGCATCAAGTGCAAGTACATGGACTGTATAGAAGTCTGTCCGGTCGACTGTTTCTATGAAGGTGAGAACATGCTCGTCATCCATCCGGATGAGTGCATCGACTGCGGTGTCTGTGAGCCGGAATGCCCGGCAGAGGCGATCAAGCCCGACACGGAGCCGGGGCTGGACAGCTGGCTTCAGCTCAACTCCGAATATGCCGAAAAATGGCCCAACATCACCGCTAAGAAAGAGCCTCCGGCCGACGCCAAGGAATTCGATGGCGTCGAAAACAAGCTGGAACAGTATTTTTCGCCGGAGCCCGGCGAAGGAGACTGAACCCACTTTTTGACCGTGGGGCATAACGCTAAAAGACGGGGCGATCGCGCAGGATTCTGCCGCGACATCTTCGCACATGCGTCAAATTCTTGATTCTTTCGGCTTTTTGTGGTAGCTTCACAAAATCATGCCGGTGACAACACGTCTTTTGATGGCGCACACAGACTAATCACTGAAAGGTGGGGCTCAAAATCCGGACCGGGGCTATCTGGGTCAGGGTGTATTGGTTTGCGTGGCGGGCCTTAGGTGCAGGCGCTGTCACCGTCTTCCAGAGCTTTCAATCTTCTATGCGTCCGAGAAGCCGGCAGGCGTATGGGCACGGGGTATCGTCGAGGCGAGACGAAACCTGCATGTCCCACTAGAACAGGAGTGTTAGGCGGATGACCACCCAGCAGAAGAAATCGGCGCAGCGCCAGGGATTCAAGACTGGCGAATATATTGTGTATCCGGCGCATGGCGTCGGGCAGATCGTTACGATCGAAGAGCAGGAAGTCGCCGGTCACAAGCTGGAATTGTTCGTCATCGATTTCCAGAAGGACAAGATGCGCCTCAAGGTGCCGGTCGCCAAGGCGACGTCCATCGGCATGCGCAAGCTTTCCGAAACCGACTATGTTGATCGCGCGCTCAAGGTCGTGCAGGGCCGCGCCCGCGTGAAGCGCACCATGTGGTCGCGCCGCGCCCAGGAATATGACGCAAAAATCAATTCGGGTGACCTGATCTCGATTTCGGAAGTCGTGCGCGATCTCTACCGCGCCGACAACCAGCCGGAGCAGTCCTACTCGGAGCGTCAGCTTTATGAAGCCGCGCTCGACCGCATGGCGCGTGAGATTGCTGCCGTCAACCGCATGTCGGAGACGGAGGCCGTGCGCCTGATCGAGACCAACCTCAACAAGGGCCCGCGCCGCGGCGCCAAGGCCGACAACGAGGAAGGCGAGAAGGAAGAGGCAGCATAAGCTTCCCCTTCAACTGGTTTCAGGGCATCGGACCGAAAGGTGAAATCCGGTTTTCGGATCGTTTCGATGCTCCATCAATCGTTACAGCGCCGCGCGTCTTACAAGACGCGCAAAGGACGCTGTAACACTTTCAAATGATGCATGTTCGTTGTCTTTCAAATGAATTCATTTGAAAGCGACATGCATTAGATCGTCCTTTGTGCGCCCGGATGGACGCACGGTGAACCAGAGAACCCGGCTGTTTCAGCCGGGTTTTTTGTTGCCGACTTCAATTTTGCCACCGCTGGAACTTTTCCTGTTTCCGACTCGTTACTTTAAGTGATGTCTCGTTGCTTCGGTCGAGATCACCGCAGTTTGCGAAGCCTTGTGACGGCTCTTGCCGGGGTTTGCGGGATATCCGCCATTGGCGTGGCCGCGCGTGTTGGGACGGTGCGTCAACGACGCTCTGACAGAACGAACCGCGCATTGGCCAGAGCCGGTGCGTTTGGGCTTGGAGGCCCGCGAAGCCCTTGTTTAAGGGGGCGGGCCGGTAACGCGGGAGTGCATCATGCAAGACCGGGCGGAACGCAAACTGATTGAAAGTGCCATGAAGGCGCCGTATCTGGCGCTGGAAGAAGAACAGGATCTGGCGAAGCGCTGGTACAGGAAGCACGATCAGCAGGCGCTTCACCAGTTAACCGTGGCCCATATGCGGCTGGTTATTGCCATGGCCGCCCGCTTCCGGAACTTCGGATTGCCGGTGGCCGATCTCATTCAGGAAGGCCATATCGGCCTTCTGGAAGCTGCGGCGCGCTTTGACCCGGAGCGGGGCGTGCGGTTCTCGACATACGCAACCTGGTGGATACGCGCCTCGATGCAGGACTATGTTCTGCGCAACTGGTCCATCGTGCGCGGCGGAACGAGTTCTGCGCAGAAGGCGCTGTTCTTCAAGTTTCGCCGGCTGCGGGCGAAGCTGCAGAAGAGCATGGGAACCTCCAGCGAGATCCACGAGGAAGCGGCCAGGCTTCTCGGTGTGTCGCCGGCAGACGTGGCCATGATGGATGCAAGACTTTCCGGCCCCGATCTTTCCCTCAACGCCCCGATGCGCGATGAAGGGGACGCGTCCGCAGAGCGGATGGAGTTTATTCCTTCCGATGACGATCCGATAGACGAAACGGTTGAGCACATGATCGATGGCGAACGCCGGGCGCTCTGGCTCACCGATGCGCTCGATGTTCTCGACAAACGCGAACTGAAGATCATCCGCGAGCGTCGCCTGTCGGATGAGGGGGCCACGCTGGAGGCGCTCGGCACGGCGCTCGGAATATCGAAGGAGCGCGTCCGACAGATCGAAAGCAGGGCGATCGAAAAGCTGCGCAGTGTGCTTGCGCGCGAACATCCTGCGCTTGCAGGTGGCGCAGTCTGAGAGACTGTTCGGTAGTGCTGCTGCGCTGGCCCGCTTCGGCGCTTCACGCAGTTCCGGACGAACAACCGGTTTCAGCTTTCCCTGGAGCTGCCCTACTGGTCGGTGACGATCTTCACCTTGGTCCCCGCCGACGGCGTGGCGCCCGGGCTGAGCGCATTCAGGAGGCGGAACAGTTCGACTTTCCGATCGACGCCGCGCATTTGTGCGGCCAGCGAACCCAGTGTTTCGCCGGGCTGAACCGTAACCACGCGAATGCGCAGGGGCTTGAGGGCCGCACGCTCGGTCTGGTCGAGAACACGGAAGCTCTGGCTGACCGAATCGGCGACCCTTTCAAGATCACCGCTCGTCGCCGGCGCGGCTGTCAGCAGACGATAAACCTGCCCGCCGGAGCGGATCACCGTCACGTCGAACTGCCAGCCGTCGGCACTGGCGCGCCCTTTTGCAGCCGGGTAGCCATTGATGGTGAGCGTGCGGATGGTCTCAGGTTCCAGTCCGGCCACCCAGCCGCTGGTCAGATAGTCGGACAGGGACGTGCCCTGGGGCACCGTTGCGCCATCGAAACGGACCGCGATGTCGTCGGGCCCGACGGCGGTGACCGCCTTTGCGGAATTGTCGATGACGAACCCCTGGGGGACGCGGAACGCGACGCCGAGGCCCGGGTGCAGAAAATCGCGCCCGCGCACAAAGCCTTCTTCCGGCGAATCGCCGTAGATCATCCCGTCAATGCCGGCGAGGAAAGATTCGCGGTCACGCTTGCCTGCCGCGTCCGGCTGTTGCAGTTCGCGGGCGTGGCGCTGTGCGAGTTCGATACGGCGCGGCGCATTGGGGTGGCTGGCCAGAAAGTCGAGGCTGGCGTCAGTCGCGCCGCTGACGCTGCGAAAGCCCTGATAGGCGTCCATCGCCTGAAGGAAACGTGCCGCCGCGAAAGCGTCATACCCCGCATGGGAGGTGGTGCGGATGCCGATACGGTCGGCTTCAAGCTCCTGATTGCGGGAGAACTGCGCAAGCCGGAGCTTGCCGCGCACCAGAGCGGCCTGGGCCGCCTGATCGCGTCCGCCGACCACTTCATTGACCACTTTCGATGCGAATTTTTCTTCCGCTTCGAGCTTCTGCCGCTCGATGCCGTGATTGGCGGTCACATGCGCCATCTCATGCGCGAGCACGGCAGCAAGCTCCGCCGAGTCGTTGGCGAGCGCGAGAAGGCCGCGTGTGACGTAGAGGTAGCCACCGGGCAGGGCGAACGCATTGACGTTCGGCGAGTTGAGGATTGTGATCCTGTAGGCGGCGCCGGTGTTCTGTTCGTCGAGCGTGAGCGAGCCGACGACCTTGGCCACCATGCGCTCGAGTTTCGGATCGGAATATTCGCCGCCATAAGTCTGCAGGATGCGCGGATGCTGCTGGCGGGCAAGGCGCGCCAGGCGGTTGCCGCGCGTTACCGTGTCCACCGTGACCGGGTTGGACGAGGGCATGAAGCTGCCTGTGTCGGTCGGAATCATCTGGCAACCGGACAGGAGCGCGGTGAGCGTCAGGGCCAGGACAGTTTTGCGCGGCAAGGAACGCGCGGACGGCAGGAAGTTCATGGTAGCGGGCGCTCGATTGGACAGGTGAATGTCCTTCCGGTTGATCTTGTCCAAAGCATGACCGGCGTTAATGTGCGAGTCACGCGTTTGGTTCCCTCAGCATTTCGTCATGTCCCATCCGGGGCACGGTCTAGCGTATAAGCTGCAAAAGGGGAATCCATTTCTTGGAGCTTAATTGATTTCCCGGCGTGCGCCTATATAGCGGTTGAAGGCTTCCGAAGCGGTGCCTGAAACAAACGCCCCGGTTGTGCCCGTCGCCGAGATCCTTCCATCTTCCACGAAGATCATGGTTTTGCAGAGCCGCTCCGCATCGCGCGGATCGTGCGTGGCCATGAGGACCGTCATTTTCTGCTCTGCGTGCAGCGCGGCTATGAGCGCGAGCATTTCGTCGCGCAGCGCCGGTCCAAGCGAGGCGAAGGGTTCGTCCATCAGGAGAACCGGACGTTTGCGAATCAGAACGCGGGCAAGCGCCACACGCTGGCGCTCGCCGCCCGAAAGCGCCTGCGGCAGCCGGTCTTCCTTGCCGGCGAGGCCGGTTCTGGCAAGAGCGTCCGAGACGGCCGCGCGGTCTTCTTCCGTCAGTTTCAGGGAGGGTGAGCGGCCGAGCCCCACATTCTGCGCCACGGTGAGATGCGCGAAGAGATTGTTCTCCTGAAACACCATGGAGACCGGCCGGCGGTGGGGGGTAAGCGCAGAGACATCCTCGCCATCGATGAGGATGCGGCCCGATGCGGGTCGCTCAAAGCCGGCAATCAGGCTGAGCAGGGTTGACTTGCCCGAGCCGCTCGGGCCCATGACGGCGACGATGTCTGACGCAGCGATGGTCGCGTCGAACGCCATCGGCCTCCCCCCCGGATAAGCGAATTGCAGCGCTTCCAGAGCGATTTGCGCGCCATGTCCAGCGGCGGTCTTGATCATGTCTTCTCCCTGCCGAGACGATCGGCGATGAACATCAATGCCAGACAGAGAAGCCCCAGGAAAAGAGCGAGGCCGGCGGCATCTGCCGTGCGGTAGCTGCCCATGCGCTGCAGCAGGAGATAGGGCAGCGTCTGCACCTGATCGGAGCCGAACAGGGCGATGACGCCGAGATCGCCCAGAGATAGGGCGGCAGCGAAGGCGAGTGCGGTGGCAGCGGGACGTTTGAGCGCAGGCCAGTCGACAAGGCGTAGCCTGCTCCACCCGGTAATGCCAAGTGAGAGACACAGTCTTTCATGGCGGGCGCTGGCGGCATCATATGCCGGACGAATGGCACGGATGGCGAAGGGCATGGCCATCACCGCATTGACCGTGACGACCATGACCGGCGCGAAAGCGAAGACATTGCCCACATGACGCAGGAGAATAAACCAGCCAGCACCGATGACCAGCGGCGGAACGATGAGCACCATGGCAGCACCGCTGTCGGTGGCGCGTTCGAGCAGGGTTGCGGGCAGGGCGCCGCGCTTCATTTCCAGTGCGCGCCGGGCGGCGACCAGCGCCAGGGAAAGGATGAGGCAAAGAAGCGACGAAAGGCCCGCGAAGACAAGGCTGGTCGTCGTGGCGGAGAAGACCGCGCTTTCGGTCGCAAGACGCCCGAGATCGGCCCTGAGGCCGGCAATCACGGTCGCGCCCATCGGACCGGCGACGAAGAACAGGCCGATGAGAATGAGGGTCGCGTTGAGACCGGTTTCGGCGGGCGTGTGCCAGACGATCCGGCGGGGTGCGACGGGCAGGTTCGCGTCGCCGCTGAAGGACGCGCCAAGACGGCTCATAGCCAGCACGATGCTGCCCGCCAGTGCCACCTGAATGAGGGTGAGCACCAGTGCACGGGCAGGGTCGAAGTCGAAGCGCAGCGCCTGATAAATCGCCACTTCGAGTGTGGTCGCGCGCGGGCCCCCTCCGAGCAGCAACACAATGGTGAAGGACGTGACGCATAGCATGAAGACGAGCCCGGCGATGCCGGGCAGGGCAGCGCGCATGGCCGGCCATTCGAGAAACCGGAACGAGGCGCGCGCACCCATGCCAAGCTGGGTCGCAAGACGCCACTGGTCTGCCGGCACGCTTTCAAGCGCGTTCAGGAAGAGCCGCGTTGCGAGCGGCAGGTTGAAGAAGACATGGGCGACCAGAATGCCCGAGAGGCCATAGATGCCAGGCCAGTGCTCGTTGAAGGCGACCGACAGGAATGGCGCGAAGAAGCCCGCGCGGCCATAGAGCGCAAGAACACCGAGGGCGGCCACGATGGCCGGTAGCGCAAGGGGCACGGCGAACAGGCGCAGGATGAAGGCACGTCCCGGAAAAGCCGGGTGCCGTGCCAGCGCACGCGCCAGAAGGATCGCTGGTAATACAGAAAGCAGTGTCGACAGCAGCGCCTGCCAGAACGTGAAGCGCGCAATGCGCAGAAGCCATGCATCGAACGCATCCAGCACGCCAGAACCCTGGCGTGCCGCTTCCACCGCGAGGCCGATGAAGGCCCCGCCGATCAGCAGGCCAATGGCGGTGAGCGCGAGGCGCCCCGCAGTTGTGCGTCTGTCCATGGCGGGGGCGTGCGGAATGGTCAGCGGCTCATCACCGAAAGCCACTCGTCGACCCAGGCCCTGCGGTTCTTTGCAACCTCCTCAGGTGAAAATTCGAGCGTCTTTTCCGGTTTCACAAGGTCATCGAAGACCGGGTTCAGCGGGCCGGAGATTTCTCCGGCCGGGAACATCCAGTTGGTTTCGGGGATGGCGTCCTGAAAGCCGGGACCGGTCATGAAGGCGAGGAATTTCTGCGCCAGCGGGTTTTTTGCGCCCGCAACCGTCTGTGCCGCCACTTCCACCTGCAGGTAGTGACCTTCCGCGAAGCTGGCTGCCTTATAGCGCTCTGTATCCTCCGCGATGCGGTGATAGGCGGGCGAGGTGGTGTAGGAGAGCACCATGGGAACCTCGCCGCTGGTGAAGAGACCATAGGCCTCGCTCCAGCCGGGTGTCACCGTCAGCACCTTGTCCTGCAGCCGGCTCCAGGCGGTGGCCGCCTCGTCGCCATAGACGGCCTTGACCCAGAGCAGAAGACCAAGCCCCGGTGTGGAGGTGCGCGGGTCCTGAATGGCGATCTTCAGATCACCCTCGGCCTCCACCAGTTCCTTCAGGCTTGCCGGTGGTGTCTCGATGGCTTCGGTGTCGTAGACGAAGGCGAAGTAGCCATAGTCGAAGGGTACGAAAATGTCGTTCTCAAAGCCGCCCGGCACCTCTACCTTGGCCGTATCAATACCGTGGGGGGCGAAGAGGCCGGTTTCCCGCGCCTCGTGGAGAAGATTATTGTCGAGGCCGAGCACAATGTCGGCTTTCGTGGAGCTGCCCTCAAGCCGGACACGGTTGAGCAGTGCCACGCCATCGGCGACCGAAACGAATTCCACGTCGCAACCGCATTCCGCCTCAAACGCCTTTTCCACCTGTGGGCCTGGGCCCCAGTCGGACGTGAAGCTCTCATAGGTGTACACCGTGAGCTTTTCCTGGGCGAATGCCTGGCCGGAAAGGACCAGCGCGCCGAGCGCCAGAGTGGAAAGCAGGGTGGTGGTGCGCATCTGCGCCTCCTCTTTTCTGGTCTGGGAATGAGGCGCTGAATGAAAAGCGTCTAATCCCTCCGCCGGTATCAGCCGGATCAGGTTCCGCGGGTTGGTTGGGTTCTTCCCAAGCCTCTCAGCCGACAATGCGCCGGCACCCCGTTAGAGCGACCGGGAAAATAGGGCGCGGTGCGCAGCTCCGCAAGGGGGGTGAATGGCGCAAACGCCGTTGGCGCTGGCCCGCCGGCATGATATGGGCCTCGCCCATGAGCCGATTTACCCTTCTCCTTGGCGGAGACCTCACCCGGACACCGGCCCTCGATGCCGAAATCGCCGACAGCCGCATCATCGCAGCGGATTCGGGCATGCGCCATGCTGCGCTTCTGGATGTGAAGCCCGAGCTATGGGTGGGGGATTTCGATTCCGTGCCCGACGGGTTTGAGAATGCCTATGCCGACGTGGCGCGCCGCACCTTCCCCTCCGAGAAGGACAAGACCGACGGCGAGATCGCGATTGCGGCAGCTCTGGAGGCCGGGGCAACAAGCCTTTTGCTGGCCGGTGCCTTCGGAGGCGAACGGGCCGACCACATGTTCCTGCATTTCGCTCAGGCATTGCAGCTCTCCGAACGCGGCATTGCCGCAAAGCTGACGAGCGGGCATCAGGAAGGCGTGCCGCTCGTCCCGGGGCGGCGCCACAGCTTCGCCTATGCTGATGGCACACTGTTTTCGATCCTCGGCTTTTCGGAGCTTTCCGGCCTCACGGTCGAAGGCGCGAAATGGCCGCTCGATGCCGTGGAGGTGCCCTTCGGTTCCTCGCTCACGCTTTCCAATCTGGTGGATGGCGGCCTTTCCATCACGCTCATGAAGGGCCGGGCGCTGTTCATGGCGCATCTACTGAATGACGGAGAACGCTGAACCATGGCGCCGCCCCTTTTAAAGTTGGATGATATTCGTTTGACCTTCGGTGGCACGCCGCTGCTGGCCAGTGCCTCGCTGATGGTCGGCCCCGGCGAGCGGCTTGCGCTGGTGGGGCGGAATGGCTCCGGCAAGTCGACCCTGTTGAAGATTGCCGCCGGGCTCGTGGAGCCGCAGGATGGCGAGATTTTTCGCCAGCCGACGGCAACCATACGTTACCTGCCGCAGACGCCCGACTGGCAGGGCTTTGCGACCGTGCGCGCTTATGTGGAAGCGGGGCTCGGCCCTGCCGACGACATCAACCGGGTGGCGCTGGTCATCGACCGGCTGGGGCTCACGGGCGATGAAGATCCGGCGACACTGTCGGGCGGTGAGGCGCGGCGGGCGGCACTTGCGCGCGTGCTTGCGCCGGAGCCGGATCTGCTATTGCTCGATGAGCCGACCAACCATCTCGATCTCGCCACGATCGAGTGGCTTGAGGAAGAGTTGCAGCGGACCTCTTCCGCTTTGGTCACCATCTCGCATGACCGCCGATTTCTGGAAAAGGTAAGCCGCGCAACCGTGTGGCTCGACCGGGGTGTGACGCGGCGGCTCGACAAGGGGTTCGCTCACTTCGAGGACTGGCGCGATCAGGTGCTCGAAGAGGAAGAACGCGAGCAGCACAAGCTCGCCCGCAAGATCGAGCGCGAAGAGCACTGGCTGCGCTATGGCGTGACCGCGCGCCGCAAGCGCAATGTGCGCCGTCTGGGAGAGTTGCAGGCGCTGCGCGAGAAACACCGCAGCCACCGCGGCGCGGAAGGCGTGGCGACCATGGCGGCCAGTGATGCTGCCGAATCCGGCAAGCTCGTCATCGAGGCGAAGGGGCTCGCCAAAGCCTATGACGGACTGCAGGTGGTCAAGGACTTCTCCACGCGCATTCTGCGTGGCGACCGGGTTGGTCTTGTCGGGCCCAATGGCGCCGGCAAAACGACGCTTATCAACCTTTTGACAGGCAAGCTTGAGCCCGATGAGGGATCGCTGCGGCTCGGTGCCAATCTGGAAATCGCCATTCTGGATCAGAAGCGAGCGCTCGATCCGCTGGAGACGCTCTCTCACTTCCTGACCGACGGGCGCGGCGACAGCGTCGTCGTCAACGGGCAGGAGCGACATGTCGTTTCCTACATGAAGGACTTCTTGTTCAAACCGGAGCAGGCGCGCACGCCGATCCGCGAGCTTTCGGGCGGTGAGCGCGCGCGGCTGGTTCTGGCCCGGCTCCTCGCACGGCCGGCCAATCTGCTGGTTCTCGATGAGCCGACAAACGATCTCGATATGGAGACGCTCGACCTTCTGCAGGAGCTTGTCGAGGACTTTCCCGGCACGGTGCTGCTCGTCAGCCATGACCGCGATTTCCTCGACCGTACGGTGACGAGCACCATTGCGCCTGCGGGCGATGGCCGCTGGATCGAGTATGCGGGCGGCTATTCCGACATGATGGCGCAGCGCAAGGGCGAGGAGCTGGAGCGGCGCAAGACCCGTAGTGCCGAGCAGCAGAAGGCGAAGCCAGCCGGCAATGCGGGCGCGCCCAAATCGGCTGCCAAGAAGCTCTCCTACAAGCAGAAGTTTGCGCTGGAGACACTGCCCAAGAAGATTGATGAGCTGGCGGATGAGATGGCGGCATTAGAAGAGAAACTCGCCGATCCGAACCTCTACACGCGGGATGCAGCCGCTTTTCAGCGCTTTTCCAAAGAGCTGGACACCGCGCGCGCCAGCCGTGAGAAGATGGAAGAAGAGTGGCTGGAACTAGAAATGCTGCGCGAGGAGGTCGAGGGCGCATAGCAGCTCCTGCTTTTTTGGACGCCGACTTCAAAGCCCCCTTCTCCCCGCAGGCGGGGGGAAGGAAGCCGTCATTCGCCCGCCTTCACCGCTCGCTAACCGGACTGGTTCAGAATGCTGCGCATGGACCAGGATTTCCTCATTTCCACAAAGCTCGACCTCCAGAAGGCCCGTGCCAAGTGGCTTGCCTCGCTGGCCGATGAGCGGCGTCTTTCGGCGCTGACCGTCGATGCCTATGAGCGCGACACGCGGCAGTTTCTGCAGTTTCTCACAGGGCATTGCGGCGAGGCACCGGGTCTCGCTGACATTGCCGAGCTGCGCCCGGCGGACCTGCGCGCCTTTCTGGCCTTTCGGCGGGGCAGGGGGGCGGGAGCGCGCACGCTCGGGCGCGGGCTTGCCGGGGTTCGCTCGTTTCTGCGTTATCTGGAGCGTCGGGGGCTGGTGAACGCGGCGGCTGCGGCTGCGCTGAAGGCGCCGCGTGCTCCGCGCGCGCTGCCCAAGCCGCTAACGGCCGCCGATGCGCGCAAGGTTGCCTCGGGCGAGGGGCAACTTGCCGAAGAGCCATGGATCGCGGCGCGGAATGCCGCCGTCTTCACGCTGCTTTATGGAGCCGGACTTCGCATTTCGGAGGCGCTGGGGCTTCTGGGCGGCCAGGTCGGGGAACTGCGCCAGGGCGCGCTCAGGATCACCGGCAAGGGCGGCAAGACACGGCTTGCGCCGGTGCTGCCGGTATCTGCCGAGGCGGTCGTCGAGTATCAGCGTCTTTGCCCTTATCATCTGGAGGCAGACGGGCCGCTTTTTCGCGGCGCGCGTGGCGGCGCTTTGCAACCGGCCATCATTCAGCGCGAGATGAAGCGTATGCGCTCCGCGCTCAACCTGCCGGAGACGGCAACGCCGCATGCGCTCAGGCATTCCTTTGCCACGCATCTTCTTGGGCGCGGCGGCGATCTGCGCGCGATCCAGGAGCTTCTGGGCCATGCGAGCCTCTCCACGACGCAGGTCTATACGGGCGTGGACACGGCGCGGCTTCTCGAAATCTACGATGCCGCCCATCCGCGGGCCTGAAGCCGTTGCTCGCAATTTGTGGTGGCGGATTAACGGTTTCGCCGGGATTTGCCGCTAGCGTGGCACCATGAAAACGCATGCAAAAGCCACCACCGCGACCGAGCGGTTTGTTGACCGCCTTTTTCTGTGCGCTGCTGCCTTTCCGCTTTTCCTGCTTCTGGCGCTAGTCCTCGGCCTGTCGATGGCGAAGCCGGCAAAGGCGGATGAAATTGTCTGTTCGGGCACAAACCTCCTGACGGAACTCGCCGCAGAGAACCCGGCCGCGCTTGAAGAGGTGCGACGACAGGCGGCGGAGACGCCGAATGGCAGCGGACTCCTTTGGCGGGTCGAGAAGGAGGGCGTTGCGCCCTCTTATCTTTTCGGCACCATGCATATGAGCGACCCGCGCGTGGTCACGCTCCCCAGGGATGCCCGCGAAGCTTTCGACGGGGCGGAGCGTGTCGTTATCGAGACCACCGACATTCTCGATCAGTCGAAGATGGCCGCGGCGATGTTCAAACGGCCGGACCTGATGATGTTCACGGGCAAGGAAACGCTTGGCGATCACCTCGATGAGGCGGAGCGTGAGGCGGTGGCGGATGCACTCAAGGCGCGCGGCATACCGTTTGCCAGCGTCAAGAAGATGAAGCCCTGGATGCTGATCTCGCTGGTGGCGCTGCCGGTCTGCGAGATCGAGCGCAAGGAAGCTGGTATGCCGATCCTGGATCTCAAGCTCGCAGAGGATGCCCAGAACGCCGGCAAAGAGCTTCTGGGCCTCGAGACGGCGGTTGAGCAACTGGATGCCATGGCCTCCCTGCCCATGGACATGCATGTGCGCGGCCTGGTGGAGACGCTGGCGCTTGGCGACGGCCTGAACGACGTGATGGAAACCATGGTGTCGCTCTATGCCGAAGGCGAGACTGGCATGTTCTGGCCGCTGATCCGCGTTGCGATCCCCGAACAGCAGGGTGCATCAGGGGATTACGCCGCCTTCGATCGGGCCATGGTCAAAGCGCGCAACGGCACGATGGCCGAACGGGCGCGGCCTATTTTGAATGAAGGCAATGCCTTCATCGCCGTCGGGGCGCTGCATCTGCCCGGTGAGGAAGGGCTCATCGAACTCCTGCGTGCGGACGGTTATACCGTCGAGGGTGTCCGGTAAATTTGGGGTTCCGGCTAACTAATTGCATGTTATCTTTCCGTCGGCGTTGGGGAGCGTCATTTGGAGCGCTGTCATGCAGGACGAAAACCACAAAAAGAAACCCCAACATCGTTCTGCCGGTTCGGAGGGAACACGGGGTTTTGTGATTGGCGCCGTTGGAGCGGCGATCGTGATCCTCGCTTTCATGGCGATTTCAGGAAGCGGCTTTTTCGGCGAGGACGTCACCGGGACGTCCGACACCGTCTCCGACAGTGTACCCATGGGCGACGACGGATAGAAAAAGGCCCCGAAGCTTTCGCGCCGGGGCCCTGTTGTCTGTAAATTCCTGTCGGATCACATGTGGATCGGCTTGGCGAAGGTGGCGAGAGCCGCTTCCTTGACCGTTTCCGACATGGTGGGGTGCGCGTGGCAGGTGCGGGCCAGGTCTTCCGACGAGCCGCCGAACTCCATCAGAACTGCTGCCTCGTGGATCATTTCGCCGGCGCCGAAGCCGACGATATGAACGCCCAGCACGCGATCCGTCTTCTTGTCGGCGAGCACCTTCACGAAGCCGTCCGTCTTGAGCATGGAGCGGGCGCGACCGTTGGCCGAGAAGGGGAATTTGCCGGCGTTGTATTCCACGCCGGCCTTTTTCAGCTCTTCTTCCGTCTTGCCGACGGAGGCGACTTCCGGGCTGGTGTAGACCACGCCGGGGATCACATCATAGTTCACGTGCCCGGCCTGTCCGGCGAGGATCTCGGCCACGGCGACGCCTTCATCCTCGGCCTTGTGCGCCAGCATCGGACCGGCAATCACGTCGCCGATGGCGTAGATGCCATCGACATTCGTCTTGAAATGGTCGTCGGTCTTTACACGGCCGCGCTCATCCAGCTCCACGCCCACGGCATCAAGGCCAAGGCCCTCTGTGTACGGCTTGCGGCCGGTCGCAACGAGAACCACATCTGCTTCGACGGTTTCGGCGTCTCCGCCCTTTGCCGGCTCAAAAGTGACCTTCGCGCCCTTGCCGGCCTTGGTAACGTCCGTGACCTTCGCGCCGAGCTTGAACTCGAAACCCTGCTTGCCGAGCATACGCTGAAACTGCTTGGCGACCTCACCGTCCATGCCGCCAAGAATGGTGTCGAGATATTCGACCACGGTCACCCTGGCGCCGAGGCGGGCCCAGACGGAACCCAGCTCCAGGCCAATCACGCCGCCCCCGACAACCACCATGTGCTCAGGGACCTTGGAAAGCTCCAGAGCGCCGGTGGAGGAGACGATCACCTTTTCGTCGAACTTCACGTCGACGCCAGGAATGCCGGCGACGTCGGAGCCGGTGGCGATGACGATGTTCTTCGTCTCGACAGTCTGTTCCTTGCCGTCGTCGCCCTTGACGCTGACCTTGCCTTTGCCGGCGATGCTGCCAAAGCCGCGAAGGACATCGATCTTGTTCTTCTTCATCAGGAAGTCGAGACCCTTGGTGTTCTGCTCGACCGTCTTGACGCGATGCTCCATCATCTTCTTGAGATTGAGCTTGGGCTTGCTCACCTCGACGCCGAGATCGGCAAGACCGTGGCCGGCTTCCGCGAACATTTCCGTGGCGTGCAGCAGCGCCTTGGAGGGGATGCAGCCGACATTGACGCAGGTGCCGCCATGGGTGGAGAGCTTCTCGACAACAGCTGTCTTGAGGCCGAGTTGAGCCGCCTTGATGGCGCAGACATAGCCGCCGGGGCCGGTGCCGATCACGACGAGATCATAGGACATGTTCGTGCCTTTCCTGAATTCCGTTGCGTCGGCTATCGGCCGCCGCTGACATTGAGAATGGCGCCCGTGGAGTAGGACGCCTCATCGGAGAGAAGCCAGAGCGCGGCGCGGGCGATTTCCTCTGCCGTGCCAGGCCGTTTCATTGGGATCAGACCCGAAAGCCGCTGCGCCCTGTCCGGCTGGCCGCCGGAGGCGTGGATTTCGGTATCGGTGATGCCGGGCCGCACGGCGTTGACACGGATGCCTTCCTCAGCAACTTCGCGGGCAAGCCCCATTGTGAAGGTATCGACCGCTGCCTTGGAGGCTGCGTAATCCACATATTCGCCTGCCGAACCAAGCACTGCGGCGATGGAAGATATGTTGACGATGGCACCGCCCTTGCCGCCGTGGCGTGTGGACATGCGCTTCACCGCCTCGCGGGCGCACAGCATCGTGCCGATCACATTGATACGCATCATACGCTCGAAGCGAGCGAGGTCCATTTCGTCGACGCGCGCCTTGCGGTCGACAATGCCCGCATTGTTGACAAGAGCATCGAGCCGGCCAAAGCGCCGGTCAACGGCCTCAAACATGGCCAGGATTTCGCTTTCCTCGGCCATGTCAGCCTTGACGGTGAAGGCTTCGCCACCTGCCTGTTCGATGTCGCGGACGACCGTTTCGGCTGCGTCAGGGTTGGCGACATAGTTGACCGCGACGCGGTAACCCGCATCTGCGGCAAGCCGGCAGATCGCAGCGCCGATGCCGCGGCTTCCGCCTGTCACCAGAAGTGTTTTCGCTGCCTGCATCATCGCCATTCCCGATCTCGCCGGATGGACGAGGGCGCGGAAGGCATCTGCCTTCCGCGCCCCGCCGTTTTCTAGAGGTCGAGGACCAGACGTTCGGGATCCTCAAGCACATCCTTAATGCGCACGAGGAAGGTCACGGCTTCCTTGCCGTCCACGATGCGGTGATCGTAGGAGAGGGCGAGATACATCATCGGGCGGATGACGATCTGGCCGCCGACCACCATGGGCCGCTCCTGGATCTTGTGCATGCCCAGAATGCCCGACTGCGGCGCATTCAGGATCGGGGTCGACATCAACGAGCCGTAGACACCGCCATTGGAGATGGTGAATGTGCCGCCCTGCATGTCAGCCATGGAGAGCTTGCCATCGCGGGCCGCGAGACCCAGACGACCGATTTCCTTCTCCACCTCGGCGATCGACATCTGGTCGGCATCGCGCACCACCGGCACGACGAGACCACGGTCGGTGCCGACCGCTACACCGATATGGCAGAAGTTCTTGTAGATGATGTCCGTGCCGTCGATTTCGGCATTCACAGCCGGGATTTCCTTCAGCGCATGGCACACCGCCTTGGTGAAGAAGCCCATGAAGCCGAGCTTCACGCCATGCTTCTTCTCGAAGAGCTCCTTGTACTTCTTGCGCATCTCCATGACCGCGGTCATGTCCACCTCGTTGAAGGTGGTGAGCATGGCGGCAGTGTCCTGCGCGTCCTTTAGGCGGCGCGCGATGGTCTGACGCAGACGTGTCATCTTCACGCGCTCTTCGCGCTCGCCATCCTCGGCCGGAGAGGCCGGGCGGGCTGCTTTGGGCTTTTCAGCCGGTGAACTCGGTGCGCCGCCTTCAAGCGCTGCCAGCACATCGCCCTTCAGCACCTGGCCATCCTTGCCGGAACCGGCAACGTCCGAGGCCTTCATGCCCTTTTCGGTCATCATCTTCTGTGCGGAGGGTGCGGGCGGACGTCCGCCGTCGTCATCCTTCTTCGCCGCGGGGGCTTCCTTCTCGGCCGGCTTGTCGGCCTTGGGCGCTGCGGCGCCGGCAGAGGCTCCCTGTTCGATGCGCAGGAGAAGCGCACCGACTTCAACCTCGTCGCCCGATGCAACCACCATCTCAGTGATCACGCCATCGACCGGCGACATCACTTCCTGAGCCGCCTTGTCGGTTTCGAGCTCAAGAATGGCTTCATCGGTTTTGACCGCGTCGCCAACCTTCTTGTAGATCTCGCCGACCTGGGCTTCGGTGACGGATTCGCCCGCCGATGGAACATTCACCTCGACGATTTTTCCGCCGCCGGCCATGGTTGCCTCCTGGGTTTCTTTGGTACCGGACGAGCTTTCGCCGGCCTGACTGGTTTCTGGTTTTGCTTTGCCGGCGCCATCGCCCGCGGCAATCATGCCGAGAAGCGCGCCGACTTCGACGGTTTCGCCTTCCTGAACGGCAATCTCGTCGAGCGTGCCGGCAGCGGGGGCCGGCACTTCAATGGAAACCTTGTCGGTTTCCAGCTCGACGAGCGGCTCGTCGGTGGCGATCGTGTCGCCCACCGATTTCATCCAGCGGGCGATGGTTGCCTCGGTCACGGACTCGCCCAGTGTGGGAACCCGAATCTCGGTCGCCATGTCGTTTTTCTCCGTCGCGTTCTATTCGCCGAGCGCGTCTTCGAGGAAAGCCTCGAGCTGCGCCAGATGCTTCGACATAAGGCCGGTTGCGGGCGATGCCGCGGCCGGACGGCCGGTGTAGCGCACGCGCGTGTTCTTGGCCTCGATGTGCTGCAGGACCCATTCCAGATACGGGTCGATGAAGGACCAGGCACCCATGTTCTTGGGCTCTTCCTGGCACCACACCATCTCCGCATTCTTGAAGCGCGAAAGCTCGTTGATCAAAGCCTTGGCCGGGAACGGGTAAAGCTGCTCGACACGCAGGAGATAGACATCGTCGATGCCGCGTTTCTCGCGCTCTTCGTAAAGATCGTAATAGACCTTGCCGGAACACATGACGACGCGGCGGATCTTCGAATCCTTGACCAGCTTGATCTTCTCGCCGTCCAGATGCTCCGCATCGTCCCACAGGAGACGGTGGAAGGCGCTTTCGCCCGAAAGCTCAGCGAGCGTAGACACGCAGCGCTTGTGACGCAGCAGAGATTTCGGCGTCATCAGGATGAGCGGCTTGCGAAAGTCGCGCTTCAACTGGCGGCGCAGGATGTGGAAGTAGTTCGCAGGCGTCGAACAATAGGCGACCTGCATGTTGTCCTCGGCGCACATCTGCAGCCATCGCTCGAGACGGGCGGAGGAGTGCTCCGGACCCTGGCCCTCATAGCCATGCGGCAGCAGGCAGACGAGGCCCGACATTCTGAGCCACTTGCGCTCGCCTGAAGAGATGAACTGGTCGAACACCACCTGCGCGCCATTGGCGAAGTCGCCGAACTGAGCTTCCCACAGCGTCAGCGCACGCGGTTCGGCGAGCGAGAAGCCGTATTCGAAGCCGAGAACGGCTTCTTCCGAAAGCATCGAGTTGATGACTTCGTAATAGGCCTGCTGCGGCCCCAGATTGTTGAGCGGGATGTAGCGGTTCTCGTCGCGCTGGTCATAGAGCACCGAGTGGCGCTGCGAGAAGGTGCCGCGCTCGGAGTCCTGTCCGGAGAGGCGAACCGGGTTGCCCTCGAGCAGGATCGAGCCGAAGGCAAGTGCCTCGGCCGTTGCCCAGTCGATGCCGGCGCCTTCGTCGATCATCGTCTTGCGGTTTTTCAGGAAACGCTGGATCGTGCGGTGCGCCTCGAAATCCTCCGGGGTTTCGGTCAGTTTTTTGCCGATTTCCTTGAGCGTCTTGACTGGAACCGCAGTCTTGCCACGGCGCTGCTCGTCGGCGTGGTCGGCCTTCTTCAGGCCCGACCAGACACCGTCCAGCCAGTCGGCCTTGTTGGGCCTGTAAGCCTGCCCGGCTTCGAACTCGGCTTCAAGGTGCGAGCGCCAGTCGGCGCGCATCTTCTCGATGTCGGCTTCGGTGACCAGACCTTCTTCGAGCATCTTTTTCGCGTAGATCTCGCTCGTCGTCGTGTGCTTGCGGATCTTGCGATACATGATCGGTTGGGTGAATGCCGGTTCGTCGCCCTCGTTATGGCCGTAGCGACGGTAGCAGAACATGTCGATGACGACCGGCTTGTGGAAGGTCATGCGGAATTCGGTCGCAACCTTCGCCGCATAGACCACCGCTTCCGGGTCGTCGCCATTCACGTGGAAGATCGGTGCCTCGATCATCTTCGCCACATCGGAAGGATAGGGCGAGGAACGCGAGAAGCGCGGGTTGGTCGTGAAGCCGATCTGGTTGTTGATGATGAAATGCACGGTGCCGGCAACGCGGTGACCGCGCAGGCCCGACAGGCCGAAGCACTCGGCCACAACGCCCTGGCCGGCAAAGGCGGCATCGCCATGCAGCAGCAACGGCATGACACGCGCCCGCTCTTCCGGCGGCACCACTTCCTCGCGCTTGCGGCCGAACACCTGGTCCTGTTTGGCGCGGGCCTTGCCCATCACCACCGGGTTCACGATTTCCAGGTGTGACGGATTCGCCGTCAGCGAGAGGTGGACATTGTTGCCATCGAAGGCGCGGTCTGAGGAGGCGCCGAGATGGTATTTCACGTCGCCTGAACCTTCCACATCGTCGGGAGCGAAGGAGCCGCCCTTGAACTCGTGGAAGATGGCGCGATGCGGCTTTTCCATGACCTGGGAAAGCACGTTAAGGCGGCCGCGGTGGGCCATGCCGAGAACGATTTCCTTCAGGCCCATCTGGCCGCCGCGCTTGATGATCTGTTCGAGCGCCGGGATCAGCGCTTCACCGCCGTCGAGGCCGAAGCGCTTGGTGCCCTTGTATTTGACGTCGATGAACTGCTCGAAGCCTTCGGCCTCGATCAGCTTCTGCAGGATCGCCTTCTTGCCGTTGGCGGTGAACTCGACGCCCTTGTCGGGTCCTTCGATGCGCTCCTGGATCCACGCCTTTTCGGCCGGGTTGGAGATGTGCATGAACTCGACGCCCAGCGTCGAGCAATAGGTCCGCTTCAGAATGTCGAGCATCTGGCGGATTGTGGCCGTCTCCAGACCGAGCACATGATCGATGAAGATCGGGCGGTCGTAGTCGGCTTCCGTGAAGCCGTAGGCCTCCGGCGACAGCTCGTTGTAATCTTCCAGCGGCTTGGCAATGCCCAGCGGGTCGAGGTCGGCATGCAAATGACCGCGCATGCGATAGGCGCGGATCATCATGATGGCACGGACGGAATCGCGGGTCGCCTGCAACGTCTCTTCGGGAGAGAGCTGTGCTCCGGCCTTCGCAGCCTTTTCTTTGATCTTGACGTCGAAGTGTTTTTCGACCGCGCCCCAGTCGCCGTCGAGCGCGGAGACAAGCTCGCCATTGGCAGCCTGCGGCCAATTCTTCTTTTTCCAGGACGCACCGGCGGCGTTCTTCTTCACATCGGCGGCATCATCCTTGAGCGCGCCGAAAAAGTCGCGCCAGTCTTCGCTGACGGAAGCCGGGTTGTCCTGATAGCTGGCGTAGAGCTTCTCGATATAGGCGGCGTTGCCACCATAGAGAAACGAGGTAAGCGACATCTGGTCGTTGGCCTGATCTTGCCGTGCCATGTTGATTTCCGGAACCCGCGTTCCGGCTCCTTGCATGGGCGAGTAGCGAATAGCGAGCAGCGAGTAGGGGAAGCGCGATCATCGCGCCGCCCAATGGATCTATTCGCTATTCGCTACTCCCTATTCACCTTTAACTAACCCTTGATCGCTTCGACGAGCGTCTGGCCAAGGCGCGCCGGGGAGGGCGAAACCTTGATGCCGGCTGCTTCCATCGCCGCGATCTTGTCTTCTGCGCCACCCTTGCCGCCGGAAATCACGGCGCCTGCGTGGCCCATGGTGCGTCCGGGAGGGGCGGTGCGGCCCGCGATGAAGCCGGCCATCGGCTTCTTGCGACCCTTTTTGGCCTCGTCGCGCAGGAACTCGGCAGCTTCTTCTTCCGCCGAACCACCGATCTCACCGATCATCACGATAGACTTCGTCTCGTCATCGGCAAGGAACATCTCCAAAACGTCGATGAACTCGGTGCCCTTGACGGGATCGCCGCCAATGCCGACCGCGGTCGACTGGCCGAGACCTTCATTGGTGGTCTGGAACACCGCTTCATAGGTTAGCGTGCCCGAGCGCGACAGAATGCCGACGGAACCCTTCTGGAAGATGTTGCCCGGCATGATGCCGATCTTGCACTCGTTCGGCGTCAGGACGCCGGGGCAGTTCGGGCCGATCAGGCGCGAGTTCGACTTCTCGAGCTTCGCCTTCACGTGGACCATGTCCATCACTGGAATGCCTTCCGTGATGCAGACGATGAGCGGGATTTCCGCCTCGATGGCCTCGATGATGGCCGCGCCTGCGCCTGCTGGCGGAACGTAGATCACGGACGCGTTTGCGCCGGTCTTTTCCTTGCCTTCGGCAACGGATGCGAAGATCGGGAGCTCTTCACCGCCCTGGCCGGTCCAGGTGGAGCCGCCCTTCTTGGGGTGAATGCCGCCGACCATCTGCGTGCCGTGATAGGCGAGCGCCTGCTCGGTGTGGAAGGTGCCGGTCTTGCCGGTCAGGCCCTGCACCAGGACCTTGGTGTCTTTGTTGACGAGAATGGACATCTTGGCTCAGCTTCCCTTAACGGCTGCAACGATCTTCTTGGCGGCGTCGTCGAGATCATCGGCGGCGATCACGTTGAGACCGCTTTCGTTGATGATCTTCTTGCCAAGATCGACATTGGTGCCCTCGAGGCGAACCACCAGCGGAACCTTCAGGCCCACTTCCTTGACGGCAGCGACAACGCCTTCAGCGATGACGTCGCAGCGCATGATGCCGCCGAAGATGTTGACCAGAATGCCTTCCACTGCCGGATCGGCGGTGATGATCTTGAACGCTGCCGTCACCTTCTCCTTGGTGGCGCCGCCACCAACGTCGAGGAAGTTGGCAGGCTCGGCTCCATAGAGCTTGATGATGTCCATCGTGGCCATGGCGAGGCCGGCGCCATTGACCATGCAGCCGATATTGCCGTCGAGAGCGACATAGGCGAGGTCGTATTTGGAAGCCTCGATTTCCTTCTCGTCTTCCTCGGTCGTGTCGCGCAGGGCAACCACGTCCTCGTGACGGAACAGCGCATTGCCGTCGAAGGAGACCTTGGCGTCGAGAACGCGCAGACGGCCATTTTCCATGACGATCAGCGGGTTCACTTCCAGAAGGCTCATGTCCTTCTCGGTGAAGGCCCTGTAGAGGATCGGGAACAGCGTCTCGCCGTCCTTCGCCGCATCGCCCTCGAGCTTCAGCGCCTCGTTGAGCTTCTTCACGTCGTCGGCCGTCACGCCCGTCTCCGGGTCGATGGCGAGCGTGAGGATCTTCTCCGGGGTCTCTTCGGCGACAGCCTCGATGTCCATGCCGCCTTCCGTCGAAACGACGAAAGCCGGACGGCCGACCGTGCGGTCGATGAGGATCGAGAGGTAGAGCTCGCGGTCGATGTCCGCACCATCCTCGATGTAGAGGCGGTTCACCTGCTTGCCGGCCGGGCCGGTCTGCTTGGTGACGAGCGTGTTGCCCAGCATCTCGTTGGTGTGCGCGACAACTTCCTCAACGCTCTTCGCAAGCCGCACGCCGCCCTTTGCGTCAGGGCCGAGTTCGGTGAACTTGCCCTTGCCGCGTCCGCCGGCGTGGATCTGGCTCTTGACCACATAGAGCGGTCCGGGAAGCTTTTTCGCAGCAGCTTCGGCTTCGCCCTTCTCAAACACCGGCACGCCATCGGCCACCGGTGCGCCATAGCTCTTCAGAAGCTGCTTGGCTTGATACTCGTGAATGTTCATTGGAGGCCTACTCCTACTTCTTCAGGTTGGGCGCGATGTTGGCGCAGGCCTCGCAAAGACCGGCAACGGCCTCCACGGACTGTTCGAACATCTTCTGCTCAGACTTGTTGAGATCGATCTCGATGACGCGCTCGACACCGCCGGCGCCGATAACCGTGGGCACGCCCACATACATGTCCTTGACGCCATACTGGCCGGCAAGATGTGCCGCGCAGGGCAGGACACGCTTCTTGTCTTTCAGGTAGCTCTCCGCCATCGCGATGGCCGAGGAAGCCGGGGCGTAATAGGCAGAGCCGGTCTTCAGAAGGCCGACGATCTCTGCGCCGCCGTCACGGGTACGCTGCACGATCTCGTCGATCTTTTCCTTGGAGGTCCAGCCCATCTTCACCAGATCCGGGATCGGAATGCCGGCAACGGTGGAGTAGCGCGTCAGCGGAACCATGGAATCGCCGTGGCCGCCGAGAACGAAAGCCGTCACGTCTTCGACGGAGACCTTGAACTCTTCCGAGAGGAAATAGCGGAAACGGGCGGAGTCCAGCACGCCGGCCATGCCGACCACATGGCTCTTCGGCAGGCCGGAGAACTTCTGCAGCGCCCAGACCATGGCGTCGAGCGGGTTGGTGATGCAGATGACGAATGCGTTGGGGGCGTATTTCTTGATGCCCGCGCCGACCTGCTCCATGACCTTCAGGTTGATGCCCAGCAGGTCGTCGCGGCTCATGCCCGGCTTGCGGGCGACGCCGGCGGTGACGATGCAGACATCCGCGCCTTCAATGGCCGCATAGTCGTTGGCGCCAACCATTTTGGCGTCGAAGCCCTCGACCGGCGAGGATTCGGCGATGTCCAGTCCCTTGCCCTGGGGGATGCCCTCGGCAATGTCGAACAGGACGACATCGCCCAGTTCCTTCAAGCCCGCCAGATGTGCGAGCGTTCCACCGATCATGCCGGAGCCGATGAGAGCGATCTTGTCGCGTGCCATGTGGTTAGAATTCCCCCTTGTGTCGAAAGGATAGGTGGTGAGATGGATGTGTGAAGAAAAATCCGCGCGTCGCGTTTTGCCTGTGTCGTGTCACACCGATGCATTCGGGCCCACATCCCGCCGCACTCCTTCAACGAAAGGCGCGGCAAATCCGTGGCGTGGCCCGCTTCATAAGCCTCTTTGGAATAAGCATACTGGCAGGAAAATTCAACCGGTTCTTACACGGTCAGGAATTTCAATCGTTTAGACATTTGTGGACTTACGTAAAAGTAAGAATTTTGCCTCAATAATGTGCAAAGACGAGAGACTCGCGGGCGCTTGTGGTGGTTTGGGCGGCTCTCCGGGGGAGTGGGGTGGCGGCATCATCCCGCCTGTCCTGTCCGTTCTCCCGCCGGAGCGGATTTTTCTTCGTTTCGTGCGCCTGTGCGTTCCAGCCAGTCCCGACTCTGCATCTCGATGAGGCGGGAGACCGTGCGGTCGAATTCGAAGGCTTCCGTGCCGTTTGCGGCCGTATAGAGCGCATCGGGCGCAGCTTCTGCGGACAGGAACAGCCGCGCCTCGGCATCGTAGAGCGTGTCGATGAGAAGAATGAAGCGCTTCGCTTCGTTGCGCCGCCGCAGGTCCATGGTCGGAACATGGTCGATGAAGATCGTGTCGAACGCGCCGGCAATAGCCAGATAATCTCGCGCGCCGAGCGGTTTCTCACAAAGATCGGAGAAGGAGAAGCGGGCGGCTGAGCCTGATGCCTGCGGCACGGGCACGGTGCGGCCCTTGACGGTCAGCGCGGCGGGTTCGACGGGGCGACCATCCACCACCGTCTCCCAGGCCTCGTCCATCTGCTCTTTGGCCGAGGCATCGTCCGGTGTCATATAGACGGGAATGCGGTTGAGCTTTCGCATCCGGTAGTCGGTATCGATGTCCAGTTCCAGAATGCGGGTATGTTGCTTGAGAATGCCGACGAAGGGCAGAAACAGACCGCGGTTGAGCCCATCGCGGTAGAGATCGTCCGGCGCGACGTTGGAGGTGGCGACCAGCACGACCCCCTGGTCGAACAGTGCCGAGAAAAGGCGCGAGAGTATCATCGCGTCGGCAATGTCCGTCACGGTGAATTCGTCGAAGCACAGAACCCATGCTTCCTTCGCCAGCGCCGCCGCCACGGGCGGGATCGGGTCGGTTTCCTGCGTCTCGCCTGCCTTCAGCGCCGCACGGTGCCGGCCGATACGGTCATGCACGTCCGCCATGAAGTCGTTGAAATGCGCGCGGCGCTTGTGCTCGACCGGGACCAGTTCATGAAAGAGGTCCATGAGCATGGTCTTGCCGCGCCCCACACCGCCATGAACATAAAGCCCGCGTACCGGCTCCCGCGTCTTGTTGCGCTTGGCAAACAGCCAGCCGAGCGCGCTCGACTTGCGCGCCAGGCGCTTGTCGCTGATGTCGGCGATCAGCCGGTCCAGCGCCGCTGCGATCCTCTCCTGTGCGGGATCGTGCGCGATCCTGCCTGTCTCGACCATGTGGCCATAGCGCTGCGTGACGGAAGGATGGGTTACGAGTCCGTCACGCAATGTCATGTCAGGCTTTCACGCTTGGCCGTTCGGCCGAATGATGTTGATGGTCGAGAGTCAGCGCGACAGCGAAATGGGCTGCCCCGATGTGGTCTGGCCGTCGAAGCGGCCTGCGCCGGACGAATAAAGGCGTGCGAGCACGCTGCCATTCGCATCGTAAAAGGCAAGCTGCTTGCCTTCGACATTCCACGATTTCACGCCATCGATGGGAGCGGGGCAGCGCAGCGGGCCGGCGCGGTAGCCGGAACCGAACTTGGTCTGCGGCGTGGCAACCCGGCACGACTGGCCGGCGACGTTTACGCTCCAGACGCCGGCAACGGCTCCGGTTGAAACGTCGGGTGCATTGGCAGCCGCGTTCGGATCAAGGGCTGCGACCTGCGTTTCCTGCTGGGGCGCTTCAGGGAACTGCGACGGATTTGCGGTCGGGCTCGACGGAGGAGGGAGCTGGTTCGACGTCACCGTGCCGGAGGGCGCGGAGGGCAGCGGGTCAGGGGCCCGCGTGGCCATCGGCGAGAAGCGGTCGCTCTGACAGCCGGCCAGGCCCGCAGCCAGAAGCGTTACAGCCAGAATTGCAAACTTGTTGTGTGGCATGCCGTCTCTCCGTTACAGCGTCCAATGCACTGAAATACAAATGAGTTCCATTTGAAGCGCCAGATCGTGGCGAACTTTTGCGACTATAACAGCCCAGCCATGGTTAAGAACCGGTTTCAGCCACATGGGGCCGCGACTGTTTCTTATTGGCAACACTCCTGAGCGGTGTTCGGCGGGTGCACTGGAACCGGGGAACCGCTTTCGGCGTTGAAGCTTTTCAACCGGCGTCAGAGCACCGGACCGAAAGTGGAATCCGGTTTTCGGATTATTCCGATGCTCATTTATAGTTTCGATCGTCCTTTGTGTGTCCGGATGGACGCCGGCGATCCAGCGCCAATAGGAGGGCAAACAATGCTTAAATGGATTCTCATTCTGCTGATCGTCGCGGCTGTTGCAGGTCTGCTTGGTATGAACAGCCTTGCAGGAGCGGCAATGACCGGCGCGAAAGTTCTGATCGCCGTGGTTCTGGTTCTCTTCCTTCTCGCGGTCCTCGGTATTGTGGCGATAGCCTGACATCGCACTTGATTGATGGGGCCGTTCGTCTGGTAATTTTGCCTCTCATCAGCCATATAGGCGCCTGAGACATAAGGTTTTGGAGCCACCATGGCGCTCGAGGCAGCATTCGCGAAGATGAACGGCCTCGGCAACGCGATCATCGTTGCCGATATGCGTGGCCGCGCGGACCGGGTGACGCCCGAGGCTGCGCGCGCTCTCAATGCCGATCCGGCTACGCGCTTCGACCAGATCATGGCGATCCATGATCCGCGCCTTGCCGGCACCCATAACTATATCGAAATCATCAATTCCGATGGCAGCCAGGCGCAGGCCTGCGGCAATGGCACGCGATGTGTCGTGCAGGCGCTGGCCGCTGAAACCGGCGAGAAGGTTTTCACCTTCCAGACCATCGCCGGCATTCTGAACGCCGAGGAGCATGAGGACGGCCTGATCTCGGTCGACATGGGCAAGCCACGGTTTGGCTGGCAGGATATTCCGCTTGCCGAAGAGTTCCGCGATACGCGCATGATCGAGTTGCAGGCGGGGCCCATCGATGCGCCGGTGCTGCATTCGCCTTCGGTTGCCTCCATGGGCAACCCCCATGCGATCTTCTGGGTTGAGAGAGACGTCAATGTCTACGATCTGGAGCGCTTTGGACCGCTGCTTGAAAACCATCCGATCTTCCCGGAACGTGCCAACATCTCCATCGCACAGGTGACAGCCGAAAATGCGCTGAACCTGCGCACATGGGAACGCGGGGCTGGGCTTACGCTCGCCTGCGGGTCTGCCGCCTGTGCTGCCGCTGTGTCTGCCGCGCGAACCGGGCGCACGGGCCGTCATGTCACCGTCACCGTTCCGGGCGGGCCGCTCGACATTCTCTGGCGGGAAGACGATCACGTCATCATGACCGGCCCCGCCGAATGGGAGTTCTCCGGCCGCTTCGACCCCGCCACCGGGGCCTGGGAGCGCGAGACCGAGGGAGCGGCCTGAAATGGCGGTGGATGTTCTGACATTCGGGTGCCGGCTGAACGCCTATGAGTCCGAGGTCATCAAGCGCGAGGCGAAGGATGCCGGGCTTGAAGAGCTGAGGGGCGGCGCGGTCGTCGTCAACACCTGTGCCGTTACCGGCGAGGCGGTGCGGCAGGCGCGTCAGGCGATCCGCAAGGCGCGTCGTGAAAATCCCGATGCCCGCATCATCGTCACCGGCTGCGCCGCACAGACGGAGCCCGGCACCTTCGATGCCATGAACGAGGTGGATCTCGTTCTCGGCAATGAGGAAAAGCTCAAGGCCCACAATTACCGCGCCCTGCCGGATTTCGGCGTGAACCAGTTCGAGAAGGTGCGCGTCAACGACATCATGGAGGTGCGCGAGACCGCATCGCACATGGTCGAATCCATCGAGGGCCGCGCCCGCGCCTTCGTTCAGGTGCAGAATGGCTGCGATCATCGCTGCACCTTCTGCATCATTCCCTATGGCCGGGGCAATTCCCGCTCGGTGCCCATGGGCGCGGTGGTGGATCAGGTGCGCCAGCTCGTCGGCAATGGCTATGGCGAAGTGGTGCTCACCGGCGTGGACCTGACCAGTTTCGGGGCCGATCTGCCGGGCAGCCCGCGCCTCGGGCGGCTTGTCTCCACGCTTCTGCGTGAAGTACCGGAGCTTGAGCGTCTGCGTCTTTCCTCCATCGATTCCATTGAGGCGGATGACGAGCTGCTGCGCGCTCTGGCGGAAGAGGAACGGCTAATGCCGCATCTCCACCTTTCGCTACAGCATGGCGACGACATGATCCTGAAGCGCATGAAGCGCCGCCATTTGCGCGCCGATGCCATTGAATTTTGCCAGCGCGTGCGTGCGCTCAGGCCAGACGCCGTGTTTGGTGCCGACATCATTGCCGGTTTCCCGACGGAAACGGATGCCATGTTCGAGAATTCGCTGAAGATCGTCGAGGAATGCGGGCTCACGCATCTCCACGTCTTCCCCTTCAGCCCGCGCGAGGGCACGCCGGCAGCGCGCATGCCGCAGCTCGACCGCGCGCTGGTGAAGGAGCGCGCCGCGCGTCTGCGCGCCGTGGGTGATGCCGCCTATGCGCGGCATCTCGCATCGCTTGACGGCACCCGTCAGCGCATTTTGATCGAGCGGCCCGGGCTTGGCCGCACAGAGGGATTCACGCTGGCCGCGCTTGAAGGCGGTCAGCCGGGGCAGATTGTCGAGGCACGGATCACCGGTCACGACGGGGAGCGGCTCACTGCGGTCGCCGTCACACAGGAAGCGGCATAGCAGGCATGGCGTTTGGATTTATCAAAAAGGTCTTTTCCTTCGGCAAAAAGGAAGTTGAGGAAACGAAGCCCGACGAGGCCGAAACGGAAGAGGCTGTTGCTTCCGAAGAGTCCGATGCAGCCTTGACGGGCGAGAAGCCCGCCCCTGAGCTCATTCCAGAGCCAGAGCCAGAGCCAGAGCCAGAGCCAGAGCCAGAGCCAGAGCCAGAGCCAGAGCCAGAGCCAGAGCCAGAGCCAGAGCCAGAGCCAGAGCCAGAGCCAGAGCCAGAGCCAGAGCCAGAGCCAAAGGCCGAAATTTCAGACGCAACACCTGCGCCCCCTTCTCCCCGCGAGCGGGGAGAAGGTGAGGATGAGGGGCAGCGCGACGTTGACGACATCACGCCCGCAGTCGAAGCCGCGCCGACACCCTCGACCGACGACGCCCGCCCCTCATCCGGTCCTTCGGACCACCTTCTCCCCGCCCCTTCGACGGGCTCAGGAGGGGAGAAGGAAGCGGAGCCCGTGATCGAGGTTGCGGAAAAGGCCGAGGCCGACGAAGCCCCGGAACCGAAGGCCGAAGAACCGGACGCAACACCTGCGACCCCTTCTCCCCGTGAACGGGGAGAAGGTGAGGATGAGGGGCAGCGCGGCATTGGCGACACCACGCCCGTCGCCGATGCCGCGCCCGTCGCCGATGCCGCGCCAGCCGCTGCCGCAGGCAAGATCGCCGTCTCCAAAGCAGTCGAGCGCGTGGAAGAGAAGGCTCCCGAGCCGGAAGCGCCGCAGCCGCGCAAGCCATGGTTCCAGCGTCTGCGCGAGGGGCTGTCGCGCTCATCGCGCGAGCTGCGCGATTCCATCGCTGGCGTCTTCACCAAGCGCAAGCTGGACGAAGACACGCTCCAGGATCTGGAAGACGTTCTGCTGCGCGCCGATCTCGGTCTTGAGACCGCGATGCGCGTCACCGATGCGCTGGCGTCGGGCCGCTACGGCAAGGATGTGTCGGGCGAAGAAGTGCAGACCGTCATGGCCGAGGAAATCGAGAAGGTGCTGGCGCCGGTCGCCATGCCGCTCGAACTCGACCTGTCGCACAAGCCGCATGTCATTCTCGTGGTCGGCGTCAACGGCACCGGCAAGACGACCACCATCGGCAAGCTGGCCGCAAAGCTCACCGAGGGCGGGCTCTCGGTCACGCTGGGGGCCGGCGACACGTTCCGCGCCGCCGCCATCGAGCAGCTCAAGATCTGGGGCGAGCGCACCGGCTCGCCTGTCGTTTCCTCAAAACTCGGCGCGGATGCGGCGGGCCTTGCCTATGATGCCTATGAAAAGGCGAAGGAAGCCGGCTCCGACGTGCTGATCATCGACACCGCCGGCCGTCTCCAGAACAAGGCCGAGCTGATGGCGGAGCTTGAGAAGATCGTGCGCGTTCTCGGCAAGCATGATCCCGATGCGCCGCACACCGTCCTCCAGACGGTCGATGCCACCACCGGACAGAACGCCCTTAATCAGGTCGAAATCTTCCGCAATGTTGCGGGCGTGAACGGTCTGGTCATGACCAAGCTCGACGGCACGGCGCGTGGCGGCATCCTTGTTTCCATCGCCGCCAAGCACAAGCTGCCGGTCTATTTCATCGGTGTCGGCGAGCAGGTCGACGATCTGGAGCCCTTCTCGGCGAGCGATTTCGCCAAGGCGATTGCAGGAGTTGCATAGATTGATGGGTTTGCGCCTGAATACCCCCCTCTGCCCTGCCGGGCATCTCCCCCTCAAGGGGGGAGATCAGGTTGTGGCGCGGGTTTCGCCAATTACCGAGGTTGAGGAGAGCAGAGCTTCATCTCTACCACCAATCTCCCCCCTTGAGGGGGAGATGCCCGGCAGGGCAGAGGGGGGTGCAGCGCCAACATTTTCCGAGGAGCATCTTCAATGACCCGCTTTCTCGAACGCGATCCCGCCGATCCCAAGCGCAAGGAGATCAACCCGATCCTCAAGCTGGCGCTGGAGCTGGGGCCGCTCATGGTGTTCTTCTTCGCCAATTCGCGCGGCGAGTGGCTGGTGGAGCGCTTTCCCGCTCTTGGGGAGCTGGGCGGGCCGCTTTTCGTGGCGACTGCGCTCTTCATGGCCGCCACGGCCATCGCGCTTACAGCCTCTTGGATCCTCACGCGCACGCTGCCCATCATGCCGCTCGTTTCGGGCGTTGTGGTTTTCGTGTTCGGCGCGCTGACGCTCTATCTGCACAGCGAAATCTTCATCAAGATGAAGCCGACCATCGTCAACACGCTGTTCGGTGTGGTGCTTCTGGGCGGTCTCGCCTTTGGCAAATCGCTGCTCGGCTATGTGTTCGATTCCGCCTTCAAGCTGGATGCGGAAGGCTGGCGCAAGCTCACCCTGCGCTGGGGCCTGTTCTTCATATTCCTGGCGGTGGTCAACGAGGTGGTGTGGCGGATGTTCTCCACCGACACCTGGGTCGCCTTCAAGGTGTGGGGCATCATGCCGATCACCATTCTCTTCACGATGAGCCAGATGCCGCTGATCATGAAGCACTCGCTGGAAGAGCCCACGAAGTGAGCGAGAGCATCGGCCCGAAAATCGGGACCGATTTTCGGAAAGCACGATGCGCAGATCCAATAGGTTAGAGCGTCCTTTGTGCGTCCGAATGGACGCACGGCGCTCTAGCCGGCCGCATCCCGCCTTGCGGCGGCGATGGCGTCGTCCAGCCGGCTGTAGAACCGGAGTGCGGGTGGCCGCATCCCGTGGGTGCGCAGCAATTTGCGCACCGGCTGGCTCGCCCCCACGAGATAGACATTCGCTCCCTGCTGGCGCGCCTTGCGCACGAAACCTTCAATGGTTGCAGCCGCTGTGGAATCGAGAAAGCTCACCGAGCCGATGTCGATGACATAGGCTTTCGGCTGGCCGCCGATCCGGTCGAGTGCGGCCCCCACCGCAGCCGCTGCGCCGAAGAAGAACGCGCCGGCAATGCGGTAGACAACCACATCGTCGTCGGTTGCAATCTCGGCGTTGTATGGGCGTTCGCCATTATCAGGCTGATCTCCCAGGGAGGCAACGCCATGCTCCACGCGCACCGCTTCCGACATGCGGTGCAGAAAGAGCAGCGCGCCGAGACCGAAGCCCACCAGAATGCCCTCCGTCAGGTCGCGGAACACCACCAGCAGGAACGTCACCAGAAGCACGATCGCATCGCCCCAAGAGGAGCGCAGCAGCGCGGCGAACTGGTGCTTCTCCGCCATGTTCCACGCCACCACGGCCAGAATTGCGGCAAGGGCTGCAAGCGGGATGAAGCGCGCCAGCGGCGCAGCCACCAGCATGAACGCCAGAAGAAACAGCGAATGCAGCATGCCCGCAACAGGCCCGCGCGCGCCGGCCCGCACATTGGCTGCCGTGCGTGCGATGGTGCCCGTCACACAGAAACCGCCAAACAGCGCCGAACCGATATTGGCTGCGCCCTGCGCCACGAGCTCGCTGTTGGAGCGGTGCCGGCGTCCGGTCATGGAATCGGCCACCACCGCCGAAAGCAGGCTCTCAATGCCGCCCAGAAGCGCAAACGAGAAAGCGGCGGGCAGAACCGCCATGATCTTTTCGGTGCTCAGGACCGGCAAATGCGGAGCAGGCAGCATCTGCGGAATGCCGCCGAACCGCGAGCCGATGGTTTCCACCGGCAGACCCAGCGCCCAGGCGACCAGCGTGGCCGCTACAACGGCGATCAGAAAGCCCGGCCAGTGCGGCCGCCAGCGGCGCAGCCCGACGATCACCGCCACCGAGCTGAGCGCCAGCAGAAGTGCTGCGGCATTCACCGTCGGCGCGGCTTCCGCCAGCGCCTGCAGTTTGGGAATGAAGGGCCCGGGCTCCGCGCCCGTCAGCGTCAGGCCGAAGAAATCCTTGAGCTGGCTCGTCAGGATGATGACGGCGATGCCGGAGGTAAAGCCAACGGTGACGGGATAGGGCACATATTTGATGAAGGTGCCGAGCCTCAAGAGACCAATGGCAAGCAGGATGAAACCGGAGAGGAAGGTGGCGAGGATCAGCCCGTCCATGCCGTGCGCCTGCACCGTGGCGAAAACGAGCACGATGAACGCGCCCGCCGGGCCGCCGATCTGAAACCGGCTGCCGCCAAGCGCTGAAACCAGAAAGCCGCCGACAATGGCGGTATAGAGCCCGCGCTCCGGCCCCACGCCCGAAGCGATGGCGATGGCCATCGACAGCGGCAGCGCGATGATCGCGACCGTAAGGCCGGCAACGATGTCGGCCTTGAGCGCGGCAGGGCCATAGCCCTCGCGCAGCACGGTCAGCAGTTTGGGCGTGAAAAGAGCAGTGAAGCCGGGGCGCGTGGCGCTCGCCTGCATGGGAAAGCCTCATACCATCGGCAGCGGAAGGCCGTCGGCGGATTTGCAGGCGGTCGCCGTTGCGTTCTCATCGTTCCCGCCGTTCCGGACGCAAAACCGGTTTCCACTTTTGCTGGAACTGCGTTGTCTCAGACGGTTTTCGCCTTTGCCGGGGTTGGCTCTCTGAAGCGTACACCACGTCCGGTGCCGTGGCTGGGTGCATGGTCACCGATCAGCTCGATGCCGGCTGCCCCCAGCGCCTCGACCACCTTGGAAAGCGTGTCGACCACACCGCGCACATTGCCTTCGCTTGCCTCCATCCTCTGGATGGTCGGCAGGGAAACGCCCGAAAGCTCGGCCAGTTGCTTCTGGTCGATGCCCAGAAGGGCTCGGGCGGCGCGCATCTGTGCTGCGGTTATCATTGGCGCTCCGTCTTTGAGAGTATATACAGTCTTTTAGTATTGATGTCTAGAACATCAATATTGATGGTTTTAAACGGATCAGACGCCGAAAAGTCCGATCACCCCGCCCATGATAAGGGCGACACCCAGCCAGTGGCCGGCGTCGATCAGGGTCAGGTCCCAGCCAAAGCCTTCATAGCGCTGGTTGACAGCAACGGTCGTGGCCATGAAGCCGAGCCAGATGAAGGCACCGGAGACAACGCCGTTCCAGAAGGTCACTTGGCCTGCGCCCAGATGACCGATCACGCCGGCCAGAACCCATGCCATGATCAGTTCGGCCACGAATGAGGTGATGAAGAGCGACGGTTCCATCCTGGCGTCTTCGGGCTTGATGCGAGCGGCCTTCATCCATGGCTTGCCAAGCGTGCTGTAATAGACGGCGCCGAACATGAACGCTGCGATGGCGGCAACGAGGATGGCGAGATAGTTGAGACCGGCGAAATCCATGGGGTTCTCCTCACATGTCCAGCAGGGCGGATTGAACCCGCACTCCACAAAGCGGTCAAGCGAATTGCCAGACGGTAGTACGCTTCACCTCTGCGTCTTCGAGCGCACGGGTCACGGGTACGATATAGCTCGCCAGTTCGGTGAGGCGTGTGCGCGGCAGGTAGCTCCGGCCGGGGTCGCCGACAATGACCGTCGCGCCTGCTCCTGACAGGCGCTCGAACCATGGCACCAGCGTGTCGGTCATCGCCCGGTCATAGAACACGTCGCCGGCAAGCACCACGTCCCATTTGCCTGTTGCGCCGGTGAGGTCTTCCTGCGTGGTCTCGAACTGCACCTCGTTCGCGGCCATGTTCAGCGCGCAGGCCGGTCCGCTGAACGGGTCGATGTCCGCTGCCAGAACATGTTCCGCGCCTGCCTTCACGGCGGCAATGGCGACAAGCCCGGATCCGGTCGCAAAGTCGAGAACGGTTTTCCCCCGCACGGTTTCGGGGTGATCGAGAATGTAGCGCGAAAGCCCCTGACCACCCGCCCATGCGAAGGCCCAGAAAGGGGGCGGCAGGCCGATCTCGGCAAGCTCCTCCTCCGTGCGTTGCCAAAGATCGTGCGCCTCATCGGCCAGATGAAGCGCGACCTCCGGCACATGTGGCGGGCGCATCAGCGCCGTGTTGGCGTGGATGAACGCCGCCGCATTGTCCGGGGTGATGCGCTGCACGGTGAAAGGCTCAGGGTGCCTTGTCGAGGCCGCCCATGCGGCAGATTTCGGCCCATTCGTCCGGCCGCACCGGCTGCACGGAAAGCCTCGAATTGTTGACCAGGATCATCTCAGAAAGCGCCGGATTGGCCTTGATCTCAGCCAGCGTGACCGGGCGAGGAATGTCCTTCACCGCGCGGATATCCACGCATTCCCAGCGCGGGTCATCCGTCGTGGTGTCGGGATGCGCCAGCGCGCACACTTCCACGATGCCCACCACGGAAGTTTCCTTGACCGAGTGGTAGAAGAAGCCGAGGTCGCCGAGCTTCATCTCGCGCATGTTGTTGCGCGCCTGATAGTTTCGCACGCCGTCCCACTGCTCGCCCTTATCGCCCTTTTTCTTCTGCATCTCCCACGACCAGGTGGAAGGCTCGGACTTGAACAGCCAATAGGCCATCACGCATTCTCCGGATTGTTGAAGACCCAGTTCCAGGCCCGTATTTCAACGGATTCGAAAAGGCCCGCAAGAGCATAGGGGTCTGCGGCGGCGATCAGTTCCGCTGCCGCCTGGTCCTCGGCCTCCACTGCAACAAGGCTGCCGCAGGGCTTGCCTTCATCGTCAAGGAATGGCCCTGCGAATTTCAGCGCGCCGTTTTCGTTGAGCCCGTTCAGATAGTCCACATGGTCGGGCCGTGTGCTCATGCGCGTTTCCAGATGGCCAGGTTTGTCCCGGCAGATGATGGCGAAGATCATGGTTTCCCCTTTTGTCAGGTTTCACTCTTGAGCGGGCGCGAAAGCAGGGCTTCCATGGCAGCCGGCACAGTCAGTCTGCCTTTGAGAAGCTCTGTCACGCTTTCGATAATGGGTGCTTCGAGGCCGCGTTCGCGCACGATACGCGCGGCGATGCCGGCCGTATGGGCGCCTTCGGCAAGCGGTCGGCCTTCAAGGCTTTCTCCGCGCCCGAGTGCAGCGCCATAGGCAAAATTGCGCGATTGCTCTGAGCCGCAGGTCAGGATCAGGTCACCGAGACCGGAAAGCCCCATCAGCGTGTCGGGCCGCGCGCCGAAGGCCTCGCCGATGCGCCGCAATTCCACGAAACCACGGGTGATCAGCGCTGCCGATGCGCTGGCGCCAAGCCCGGCTCCGTGTGTGGCGCCGGCAGCGATGGCCAGAACGTTTTTCAGCGCGCCGCCGATTTCAACGCCCGTCAGATCGTCGGTCGAATAGCAGCGCAGGCGCGGCGCGGAGAGCTGTTCGGCGAGCGTCATCGCCAGATCGGTATTTTTTGCCGCTACCGTCACGGCGGTTGGCAGGCCGCGCGCCAGATCGCTGGCAAAGCTCGGGCCGGAAAGCGCGGCCACAGGGTTTTCAGGCAGCATCTCGGAGGCGATTTCGGACATGAGCCTGCCCGTCTCGCGTTCGATGCCTTTGGCGCATAGCACGACGGGGACCCCCTTCGGCACATGCGGGCCGGCGTCGGCAAGAACCGCCCGCAGGGTCTGCGCTGGCGTCACGGCAAGAATGCAATCGGCATTCTTGAGTGCATTCTCCATGCTGCTCGTTGCAGCAAGCTTTTGATCAAGCATCAAGCCGGGCAGGTAGCGTTCGTTGATGTGATCGGCATTGATCGCCTGCGCCAGCGCCTCGTCGCGCGCCCAAAGTTTGGCACGGTGCCCGCCTGTGAGCATTGTCGCGCCCAGCGCCGTTCCCCATGCGCCTGCGCCCAGAACGGCGATGGTCCATGGTGTTCTCATGCCTTTGCTCCCCGTTTGCCCGCGCCGAAGAGTGGGGCCGATGCCTGATCCAGCGGCCAGCGCGGGCGCGGGGCGAAGCCGAGGGTGTCTTCCTCTTCAAGGCCTGCTTCCAACCGTTCCAGACCGGCCCAGGCGATCATCGCGGCATTGTCACCGCACAGGCGCAGGGGCGGGGCGATGAGCCGGAAACCGGCTTTCTCGCAGAGTGTATCGAGTGCCGCGCGGATCGCCTGATTGGCCGCGACGCCGCCTGCCACCACAAGGGCAGGTATTTCGAGATCGGGGTGCGTTTCCTGGAAGCGGGCGAGACTTCGAGCAACCCGGTCGGTCAATGTCTCCGTCACGGCCTGCTGAAACGACGCGCAGATGTCGGCAATGTCTTTTTCACTGAGCGGTGCAAGCGCGGTGGCCTCTCGCCGAACGGCTGTCTTGAGTCCGGAGAAAGAGAAATCGGGCCGAGCCTCACCCTTGAGCGGACGCGGAAAGGCAAAGCGTTTCGCATCGCCGCCTGCGGCAGCCTTTTCCACGCTGGGGCCGCCGGGATAGGGCAGGCCGAGAAGCTTGGCTGTTTTGTCGAATGCCTCTCCCAGCGCATCGTCTATGGTGGAGGCCCAGCGCTGATAGCGCCCGACGCCTTCCACATGAACGATCTGCGTGTGCCCGCCGGAGACGAGCAGAAGCAGATAGGGAAAATCGATGCCGTCGGTCAGCCGGGCGGTCAGCGCATGGCCTTCCAGATGGTTGATGGGGATGAACTTCTTGCCGCTCGCCGCCGCGATCGCCTTGGCGGTGGTCAGCCCCACGATCAGCCCGCCGATCAGGCCGGGACCTGCCGTGGCGGCGATGGCGTCGATGTCTTTTAGCGAGAGGCCCGCTTCATCGAGTGCGGCTTTCACCACTCCGTCCAGCGCTTCCACATGGGCGCGGGCTGCGATCTCCGGTACCACGCCGCCAAAGGCGGCATGGTCGGCGATCTGGCTCAAAACCACATTGGACAGGATTTTGGTGTCGTTGCCCGATTTTTCGATGACAGCCGCCGCCGTCTCGTCGCAACTCGTTTCGATGCCAAGGATGCGCGTCATTCAGACTTACCCGCTCATGTTGCCGTCGCAGCCAATCCCCGTTAGGGGTGTGGTGCATCCGGTTCGGATGCGGGTTAGCACGGACGTGACGGCATGCAAACTGATGTGGTGAAGATCGGCACGCGCGGAAGCGCGCTCGCAGTGGCTCAGGCGGCAGAGGTGCGCGCGCGCCTCATGGCGGCACACGGCCTGCCAGAAGAGGCGTTCGAGATCGTCGTCATCTCCACCTCCGGCGACCGCATTCAGGACCGCCCGCTCTCGCAGGCCGGCGGCAAGGGGCTTTTCACCAAGGAAATCGAGGAAGCCATGCTCGATGGCCGCATCGATCTGGCCGTGCATTCCTCGAAGGACATGCCCACCGTCCTGCCGGACGGGCTGGAAATCTCCGCCTTTCTGGAGCGAGAGGATGTGCGCGATGTTTTCATTGGCCGCTCCATCGCAAAGCTCGAGGATCTGCCGCGGGGCGCAAAGCTCGGCACCTCGTCGCTGCGTCGTCAGGCGCTGGTGCTTCGTCTTCGCCCGGATCTCGATGTCGGCATGTTCCGTGGCAATGTGCAGACACGCTTGCGCAAGCTGGAGGAAGGCGTTGCCGAGGGCACGCTTCTGGCGCTTGCCGGCCTCAACCGGCTCGGCATGCCGCATATAGCGACCGAGGTGATGGATCCCGAACGCTTCCCCCCAGCGCTGGGGCAGGGCGCGATCTGCATCGAAAGCCGCATCGGTGATGCGCGCATCGGGCCGATGATCGCCGCGATCCATCATGTCGAAACGGGCGATGCGCTGCTTTGCGAACGCGCTTTTCTCGGTGCACTGGACGGTTCCTGCCGTACGCCCATCGCAGGCCTTGCCCGCATAGAAGGCGACAGGCTGCGCTTTTCGGGCCTGATCCTCACGCCAGATGGCCGTGAGACCCATGAGATCGCAACTGAAGGCCTGGCAGTGGATGCCGTGCGCCTCGGCGCGGAGGCAGGCGCGGAAATCCGTGAGAAGGCCGGCACGCGGTTCTTCGATAGCTGGCAGTAAGATGCGGCGGGTGCTGGTCACGCGCCCGGAGCCGGGCGCATCGGAAACGGCAGCCAGGCTTGTTGAGATGGGGTTCGAGCCACTCGTCCTGCCGCTCACGGAGACTGTGCCGCTTCACCCCGCCATTTCCACCGGGAGTGTGGATGCTGTGGCTGTCACCAGCCCCAACGCCATCCGCCATGCACCGCAATCCATCTTCGACGCTTTGATAGGTAAACCCGTCTTTGCCGTGGGTCGCCGCACGGGTGACGCAGCGCGTGCTGCCGGGCTCAATGTGGTCGATGACGAGGCGGGCGATGCGGAGCGGCTGGCGGTGCGCATGAATGCCGCTTTCAAAGTCCCCAGCCATGTGACGGTGCTTTGCGGGCGGGTGCGCCGTGACGTGCTCGAAACGCGGCTTCTTGAGGCCGGACACAGGCCACGCCTTATCGAGATCTACGACACTCTGCCGTTGACGCCGACCGACGATGAAGTGCAGGCGCGTCTTGGCGATCGTCCTGTCGATCATGTGCTTGTCTATTCGGCCAATGGTGCAGCACGGCTTTCCAGTCTCCTAGAACGTCCTGTTCTTCAGCACCGCTTCCACGGTGCGTGCTTCTACTGCCTTTCTTCGCGGATCGCCGGGGCTTTGAGGGTGGAAGCGGGGCCGGAGATGGCTGTCGCCGATTTCCCTTCGGAAGACAGTCTCCTGGCCCTGCTGCCGGCTCTAACGGGCTAGAATTTTCTGGCGACTGTCAGGTTGACCGTGCGCCGGTCGCCATAGAAGCAGTCGCCTCGTGCAAGGCAGCTCGACACATAGGTCTTGTCGAACAGGTTGCGCGCGGCCAGCGTCACATCCCAGTCTTCGGTCTCATACCCGATCATTGCGTCTGCGAGCAAAAACGGGTCGGTGCTCAGGCCGTCTGCGCCATCCCAAGTCTCGCCGATGTAGCGCAGGCCGAAGCCCGCCTTGAAGCCCTCCCAGTCTCCCATTGGCCGGTAGCTTGCCCATGCCGAGGCCATGTGGTCGGGCACCGCGCTCAGCCTGTGGCCGGTTTCACTGCGGGTGTCGAGATAGGTGTAGTTGGCGAGCAGTTCGAAATCACGCCATTTTGTGCGCGCTTCGAGTTCGAGGCCGCGAATGCGCGCTTCGCCGAGCTGAACCCTGTTCAGCGGGTTGGCGGGATCCGAAACCAGCATATTTTCCTGATTGATCTGGAAGACGGACGCGGTGAACAGGGACGGGGTGCCGGGTGGCTGATACTTCAGGCCGACCTCGAACTGGCGTCCGCGCAGCGGCTTGTACGCCTCGCCGTAAAAGTTTGTGCCGGTGACCGGCTTGAAGGATTCGCTGTAGCTGACATAGGGGGCCAGACCGTTGTCGAATTCGTAGACAAGTCCGAAGTCCTTCGAGAGTTCACCGTCACTGTTGCCGGCGGCATCGCGCACAGAATCGTAACGCAGGCCCGCCGAGGCGATCCACCCGTTTCCGAACCTGATCTGATCGCTGAGGTAGATACCGGTCTGGCGTGTTGTGGCCGGATCGAAATCGAAATAGGCGAGACCGGAAGGCAGGTTTCCATAAACAGGGTCGTACAGGTCGATCTGTCCACCAGCCCCATAGAAATAGTCGTTCTCGGTGGTGGCCCTCTGGTAGTCGAGGCCGAGGGTGAGACGGTGAGCGAGCGCGCCGGTGTCGAACTCGGCCTTCGCATGTGTGTCGGCCGTGAAGACCTGCGCGCTGGCGTCACTCGAATAGGCGACACGGTTCAGCGTACGCCCGTCTGGATTGATAACGGGCGGAAAGGCAGCATAGATGCTGTCATACTGCGCCTCGCTGTCGCTGTAGCGCATGCGGGCGCTGACACTCCAGGTTTCGTTGAAGCGGTGATCGAAGATCGCGGTGATCGCCGCCTGTTTCGTGTCGTACCGGTCCCAGCCCGGTTCTCCCACAAAGCGGTTCGTGGGGATGGGGCCATTGGGTGCAGGAAGCAGAGTTCCCTGCCAGGGGAAAAACTGGTTCGTGGGTGCGGATTTGTTGCGCTGCAGATTGGCAAGCAGCGTCAGGCTGGTGTCGTCTGTCGGCTGCCATGTGATCGAGGGGGCGAGCGCATAGACATCGTCGGGAACGAAATCGACCTGCGTGTCGCTGTCTCGCCAGACACCCACCATGCGATAGAGGAGGGTGGCGTTCTCATCGATCCTGCCCGTTAAGTCTATGCCGACTTCCTTGCGATTGTGACTGCCGTAGGAAGCGAAAATCTCACGCCGGGTCTCCTCCTTCGGTAACTTGCTGACAAGGTTGACGATGCCGCCGGGCGAACCCTGGCCGTAGAGAACCGAGGCCGGACCTTTCAGAACCTCGACGCGTTCGAGCATGAAAGGATGAGGGCGGGTGTTGTTGTAGCTGCCAAACTGGCGCTTCAGCCCGTCGCGGTAATCTTCCGGCTCCAGGCCGCGAATGCGCGCCCAGTCACCACGGGTGTCGAAGCCGAACGCTGCGCCATACACGCCGGCGCTATAGGTGAGGGCGTCCTGAACATTCTGGACGCCCTGATCGGCCATCAACTGCTCGGTGACGACCGAGACCGATCGTGGTGTCTCAAGGATCGGCGTATCGCTTTTCGTCGCGGTCGTGCTGTCCTGAGCGATGGTCGGCCCTCTCTGTCCGCCCGTGCCCAGCGCATCTCCCTCAACGACCAGTCGATCCAGATGGGTCGTTTCCTGTGCGCTGGCCAACTGGCTGGTGAGCGCAGCCCCAGCCAAAGTAATCCAGAATCGTAATGCCATTGTTGAATCTCCAGCCGGCTGTTCGCAAAATGACTGCGCCTGGCCGCTGCTGGGATCGGCAGTCCCGCACGTCACTATTTAATATGATTACATTTATCAAGTTATAGTTCTTCACTTTTGGAAGTGTGCTGCGGGGAAAGCACAACTTTTTATTGCAGAGGCTGTGTGGGGTGCTCTAAAGACGCGCTCTCTTTTGTCGCTGCCCCTGTTTTCACCACATCCGGGTGTGATAGGAACTTATATGCACTGCACATAGTGCAGGAACCGCCTTTTGCAGTGGAGTTGCCTGATGGTCAAAACGCCGAGAACGCGTCATTCCAAATCCCAGAAGGAGCCGGTGACGATCGATCTGGATCCCGATCAGGTGAAGCGGGAGGCGGTAGACAGGCCTGACGCATCCGGCGAGACAGGCAGACAGACGGCCGGGCCGGAAGCGCAAAAGCCTGCTGAAGCGAAACCGGAGACGGCGAAGGCTGAAGCGGCTGCAAAGTCCACCGGTTCGGACGCGTCCAAAGGCGAGACGGCCACAACCGGGTCCAGGGCTAAACCTGCGTCGAAGGAGGCCGGCTTCGGGCGTGACGCAAAGACGGGCGATGCCGGTGCGCGTAACGACGATTCTGCCAAGAAATCCGAGAAGCCTGCGGCTTCCGCCCCTGCGTCGGCCAAAAGCGGTGGGGCCGGCCGGGCACTTGCCGGCGGTGTTGTCGGTGGTGTCGTGGCGCTTGCGCTTGCCGGCGGCCTGCAGTGGGCCGGTATTCTGCCAGCTCCGGAGAGAGGGAGCGATGCGGTCGACCCTGGGGTCGAGGCATTGCGCCAACAGGTGAGCGCGCTTGAGAGCAGGTTGAACGAACAGCCTGCCGCCGGCGGCGATGGCGAAGCGCTTGAAACCGCATTGAGCGAGGCCCGGGAGCGCGCCGGCGCGACCGAGCAGCGCCTTGCCGAACTGGGCAACGAGATCACGGCGCTGCGTGAATCGATCTCGTCAGGCGAAGCCGGCGAAGGCCCGGGGCTCGAAGCGCTCTCCCAGAGGCTCGCGGCGCTTGAAGAGCAGACACAGAGCCATTCTCCTGATGGTGATGCCGGTGCGGCGCTGGAGGGCGTGACCTCGCGGCTTTCCGCTATGGAGACGAGCATTCAGGGCGCATCCGAAGCGGCCCGCGCGGCCAGCCAGTCAGCGTCCGATAATGCAACGGTTCTTTCCACGCTCAAAAGCGAACTCGATGCATTGAAAGCGCAGGTCGCCGAAGAGGGCGATACGCCGCGCATGGCGCTTGTCATCGCCGCAACGACGCTCAAATCGGCTGTTGAGCGTGGCACACCCTATGCCAGCGAACTCGAGACCTACACCACGATTGCCCCGGAGGGCGAGGCCGAGGCGCTCGCGCCGCTTGAGGCGAATGCGGCAACCGGTGTGCCGAGCCGCGCCACGCTTGCTGCCGAGGCGCCCGAAGTGGCGAGCCGCATCGTCGCCGCGGTCACGCGCCAGACCGTTGAAGGCGAGGGTGGCATCATCGACAGCCTGATGGCGAGCGCCCGTTCGCTCGTGGTGGTGCGGCCCGTGGGGAGCGTCGAGGGCGACGGGCCGGATGCGATTGCCGCGCGAATGGAAGCGGCCGTTGTCGCAAACGATTATGAAAAGGCACTTGCCGAATACGAGACGCTGCCGGAAGCTGGTAAAGAGGCTGCCGCCGATTTTGCGGAGAGACTTCGGGCCCGCCAGGCTGCCGACCAGATATTGAACAGAGCGCTCGCCGATGCGCTGAAGGGGGCATAAGCGCAGATGTTCCGAATTCTTTTCTACCTTGTTGTTGTCTTCCTGCTGGGGCTGGGCTTTGCCTGGCTGGCCGAGCGCCCGGGCGATCTTGTCGTCACCTTTGCGGGCTATCGCTACGAGGTTTCCCTCATGGTGGCTGCGGTTGCCATCGTTGCCATCGTCGCGGCGGTGATGATCCTTTGGTGGCTGATCCGCAGCATCTGGACGAGCCCCTACACCGTCGCCCGGTATTTCCGCGTGCGCCGCCGCGATCGCGGCTATCAGGCGCTCTCCACCGGCATGATTGCCGCGGGCGCCGGCGATGGCGGCCTTGCAAGACGCATGAGCCAGCAGGCGGCCAAGCTCATCTCTTCAGATCAGGAGCCGCTTATTCACCTGCTCGACGCGCAGGCTGCGCTTCTCGATGGCGACCGGCAGGCGGCGCGCGACAAGTTCACCGCCATGCTCGACGATCCCGAAATGCGCCTTCTGGGGCTGCGCGGGCTCTACCTCGAAGCCGAGCGACTGGGTGAACGCGAGGCCGCGCGCCACTATGCCGAGCGTGCGGTGGAGAATGCACCGCAGCTCGAATGGGCGGTGAATGCCGCACTTGAGGGCAAGACCGGCGAGGGTGACTGGGACGGAGCGCTGAAGCTGCTCGACAGCCGCAGAGCGACGGGCAAGGATGCGCGCGAGAGCGTCGCCAGCCGTCGTGCCGTGCTGCTCACGGCCAAGGCCATGGACGTGCTCGACGCCGATCCGCAGGTTGCCCGCACCACGGCTCTGGAAGCGCACAAGCTGCGACCGGATTTCGTTCCGGCGGCTGTGACGGCGGCCAGGGCGCTCTTCCGCCAGAACGAGCTGCGCAAGGGGTCCAAGGTCCTTGAAACCGTCTGGAAAAAGGAACCGCATCCCGAGATCGCCGACGCGTATATCCATGCGCGCCCCGGCGATTCCACACAGGACAGGTTGGCGCGCGCCAAAAAGCTTCAGTCGTTAAAGCGCAACAATGTGGAATCGGCGCTGGTCGTCGGTCGTGCCGCCCTTGATGCCGGCGAATACAGGCTGGCACGCGAATCCTGCGAGGCCGCCGCCCGCCTCGGGCCGCGCGAAAGCGTCTATCTGCTTATGGCCGACATCGAGGAAGCCGAGACCGGGGATCAGGGCCGCGTGCGCCAGTGGCTGGCAAAGGCGCTGCGTGCGCCGCGCGATCCCGCCTGGGTGGCCGATGGCTATGTGGCCGAGCGCTGGGCGCCGGTCTCGCCCGTCACCGGCAAGCTCGATGCCTTCGAGTGGCGCATGCCGATGGAACGGCTTGCGCAGGTGGTGGAAGGCGAGGAGGACTTCTCGCCCGCCCCCGCCATTGCCGCGCCGAAAGGAGAAGAAGCGGATGAACCGGCCAAGGCAGAAGCCGAACCGGTGGTGATCGAGGCGGAGCCCGTTGAGGTTGAGAAGCCGCAGAAAGCGAAGCCGGCTGACGCTGCCGCAGAGGCGGTGGCGAAACCGGAAAAGCCCGAGCCGCCTGCGGAAACCGCACCGGTCAACGGGCAGAAGGCAGCGTCCGCAAAGAAGGATGATCCTGCCAAACCGCCACTTCCCGATGATCCCGGCGTGGACCCGGACGACAAGGACAGCTCGACGCAGAGCCCCTTCCGCCTATTCTAAGTCTGAGACACGGCGATTCGCCCCGGGTTCGCCCGGGCCGCTCCGGGGCGGATCGCTTCCCCCAATTGACCCGAACCGCAGGCGCTCATGTTCGACAGTATCCTGTCCTTTCTGAAAGACCTTCCAGGCAACAGCCGGCAAACGGCTCTGAAACCGGAAGATGACCCGCGCGTGGCCGCTGCCGCACTCCTGTTTCACGTGCTCGATGCCGATGGTATCCGCGAGGCGTCCGAAGTCGAGAAGCTCAAGGAAACCCTGTCCAGCACCTACAATGTGACTGGTGCGGAGCTCGAGAAGCTCCTCAGGGCCGGGGAGAAGGCGGAGCAGGAGGCGATCGACCTTTATGCCTTCACCAGCGTTCTGAAACGGCATCTGGACGCGGATGCGCGCAAGGCCTTCATCGGCCTGATGTGGGGCATCGTCTTCGCCGATGGCGAGATGCACGAGCTGGAGGATAACCTTGTCTGGCGCGTGGCCGAGCTTATCGGCGTCGACAACCGGGACAGGGTGATCCTGCGTCAGGAAATGCAAGAGAAGTACGCCAAGAGCTGAACGCCATGGAGATCGACCCGAGCCGCAGGATTTTGATCGTTCTGCATCAGGAAACCTCGAGCGCGGGGCGTGTCGGCCAGGTGTTGCAGGCAAGCGGATTCTCGCTGGATATCCGCCGCCCGCCGCTGGGCCACACCTTGCCTGAAACGCTTGAAGGCCACGCGGGCGTGGTGATGTTCGGTGGCCCGATGAGCGCCAACGATCATGATGATTTTGTAAAGCGCGAGACCGACTGGCTTTCCGTGCCTTTACGGGAGAACAAGCCCTTTCTCGGCATCTGCCTCGGGGCGCAATTGCTGGTGAAGCATCTGGGCGGGCATGTGAAGAGCCACGATGACGGGCTAGTGGAGATCGGCTGGTATCCGTTGCGCGCCACGGAAGCCGGACGCAAGCTCATGCATTGGCCCGAAATGGTCTACCAGTTTCACCGTGAAGGCTTTTCTCTGCCGAAGGATGCCACGCTTCTCGCCACCGCCGAACACTATCCCAATCAGGCTTTCCGCTATGGCGAAAACGCCTGGGGGGTGCAGTTTCATGCCGAACTGACCCGCGCCATGATGCAGCGCTGGGTGGTGCGCGGTGCGCATCGTTTCGTCATGCCCGGTGCCCAGCAGGGGCGCGATCATCTGGGCGGGCGGCTCATCTGGGACCGGCATCTGAAACAGTGGCTGGCGGAATTTCTGGAACTGATTTTCGGGCGCGAATGCGCCGGAACGCTTCAGACAGGAGACGAAGCGAAAGGGCAGCATCCCGTGGGCCGACGCATGGTCGGACGCAGGGGCGTGGCCTAGGCTTAGGAAAGATTGAGCGCGGCATTGGCCCCCCTCTGCCCTGCCGGGCATCTCCCCCTCAAGGGGGGAGATTGGCTGAAGTACCCAAGGCACCTACCTACCAGCGTTGGAGCGGTTCACCGTTTCACGGAAACGCCACTCCGTTCTATCTATCTGTTTTTTCGTATTTATGCGGACGTCAGGTGATTCCGCCTGACTGCAAAAAGCCTTGGTGACTAGCGAACTCAATGACCCGATTGATCCCCCCCTTGAGGGGGAGATGTCCGGCAGGACAGAGGGGGGTATTCGGCGTAAACCTTGACCCGCACTCAATGCCGGCGCGAAAGCTCTCGCGTGGCCGCTTCCAGCCCGGCGAGCGTCATCGGATACATGCGGCCTGAGAATATTTCCTGCAGCATCTGGATGGAGTGCGTGTAGCGCCAGTGCTTTTCCGGAACTGGATTCAGCCACGCCGCATTTGGCCACTGCTGGAGAACGCGGTTCAGCCACACATGGCCTGCTTCCTCGTTCCAGTGCTCCACCGAGCCGCCCGGATAGGCAATCTCGTAAGGGCTCATCGAGGCGTCGCCGACGAAAATCACCTTGTAGTCAGGCCCGAATTTGTGGAGCACATCGAAAGTGGGGGTCACTTCGGAATAGCGGCGGCGGTTGTCCTTCCACACACCCTCATAGAGGCAGTTGTGGAAGTAGAAATATTCCATGTGCCTGAATTCGGCGCGCGCCGCCGAAAACAGCTCTTCCACAATGCGGATGTGATCGTCCATCGAGCCGCCCACATCGAAGAACATCAGGAGCTTCACCGCGTTGCGCCGTTCCGGCCGGGTTTTGACATCCAGATAGCCGTGTTCGGCGGTGGCCTGCACCGTGCCGGGCAGGTCGAACTCCTCTTCCGCGCCCTCGCGCACCCAGCGGCGCAGCCGCTTCAGGGCAACCTTGATGTTGCGCGTGCCCAGTTCCACCGCATCGTCGAAGTTCCTGAACTCGCGCCTGTCCCACACCTTTACCGCACGGCGGTGACGCGATTCATGCTGCCCGATACGCACGCCTTCAGGATTGTAACCATAGGCGCCGAAAGGCGAAGTACCTGCAGTGCCGATCCACTTGTTGCCGCCCTGATGACGGTTCTTCTGCTCGGCAAGACGCTCCTTCAGCGTCTCCATCAGTTTCTCGAAGCCGCCCATGGCCTCGACCAGCTTCTTCTCTTCTTCGCTGAGGTGCTTTTCGGCCAGCCTGCGCAGCCATTCCTCGGGGATCGCCTGCGGGGCGACGCTGTCCCCGCCCGACACCGCTTCGACACCCTTGAAGACATGCGAAAACACCTGGTCGAAACGGTCGATATGCCGCTCGTCCTTCACCAGCGCGGCGCGGGCGAGATAATAGAACGCCTCGACATCATGGGAGACAAGCTCCTTCTCCATCCCCTCCAGCAGCGAAAGATATTCGCGCAGCGAAACGGGAACGCGCGCGGCCTTCAGCTCGAGGAAGAATGGGATGAACATTTTCGTTAAAAACTTAGCTGCTTGAATTTGCCGCTGAAGTTGATGCTCATTTCGAGCAGAAATGGCGGGTCGAACTTCTCTATTGTATCAATCAATGCTGGCCATTGATGCACGACAACAGCGCAACATCGATGCATGGGAGTCCGTTGATATGCTGAAGATAGCACAACACCTCGGAGATTTGCTCTCCGAAACGCTTGCGCCTCCGCTTTGTTTTTCCGGATGCGCTGATCGCCGGTGATGACCAGCCATTCGTCGGAGCTGTTTGAAAGATAAGACATCCATTCGATGTCGGTTGGGTGCGATAGAGGTAGATCGCGGATGTGCGTGGCGCTATGTCCATCGTTGACGATGAAGCCGTTCAGTGTGGTCGCCATGACCGGCGATGTACAATTGTCAAACAAGACCCTCATGCGGCCTTGCGAAGCGAATGTTCGAATTCGACCGCACGTTTGACCGTAGCGGGCGTTACAAACCAGTTCTTGGCTGCGCGATCCAAACCTTCCGTATTGGCTGCCGAGGCCAGTACTGCTGTAGGGATGCCACTTTCTGTATCGATTGGTTGCCCGAATGAACGTTGTGGGTCGACAACTATCTTTTTCTGCTTGGACAGAGGCCACCAGCGTGATGGTGCAATTCCGTCAAACTCCACACCTTTAAGGCTCTGATCTACAATCCGTTTGAAGGTGTATTGTTTCTTGAATAGGTCAAGCAGTTTCGGGTCGTCATTCTCATCAGCAACTTCGAGAAAGATCGATCTACCGTCAGTTTGAAATCGGGTGGTTGAGAGCGGTCGTTCGTCTGCCACATATTTCTTTGCTTCTTCTATCGCTTTCCGGATCATAATGGCACTGACGCCAGCCTGCATGAATGCAAAGGCTGTACGCATTTCCATTAGATCACGGAAGCCCAGATAGACCCGATCGTCACCGATATCCACCTGAGGGCGCCAGAGCCGTTCATAGCGCCTGCCCTTAATTTCATGCCCTTTGAGCCATCGGGAAATCTTCCGACTTGGGACACCCAGCAACCGAGAGGCTTCCGCAGGTGTGTAAACACCTATGCCAACGAGGTTATCATTGTTCATATGCATGCATCCTCTCATACAGCACGCAGTTTATCACGATGCAGGATCGAAATGAATCCCTAGCTCCGCTGGTACTTGATGAAGGGTGTCAGTTTAGCGATCCGGTCATAGAGCTTGCGGGCGGTTTCGTTGAAGTCCTGCGTCATCCAGTAGACATTTGCCGCGCCGGCCTCGTCCGCCTTTTCGTAGACCGCCTCGATCAGCGCCCGACCGATGCCCTTTCCGCGCACGGCGGGGTCGGCGTAGAGATCCTGCAGATAGCAGTTGTTGCCCACCGTCCAGCAGGTGCGGTGGAGCATGTAATGGACAAGGCCGACAGGCTTTCCATCCACCTCGGCGATCAGGCCATTGGGTTCGTATTCGCCATCATCGAAGAGCCGCTTCCAAGTGGTCGCATAAACCTCTTCCGGCACGCTCGTCTTGTAGAATGTCAGATAGTCCGTCCAGAGCCGGCGCCATTCGGCTTCGTCGGTTTTTGCGAGCGGGCGGATAGTGGTGTCGGTCATGGTGTTCTCCCTCTTCTCCGCGGCACTGTCGGGCCAGGCCCGCGTGTCTGACAAGGGCCAGGAACGTGGAGGCTTTGCGCCTATTGCCGCCGCGCCATGAAGGCGAGTTTTTCGAAGAGGTGAACGTCCTGCTCGTTCTTCAGTAAAGCGCCATGCAGGCGGGGCAGGGCGTTCTTTGCCTCGCCGCGCAGGTCTTCCGGCTCTACATCGTCTGAAACCAGAAGCCGGATCCAGTCCAGCGCCTCGGAGGTGGAGGGCTTTTTCTTCAGCCCCGGTACCTCGCGGATTTCATAAAACTGGCTGAGGGCCGCTGAAACCAGGTTCTTCTTGATGCCGGGATAGTGAACCTCGACAATGTCGGCCAGCGTCTCGGCATCGGGAAAGCGGATATAGTGGAAGAAGCAGCGGCGCAGAAAGGCGTCCGGCAGCTCTTTCTCATTGTTCGAGGTGATGATGACGATGGGGCGGTGGATCGCCTTCACCGTCTCGCCGGTCTCGTAGACAAAGAACTCCATCTTATCGAGCTCCTGCAACAGGTCGTTGGGAAACTCGATGTCGGCCTTGTCGATCTCGTCGATCAGGAGAACGGTCTTGCGGTCTGCCGCGAAGGCTTCCCACAGTTTTCCGCGCCTGATGTAGTTCTTGATGTCGTTGAAGCGCTCATCGCCGAGCTGGCTGTCGCGCAGCCGCGAGACGGCGTCGTATTCGTAAAGACCCTGCTGTGCGCGTGTGGTGGATTTGACATGCCATTCGATCAGATCAAGCCCGAGCGCTGCCGCCACCTGCTTGGCAAGCTCGGTCTTGCCGGTGCCGGGTTCGCCTTTCACCAGAAGCGGGCGCTCCAGCGCGATTGCCGCGTTCACGGCCACCATCAGATCCTTGTCGGCGACGTAATCCGCCGTGCCTTCAAAACGCATGCGCATCAGTCCTTGCGGTGTTGTTCCAGCCCAAAATTCGAGCGCGACCCTATTGGGTGAATTTTGCTGGCGCAAGTGCGCGAATGCCTCTGGCGAAGCCGGGGACGGAAGACTATATTGCGCATGCGGTCTGCGCTTCCCGACAGGAATCTAATTCCCCGGGGCCTTATCGATCCTTAAGGGAGCTGTCCCTGGTCTCGCCCGTGGGCTTGGCTACACGGCGCCCACCTACTTTGTAGGTTCCCGGGATCGTGTATTCCATCGGTCGCCGTGGATCGCCACTCTTTCCCTTTGCTCTCTGCGGTTTGCCTGATTATCGTCGCGTGATGTCGAGACACGCCACACACCATTCCGCATGAACACCTCCCGCGATCTGAAAAAAGAACTCCGTGCCGCTGCGCTTGCGCGCCGCGACGCGCTGGATGCCGCGTGGCGCGTGGATGTGGGGCAGCAGCTTGCCGCCCATGCGGATGCGCTGGCGCCTTCGTCGGGGGGCGTGGTCTCCGGCTTCTGGCCGATGCGCTCGGAGATGGACGTGCGTCCGCTGATGACCGCACTTGCCGCACGTGGTGCACGCATCGCGCTGCCGGCCATTCTCGACAAAACCACTATCGTTTTCCGCGAATATCTGCCCGGTGTGCCGATGGTCGATATGGGGTTCGGAACCATGGGCCCGGATGAAGAAGCACCGGTGCTCGATCCCGATGTGATGCTGGTGCCGCTCGCGGCCTTCGATGCACGCGGCCATCGCATCGGCTATGGGGCGGGCTATTACGATCGAGCCATAGCGCGGCTTAAGGCCAAGGGATGCAGGCCACGCCTGATCGGCATCGCCTTTGACTGCCAGCAAGTCGAACACGTGCCCGACGAGGCGCATGACCAGCCTCTTTGCGAGATCCTAACCGAAACAGGCCTTCGGCGTTTCAATGGCGGGTAGGGGCATTTGGGCTTTTCACCAGTGCCAGACTTGTTCAAGATCGCCGTGCGTCCATCCGGACGCACAAAGGACGATCTGGACTATCAATGGAGCATCGGAATAATCCGAAAACCGGATTCCACTTTTCGGTCCGATGCTCTAGAAGCGGCGCATGAGATTTTTGTTTCTTGGCGATATGGTTGGCCGTGCCGGCCGCTCGGCGGTCTGGGAAAAGCTCCCCGGCCTGATTTCCGATTTCCGGCTGGATTTCGTTGTGGTGAATGGCGAGAACGCGGCGGGCGGTTTCGGCATCACCGAAGAGATTTTCCGGGCTACGCTCGATGCCGGCGCCGACGTGGTGACGACAGGCAACCATGTCTGGGACCAGCGCGAGGCGCTGACTTTCGCCCCGCGCGAGGAGCGCTTCCTGCGGCCGGCGAATTTTCCCAAGGGCACGCCGGGCCGGGGGTCGGGTGTCTACATCGCGCGCAATGGCGCGCGGGTTCTGGTGTCCAACATCATGGGCCGGGTCTTCATGCATCCCGAGCTCGACGATCCCTTCGCCTGCGTTGAAGATGTGCTGGCCGCCTGTCCGCTGGGCGAGCAGGCCGATGCCGTCATTCTCGATTTTCATGCCGAGGCCACGTCCGAGAAGATGTGTTTCGGTCACTTCGTCGATGGGCGTGCGAGCCTCGTCGTGGGCACGCACACGCACCAGCCGACCGCCGATCACCAGATCCTCAATGGCGGCACCGGCTATCTCTCCGATGCCGGGATGTGCGGCGATTACGATTCCTCGCTTGGCATGGACAAGGAAGAACCGCTGAACCGTTTCACCGCGAAAGTGCCCAAGGGGCGCTTCGAGGCCGCGTCCGGCCCTGCCACCATTTGCGGTGTCGCACTGGAGATTTCCGACCGCACCGGGCTTTGCGAGAAGATTGCCCCATTGCGGCTCGGTCCCCGGCTTGAGGAAACCGTTCCCGCCTTCTGGCGTTGACGCTGGGCGCGTGCACGCATAACTCTGCGAAACGCTATATTTTGAACAATTGCCAGCGAGGGGTGCTGCAATGGAATGGCTTGCCGGTCACTTCGAGTTTGTCTCCAATCCGGAAGCCTGGGTCGCGCTTGTGACCCTGGTGGTGCTGGAGATCGTTCTCGGCATCGACAATCTGATCTTCATCTCCATCCTGACGAACAAGCTGCCACAGGAGCAGCAGGCGCGGGCACGGCGCATCGGCATCAGCGCGGCCCTGATCCTGCGACTGGCGCTGCTCGCCACCATTTCCATCATCGTGCAGCTCACCGAGCCCGTGTTCGAACTGTTCGGCCACGGTTTCTCGTGGCGCGATCTGATCCTGATCGCCGGCGGTCTCTTCCTCGTCTGGAAGGCCACGAAGGAAATTCACCATTCGGTCGATCCCGACGACGGCAAGGAAAATATGATGGGCAAGGTCACGATGACGGCCGGTGCCGCCATCGTTCAGATCCTGCTTCTCGACCTGGTTTTCTCCATCGATTCCATCATCACCGCCGTCGGCATGACCGATGAGATCGCGATCATGTTCATTGCTGTCATCTCGGCCGTAACCGTGATGCTGATCGCCGCGGAGCCGCTGTCGCGCTTCATCGCAGCCAACCCGACTGTGGTTATGCTGGCGCTCGCCTTCCTGCTGATGATCGGCATGACGCTGATCGCGGACGGCATGGGCTTCCATGTGCCCAAGGGCTATATCTACGCCGCCATGGGCTTCTCGGCGCTGGTGGAGGGGCTCAACATGATGGCGCGGCGCAAGAGGACACGCGAAAAGGCGCTGGCGGAGGGTTCGGCTGAATAGAGCAATTCCAGGAAAAGTGGAAACTGGTTTTCCGTTCGGAATTGCGAACAAAAAACAAGATGGAGAGTGTCTGCAATTCAACGAAAAGCGGACACGCTTCAGGCCGCGTTACACGCCGTCCAGGATGACGATGGTCGGTCGCCGTGGCAGGTTGTCGAGCGCCACGGTGATCGTCCGTCCCTCGCGGAAATCCAGTTCGAAGCCACCGCCCATTCTGCTTGTGAAGGCGCTGAGCGGCGTGGAATGACGGTGCATTGGCAGGATGACCGACGAGGAAAGCCGGCGCGCGATTTCGCTCATGCCGTCGAGCGAGAGCGTCAGCCCTCCATCGACGGGCACCATCACCACGTCGAGCCTGCCGATTGCCGCATAGTGGCTGTCGTCGAGCCTGTGGTGCAGATGTCCCAGATGGCCGATGCACAGGCCCGCCACCTCGAAGATGAAGATGGAGTTGGCGTCCGGCTCCATGGCGCCATAGCGGTGGATGTCGGTGGTCACGTTGCGGATATAGACGTCTTCCACGAGAAGCGAATGCCGGGCCGGCCCGCCTTCCGGGTTCCAGCCCGGCAGCACATGCTCGATGGCCGGGTCGGGATTGCGGGTGAAATGGGTGCCGTGCGCCTTGTTCATGGTGACGACGCGCGGCACCGGACTGGCACCATGGGCACCCGAAAAATCGGTGGCGATGGTCACGCCGGCGGGCGTCTCGATGATGTAGGTGGAGTGTCCCGCATAGGTGATGTCAACCGGTTCGGCGCTTGCAGCGGTGGGGGTGGCAAACGAGGCGTAGATCACGCCGGGCGCGGCCTGCGCCATGGCAAGGCAGGTGCTTGGCCGTTCGCTTTGCGCCCATGCGGCGGCCAGCGGTGCGAGCAGAAATGTCAGTAAGCTTGCGGTCAGTCGGAAGGCATTCATCTGCATCTCCCGTGTGAGCAGGGGGCGATGGTACGGCAAAGCGCGGCAATGCGCCACGTTTGGCTGCCGGCGGTTCTGGACGTTGGCCGGCATTTTCACTATAAGGCGGCGTTATTCCGTTGCATTCAAAAGACCGTGAGAAGGAGCCCCATGGCCGGTCATTCCCAATTCAAGAACATCATGCACCGCAAGGGCCGGCAGGATGCCGTTCGCTCGAAGATGTTTTCCAAACTGGCGCGCGAAATCACCGTCGCTGCCAAGATGGGACTGCCCGACCCGGCGATGAACCCGCGCCTGCGCCTGGCCATCCAGAACGCCAAGGCCCAGTCCATGCCGAAGGACAACATCGAGCGCGCCATCAAGAAGGCGGCAGGCGGCGATGCGGAAAACTATGACGAGGTGCGCTATGAGGGCTACGGCCCGGGTGGCGTCGCCGTGATCGTCGAGGCACTGACCGACAACCGCAACCGCTCTGCCTCCAACATTCGCGCCGCCTTCACCAAGGCCGGCGGATCGCTCGGCGAGACTGGCTCGGTGGCGTTCATGTTCGACCGCGTCGGAGAGATCATCTATCCGGCCGACAAGGGCGATGCCGACACCGTGATGGAAGCCGCCATCGAGGCTGGCGCCGAAGACGTCCAGTCGGATGAGAACGGCCACGTCATCACCTGTGCCTTCGAGGACATTGGCGATGTCACTGCGGCGTTGGAAGCCTCGCTGGGCGAGGCCGAATCCGTCAAGGCGATCTGGCGCCCGCAGACCGGAACGCCCGTCGATGAAGAGCGTGCGCAGTCGATCCTCAAACTGGTTGCCACCCTTGAAGACGACGATGACGTGCAGAACGTCTACGCCAATTTCGAGGTGGATGACGAAACGCTCGCAAAACTCAGCGCGGCCTGACTGCGCTTCTGCCGGGCATGGGTGTCCGGCAGTACCCGCTGGCGAATGGCTGGACCGCTTCAGCGTTTCGAGGAATCGACAATGCGGTCTGACTGCTTGTTTTCACGCAATTCCGGACGGAAAACCGGTCTCCACTTTTCCTGGAATTGCTATAGGGACGGGGTGGCATGAAAGAGCATCGCGTCGTGATTACCTATTGCACCCAGTGCCAGTGGCTCCTGCGGTCCGCGTGGCTCGCGCAGGAGCTGCTCTCCACCTTTTCCACAGAGCTTTCGGAAGTGGCGCTGCGTCCGGGCACGGGCGGCGTTTTCGAGGTCACCTGCAACGGCATCCTCATCTGGGAGCGCAAGCATGACGGCGGCTTTCCGGACGCCAAGACGCTCAAGCAGCGCGTGCGTGACGTGATCGACCCGGAACGTGACCTTGGACACATCGACAGGGCGGCAACAAAAAACCCGCCCTTGTGAGGCGGGTTTTTGCGATATCTGCTGCGATAGGGCGGCTTAGATGCCGAGGCCCTGGTAACGCTGCTTGAATTTCGAGACGCGGCCACCGCGGTCCATCAGCGACTGCTGACCGCCGGTCCAGGCCGGGTGCGTGGACGGGTCGATGTCAAGCTGAAGCGTGTCGCCCTCTTTGCCCCAGGTGGAGCGGGTTTCATACTCGGTGCCGTCCGTCATGACGACCTTGATCGTGTGATAGTCGGGATGAATATCGGCTTTCATCGGCTTGTCCTGAATTTGGTCGGGGTGACAATCCACTCCGCACTTGCGGCAATTGCACCCATCCTGAAAACTTGAAGCCGTGGCCAAGGAAGGCTACGGCTTCGGAATTGGTTGGCGAGCCTATACATCAGGTCCGGCGACAAGACAAGAGTTGAGCGGCGTACAAATTGCCGCTCTCGGGCATGGTGTGAAAAAGGGAAAGCCAATGGCGCGCACACAAACGGCGTCGGATGAGAGGCAACAGGCAGCGAAGCGGCGGTCTCTCAAGCCGCTCAGGCGCCTTCTGCCCTATGTCGGACGCTATCGCGGTCTTGCTGCCTGCGCTGGATTTTTCCTCGTCATCGCGGCCATTGCAACGCTCACGCTTCCGCTCGCCGTGCGCCGCATGATCGATCACGGTTTTTCGGAATCGGATTCGATCTTCATTGCCAATTACTTCTCCATGCTGATCGTGGTGGCCGCCGTGCTGGCCGTTGCCTCGGCGGGCCGCTATTTCTTCGTCATCACACTTGGCGAGCGTGTCGTCAGCGATCTCCGGCGCGACGTGTTCGACCATGTGATGCGCCTGTCTCCCGGCTTTTTCGACACGGTTCAGTCGGGCGAGATTGTCTCGCGCATTTCTGCCGATGCGACGCAGGTCAAATCCGCCGTAGGCGCCACGATCTCCCAGGCGCTGCGCAATGTGATCATGGGGCTGGGGGCCGTCGGCATGATGGTCGTCACGAGCCCGCGGCTTTCGCTGCTCGTCGTGGCGGCGATCCCCGTCATCGTGCTGCCGCTGGTGGCCTTTGGCCGCTCCGTTCGCCGGCGGTCGCGGTTTGCGCAGGACACGCTGGCCGATGCCACGGCCTATGCGGGCGAGCAGATCGGTGCGATGCGGACGCTTCAGGCCTTTACGGGCGAAGCGGTGGCGCGGGGGAAGTTTTCCAGGGCAATCGAGACGGCGTTTGCAGCGGCGCGGTCTTCCATCCTCGCGCGGTCCTTTCTTACCTTCTTTGCCATCTTCATGACCTTCAGCTCGGTTGTGGCCGTGCTGTGGTTCGGTTCGCGTGATGTGCTGTCGGGTGCGATGTCACCGGGGACGCTCGGACAGTTCCTGCTCTATTCGGTGCTTGCGGCGGGCGCGCTGGGTGCTCTGTCCGAAGTCTGGGGCGAACTTTCGCAGGCGGCCGGTGCTGCCGAGCGCATGAGCGAGCTTCTGGCCGAAGAGCCGGTCATCACGGCACCAGCCAATCCGGTCGCGCTGCCCGACCCCGCACGTGGGGCCGTGGCCTTCGAGGACGTGTCTTTCGCCTATCCGACCCGGCCGGACCGGTCCGCCATTCACGGTCTTGCATTTTCTGTGGAACCGGGGGAAACGGTCGCCATTGTCGGTCCGTCAGGCGCGGGCAAGACCACACTCTTCTCGCTGCTCCTGCGGTATTACGATCCCGATTCCGGCTTGATCCGGGTGGACGGCGTCGACGCGCGCAAGGCCGATCCGCAGGCCCTGCGTGGTCGTATGGCAATCGTTCCGCAGGATGTCACTATTTTTGCCGCCAGTGCGGCGGAGAACATTGCCTTTGGCCGGCCGGACGCCACACGTGCCGAAGTCGAGGCTGCAGCCAAAGCCGCACTGGCGCATGACTTCATCAGCGAACTGGCAAACGGATACGACACACCGGTGGGCGAGCGCGGTGTCACCCTGTCGGGCGGCCAGCGTCAGCGCATGGCCATTGCGCGCGCGATATTGCGTGATGCGCCGATCCTGCTTCTCGACGAAGCGACATCGGCGCTCGACTCGCAAAGCGAGACGCTGGTGCAGCAGGCGCTGGAACATCTGATGAAGGGACGCACCACGCTCGTCATCGCTCACCGGCTATCGACGGTCCTGAAGGCCGACCGCATTCTCGTGATGGATGAGGGGCACATTGTTGAAGAAGGCACACATGCCGAGCTCGTGGCGGCAGGAGGCGTCTATGCACAGCTTGCAAGCCTGCAGTTCAATGCCTTTGGGGAGGCTGCGGAGTAGAGTCGTTTCAGGAGGAGTGAAGTCGGCTTCCCCGTCGGGGGACGGGCATGGGTGCCCGGTCATTCCGGGCATGACGAAAGAGCGGAGTGTCTCGCCTTGAAGCGCTTGCAGACCGACACGAGCCCCGTTGCCGGTCCGTTGCGCAGGAACCTCCTTTTGTCGCCCCTCGTCATCCTCCTTTCGAGGACCCATGTTCTTTCTACCTCTCAGAGGAAGGTGGCGATCTCCTCCAGCGGCTTCTTTTCCATCGCATGTTCGGGAATCGTTGCACCCTCTTTCGGATAACCGACCACCATCAAAATATAGGGCTTGTCGTGCGGGTCTCGGCCGCACAGTTCGTTGAGGAAGCTCATCGGGTTGGGTGTGTGGGTCAGCGTGGCGAGCCCCGCCCGGTGCAGGGCTGCGATCAGAAAACCCGTGGCGATGCTGACCGATTCGGGCACATAGTAATTCTTGCGCTTCACACCATCGGCAGAGCGGCTGCGGCGCTCGCCGAACACGCAGATCAGCCACGGTGCCTCTTCCAGAAACGGCTTGCTCGCATCCGTGCCGAGTGGCGCCAGTGCCTGCAGCCATTCTTCGCCGGCGCGGCCTTCATAGAACGCCTTCTCCTCGACTTCGGCTGCTTCGCGGATCTGCTTTTTCACGGCAGGATCGCCAATCACGGCGAAATGCCAGGGCTGATGATTTGCGCCGTTGGGTGCCGTGCCTGCAGCCCTGATGCAGGTCTCGATGATGTCGCGCGGGACGGGCCGGGAGGAAAAGTCGCGCACCGTATGCCGGGTGCGGATCTCGTCGTAGAAGGCCTGCGCGCGTCGGCGCATCTCGTCAAGCGGAAGCTCCTGGTAGTCCGGCAGGGGTACGGGACGGTATTCCTGAACTGGCTGCGTGCTCATATGAGCATCTCCTCCCGATTGTCTTATATTATTGTCGGACAATCCAACGTTCTGGTTTCGGCGTCAAGTCTTGCCCGGCTTAATCGGTCTGGGTGGTGGAAACCTGCGCGAAATGGTCGTCGGGCAGCGACTGGATCAGGGTTCTTGCGTTTTCGATATGGCCGAGCATCGCTGCTTCCGCGCCGGATGCATCATTGGCCTTTACGCATTCAGTCAGACGCTGGTGCTGCCGGTTGGTTTCAAACACCTGTTGCCTGTCCACCAGAATACGGAACTGCAGCCAATAGAGCGAGTTGGAAAGCCTCGTCAGTGTCTCGTTCAGAAGCGGGTTGTTCGCCGTCTCCCGAAACAGGCGGTGAAAGCGGGCGTTCAGCTCCGAGAACCGGTTCATGTCGCCCGCTTCTGCGGCGGCGTCCAGGCCGTGCTGAATGTCGATCAGGGAAGCGGGTGCCCGGTGAAGCGCGGGAAGGGCGAGTTTCACCGCGAGCGCTTCCAGCGCACCGCGCACCTGAAACAGATTGTCCACCTCGGGGCGCGAGAGCTGCCGCACGGCAACGCCGCGATGGGGTTCAGCCGAGAGGAGCCCGTCCGCAGTCAGACGGCGAAACGCTTCGCGCAGGGAGGAGCGTGAGACGCCGAGCCGGCTGGTAAACTCACTTTCGGTCAGCCGCTGGCCGGGCACGAGCCGCCCGGTGCGCACGGCTTCTGTCACAGCGGTGGCAACGATCTCCACGGTGGATCGGGAATCGGTCTCTTCCATTGGGAGACAGTGTGCCGGGAGCGACCGTCTGGCAAGCCTGTTCAGCAGCCGGCGGCGTGGCGGCCGGCGTTGCGGCCGGAAAAGATGCAGCCGCCCAGGAAGGTGCCTTCCAGTGCGTTGTAACCGTGATAGCCGCCACCGCCGAAGCCCGCCACCTCTCCGGCGGCGTAGAGACCGGGAATGGGCTCGCCGTCCTCATCCAGCACCTGGCTGTCGAGATTGGTGTGCAGTCCACCCAGTGTCTTGCGGGTGAGGATGTGCAGCCGCACCGCGATCAGCGGCCCGCTGGCAGGATCAAGTATCCTGTGCGGTCGGGCGGTGCGCACCAGCCTGTCACCGAGATAGGCGCGCGCGCCGCGAATGGCGGTCACCTGCGCGTCCTTGGAAAAGGCGTTGCCGATCTCGCGGTCGCGCGCGTCGATCTGCGCCTTGAGCCGGTCATGATCGATCAGCGGTTTGCCTGCGAGCGTGTTCATGGCTTCTACCAGTGATTTCAGATCGTCGCGGACGATGAAATCCTCGCCTTTCTTCTTGAACGCTTCCACCGGTGGTGGCGCGCCCTTGCCGCGGCGGCTTTTCAATACCTCGATCCAGCGCTTTGACGTCAAGTCCGGATTCTGCTCGGAGCCAGAGAGAGCGAACTCCTTCTCGATGATCTTCTGGGTCAGCACGAACCAGGAATAGTCGTAGCCGGTCCCAAGAATGTGCTTCAGTGTTGAGAGCGTGTCGAAACCCGGCATGCAGGGCGCGGGAAGGCGGTTGCCTTCGGCATCGAACCAGAGCGAAGAAGGGCCTGGAAGAATGCGAATGCCGTGATCGGGCCAGATCGGCGCCCAGTTCTTCACGCCTTCCGTATAGTGCCACATGCGGTCGGTGTTGATGGTTGCCGCGCCCGCTTTTCGGGCAATGCCGATCATGCGGCCGTCGACATGATGCGGGACGCCGGCGATCATTGTCTTCGGTGCGGGGCCGAGCCGTTTCGTCGGCCAGTTTCTGCGCACCAGGTCCAGATTGCCGCCAATGCCGCCGGAGGCGACGATCACGGCATCGGCAGTGAACTCGAAATCGCCGACGATGTCGCGTCCTGACTTTTGACCGCGCTCCGCCGTCGAAGGTTCCAGTATTTCGCCCGCCACGCCGGAGATCGCGCCCTTCCTGCGCACAAGGCGGCTTGCCTGATGGCGAAATTTCATTGCAATGCGGCCGGCTTTGGCATGGGCCAGAACCCGTCTGGCGAAAGGCTCCACCACGCCGGGGCCGGTTCCCCACGTGATGTGAAAGCGGGGCACCGAATTGCCGTGGCCATCGGCGAGGCTGCCGCCACGTTCCGCCCAGCCCACCACTGGGAACCAGCGCATGCCCATGGCATGGAGCCATGGGCGCATCTCGCCGGCGGCGAAATCGATATAGGCTTCGGCCACCCTACGGGGCCAGAAATCTTCTTCACGATCGAACTGCGCCGAGCCCATCCAGTCCTGCAGGGCGAGTTCGCGGCTATCGGCAATGCGCATCCGCCGCTGCTCGGGACTACCGACGAAGAAGAGCCCGCCCAGCGACCAGAAGGCCTGGCCGCCGAGCCCGTTTTCGCCTTCCTGCTCAAGCAGTGCAACGCGCTTGCCGGCGTCGGCCAGTTCGGCTGCCGCCACCAGTCCGGCGAGGCCGGCGCCGACGACGATCGCATCGAATTGATCAGCCATGTCTCCTCCCAAAGCGACCGATGGCGAGTGTCGGCTGCTTTGATGGGATGAGCAAGTGCGATTGAGCGCAGCCCCGGTGCCTATGCGCCGTAGCGCTGTTCCAGATGCCTTGTGAAATGCGCCGCGTTGAGCGGCTCGCCGGTCGCCTGTTCGATCAGGTCCGGCGTGGAGAGCCGGGAGGCCTGTGACCAGATCTTCTCGTGCCGCCACGCGTTCACCGCCTCGAACTGGCCCCGGGCGAACTGCTCGTTCACATCTGGAATGTCCTTCTCGATCGCCGACCACTGCTGCGCGGCGATCATGGCGCCGAGCGTGTAGGAGGGGAAATAACCGAAGGCGGCGGAGGGCCAGTGGACATCCTGCATGGGGCCATCCTGCGGCGTGTCGATCGTTGACAGGCCAAGATAGGCTTTCATCTTTTCGTCCCAGGCTTCCGGCAGATCGCGGGCTTCGAGCCTGCCGGCGATCAGATCCTGTTCCAGTTCGAAGCGCAGGATGACATGCAGCGGATAGGTCACTTCATCCGCGTCGACACGGATCAGCCCGCGCTCGACATGGTGCACATGGGCGAGGATCTCGTCTTTCGACCATTTTTCGCCGAGATGCTGCTCCACCACCGGCAGCGCCCATTCCCAGAAAGCCGGGTTGCGGCCGATCTGTTTTTCGACAAACAGGCTCTGGCTTTCGTGCATCGCCATGCCCCGCGCCCTGCCGAGCGGCCAGTGCGCCCATTCGTGCGGCAGGTTCTGCTCATAGAGCGCGTGGCCGGTTTCATGCAGGATGCCCATCAGCGAAGAGAGAAACTCGTCGGTGCGATAGCGCGTGGTGATGCGCACATCGGTCGGAACGCCGCCGCAGAACGGGTGGTGCGAGACAGAGAGGCTGCCGCGCGTCAGGTCGAAACCGACAGCCGCCATCATCGTCAGTCCAAGCTCGCGCTGCCGCTCGACCGGGTAGTTTCCCGACAGCGGGCGCAGCGGATTCTTCGCCCGTTTCTTTTTCTGGATTTCCAGCGCGTTTGGGACGAAATCAACCAAAAACGCTTTCAAATTCTCGAAAACGGGAGCGATTTCCGCCGTTCTGTTGCCGGGGTCGAACTGCTCCATCAGCGCATCGTACGGGCCGAGGCCGAGCACGTCGGAGCGACGCGCAGCCTCTTCCCTCGCCAACTCGACAACGCCTTCGAGAGCCGGCAGGAAACCGGCCCAGTCGCCCTTCGGCCGGGTTTCGCGCCAGAGCTGCTCGCAGCGCATGCGGGTGCGTGTCTGGCGTTCCACGAAGTCGGATGGCAGGCAGGTGAGGTTGATGTAGTGGCGGCGGAATTCCGCGACCGCCGTTTTCTGATCGGCGTTCAGGTCTTCCTGCCCGGCCGCCTCGATCCAGTCGGCGATTTCGGGTGCGGTGGCCTGACGATGCGCCATTCCGGCGAGGGTGGACATGGCCTCGGCACGTGCTTCGCCACCGCCGGGCGCCATATGCGTTGCCTCATCCGCACCGAGAATTGCCAGCGCATGGCCGAGCGCTTCCAGCCTGTGGCCAAGGTCATCGAGTTTCTGGAAGGACATGAAGTTCCTCATACGCATGGAAGGAGAGCAGGGACAGGCCTGCGGAAGGAAAGATCAACGCTCGGTAAGCTTCAGCTCGATGCGGCGGTTGCGGGCACGGGCTTCGGCGGTGTCTTCGGTGTCGAGCGGCTGATATTCGCCGAAGCCGGCGGCAACGAGCCGGTTCGCCGGCACGCCGTTTTCGATCAGAAACTTGACGACGGCCGTGGCGCGCGCGGTTGAAAGCTCCCAGTTGTCGCGGAAGCGTCCGGTGCCGGAAAGCGGCACGTCATCCGTATGGCCGTCGACGCGCAGAACCCAGTTGATTTCGGGTGGGATCTCTTTCTGCAGTTCGAGAATGGCGTCGGCCAGCTTGCGCATTTCCTCGCGGCCATTGGGATTGATCTCCGTGGCGCCGGAGGGGAACAGAACTTCCGACTGGAACACGAAACGGTCACCAACGATGCGGATGTTTTCGCGGTCGGAGAGGATTTCGCGCAGACGGCCGAAGAAGTCGGAGCGATAGCGGTTCAGTTCCTGAACGCGCTGGGCCAGCGCCACGTTGAGGCGGCGCCCGAGATCGGCGATCTTGGTGCGGGATTCGCGGTCGCGCTCTTCAGAAACCTCAAGGGCGGCTTCCAGCGCACCGATTTGTTTGCGCAGTGCTGAAATCTGCTGGTTCAGAAGCTCCACCTGCGACAGCGCGCGCTGGCTGACCTGACGTTCTTCATCAAGGGCGCCGGAAAGTTCACCGATCCGGGCTTCGGCCTGCTCGCTCTGGCCGCTACCGCTTGCCAGAATCTGTTCCAGCCGCGAGCGGTCGGCGCGAATGTCCTCGAGCGAAGCGCGCAGATTGGCGATGGTGTCTTCGGCATCCTGGCTGTTGGCCTGCTCGAGGGCCAGAAGCTGCGTCAACTCGTTGATCTGCGCATTCAGCCGGTCGAGCACTGCATCCTTGCCGGTGATTTCCTGGCTGAGGAAATACTGCGCCAGAACGAAGACGGAGAGCAGGAACATGATGGCGAGCAGGAGCGTCGCCATGGCATCCACGAAACCCGGCCAGTAATCGACCCGCCGGTCTGTGCGGCGTGCGCGGGCAAGCGCCATGTCAGCCTTCCCGCTTTTTCAGTGCAGCAGACAGCTTTTCGAGCGTGGCGCGCATGGCTTTCTGTTCATCGGCCTGGGCTTCCACCCAGTCGCGCATCATCTGCTGTTCCTGGCGCATGTTCTTGACGAGGCCGGATATGCCTTCGGCGAGGTTGGCCATGGAGGCGGTCAGACGGGGGCTGGACGTGCCTTCTTCCTGGGCGGCGCGCAGCTTGTCGGCAAGCTGCTGCATCTCCTCGGAAGCGCCGTTGCGGCCTTCGGAAAGGTCCGAACCCAGATCCGTGACGGAGGAGAGCCAGTTTTCAAGCTCTGTGTAAAATCGGTTCTGGGCGCGGCCAGCCTGCAGGTCGAGAAAGCCCAGGATCAGCGAGCCGGAGAGGCCGAAGAGCGAGGAGGAGAACGCCGTTCCCATGCCTTCCAGCGGCGCGGAAAGGCCGGATTTCAAAGCATCCAGAACGTCGTTGGCATTGCCGGAGGCGGGGTCCAGAGACTGGATGGTGTCGCCGATGGAACCAATGGTCTGCAAGAGACCCCAGAAGGTGCCTAGCAGGCCGAGAAAGACCAGAAGGCCGATCAGGTAGCGCGAGATGTCGCGGCTTTCATCAAGGCGTGTTGCGATGGAATCGAGGATGGAGCGCATGGAGCTGGTCGACAGCGCCATGGAGGAGGCGCGGCTCAAAAGCGCTTTCATCGGTGCGAGCAGAACGGGATCGGATGCTTCTGAACCCGCGCGGAAGGAGTTCACCCACCGCACTTCCCGAAACAGGCGCGTGACCTGCATGAAGGCAAGCAGAATGCCGATCAGGAGAACGCCGAGGATCAGGCCGTTCAGGCCGGGGTTGGTCTGAAAGGCGGAAGCGATCTGCCGGTAGAGGATGGCGGCCACGAAGCCCGCTATCGCCAGAAAAACCAGCATGGAATAGAGGAAGACCTGCGGGCTCGAGAGCGTGTGCGGGTCGTAATCGAGCCCAACGGATGGTTCGGCGTCCTCACGCGATTTCAGCAAGGCCATCAGCTCCTCGTATCCATTGCGGTGCAGAACCACTACTGATTCCTGTATCGCGCAGGATTCTAATCGCAAATATGACGAAATTGAAAGTCGCGCACAGCATCATGTGATGCCGGGATCAGCTTTTGCCATCCTGAAGCCCGAGGGGTGACCGCAACGAGCCCGCCAAATCGCGCAGGCAGTGCCAGGTGCCCTCGCTCGTCGGCACGCTCAGGGTGAGGGCTGCGGATATGCTTGCGCGTGTGTGTCCGTCAGCTCTTCTGGGGAGCGGGCCTGGCCAGGGTCTTGAGCAGGGCGCGGTGAATGGCTTCATTGCCGGCGACGATCTGGCCCGTGTCGAACATTTTGTCGCCGCCCTTTTTATCGCTGACGAACCCGCCGGCTTCGCGCACGAGGATGATGCCCGCTGCAATGTCCCAGGGGGAGAGCGTGTCTTCCCAGAAGCCGTCCATGCGCCCCGCTGCAACATAGGCGAGATCCAGCGCCGCCGAACCGAGCCGGCGGATGCCGGCCGTCTCGCCCATAACGTTGCGCAGGTCGAGAAGGGCGGTGCCATGATGGCCGCGTCCCAGATGCGGGATGCCCGTGCCGACAACCGCGTCGGACAGCCTGCTGCGGGCCGCAACGCGCAGGCGGCGGTCGTTCAGGAAAGCGCCGCCACCGCGTTCGGCGGTGTATAGCTCGTCCATGGCGGGATTGTAGATCACACCGGCAACGATCTGCCCCTGACGCTCCAGGGCAATCGAGATCGAGAAGATCGGGATGCCGTGCAGGAAGTTCGTCGTGCCGTCGAGCGGATCGACAATCCAACGGTGCTGCGGGTCGTCACCCTCGACCGTGCCGCTCTCCTCCATAAGGAAGGAATAGCCCGGACGGGCACGCGCCAGCTCGGCGTGGATGATTTCCTCGGCCTTGCGGTCGGCCTGGCTCACATAGTCACCGGGGCCTTTCAGCGAAACCTGCAGGTTCTGCACCTCGCCGAAATCGCGTGCGAGGGAGCGGCCTGCCTTCATGGCAGCCTGAACCATGACATTGATGATCGCCGAACGGGCCATGGGGAAAGAGCCTTTGTGACTTGAAGTTTCGGTAAGCGCGCCGGCGGACGTTATTCGCCGCGGCGCAGATAGGTGATTTCGTTGGTGTCGACCACGATCTTCTCGCCGGCCTCGATGAAAGGCGGGACCATGACGCGCACGCCATTCTCAAGCACGGCCGGCTTGTAGGAGGAGGCCGCCGTCTGGCCTTTCACCACGGGATCGGCTTCGGCGATCGTGAGCGTGACCTGATCAGGCAGGGAAATGCCGATGGGCTTTTCTTCATAGAGTTCCACGGTCACGGTCATGCCATCCTGCAGGAACGCGGCGCGGTCGCCGACGAAATCCTTCTGCAGTTCGAGCTGCTCATAGGTTTCGGAGTCCATGAACACCAGAGCATCTTCCTGTTCATACAGAAAGCTGAAGTCCTTCTGCTCGAGGCGCACGCGCTCGACCGTCTCGGCCGCACGGAAGCGCTCGTTGAGCTTGGTGCCGTCGATCAGGTTCTTCAGCTCGACCTGGTTGTATGCGCCGCCCTTGCCGGGTTTCACAGCGTTGGTCTTAACTGCAACCCAGAGGCCGCCATTGTGTTCAATGACGTTACCGGGGCGGATTTCGTTGCCGTTGATTTTCATGTGATCGTCCTGCGGGTCTCAAGCGCGCAGTCACGCGCAATTCGGCGCTTCCAAGACCATAAAACGGGGTTCAAGGCAAGCCGCGCGCCGGATTGTGATCCAGGAAAATCTCAGCGAAGCCGATTTGCGCGCTGGATCGCATCTTTCATTTCTTCCGGCGTGAGGCCTGCAAGGAAATCCTCGTTCTCGGGGTCAATGAGGCCAGCCCGGCGGGCGGAGACATACCAGGCCGCGCCCTCGATGACGTTTGCCTCAACCCCGACACCGGCACGGTAGAGCTTGGCAAGTCGGTTTTGTGCCGCGACATTGCCGCCTTCAGCCGCGCGCTTGAGCCAGCCGAAGCCGGCCTGCGTGTTGCGCGCGCCGCCGCGCCCTTCCACCAGCCAGGTGCCGAGGTCCAGCTGCGCGGTGTCGAAGTTCTGCATTGCCGATCTCTCGAGCCAGCTCCGGGCGACTTTGTCATCTGCCTGCCGGCCGCCAAAGCCATTGGCATAAACCTGGGCCATGGCGTATTGCGCGTCGGCGAGACCGGCGTTGGCAGCCTTTTCGTAATAGCTCACCGCACGTTTCTGGCTTTCGAAGCTGGATTGCCGGTCGAGGATCATCTGGGCGAGATTGAACTGGGCGAGCCGGTTGCCCTTGTCCGCCGCAATCTGCATGAGCTCGAACGCCCGGTCCGTATCCTTTTCAACGAAGTTTCCGTCAAGCAGCATAAGCGCATACTGAAACTGGGCTTCAGGAACGCCCTGCTGTGCGGCTTTCGAATACCATTCTGCCGCTTTGGTGGCGCTGCGGGGCATACCGAGGCCACGCGCATAGATTTCGGCCACAAGGGTTTGCGCGGCTGCGTCGCCGGCTTCCGCTCGCGGCAGCGCGAGATTGTGCGCGGTGATGTAGTAGCCGCGCTGGAATGCACCATAGGCGGCGTCCGGTAGTTTTCCGAAACGATCCGGGTCCACCTGGTCGACCGTGGGGGCTGAAAGAGGACGGTCGCCCGGCGGTTGCAGGCGATCGGACATGCGCTCGCTTGCCTGAGGGGCGCCGGAGCCTGCCGTTTCCGGCTCGACATTGCCGGCAGCGCGCGCGTTTCCCGCAAGCCCGCAAAATGCGGCGGCAAGGAGCAAGGCAGGAAGGAAACGTGGGCGCATGATCAGGCTCCCTCAACTTGCTGTGCGGCCCTGTCGAGGATGGAATTGGCTTCGGCCACCGCTGCCGCGGGATCGGTCTCATCGGCAAACACCGCGGCGCAGAGCGCGGTGAAATCCGAACCGCTTGCCGCGACCGGTTCGACAGAGGCAATGGTGTTGCCGCCCATCACGATGCAGGGGATTTCGACCATCTCGGACCACCAGGTGCCGAGGGTCAGATTTCGGGGATGGGGTTCCGGTTTGTTATCGTAGCCAAAGCGGCCGAAGAACAGATAGTCGGGCTGCAACTCTCCGTATTGAAGGGCGTCGTCGCGGGTCTTCACGCCACCGGCACCGATCATCATGCGATCCTGATATTTCTCGATCACGTCGGCGAGCTCTTCGAGCGACCCTTCGACATGGATGCCGTCGGCCTTGACGCGGGCGGCGATGCGCGGCGCGCCGGCGATCATCACCGCGACATTGCGGGCCTGTGCAATGGGGGTGAGGCGCTCGGCGCGGGCCTGGAAACTGACTTCGTCCTGTCCGTAATCGGGGATGATCAGCGAGGCCACGTCTCCCCCTGAGAGTGCGGCCTCCAGATGCGCTTCGTCATTGGCAGCCGTTTCGGGCGGCGGTGCGATCAATACGAGGCGGCAGCGATTGGTCATGTGGCAACTCCTCAAGCCTGTTCGTGATTTGCCCGCGTGGCGAAAAGGCTCCGTCTCACTGTTGTACGCAGGTCCGCGCTAAACCGGTCTGAACCGTTTCTTGCCCGTCAATTTGGTTTGAATGCGGCATAGACGACGAGCGGGGTAAACGACAAGGAAAATTGAAGCATTTCCGGCGAGTCTCGCCAAATCCGGACAGGGAGGTTATGAGAGTCGGGCCCGACAATCGGGGCGCAGACGAGTTTCATGAACGCACTTCTTTCCGATCCGACATTCTATTTCGCAGCGGTTCCCGCCGTCATTCTCGTGGGGCTTTCAAAAGGCGGTTTCGGCGGAGCCATGGCACTGCTTGGCGTACCAATGCTTTCGCTTGTCGTCTCGCCGGTGCAGGCCGCGGCCATCCTGCTGCCGATCCTGATCGTCATGGATGTGGTTTCGCTTTGGGCCTGGCGCGGGTTCATGGATCGCAGAACGCTCTCGATCATGCTGCCCGGAGCGTTTCTGGGTATCGCCATCGGCTGGGCGACGGCGGCGGTTGTGACGGAGGGGCATGTGCGTCTGATCGTCGGTCTCGTCACACTCGCCTTTTTCCTGCGGTGGGTTTTCGAGAAGGTGGCAGGGCGTGCGCACATCGCCGATCCGAGCCGCCCACGCGGTACGTTCTGGGGTGGCGTGGCGGGTTTCACCAGCTTTGTTGCCCATGCGGGCGGGCCGCCCTATCAGGTCTATGCGCTGCCGCTCGGGCACGATCCGCGCGTCTATACGGGGACGAGCGTTGTGTTCTTCGCCATTGTCAACGCGGTGAAGCTCATTCCCTATTTCGCACTCGGTCAGTTCGACCGCTCGAACCTGACGGCATCGCTGATTCTGATTCCGCTCGCGCCGCTTGCCACCCTTGCCGGCGTGTGGGTGGTCAAGCGTATGAAGCCGGCTGTGTTCTATCCCTTCATGTATGTGATGGTGCTGATCGTTTCCCTGAAGCTCATCCACGACGGCGTGTCCGACCTTATGGGGTGGTGACGGCATCGGAAGCCTGTGCTTAATAAGCAAAAAATTGCGGGAGGATATCTGTGACCGGGAACGCTTTTGATCGGGATCTCGACAGGAATCCCGCCAATTTTCAGCCCCTGACACCGCTTGTGCTTCTGGAACGCGCCGCGAAGGTGTTTCCGAATGAAGTCGCGATCATCCATGGCGGCCAGCGGGTGACCTACGCAACGTTCTGGGAGCGTTCGCTGAAGCTGGCCTCAGCGCTTGCCCGCCACGGCATCGGCAAGGGCGACACGGTTTCCGTCATGCTCTCCAACACGCCGCCCATGCTGGAGGCGCATCACGGTGTGCCGATGACGAAGGCGGTGCTGCATTCGCTCAACACGCGGCTGGATGCGGCGATCATCGCCTTCCAGCTCGACCATGCGGAGAGCAGGGTGGTCATCGTCGACCGGGAGTTCTCCGATGTGATGAAGGAGGCGCTGGCGCTGGCGCAGGTCAAGCCGCTGGTGATCGACTATGACGATCCCGAATTTGGCGAGGATGCACCCTATCCGAAGGGTGAGCGCATCGGCAGTGTGGACTATGAAGCGTTCTTGGCATCGGGGGATGCCGGCTTCACCTGGTCCATGCCGGATGACGAATGGGACGCGATTGCGCTGAATTATACCTCGGGCACGACCGGCAACCCAAAGGGCGTTGTCTATCACCATCGCGGGGCCGCGCTCATGGCCTATGCCAACACGGTGCATGCCGGGCTCTCGCGGGGGGCTGTTTATCTGTGGACCCTGCCGATGTTTCACTGCAATGGCTGGTGCTTCCCGTGGACGCTGGCGCTGACCGCGGGCTCCCATGTGTGCCTGCGCTGGGTGCGGGCAAAGCCCATGTATGACGCGATCGCGGAGCATGGCGTCACGCATCTGTGCGGTGCACCGGTGGTGATGTCGGCACTGCTCAACGCGCCTGAGGACGAGAAGCGGGATTTTTCGCACACGGTGACCTTCAACACGGCGGCGGCACCGCCGCCCGAGACCGTGCTTTCGGCCATGGCCGAGGCGGGGTTCACGGTGACCCATCTCTACGGGCTGACGGAAACCTATGGGCCTGCGGTGGTGAACGAGTGGAAAGGCGAGTGGGATGCGCTCGACGGAGCGGGGCAGGCGGCGCGCAAGGCGCGGCAGGGCGTGCGCTATGCGGCGCTCGAGGGGCTGACCGTGATGGACCCGGAAACGATGACCGAGACGCCGCCCGATGGCGAGACCATCGGCGAGGTGATGTTTCGCGGGAACATCGTCATGAAAGGGTATCTCAAGAACAGAAAAGCGACGGACGAGGCGTTCGCCGGGGGCTGGTTCCATTCGGGCGATCTCGGCGTGATGCATGCCGACGGCTATATCCAGCTCAAGGATCGTTCCAAGGACATCATCATCTCCGGCGGCGAGAACATCTCCTCGATCGAGGTGGAGGATGCGCTCTATCGGCATCCTGCCATCGCGGCATGCGGGGTGGTGGCCAAAGCGGATGAGAAGTGGGGCGAGACGCCGGTGGCCTTCGTGGAGCTGAAACCGGGGCGGACCGCCAGCGCGGAGGAGATCATCGCGCATTGTCGGTCGCTTCTGGCGCATTTCAAATGTCCGAAAACGGTGGTTTTCTCCGAAATTCCCAAGACGTCTACGGGAAAAATCCAGAAGTTTCGTCTGCGGGAGCAGGCCCGGGAATTGTCCTGAACCGGGAGTTGTCGATCTGCATTCGATTCAAGAATTGGCGTGGCTGTTAACCATCCATTAAGCTTTACATGCGTTTACTGTGTGTATCCAGTGATCTGGATTCTTACCGAGTGGCTGGAGCCATTCTGTTTGACGCCTCCCTGTTTAAACTCCTGAGAGCCGCCTTTGCGGCTCTTTTTTTGTCCAAATTCAGTATTAACCCTTCGTTAAGGAAGAACTTGCCAACAGCTGTGCACAAGCCCATTCTTGAGTGACGTGCCGGCATTGAGAGTCAGGCGCACTTGTGATTGAACGCATCAACCGGCGGTGGCCGGAAAAATCGTATCTGGTGGGGCGTAGGCACAATGATTGAAAACGGGAACGGTCGCGCGACCACGATCAAGCTGGCCGAGCATCGCGTGTTCTCGGATTCGTTCAAACCCCTTTACAATCAGGGCATGAGCCTGGTCGAGGAGGCTGCGGAGTATCTCGACGGCGATGGGCGCGCGGAGGCAAAGCGCCTGACGCGCGCAGGAGCGGCGCTCTATGCGGCCGAATCCATGCGCCTGACGACACGCCTCATGCAACTTGCATCCTGGCTTCTTTTGCAGCGCGCGGCCAACTCCGGCGAGATGACCCGTGAGCAGGTGGCGGCGGAAAAATCCAAGGTGCGTCTCGATACGCACTCGCCGCAGGAACAGGCACAGGGCTGGTCCGACCTTCCCGAGAAATTCCAGAGTCTCGTGGTGCGCTCGATGCGCCTTCAGGATCTGGTGCGGCGGATGGATGAAGAAATCTACGGTGGTGCCCCGGCGCGGGCGGAAGAAGCCGAGCTTTTCGGCAGCAATCCGGTCTATGAGCAGATCACTCTCCTGAAAACAGCATTCGGCCACCGCTGAACAGCCAGTCGAACACGATCTCCGTGAGCGGCAGCGCAATCAGCGCCGAGGCGATGATGAGCGTGAAGGCGATGCGACGATAGGTCGTGTCGCTGGCGATGCCATAGAGCCTGCCGCCAACGAGCAGGCTGAGCATGTAGGGCGGGATCATCAGGAGCCCCAGCATGACGCGCGAATGCTCGAACAGGCCGGCCGCCCACAGATTGCCGGCGGAGAAGATCTCTGAAATCAGGAAAAGTGTCATGAGATTGGCGCGCACAACCGCGACCGGTAGCGTTGACGCCATCCAGTATATGATGACGGGCGGGCCGGGAATGGCGGCGATGCCCGACAGGGTTCCGGCAATGCCGCCAATGCCAAAGGAGAGGGGCAGGCTGCGCGGGCCATGATAGCGCCAGCCGCTGCGCAGAGTGAGTGCACAGGCAAGGATGATCACGCAGATGACCCAGCGCAGAACGGTTTCGTCTCCATTCTTCAGGATATACACCCCAAGCGGAACGAACAGCGCCAGCCCCGCGAGCACCGGTAGGACCTCACGCCAGCGGGCGAGCTTCACCACGGGAAGCGCCACGGGCAGGGTGGGCAGCGAATCGATGATGACGAGCAGGACGACCGCCGTCACGGGGTCGTAGAGCGCTCCGGCGATCGGGGCGACGATCAGGCCGGTGCCGAAACCCGAAAGGCCGCGCACGACGCCAGCCGCCAGCACGGTGGCGGTCAGAAGGGCGAGGCTGAGGTCGAATTCGGGCAGACTTCCATCTCCTGAAAAGGGCGGTGGCGAGCCCGCTTCTTCGCTCGTGCTGCTTGTGCGTGGCAATGGGCCTGCCCACAGCTATGTTAGTGCCATGAACACACCGATTCGCATTCTTGGCATCGACCCGGGGCTCCGGCGCACAGGCTGGGCCATCATCGATGCGCAGGGCAACTCCCTGCGCTTTGTGGGCGCTGGCACCGTGACGTCCGACGGCAAGGCCGATCTGGCCTCCAGACTGTGCCAGCTGCATGATGGTCTCGATGCCATTCTGCATGACCATCGACCGGATGAAGCGGCGGTGGAAGCGACCTTCGTCAACAAGGATGCTTCGGCGACGCTGAAGCTTGGCCAGGCGCGGGGCATCGCCATGCTGGTGCCGGCGCGGGCCGGTCTGCCGGTGGCCGAATATGCGCCCAATGCGGTGAAGAAAACCGTTATCGGGGTCGGTCACGGCGACAAGAAACAGATCCACATGATGGTGAAGGTGCTGATGCCGAAGGCGCGGTTTGACACGGATGACGCGGCGGATGCGATTGCCATTGCCATATGTCATGCCCATCACCGGCAATCCGCCACCTCCCGACTGGCCATGGAAGCACTCAAATGATCGGAAAACTGAAGGGCATCATCGACGAGATCGCCGAAGACCACTGCATTATAGATGTGGGGGGCGTTGGGTATGTCGCCTATTGTCCGGCGCGGACGCTGGCGGCGCTCGACGGCGAGGGGACGGCTGTGACGCTGTTCATCGAGACCTATGTGCGCGAGGACATGATCCGGCTTTACGGCTTTCGCACCGCGCTGGAGCGCGAATGGTTCCGGCTGTTGCAAAACAATGTGCAGGGCGTGGGGGCCAAGGTGGCGCTTTCGGTGCTTTCGACACTTTCGGCTTCGGAACTGGCCAATGCGATTGCGCTCAAGGATGCGGCCACCGTGGCGCGCGCGCCTGGCGTGGGCAAGAAGGTTGCCGAACGGATCGTGACCGAACTGAAGAGCAAGGCCCCTGCCTATGCCGGAGAGGCAACCGGCACGATCGGCCTGAAGCAGGAACTGGGTGAAGGGGCTGCGCCTGCGCCGGTGTCCGACGCCGTATCGGCGCTCTCCAATCTCGGCTATTCACGCGACGTGGCGGCGAATGCCGTCGCTGCCGCAATGAAGGCAGCGGGCGAGGGGGCGGATGCCGGCACGCTGATCAGGCTTGGCCTGAAGGAACTGGCGCGTTAGTCAGGGCCATGAGCGCGCTGTTTGCGCTGTATGATTGTGAAATGGAAGTCTGCGGATGACGGATGGCGACAGGCTGATTGCAGCCGACAAGCGCGGTGAGGATCTGGACTCGACGATGCGTCCGCAGTCGCTGGACGATTTCGTCGGGCAGAAAGCGGCGCGCGCCAATCTGAAAGTTTTCATTGAAGCTGCGCGTGGACGCGGCGAGGCGCTGGACCATGTGCTTTTTGTCGGGCCGCCCGGCCTTGGCAAGACCACGCTGGCGCAGATCATGGCGCGCGAGCTGGGGGTGAATTTCCGTTCCACCTCCGGTCCGGTGATCGCCAAGGCAGGTGATCTCGCGGCGCTTTTGACCAATCTCGAAGAGCGCGATGTGCTCTTCATCGATGAAATCCACCGGCTGAACCCGGCGGTGGAGGAGATCCTCTATCCGGCGATGGAGGATTTTCAGCTCGACCTGATCATTGGCGAGGGGCCGGCCGCGCGCTCGGTGAAGATCGATCTTGCCAAGTTCACGCTGGTGGCGGCGACGACGCGGCTTGGCCTTTTGACGACGCCGCTGCGCGACCGTTTCGGCATTCCCGTGCGGCTCGATTTCTACACCGTCGATGAACTGCAATCGATCGTGACACGCGGCTCGCGCATTCTTGGCCTGCCATTGGCCGCGGACGGGGCGGAGGAAATCGCACGAAGGGCGCGGGGTACCCCACGCATAGCCGGACGTCTTTTGCGCCGGGTACGCGATTTCGCCACCGTGGCGGGCGCGAGCGAGGTGACGCGGAAAGTGGCCGACGAGGCGTTGTCTCGGCTGGAAGTCGATGCGCTTGGCCTCGATCAGCTCGACCGGCGCTACCTCACCATGATCGTGGAGAACTTCGGTGGCGGGCCGGTGGGCATCGAAACGATAGCGGCGGCACTCTCCGAACCGCGCGACGCCATCGAGGATATCATCGAACCCTATCTGATCCAGCAGGGCTTCATCCAGCGCACCCCGCGCGGGCGTGTGCTGGCCGCCAGGGCGTGGCGCCACATGGGGCTGCAGCCACCGAAGGAACTGGCGGAAGCGCAGATCAGCCTGTTTCAGCAGGGGGACGGGGAATGAGCGCCGGTGCAGGCGAAGACCTGACGGTCGCGCTTTCGGGTGAACTGACCGATTTCGGACATCGGCTCGTGGCGCGGGTCTATTTCGCCGATACGGATTTTACCGGCGTTGTCTATCATGCCCGCTATCTGGAGTTTCTGGAGCGGGGACGCTCGGATTTCCTGCGGCTTGCCGGTGTGCACCACACCGAACTGGCCGATGGGAAGCATGGCGAGGTGCTTTCCTGGGTGGTGCGGCGGATGGAGATCGATTTTCGCCAGCCAGCCCGGGTGGACGATATCGTGATGGTGGAGACACGCACAGAGGCGATATCGGGAGCGCGCATTCAAATGGCGCAACGGCTGCTGCGCGGCGAGAACGTGCTGGTGGAGGCGAAAGTCGAAGCGGCAATCATTGGCGCTTCCGGACGGCCACGGCGGTTTCCGAAAGAGTGGATCGCGGCGTTCAAGCCAAAGGGGGCATGAACCACATCGGTGGGTGCTTTTGTGCATCCAGCACTGATTCCATACGGAATCCCTGGGCGCGGTCCTATTTCCTAACGCTTAATTAACCATAACGGTTCATGAAGAAATCCATGAAATCCGTAGCGAATCCGTGCGCCTTCCTTTCACCAAAATTTACCGGATAAAGGGGCGTTGAAGCATCTTGCGGGGACGCCTCGGATCGGACGCAGGCAACGGCACGCAAGCAGGGGCGCGGCCGAGACCGAGATGTACGCCGCCCTGATCTTAAGAGGATGTTGATCCATGGAAAGTGTTACGCTCGCCGCACCGGGTGGGGAGTTGTCGATCTGGGCTTTGTTCTGGCAGGCAGGCTGGGTGGTCAAGCTGGTCATGATCGGCCTGCTTGTCGCATCGGTCTGGACCTGGGCGATCATCGTTGACAAGCTGATTGCCTATGCCCGCATGCGCACGGCCCTCAATCGTTTCGAAAAGACCTTCTGGTCGGGCCAGTCGCTTGAGGAGCTTTACCGTGCGCTTTCGGAGCGCAAGACCACCGGTATGGGCTCGATCTTTGTCGCCGCCATGCGCGAGTGGAAGAAGAGTTTTGAGAAAGGCGCGCGCTCGCCCATCGGTTTGCAGACGCGCATCGACAAGGCGATGGACCTGGCGCTGACGCGCGAGATGGAGCGGCTTGAGAGCCGGCTCGGCTTCCTTGCCTCCATTGGCTCGGCGGCCCCATTCATCGGTCTGTTCGGCACGGTGGTCGGTATCATGACCTCCTTCCAGGCGATTGCCGGTTCCAAATCCACCAATCTGGCTGTTGTGGCACCGGGTATCGCCGAGGCGCTGCTGGCCACGGCCATCGGTCTTCTGGCCGCTATCCCCGCCGTTATCGCCTACAACAAGCTGTCATCCGACGCGGGCAAGCTCGCCGGACGGATGGAAGGTTTCGCGGACGAATTTTCGACCATCCTCTCGCGGCAGATCGACGAGAAGGTCGCCGCCAAGGCGGCTTAGGAGCGCACAATGGGTATGTCAGTCGGATCGGCGGGCGGAAGAAACGGACGGCGGCGTGGCCGCCGCGGCTCGCGCTCGGGCCTGATCTCCGAGATCAACGTGACGCCTTTCGTGGACGTGATGCTGGTGCTGCTCATCATTTTCATGGTGGCGGCGCCGCTTCTGACAGTCGGCGTGCCGATCGATCTTCCGGAGACACAGGCCAAGGCGCTGAACTCCGAGACACAGCCGATCACGGTTTCGGTCAACAATGAGGGCCAGATCTATCTGCAGGAGACCGAGGTGCCGATCGAAGAAGTGGTGCCGAAGCTGCAGGCGATTGCGCGTTCGGGCTATGACGAGCGCATCTATGTGCGCGGCGACCGCGCGGCCGACTACGGCACGGTGATGCGCGTGATGGCGCGCATCTCGGCTGCCGGATATCGCAATCTCGGCCTGGTCACTCTGCAGGAAGAAGGCAATTGACCAAATGAAGGCGGGTCTCGTTACATCGGTGACCATGCATGCGGCGCTGCTGGGTTTCGGCCTGTTCTCGCTGTCGGCGCCGCGCGCCTTCGAGGTGGCGGATGTCGAAGCGCTGCCCGTTGACATCATCCCGATCGAATCGATGACGCAGGTGCAGGAAGGCGACAAGAAGGCTGCGCTCTCCGAGAAACCCGCGCCGACGCCGACCAAGCGTCCGGAGCCGGTGGAGAACGCGCAGAACACAGGCGACAATGATGTCGACCTGAAAACGCCGCCCACACCCGAACCGCGCAACCGCGAGGTGGAGAAGACGGCGGAGCCGCCGCCGACGCCCAAACCCACCCCCAAACCGGAACCGAAGCCCGAGCCGGAACAACAGCAGGCGGCGGCCGAGCCAACGCCGGTGCCTGCGACGGAAGTGCGGCCGGAGCCACAGCCCAAGCAGGAGGTGAAGCCGGACCCCGCTCCTGAAGAGACGGTGGTGGCGGAAGCACCCGAAGCGACCGAGAGCGTTGCGCTGCCCAACAGCGCGCCCGTGCCGCAGTCGCGCCCTCAGCCCCCCAAGGCAAGCACCGCCAAGGCACCTGAGCGCAAGGACGCGGACAAGCCAGCACAGAAGACCGCTTCGAAGCCGAAATCGCAGAATTCCGACGAGCTGTTTGACGAGGTGGCAGCACTCCTGAACAAGGACAAGGCATCTGGCGGAGGCGCAAAGCGCTCGCAAGAGCAGGCATCGCTTGGCGGCAGCCGCAGCACGCCGGGCGAGAAGCTTTCACAGAGTGAAATGGATGCGCTGCGAGGCCAGATCCAGCGATGCTGGAACGTGCCCGCCGGGGCGCTGGACGCGGAAAACCTCAAGGTTTCCGTTCAGATGAAACTGGATCCGAGCGGGAACATCGAGGGCAGCCCGCGCATTATTGCCGGCGGCAATGGCAACATGGTGGAGCGCGCGGCGGCGGAATCCGCGCGGCGCGCGGTTCTACAGTGTGCGCCCTACAATCTGCCGGCAGCGAAATACGATACCTGGTCCGAAGTCATCGTCCACTTCGATCCAAGCGACATGTTTTAACCTGAGCACCATTCGCACGGCGATGGGGGCTGGAGCCTAACCAAAGCGGGAGAGGCAGGAGCAAATGCAGATGATCATGAGAGCGACCTTCCTGATCGCGACGCTGGTCGCAGGGCTTGGCGTTGCGGTGCTGCCGGCACGGGCAGTGGTCGAGATCGACATCAACAAGGGTGTGGTGGAGCCACTGCCAATCGCGATCACGGAGTTTATCTCCGCGGATGGCAAAGGGGCGGAGATCGCCAGCGTTGTCGAAGCAGACTTGCGGCGTTCCGGCCTGTTCGCGCCGATTGAGAAGGGCGCATTCATCGAGAAGATTTCCAATCCGGATGCGGCACCACGCTTTCAGGACTGGACGGTGATCAACGCGCAGGCGCTGGTGACCGGCAAGGTTTCGGAGACACCTGACGGGCGGCTGCGGGCCGAATTCCGGCTTTGGGACACCTATGCGGGGCAGCAGCTCATCGGCGAGCAGTTCTTCACCAGCAAGGACAAATGGCGGCGCGTGGCCCACATCATCGCCGACGCCATCTATCAGCGCCTGACCGGTGAAACCGGGTATTTCGACACGCGGATCGTGTATGTCGACGAGTCGGGCCCGCGCAACAATCGCGTGAAGCGGCTTGCGATCATGGACCAGGACGGGGCGAACCAGCGCTTCCTGACCGACGGGCGCGCAATCGTCCTGACGCCGCGTTTCTCGCCGACGCGCCAGGAAATCACTTACATGTCCTATGAGGGCGGTCAGCCGCAGGTCTATCTTCTGCAGCTTGAGACCGGTCAGCGCGAGCTTGTCGGCAATTTCCCCGGCATGACCTTTGCCCCGCGCTTCTCGCCCAACGGTCAGCAGATCGTGATGAGCCTTCTGCGCGACGACGGCAATTCGAACATCTTTGCGATGGATCTGAGAAGCCGCAACACGACGCGCCTGACGACCTCCAATGCCATCGACACATCGCCCTCCTATTCGCCGGACGGCTCGCAGATCGTGTTCACTTCCGACCGTGGCGGGCGGGCGCAGATCTATGTGATGAGCGCCAGCGGCGGCGATCCGAAGCGTATCTCCTTCGGTGATGGGACCTATTCGACGCCGGTCTGGTCGCCGCGCGGCGACCTGATCGCCTTCACCAAGCAGACGGGCGGTGAGTTTCAGATCGGTGTCATGCGCACGGATGGCTCCGGCGAGCGTATTCTCTCGTCCGGCTTCCTGCAGGAGGGACCGACCTGGGCCCCGAACGGTCGCGTGGTCATGTTTTTCCGCCAGCCGGCTGGCTCGGCCGGGCCGCAGCTCTATTCGATCGATCTGACGGGCCGCAATGAGCAGAAAATTCCGACCGCGAACTATGGTTCGGACCCGGCCTGGTCGCCGCTGCTGGAATAGGATTGCGGCGGCTTCTGCCGGATTCGCCGCGTTTCCGCCGTATTTTAAGCTAGTTTGCGCGAAATAACGGTTCTGATTTGCACCGGTAGGGGTTTGTTAACCGCGTTTCTTGAGGGGTCCTTAACGGCAACGTGGTTACTGATCGTTGAACAAAATATCTCTAATCTGAAGGAGAGGTGGCAATGCTGTCGATTGCAGCTATCGCCAAAAACCCGGTTGGCATCGCCCTGGTGGTGGCCCTTGCCCTGGCCGGTTGTGCCAATAAACAGGTTCCCAACAACGCGGCCGATATCGGCCTTGGCGGCGCTGGTGGTCCTCCCGGATCGCAGCAGGAGTTCACCGTCAGCGTGGGCGACCGGATTTTCTTCGATCTCGATTCGTCGGTGATCCGTGCGGACGCGCAGCAGGTGCTGACGCGCCAGGCGCAGTGGCTGAACAAGTACACGAACTATTCGATCACCGTCGAAGGCCATGCGGACGAACGCGGCACCCGTGAGTACAACCTCGCGCTCGGTGCGCGCCGTGCGGCTTCTGCGCGCGACTTCCTGGTGGCACGCGGCGTTGCGGCCAACCGCATTCGCACCATCTCCTACGGCAAGGAGCGTCCGGTCGCGACCTGCGACGACATCTCCTGCTGGTCGCAGAACCGCCGTGCGGTCACGGTGCTGAACGGCGGCAGCAGCTAAGCGCTCACGCCTGAAACGACAAAAGCCGCGCCGGACCTTGTCCGCGCGGCTTTTTTATTGCGACAGATCGGGCTGTCAGCCGTTCGCGGCGTCGCGGATCGCCGCGATGTTTTTCGCATAGGCTTCTTTGCCTTCGCCCTTGAAGACGGCGGAACCGGCGACGAGGACATTGGCGCCAGCGGCAGTGAGTTCCCCGGCGTTTGCAGGTGAGACACCGCCATCGATCTCGATATCGATGGGCCGGTCGCCGATCATCGCCTTGATGCGGCGCACCTTCTCGACCACGGACGGGATGAAGGCCTGTCCGCCGAAGCCCGGATTGACGGTCATCAGAAGTACGAGGTCGAGCTCGTCGAGCACATATTCGATGACGCTTTCAGGCGTGGACGGATTGAGCGAGACGCCGGCCTTCTTTCCGAGATTTCGGATCGTCTGCAAGGAGCGGTGCAGATGAGGACCGGCCTCCGCGTGAACGGTGATGATGTCGCAGCCCGCATCGGCGAAGGCAGCGAGGTAGGGATCAGCCGGGGTGATCATCAGGTGGCAATCGAACACCTTGTCGGTGCGGTCGCGGATTGCCTTGATGATCGGCGGGCCGAAGGTGATGTTGGGCACGAAATGGCCATCCATCACATCGAGGTGGATCCAGTCAGCGCCTGCCTTGGCGACGGTTTCGACTTCCTCGCCAAGGCGTGAGAAATCCGAAGCGAGAATGGAAGGGGCGATGAGCGTGTTGCGCGCGGTCATGGCGGTTTCCCGGAATGATGAGACTGGCCTGCCCTAACGCCTCCACCCCGGCTTGTCGAGGTGCCTCACAGATGTGTCACCATCCGATGCGAGGATGGGTGGACGAGGTGAGCGAGCGTGATCGGCTGACCCTTCATCCAGGTGATGCGCTCGCCGATGAAGACTGGATCGCCTTCGCGGACCTGCAGTAGCGAGGCTTCGTCGGCGCTGGCGGAACCGGCCATGAATGTAAACTCCGCATTGGAGAACGGGGCGTGCCCGACGAGCCATTCGTTCGGACCCATCGATTTGAAGTCGGCCCTGCGCGCGTCGGGGACGGTGTTCAGGTTGATCCAGCGGTCTTCATACTGATACGGCACTCGGTCTGCCAGATGCAGGCAGCGCACATGCAGCATACCCGATTTCGAGAGCAGGCTGAGACGCGCGCAGATGACTTCCGGCGCGTCGGTCTCCTCAGCACTCAGAAGGCGATACTGGTATTCAGAGCCACGCCCTTCGATCTCCTGGCGGATGCGCGGAATGACGAAGCGGGCCTCACGCACGGGATGAAGCGCGACCCGTGTGCCGGCGCGGCGCTTGCGCTCGAGGATGCCGGCACGGGCCAGCTCCTGCAGGGCGCGGTTGACCGTGGCACGGGCGGCGCCGAACTCCTCCGCCAGCGCCTCCTCGCCGGGGATCAGCGTTCCCGGCAGCCAGATTCTCTCGGCGATACGGCGGGAGAGCTCGTCGCGGATGGTGCGGAATGAGGCGCGTTGGCTGGTCACAGATGCTCCACCAGTTTCCGGATCGTTTGCGCATAGCGCGCCGCGATCGCTTCTCGTTCGATATGACGGCCTTCGCGGACGCAATGGCGCCCCGCAGACCAGACATCCCTTACGGCGCCATTGTCGCCGGTAAAGAGCCATGCGTCCAATGGGCCATCGTCGTATGCTGCGCCAGCGAATTCCGTTTGGTCAATGGCAATCAGGTCGGCCCAGTGTCCGGGCTGGATGGCACCGGACCTGCGGCCAAGCGCCTGTGCGCCTCCGGCAAGGGCAGCGTCATAGAGCGTGCGCCCGCAGGACTGACCGTGCGCGGCCAGAACCACGCGGGCAGTATCGCGCAGGCGCTGGGAATATTCGAGCTGGCGCAACTCTTCTGCGACCGTGATGCGGATATTGGAATCGGAGCCGATGCCGAGCATGCCACCGGCACTCTGGTACTGTGGGCCGTTGAAAATGCCATCCCCGAGATTGGCTTCGGTGACCGGGCAAAGGCCGGCAACGGCGCCGGTCTCGGCCAGATTGGCGGTTTCCTCGTCTGTCATGTGGGTGCAATGGATAAGGCACCAGCGTTCGTCCACGCGGCAATTGTCGAGCAGCCATTCCACCGGGCGCCGACCGTAGGCTGCGCGCACTTCGTCGATCTCAGGCAATTGCTCGGCGATGTGCATGTGGAGCGGGCCTCGAGGGTGCATGGCCTGTGCTTCGCGGAGGTCATCGAGACCGACGGCGCGGAGGGAATGCGGTGCGACACCCAGATGCGCGTCGGCGGACAGATTGGCCACGCATTCTTCGGCGCGCGAAAGCAGCTTCTGGTATCGGTCGAGATCGTTGCCAAACCGCTTCTGACCGCCCTGAAGCGGACGCTGGTCGACACCACCATGGCGATAGAGGACGGGCAGGAGCGTGAGGCCGATGCCGGTCTGTTCCGCAGCGCCGGCGATGCGAGCGGACAATTCGCCGACATCGCCATAGGGAGCGCCGCCCGGCTGATGGTGGACATAATGAAATTCGGCGACGGCGGCAAAGCCGGCTTCCTGCATCTCCATAAAGGCGAATGCGGCGACGGCTTCCAGGTCGTCCGGGGATAGCAGGTCGAGGAAGCGATACATGATTTCGCGCCACGTCCAGAAACTGTCGCGCCCGGCCGGGCCGCGCCGTTCGGCAAGGCCTGCCATGGCACGCTGAAAGGTGTGGCTGTGCAGGTTGGACATGGCCGGCAGAAGGACCGGCACGCGCACCGTCCTGTCATTCTCCGGCTGCGTGTTGGAGGCGACGCTGCCGATGCGGCCGGAACCGTCGAGCTTTACAAGCACATCTTTTTGCCAACCGCCTGGCGTGAGGGCATTCTGCGCAAAAATGGCTTGCATGGAGTGCTGTTCCTGACTTAATTATGTCTATACATATATGAATAACACTAGACAAAAAAGCGCGGTTAGGCAATATGCCCTGCAAATATGTCCCGCAGGGGGATGGAGGAAACTTCCTGTCATGAAGCAGAGTGTCATCAGCGGTATCCGGTTGGCAAGCATGTGTGAGGGCGCTGTGCCCTACGGGCTCGTTGAGGATGCCGGCATCGCCATTGAAAATGGCGAAATCGTCTGGTCGGGCATGCTGAGCGCCATTCCGGACACGTTTGCCGACTGGGAACGAACCGACTTTGGCGGTCGGCTCGCGACGCCGGCGCTGGTGGACTGTCACACGCATCTGGTTTTTGGCGGCAATCGCGCAAGGGAATTCGAGATGCGGCTTGAAGGCGCGAGCTACGAGGAAGTGGCGCGGGCCGGCGGCGGCATTGTTTCGACTGTTTCTGCAACGCGTGGCCTGGGCGAAGATGCGCTGGTCGAAGACGCGCTGAGGCGGCTCGATGCGCTTCTTGCCGAAGGCGTTGCGACGGTGGAGGTCAAATCCGGATATGGGCTGACCGTCGAGGACGAACTGAAGATGCTGCGCGCCGCGCGCCGTCTGGCAGAGCTGCGGCCCGTACGGATCAAGACGAGCTATCTCGCCGCCCATGCGGTTCCAGCCGAATATCGCGGACGCGAAGACGCCTATATCGATGAGGTGGTGCTTCCGGGCATGGAGGCGGCGCATGCCGAGGGGTTGGTCGATGCGGTCGACGGGTTCTGCGAGGGCATTGCCTTCTCGCCGGCGCAGATGGCGCGCGTGTTCGACAGGGCACGCGAACTCGGCCTGCCGGTGAAGCTGCATGCAGAGCAGCTTTCCAATCTGGGTGGCGCGAAAATGGCGGCCTCCTATGGCGCGCTTTCGGCGGACCATCTCGAATATCTGGACGAGGAAGGCGTTGCAGCGATGGCCGCTTCCGGGACGGTGGCTGTTCTCCTGCCGGGTGCGTTCTACACGCTGCGCGAGACGCAACATCCGCCACTTGCGGCGCTGCGCAAACATGGCGTGCGGATTGCGGTCGCGACCGACTGCAATCCGGGTTCATCGCCGCTCGCCTCGCTTCTTCTGACCGTGAACATGGCCTGCACGCTGTTCCGCATGACGCCTGAAGAGGCGCTGGCCGGGGCCTCGCGCGAAGCCGCGCGGGCGCTTGGGCTGGCCCACGAGATCGGCACCATCGAGGCCGGCAAGCGCGCCGAGATCGCCATCTGGGACGTGGAGCATCCAGCCGAGCTTGCCTATCGCATAGGCTTCAATCCGCTCCATCGCCGCATTGCAGGAGACTTCGCATGACGCTTGTTCTGACCCCCGGTGCGGTCACGATCCAGGATCTGGAGCGTATCTGGCGTGATGGCGTTGCCGTGCGCGTCGATCCGGCCTGCTATCCCGGCATTGAGGCGGCGGCTGCGCGCATCGACCAGATCGCTCGCGGCAATGAAGCGATCTATGGCGTCAACACCGGCTTTGGAAAGCTCGCCAGTGTGGGCATCCCGCCGCAGGATGTGGAGACGCTGCAGCGCAATCTCATTCTCTCGCATTGCTGCGGCGTTGGCGCGCCGCTTGACGAAGCCATCGTGCGGCTGATCATGTCGTTGAAACTGCTCTCGCTGGGCCGTGGCGCATCCGGCGTGCGCATGGAGGTGGTCAAGCTGATCGAGGAAATGCTGGCGCGCGGTGTCGTGCCGGTGATCCCCGAAAAGGGCTCGGTCGGCGCATCCGGCGATCTGGCGCCGCTCGCGCATATGGCGGCGGCCATGATGGGCGAAGGCGAGGCTTTCTTCGACGGTAAGCGGCTTTCCGGCGGTGAGGCGCTGCGCGGGGTCGGGCTCAAGCCGGTCGTGCTGAAGGCCAAGGAAGGGCTGGCGCTGATCAACGGCACGCAGGTTTCCACTGCGCTGGCGCTGACCGGTCTGTTCCGGGCGCACCGCGCGGCGCGGTCCGCGCTCATCACCGGGGCGCTGTCGACCGATGCGGCAATGGGGTCTTCCGCGCCATTCCATCCCGAAATTCATACACTTCGCGGCCATCAGGGCCAGATCGACACGGCGGCGGCACTGTGGGCGCTGCTCGAAGGGTCGCAGATCCGCGAGAGCCATCTGGAAGGTGACGAGCGGGTGCAGGACCCGTATTGCATTCGCTGCCAGCCGCAGGTGGATGGCGCGTGCCTCGACCTTCTGCGCCAGGCGGCGCGCACCCTGACCATCGAAGCCAATGCGGTGACCGACAATCCTTTGGTGCTGTCGGATGGGACCGTGGTTTCGGGCGGCAATTTCCACGCCGAGCCGGTGGCGCTTGCCGCCGATCAGATCGCGCTTGCCATCTGCGAGATCGGCGCGATTGCGCAGCGGCGCATTGCGCTTTTGGTCGATCCGGCGCTTTCGTTCGGCCTGCCGGCGTTTCTGGCGAAGAAGCCGGGCCTGAATTCCGGCCTGATGATTGCCGAAGTGACTTCGGCTGCGCTGATGTCGGAAAACAAGCAGATGTCGCATCCGGCCTCTGTCGATTCGACGCCCACCTCCGCCAATCAGGAAGACCATGTGTCGATGGCGTGCCATGGCGCGCGGCGGCTCATTCCGATGACGGAGAACCTGTTCGGCATTATCGGCATCGAAGCCGTGACGGCGGCGCAGGGCGTCGATTTCCGCGCGCCTCTGAAAACGAGTGCAGCGCTTGCGCAGGCGCATGCGGCGATCCGCAGCGCGGTGCCGGATCTGGAGGAAGACCGTTATCTCGCCCCCGATCTGGAAAACGCCATCGCGCTCGTGCGCTCCGGCGACCTGAACGCCAGCATTCCCGAGAACATTCTGCCTGAATTGAGGAGTGAGCCTTGATGATGGAGATGGGTTTTACAGCGATGGCGCTCGCCCCTCACCCTTACCCTCTCCCCGCATGTGGGGAGAGGGGGGCGTCCACGTTGCGGCTCGCGTCCTTCTCCCCGCGTGCGGGGAGAAGGTGCCGGCAGGCGGATGAGGGGCGGACGCCAACACTGGAGATTTGCGAATGAACCCCGTCGAAGTGCATCAGGGCTCTTCGCCCGTCATTCTGGGGCTGCCGCACACGGGCACTTATGTGCCGGATGCGGTCAAGGCCCGGCTCAACGAACAGGGCCGGCTTCTGACCGATACGGACTGGCACGTGCATCGGCTCTATGATGGTCTGCTTGATGGTGTGACCACCGTGCGGGCGACCTTTCATCGCTATCTGATCGACGCCAATCGGGATCCTTCCGGCGAGAGCCTTTATCCGGGGCAGAACACGACCGGTCTGGTGCCGCTGACGGATTTCGACAACCGCCCGATCTGGCGCGAGGGAGAGGGGCCGACGGCGGATGATGTCGCTGAGCGGCTTGAAGCCTTTCACGCACCCTATCATGCCGCGCTGGAGGCCGAGATTGCGCGGGTGAAAGCGCTGCATGGCGTGGCGATCCTCTATGACTGCCATTCCATCCGCTCACACTGCCCGTTCCTGTTCGAAGGGCGGCTTCCGGATTTCAACATCGGCACCAATCGCGGCAAGACCTGCGCAGCGGAAATCGAGCGGTTGACGGCGGAGATTTGTGCTGCGGCGGACGGCTATACGAGCGTGCTCAATGGACGTTTTGTCGGCGGCTGGACCACACGGCACTACGGCAAACCGGAACGCGGAGAACATGCGATCCAGATGGAACTGGCGCAGGCGACGCATCTTCAGGGCGAGGCCGTGCCGTTTGACTATGATGAAGAAAAAGCGGCGCGCCTGCGACCGCATCTCAAAGCCATTCTGACGCGTCTTTCCGAGATCGCGCCATCCTTGAAGGGGAACTGAACCATGACCAATCCGCGTCACAACATTCGCGAGGTGAGGGCGCCGCGCGGGACGGAGCTGAACGCCAGGGGCTGGATGACGGAAGCGCCGCTCAGGATGCTGATGAACAATCTCGACCCCGACGTCGCCGAAAACCCGAACGAGCTGGTCGTCTATGGCGGCATCGGCCGGGCGGCCCGCACCTGGGATGATTTCGACCGCATTGCCGCGACGCTGAAGACGCTTGAGGAAGACGAGACACTGCTCGTTCAGTCGGGCAAGCCGGTGGGCGTGTTCCGCACCCATAAGGATGCGCCGCGCGTTCTGATCGCCAATTCCAATCTGGTGCCGCACTGGGCCAACTGGGACCATTTCAACGAGCTCGATAAGAAGGGTCTGATGATGTACGGCCAGATGACGGCCGGCTCGTGGATCTATATCGGCTCGCAGGGCATCGTGCAGGGCACTTACGAAACCTTCGTGGAGGCTGGCCGGCAGCATTATGGCGGCGACCTTACGGGCAAGTGGATCCTGACCGCAGGGCTTGGCGGCATGGGCGGTGCGCAACCGCTGGCGGCCGTGATGGCCGGCGCGTGCTGCCTCGCCATTGAGTGCGATGAGACGCGCATCGATTTCCGCATCCGCACCCGCTATGTGGACGAGAAGGCGACCACGCTGGACGAGGCGCTGGAGATGATCGACCGCTGGACGAAAGCGGGCGAGGCGAAGTCTGTCGGCCTTGTGGGCAATGCGGCGGAGATCGTACCCGAGTTGGTGCGGCGCGGCGTGAAGCCGGACATGGTGACGGACCAGACTTCTGCGCACGATCCGGTGAACGGCTATCTGCCCAAGGGCTGGACCGTGGCCGAGTGGCGCGAGAAGCGCGAAAGCGATCCGAAGGCCGTGGAGAAAGCGGCCCGTGCCTCGATGCGCGAGCATGTGGAGGCGATGGTTGCCTTCTGGAATGAGGGCATCCCGACGCTCGACTATGGCAACAACATTCGCCAGGTGGCGCTCGAAGAGGGGTTTGAGAACGCTTTCGCCTTCCCCGGTTTTGTGCCGGCCTATATCCGCCCGCTGTTCTGCCGTGGCGTCGGCCCGTTCCGCTGGGCGGCACTTTCCGGCGATCCGGAGGATATTTATCGCACGGACGAGAAGGTGAAGGAGCTTCTGCCCGACAATGAGCACCTGCATCGCTGGCTCGACATGGCGCGCGACCGCATCGCGTTCCAGGGTCTGCCGGCGCGCATCTGCTGGGTCGGTCTGGGTGACCGGCATCGCCTTGGCCTCGCCTTCAACGAAATGGTGGCGAAGGGCGAATTGAAGGCTCCGGTGGTGATCGGTCGCGATCATCTGGATTCGGGCTCGGTGGCTTCCCCCAACCGTGAAACCGAGGCCATGAAGGACGGTTCCGATGCCGTTTCCGACTGGCCGCTGCTCAACGCACTCCTGAACTGCGCCTCCGGCGCGACTTGGGTTTCGCTGCATCATGGCGGCGGCGTGGGCATGGGCTTCTCGCAGCATTCGGGCATGGTGATCTGTGCCGACGGCACGGAGGATGCAGCGCGCCGCCTCGAGCGGGTGCTGTGGAACGACCCGGCAACCGGCGTGATGCGCCATGCCGACGCGGGCTACGACATCGCGCTCGACTGGGCCAAGGAAAAAGGCTTGCGGCTGCCGGGGATTCTTGGAAACTAACAAAAACACCTCAGAGGGATTTTATCATGAAAAGGCGTCAATTTCTGAAAACCGCCGGCGTGGCCGGTGTGGCGACGGGGCTTGCGGCTCCGGCCATCGCACAGGACAAGATCACCTGGAAGATGGTCACGGCATGGCCGAAGAACCTGCCCGGACCGGGCGTGGCGGCGCAGATGCTCGCCGACCGGATTACGGCTTTGTCCGGCGGGCGGCTGGAAGTGAAGCTTTACGCCGCTGGCGAGCTTGTGCCGGGCAATGGCGTGTTCGATGCGGTGTCGGAGGGCACGGCCGAGCTTTATCACGCGGTTCCCTCCTACTGGGGTTCCAAGTCGCGCGGCATTCTCCTGTTCGGTTCGCAGCCTTTCGGTCTGCGCGCTGACGAGCAGCTTGGCTGGCTCGTGCATGGCGGCGGGCAGGCACTCTATGACGAGATGTATGGCCGTTTCGGACTGAAGCCGTTCCTTTGCGGCAATTCCGGTCCGCAGTGGCAGGGCTGGTTCCGCAACGAGATCAACTCGGTTGACGATCTGAAGGGCCTGCGCTTCCGTACCACGGGTCTTGCCTCCGAAATGTGCGCCAAGCTTGGCATGGCCGTTCAGGCCATGGGCGGCGGCGACATGTTCCAGGGTCTGCAGTCCGGCACGATCGACGCCGGCGAGTTCATCGGTCCGTGGACGGATTCGGCGCTGGGCTTCTATCAGGTTGCCAAGAACTACTATTGGCCGGGTGTCGGCGAGCCGTCTTCGGCAGAGGAATGTGCGGTGAACAAGGCGGCCTATGAGGCGCTGCCGGAAGACCTGCAGCAGGCCGTCGCCTATGCCTGTGAATCGCTCTACAATCCGGTCTGGACCGAATACACGACCAAGCACGCCGCAGCGCTGAAGCAGCTTGTGGCCGAGCAGGACGTGCAGGTGAAGAAGCTGCCGGATGACGTGATCGTCGCCATGGGCAATGCCGCAGGCGAAGTGATCGCGGAACTGCGCGAAGACGACGACGAGCTGGTCAAGCGCATCGTCGAGAGCTTCCTCGAATACCGCGCCGGCATCGCCGAATACATGGTCTATGCGGATAACGGGCAGATGAACGCCCGTGCGCTCGACTATAAATACGGCGGCTGACACAATCGCCAGGGCCGGGCGTCCGCGCCCGGCCTCTTTCATTCGGAGAATGCTCTTCATGCTGGAGCTGGCGGATAGACTTGACCGGATCAACCGGGCAGTGGGCGCGGCCGTGCGCTGGCTGGCGCTCGTTATGGTGCTGGTGCAATTCGGCACGGTGGTGCTGCGCTATGTCTATGGCGTCAGCTTCATCTTCATGAACGAGACCGTTCTCTACCTGCATGCCACACTGTTCATGCTGGCGGGCGGCTACACGCTTCTGGTGGACGGGCATGTGCGCGTGGACATTTTCTACGGGCTGTTCGGCCCGCGCGGCAGGGCGCGCATCGATATTTTCGGTGCGCTGTGCTTCCTTATGCCATCCATGTTCATGATCGCCTGGTTCTCCTGGCCTTCGGTGCGCAATTCCTGGGCGATTATGGAAGGGGCCATCTCGGTGGGCGGCATTCCCGCCTCCTTCCTGCTCAAGTCGCTGATCCCCGCCTTCTGTGCGCTGCTCATCATCCAGGGCCTTGCCTGCATCCTGCGCGATCTCGCGCGTCTTCGTGAAGAAAATCCCGCCGCATGACCTTACCGCTCGACATCCTCATGTTTGCGGCGCTGATCGTCGCCATTCTGATCGGCTATCCCGTTTCCTTCATGCTGGCGGGCACGGCGGCGCTGTTCGCCTTTCTTGGCTGGATGACAGGCCAGTTTGATGTCGGGCTTCTGGGCGCGCTTGGGCAGCGGGTATTCGGAACCCTCACCAATGAGGTTCTGATCGCCATTCCGCTGTTCGTCTTCATGGGTGTGGTGCTGGAAAAGAGCCGCATCGCGGAAGAGCTTCTGGAGACGATGGGCCGTCTCTTCGGCGGCATACGCGGCGGTCTCGGGGTTTCCGTCGTGCTGGTCGGCGCGCTTCTGGCGGCCTCGACCGGCATTGTGGGCGCAACCGTGGTGGCGATGGGCCTGATCGCGCTGCCGACCATGGTGCGCAATGGCTACGACCCGAAGCTTGCCTCCGGCGTCGTGTGTACATCCGGCACGCTGGGTCAGATCATTCCACCCTCGACCCTTCTCATCATCCTGTCGGACGTGATGTCGAGCGCCTATCAGCAGGCGCAGTATGAGCAGGGCAAATTCACCATCGAGACGATCTCGGTGGGGCAGGTTTTTGCCGCTGCCCTTTTGCCGGGGCTGACGCTTGTCGCCGTTTATATCGCCTATCTCATGACGCGCGCGGCGCTGAAACCGGAAACCGCGCCTGCCCTTGTGGAAGCCGGCGACCGGCCGAGCCGGCAGGAAGTGCAGCGCGCCGTCGTTCCGCCTGTTCTCTTAATTGTTGCCGTGCTGGGGTCTATTCTGGGGGGCATCGCCACACCGAGCGAGGCTGCCAGTGTGGGTCCAATCGGCGCGCTGCTTCTGGCTGGCGTCCGCGGCGAGGGCAATGGCCGCCTCATAGTGCTGGGTGCGGCCGCACTTGGTGCCGTTGCGGTGCTGGCCGGGCTCTTTCCGGTGCGCCTGCAGCGCAGCGATGCGGGCTTGTTCGAGTGGAGCATGGCCGCGCTGACCACCGGGCTTCTGGCGCTCGGCGTCACTGCCATTGTGATCTCCATCTACAGGGCACGCAGACGGGGTATTCTCACGCCAATCGTCACTTCCACCATGACGGTGACGGCAATGATCTTCGCCACCATCCTGACCGCCAGCGTCTTCTCGCTGGTGTTTCGCGGGCTTGGCGGTGACGCGCGGGTGGAGGAGATTCTTCACGCGATGCCGGGCGGCCCGCAGGGCGCGCTCATCTTCGTGATGGCGCTGATCTTCATCCTCGGCTTCTTCCTCGATTTCGTGGAGATCTCGGTGATCGTGCTGCCGCTGGTGGCGCCGATCCTGATCCTGATGGGGCACGATCCGCTGTGGCTCTCGATCCTGATCGCGATCAACCTGCAAACGTCCTTCCTGACCCCGCCATTCGGATTTTCGCTGTTCTATCTCCGGGCAGCGGCACCGAAGGAGATCACGACCGGGCAGATTTATCGCGGCGTCATTCCATTCATCATTCTGCAGATCGTCGGGATGGGCGTGATCTGGCTGCTTCCATCGATTTCGACATGGCTGCCGGGAACCATCTTTTAGGATCTGGTGGGGAAATGCTGGCTCAGGGGCCGCCCAAGTGTTGATCCAGAACGCCTTGTCTGGACCACCGCAGCTTGACAAGCGGTGGCTGGATCATTGATGAGCCGGTAAAACAATTCTAAGGGAGCGCCCGCTCATGCTTAAGACGCCCTATCTCCTGTTTCTTGGTGATGCCCCCGATGCCCTGACCGCGAAGGTTGCTCAGGGCATCAAGGACTGGCGGCCGGAGTTCTGTGTGGGCCAGCTGCGCCTCGATGGCTGCAAGGCTGATCTCGGCCTCAAGGACATGACTATCGCCGAGGCCAAGGAAGCCGGCGCACAAACACTCGTCGTGGGCGCTGCGAACCGTGGCGGCGTGATCGCGCAAAGCTGGGTGGCGACGCTTGTGGAAGCGGCCGAGGCCGGCATGGATATCGCCTCCGGTCTGCACAACCGCCTGACCGCTCAGCCTGCCCTGGTGGCCGCCGCCGAGAAAGCGGGCACGCAGCTTTTCGATGTCCGTGTACCCCAGGAAGACTACCCCATCGCCGATGGTAAGCGGCGGACCGGCAAACGCTGTCTGGCAGTCGGAACGGACTGCTCCGTCGGCAAGATGTACACCGCGCTTGCCATGGAACGGGAAATGCGCGAGCGCGGCATGAAGGCCACGTTCCGCGCGACCGGCCAGACGGGTATTCTCATCACCGGCTCGGGTGTTCCGCTCGATGCCGTTGTGGCCGATTTCATGGCTGGTTCCATTGAGCATATCACCCCGGACAACGATGCAGACCACTGGGATCTGATCGAGGGGCAGGGCAGCCTTTTTCATCCATCCTTCTCCGGTGTCACGATGGCGCTGATCCACGGCGGGCAGGCCGACGCGCTGGTGCTTTGCCATGAGCCGACCCGCACGCATATGCGGGGTCTGCCACACTATCAGCTGCCCACGCTGGAGGCGCTGCGCGACCTGGCGCTGGAGACGGCCCGTGTGGTCAATCCGGATGTCAAGGTGGTGGGTGTCTCCGTAAACACTGCGGCGCTGAACGATGCGGAGGCGAAAGCCTGCCTCGAAGAGATCGAAGCCCGTATGGGCCTGCCGACGGCCGACCCGTTCCGCCAGGGGGCTGGCCGTCTCGTCGACGCGCTGGGTTGATGCGAAAGCGGTATTTTCCGGTTCATGGAGAATGCCGCAAGGAGACCTCAACAACCTTGCCCTTCTCAAGCTGACATACCACTCTGCCCGGTGACAGTGGCACGGAGCAGATGGCGGCGAGGGCGAGGTTGAGATGACCGAGACAGCGACAAGGGACGAGGCACGCCTCTGGCAGACGTTTTCCGTTGTCGGACTGTGCCTGGGAACACTGTTCTTCGCCGCCTCGCTGACACCGTCGCTTTTGCCACGTGCGTTTTTCGTTCAGGGCGTGCTCTCGGGTGTCTCGCTTGCCGTTGGCTACGGGCTCGGCGTGCTGCTTGTGTGGCTGTGGCGTTACCTGGAATTGCCGGAGCCTCCGCACGGGCCGCGATATTACGGCAAGCTCGGCATGGCGGCTGCATGCGCGGCCGTGGCCGTCTTCTTCCTCTGGAAGGCAGCCGAATGGCAGAACTCCATTCGCGCGCTGATGGAGCTCGAACCGGTGGATACGGCCCATCCCAGCAGGGTTGGCGGTATTGCACTCGTTCTGTTTCTTCTGCTCGTCGCACTTGGGCGGGGCCTGAAACGCCTCTACGTGCTGGTTTCCGACCGGCTCAAGAGTTTCGTGCCGCGCCGGGTCGCTTACGTGCTCGGCGTTGTGCTGGTGGGGCTGATCGTGGCATCGCTGGTGGATCGTGTTCTGTTGCGCTATGCGCTGCGGCTTGCAGATTCAGCCTATGCGGAGCTGGACGCGCTGTTTGAAGACGGGATCGAACGGCCGAGCGGCGCCCTGAAAACAGGCAGCGCCGGGTCGCTCATTTCGTGGGAGACACTTGGGCGCACGGGGCGCAGTTTCGTCTCGGGAGGACCGGGAAGCGAGGAGATCGCGGCGTTTACCGGGCATGCGGCGAAGGAGCCAATGCGGGTCTATGTGGGACTGCGATCCGCCGACACCGCCGACGCGCGGGCCAGACTGGCGCTTGAGGAACTCAAGCGTATCGGCGCGTTCGACAGGAAGGTGATGGTCGTTGTGGCCCCCACCGGAACGGGGTGGGTGGATCCGGAGGCCAGCGTGACGCTGGAATATCTGCATGGCGGCGACACGGTGATGGTCGCGCAGCAATACTCCTATCTGACGAGCTGGCTGTCGTTGCTGATCGAGCCGAGCTATGGCGCGGAGGCCGCGCATGCGCTTTTCCGCGAGGTCTATGGCCACTGGACAACACTGCCCGTGGAGGCGCGGCCGGAGCTCTATCTCTATGGGCTCAGTCTCGGGACGCTCAGCTCAGAGCAGTCGACCGATCTTCTGAACATTCTGGGCGATCCGTTCCAGGGTGCGCTTTGGGCTGGCCCTCCCTTCAACAGCCGGCTCTGGAGCCGGTTTACAGCTGAGCGTAATCCCGGAACGCCAGCCTGGCTGCCGCGCTATGGCGACGGCTCGGTGGTGCGCTTTACCAGCCAGAAGAATGCACTCGACATTTCGGGTGCCCAGTGGGGACCGCTGCGGATTGTCTATCTGCAGTATGCCAGCGATCCGGTGGTGTTTTTCGATCCCCTTGCCTGGTACCGGCGACCTGCATGGCTGGTGGATGAACGCGGGCCGGATGTCTCGCCGGAACTGCGCTGGTATCCGATCGTGACCTTCCTGCAACTGGCGCTCGACATGGCGCTGGCGACGACCGCACCGCTCGGATACGGCCACCTCTATGCGCCGGAACATTACATCGATGCCTGGATGGCCGTTACCGAGCCGGACGGGTGGTCCGATGCGGAGGTCGAGCGGCTCAAGCAGGCGCTTGCGAAGTAGCTGGCAAACGACTTCAGCCGATTGCCATGGTGACGGCGCGCCTGGCCATGGCTACGATGAGGCTCGCACGGTAGTCGGCGCTTGCGTGGATATCCGTCATCAGACTGTCGGCGGGCACGGTGATGCCGTCGAGCGCCGCCGCACTGAAATCCGCGCTCAGCGCGCTTTCGAGTTCGGAGCACAGAAACACACCATCATCGCCAGCGCCGGTGACGGCGGCGCGAACGGTTTCGCCATCCTGCACGACGAAGACCCCGGCCATCGCGTAGCGCGAGGCGGGGTTGGGAAACTTGCCGTAACCGGCTTTCTCCGGCGCTTCAAAGCGAATGGCGGTGATAAGCTCATCCTCGTCCAGCGCCGTTTCGAACAGGCCGGTGAAGAAATCCCGGGCAGCGATCTCGCGCTTGCTGGTGAGGATGGTTGCAGCCAGAGCCAGCATTGCCGCAGGATAGTCGGCTGCCGGATCATTGTTTGCGAGCGAACCGCCAATCGTGCCCATATGGCGGACCTGCGGGTCGCCGATCGAGGCGGCGAGATGCGAGAGAGCGGGGCATACGCTTCCGATCTCGCTGCTTGCCGCGACCTTCGCGTGGGTGACGCCGGCACCGATGGTGACTGTTTTGCCGGCAACAGAGATTGTCCGCAATTCGGCGACATGGCGCAGATCCACAAGGTCGGACGGGGCGGCAAGCCGGGTCTTCATGGCGGGAATCAGGGTCTGCCCGCCGGCCAGGAACTTTCCGTCGTCGGCTGCTTCGAGCAGGTCGAGTGCTTCCTTCACGGAACCGGCGCGATGATAAGTGACGTCATACATGATCGATCTCTCCGGCTCAGGCGGCTCTGTTGGAGGCGGTGTTTATCGCCTCGGATGCGGCCATGATCGCCTTGACGATGTTGTGATAGCCGGTGCAGCGGCAGATATTGCCTTCGAGTTCGTCGCGCACGGTCTTTTCGTCAAGCCCTTCCGGGTGACGGCGAATCATGTCTGTCGCAGCCATGATCATGCCGGGTGTGCAGAAGCCGCACTGGAGGCCGTGGTGCTCCCTGAACGCGGCCTGGACGGGATGCAGTGCATCGCCATCGGACAGGCCCTCAATGGTGGTGATCGATGCGCCATCGGCCTGCACGGCGAGCATCGAACAGGATTTAACCGACTCACCGTCCACATGGATCGTGCAGGCACCGCATTGCGACGTCTCGCATCCCACATGGGTCCCGGTCAGCCCCAGACTGTCGCGCAGAAACTGCACGAGCAGGGTCCTGCCTTCGACGGTGCCCGAAACCGTCTTTCCGTTCACCGTCATCGTCACGTCTGTCATGGGATACCTGCCTACTGGAATTTTCGGTGGCTAGGGTCCTGACCCTAGATGCGCTGGTCGGCTGCCAACTTAGCGTATGCAGCCATTGTGTCCATGCCCTGTGACAATTCAAGCGCGATGAAGCCGGCAGCTTATTGCGCGCAGGGTCTGCGGGTGATTTGGCCACCCCTTCCCGACAAGAATGGCATAGGCTTCAGAGTAGGCCCTCCATGGCGAATTGGCCTGAATCTCAAAGCTTGTATTGAGCGCGCGGCAGTGAAAGATCATTTCTGACGCCGTGCTTGCCGGGACGCCTGTTGAAATGAACGCGGCGAGAATGATTGCTGATTTATACATGGCTTTTCCTCCTTCAATGATTTTGTACGATTGACCATTTACGTTCAATAATTTTCTATTTATACATGAAATGTTATGACGGTGTCGGATTCACTTTCTCAGCCGGACAAGACACGAATTTCGCGCGGAATGCTTGATTTCACAGGCAAATGAGGCTATCAGGCAGCCGCTCGCTGGGACCCTCGGGTCTGAGGACCGGTATTCCGGTGCGATTGGCAGTGTTGCTCGACAATTTGGTTGCGAAAGCCTGCCGGGGCGGGTATGTGCACGGTGAAGTGCTTCGCGGCCCTGTCGAAAACGGGTCCGGCGGAGCGCGAAAAAGGGCCGCTTTAGCTCAGTTGGTAGAGCATCGCATTCGTAATGCGGAGGTCGTCAGTTCGAGTCTGACAAGCGGCACCATTCATTTTTCCCGAACCGGCTTTTCCACGATACCTGAAGACCCGTTGTGCGCGTGTGCCCGCGGAGCAGGGTGACGAGGCTTCTTCAATTCTGTTTTTCGCCTTCCAGACGGCGGCTCCAGTCTTCGACCCTGCCGGAGGCGAGGCGTCTTTGTGCGTAGCGCCGCCATCCATCCGGCAGTTTGGAAAGTGCGGCCATTTCTTCAAGCTCCCCACGGTCCAGGGTTTTGACATAGAGGATCTGCCACAGGCGTTTCAGCGGCCATTCCGGCAAAGGCCGTTCGATGCGCTCAAGCTGGTCCTCGGATGACACCATACCTTCCTGGAGGACACGGTAATACCAGCCCGTGCGGCCGGTTTTCTGGACCTGATAGGCCATCGTGCCGACGGCGAAGCGGCTGTTGAGCTTCCAGCAGGGCTGGCGGCCCTGCGATACCTCGACGACGGCTTCGCCCAGCCGGAAGATGTCGCCAAGCGCGACGGTTTCCTCGTTCAGCCCGAAGGTGGACAGGTTTTCACCGAAGGCTCCCGGACATGCCAGCAAAGGATGGTCGCCGATTTCACGCTTCCAGTCGGCATAGTGGTCGCGAGGATAGTGGTGGACGGCCTTCTCCGGGCCGCCGTGCACCCTGGTGTCGGCCTGATGGTCGCCCGCGAAGCCGTTTGCGCCCAGCCATAGCGGACCTTTTACGGCGCTTTTTTTTATGCCGCTGGGGACGTTTCGCTCTCCCAGGGGCGCGATGTTGCCGGTCAGAATTGCCTCAAGAGGAAACTTCTCGATCTTGGTCACGGATGCCCCCTGTGAGACCTTTGGCGCGGATGTCCGCATCTCATACGGTGTTGCAAAGCGGGGTTGAAGGTCCAGTTTGCGGAACCGGGTGGTCCGCCGTTGTGGACAAGTTCATCGGCCTCCCGAATCCTGCTGGAAACTGCGTGGACCGGTTGGGCGTTGCCGGCCGAGCAGGGTTTTTGCTACTCTTCATCCCCGTTTTTCGACGGGTGGAATGAAGGGCGGGAATTGTGGTTGTAAAGGCATCGCGCGCAGAAGATCGAAAAGCGGCTTCCGTTTCCCCGGCGCTGTCGAGGGGACTGCATCTTCTTTCCGTATTTGCCGACGCTCCTGTCTGGCTGAGCAATTCAGACATTGCCGGCCGCACCGATCTGCCCGCGGCGACCGTTGCACGGCTGACGAAATCGCTGACCCAGATGGGGTTTCTGCACTATAGCGGCAGTCGCCGGCGCTTCCGACTGGCGCCCGGGGTGGTGCGGCTCGGTTATGATGCCAAAAGCGAGACGCAGGTGATTGAGGTCATACGTCCTCACCTCCAGAAAATCGCTGACCGTTTTGGGGTGCACGCGGCGCTGGCCGTTCTGGATGGCGTCGAGGCCCTGCATCTGGAAGTCTGCCATAGCAGTGCCACGCTCGTGACCCTTCGGCTTGAGGCAGGTTCGAGAGTTCCTCTGGCCGGCACTCCGATCGGCCATGCCCTGCTGGCTGCTCTGGAACCCGCACGGCGCGAAAGCTGCCTGGGGGACCTGGAGTGCCACCATGCGGCGGAGTGGAATGTGCTTTCGCCGCAGATCGAGCGCGGGTTGGTCGAAATTGCAGGCAGTGGATTTACGCTGTCCCTCGGCGGCTGGCATCCTGATGTTCATGGGGTGGCGGTGCCGTTCAAGCCATCCGATCAAGCCGCTGCAATGTCACTTGGCTGCGGTGTCCCAAAAGGGCAGCTGCCCCTGCCGCGTCTGAAGGAACTCGGGGGTGAACTCGTGAAGCTTTCCGCGCTTGTTTCCTCAAGCCGCGAAAATTCGGTGCCGGTGCAGTGACGCCGCGGAGGCGCTGATGCCGCCCGACCTCGTGGTCGGTCAGGAGTCTTCTAAATATCGCACACCCAATGCCGCGCATTTGCGCTGTATGAGTTCCACGGCTGCAAGCAGATCCTTCATTGGACCTGCCGGATCATGCGCAGCCTGGGCGGTGGTCGGAAGAACAAGCTCCAGTGCCAGAACGGCATTGTTGAGGTGCAAAGGTGCGGCCAGCAGGAGCAGATTCTTGTCTGGAAGCAGCAACCGGAAGCAGCCCGACGCCCGAAAGAAGCAGAAGCTTTCGTGAAGCGCCTCGGTCTCAACGGGACACTGGGATAGCTCGGATACTGATCTGTTCATGCTGGTCTGGCTGGTGAACAGAAGGGCGTGACCCGCCGCGGTCTGCGCGAGCGGATAGGCCGAGCCAACGTGACAGCAGGGGGAGCTTTCGCGATTCAACCCGTTGCAGACGACGAGAAAGAGAGCTTCGCCGGCATCGTCCACAGCAAGCGTCGACGTGGCATTGTGCCGGTCGGCCAGCGCCTGAAGAACAGAACGTGCGATTCCTGCGATAGGGGTTTCACTCAAGAATTTTTTCGAGAGCGCGCCGGCCGTACGGCCCGGCTGGTAGCGCTCCGCAAATCTGGATGGCTCGACGAAACCATGAAGCTCCAGGGTTTTCAAAAGCCTGGTGGTGGTGTCGTGTCTCAACGAAAACCGTAAAGCCAATTCATCGGAGGTCATCGGCCCTTCGTCTGACAGAAGCTGGACCAACCCGAGGCCGTTTCTTAGAGCGACTGTGCTGCTGATTCCTTCGTCTGTCTGCTTTTTCACCGTGTGTTTTGCCTTGATGGACAGGCCCCCAACTGATTTTTTAGGCTTATCGCGCCCGGCATATCAATATGCAGGCGCCGGTTCGTGCCGTGAAACGGGCCTTGATCGCAATATTGTGATCGAATGATCGGCCCGGATCTCATCTGAATGCTTCTTGAACCCCGGCGTCAAAGGGGGCTATGGCAGCCATTGACTGAGAAAACGAGGGAGGAAAGCCGGTGGCTGGGGACGTCTGGACACGTCTGGAAGGGGAACGCTGTGTGCTCGGTGAGGGGCCGACTTACGACAGGCATAGCGACACCGCCTGGTGGTTCGACATTCTGGAAAAGGCTCTCTTCGAGCATCGCTTCGCGGACGGCGTGACGCGCCGGCACACGCTGCCGGAACTATCCTCCGCGCTTGCCCGTGTCGATGACGACCGGCAATTGCTCGTGACGGAGAGCGGCCTTTATCTGCGCAATGTCGCAGATGGGAGCCTGAGCCTTCACCGCCCGCTGGAAGCGGACAATCCGCAGACCCGCTCCAACGATTCCCGTGTGCATCCCAGCGGGGCTTTCTGGATCGGCACGATGGGCAAGAACGCTGAAAAGGGCGCGGGGTCGATCTATTGGTATCGCAAGGGCGAGGTGAGACGGCTCTATTCCGGTATCACCGTCACCAATGCGATCTGTTTTTCTCCCGATGGCAGCGTGGGATATTTCACGGACACGCCGACACTTCAGATCATGCAGGTTTCGCTTGACCCACAGACGGGACTGCCGGTTGGCGAGCCGTCACCATTTGCCGCGCCATCGCGCGACGGAGAACCCGATGGCGCGGTGGTCGATGCCGAGGGCAATCTCTGGGTGGCGCGATGGGGCGGCCATGGCGTGGAGGTCTATTCGCCGGGGGGCGTGCTGCTTCGCAAGATTGACCTGCCGGCGGCACTCATCACCTGTCCGGCCTTTGTCGGGCCGCGGGCGGACAGGCTCCTGGTGACATCGGCGTCTATTGGCGTGGACCCGGACAGTTCGGATGCTGCCTCTGCCGGCGGCGTGTTCGTCAGCGATCTTGGGGCGCCGGCGGGCAAGCTCGAGCCCGACGTTTTGATCGGCTGACGCTGCTGCCGGAGTTCAGTAGCCGCTGAGGTGCGGCAGCCAGGTGGACAGCGCCGGGATGAAGGTCAGGGCGAGCAGGACAAGGAGATGGACGACCAGAAAGGGCGGCATCTCCCGGATCATCTCGCTGACGCGTATCTTGACCGCTGAAGACACGACAAAAAGCAATGCACCCACCGGTGGGGTGAGAAGGCCGAGCGTGAGGTTGACGATCACGACGATGGCGAAATGGATCGGGTCGATGCCCAGTGAGTAGGCGATGGGGCCAAGGATCGGCACAAGGATCATGACACCGGGCAGTGGATCCATGAACAGGCCGAAAGCAAGCAGCAGCACATTGACCGCCAGCAGAAACAGAACCGGGCTCAGTTCCCAGGCGACGATGGTTGAAGCAATGGCCTGGGGGATGCCCTCGATAATGATGATCCAGGCGAATGCGCGCGCGGCAGCGAGGATCAGCAGAATGGCGACGGTGACCAGCGCTGAACGAAAGAGAATGTCCGGCAGGTCGCGGAGCCGCAACGAGCGGTAGATGAACATGCCGCACAGGAGCGCATAGAAAACCGCCACCACCGAGGCTTCGGTCGGTGTGAACAGCCCGCTGCGGATGCCCCCGATGATGAGCACAATGAGGAAGATAGCGGGCAGCGCCTGAAAGCTGGTGCGCATCATCTCGCGCAGGGACGGGCGCGGCGAACTGCTTCTGAAGCCACGCCTGCGGCAGACATACCAATTGGTCGCGGCCATGGAGAGCGAGATCAGAATGCCGGGAATGATGCCGGCCATGAACAGGGCGATCACGGAGACATTTTCATCCTGCATTGCGTAAAGGATCATGATGATCGATGGCGGGATGATGGGCCCGACGACCGACGCGGAGGCGGTCAGCGCGCTGGCATAGGATTTGTCGTATCCATCCTTCTCCATCATGCGGATCATCATGGCGCCGGGTCCGGCGGCGTCGGCGAGGGCAGAGCCCGAGATGCCGGCGAACATGGTGGAGGAGACCACATTGGCGTAGCCCAGCCCACCGCGGAAATGACCCACGAACTGTGAGGCGAAGCGCAGGAGAATCTGCGTCATGGCACCGCTCGACATCAGCTCGGCTGCCAGGATGAAGAACGGCACCGCCATGAGCGGGAAACTGTCGAGCCCGGAGAACATCTCCTTGACGATGACGATCTGCGGATAGGTGCTGCCCAGGCTGATTGCCGCCCAGACGGCGAGCGCCAGCGAGAAGGCCACCGGCATGCCGATGATCAGAAGGGCGAAGAAGGAAGCAAAGAGGATCAGCGCCACGGCCGTCTATTCCCGGTTGGCTGCAATGTGGGTGTCGCCGCTCTCGGAAAGTGCGGCGGATGGCGTGTCGGTTTCCACTTCGGCAAACCGGTTTTCCATCACGAAGGAGCGGGCGACAAGAAGCAGATGCACGATGAGGAGGCCAAAGCCGATCGGCATGGCGGCATAGATGTAGCTGAAGGAAACGCGCGTTGCCGGCGTCAGCTGGAAGCGGGCGCGATCCATATAATTCAGGCCCATCCAGATCATGATCGAGAAGAAGGCCAGAAGCAGACACAGGATCAGGACGCGTATGGCGCGCTGGCCATTTGGGCCGAGCATTTCCTGGAAATTGCCAACGGCGACATGGCCGCCGGTGCGCAGGGCGAGGCCGGCACCGATGAAGGTCATCCAGATCATCAGGTAGCGGGCGACTTCCTCTGACCAGGTGATGGAGAAATTCGTGAGATAGCGCAGCGATACATTGGCGAAAACAATCACCGCCATGGCGCCAAGCAGCAGCACCAGAGCCCATTTGTTGAGGGCTACGAAATATCGCTCAAATGTTTTCACTGATCCTCCCCGACCTGGATGCCGGGGCATCGCAGCCTGTTGATCGCATCCTGTTTAGACCAACATGATGAAGCGTGGGAACCGGCCATTGCTCAAAAAAAGCAGAATACAAAACTCCGGACAGCCGCCGCACGGACTGCTGTCCGGAGTTTCAGACACATAGACCTTATTCGGTCGCGATGATCTGATCGATCAGCGCCTTGTCGTACTGCTCATAGTATTTTTCATAAGCGGGCTGGACGGCCTGCTGGAAGGCGGCTTTCTGCTCGGCGGTCAGCTCGCCGATTTCCATGCCCTCTTCCTTGAGCTGCTTGACGCCGGAGGTTTCGACATTGTCGACATAGGCGCGCATGGCCTTGACGGCTTCTGTCGCCCCTTCCTCGAAGGCTTTCCTGTCTTCATCCGACATGCCGTCCCAGAGCTGGCGGGAGACGAGAAGCATGGCCGGCGAATAGACGTGGCCGGAGAGCGTCAGGTACTTCTGGACCTCGGAGAGCTTGGCCGAGGTGATAACGGAAAGCGGGTTTTCCTGACCGTCGATCGTTCCCTGCTGGAGCGACGAGATGACTTCTGGCCATGCCATCGGCGTGGGAGCGGCACCCAGCGTTTCGAACGCCGTGATGTGGATCGGGTTTTCCATCGTGCGCAGCTTGAGGCCGGCAACGTCATCGGGCTTGCCGATGGTGTTGCGGTTGTTGGTGATATGGCGGAAGCCCTGTTCGCCCCAGGCGAGTGCGACGAGGCCGACATCATCAAACTTTGCGAGGATGTTCTGGCCAATCTCGCCATCAAGCACATTGCGCGCGTGGGCGAGGTCACGGAACAGGAACGGGATGTCGAAAACACCGGTTTCGGGCACGAAGTTGCTGAGCGTGCCGGAGGAAACGATGGTGGCCTCGATCGTACCGATCTGCAGCCCTTCGATCACTTCGCGCTCGCCGCCAAGGCCGGAGGAGGGGAAGTGACGGAAGGTATAGCGCCCGTCAGTGTTCGCCTCGACCACTTCCTGCCATTTCTCGGCTGCCACGCCATAATGCGAGGTCGGCGCGAGGGCATAGCCGATCTTGATTTCCTGCTGGGCCTGCGCGGCCGATACGCCGGCAAAAATGCCAAGCGCGGTTACAAGTGCCGCTAACGGCCCCGTGTTTCTTGCGGAAAATTTCATGTCTCTCTCCCGTCGTGGAATTTCGTTGCGATTCAGGTCTCCCATTCACTGAAAGCGTCTGGCGCATCCGGCCTATTCAGTCAATGCGCCAGTGCTTGCAGGACCAGCAAGTTTTGCGAATTTGGCCAACACGCCGTTGCGGTAGCGCGGTTCGGGCTGGCGCCATTTGGCACGCCGGCGTGCGAGCTCTTCTTTGTCGACATTCAGTTGAAGCAGGCGGCGGCTGGCGTCGATGGTGATCGTGTCGCCTTCTTCGACAAGGGCAATGGTGCCGCCGTCGCAGGCTTCGGGAGTAACATGGCCGACGAGAAGGCCCCAGGAGCCGCCGGAAAAGCGACCGTCTGTGATAAGCCCCACCTTCTCGCCGAGCCCGCGCCCGATCAGGGCGGAACTGGGGGCAAGCATCTCCGGCATGCCGGGGCCGCCTTTCGGTCCGAGATAGCGCAAAACCATGACGTCGCCGGGGTGGATCCGGTCGGTCAGGATCGCATCCAAGGCCGACTGCTCGTCTTCGAAGACGCGGGCGGGGCCGGTGATGCTGGCAGATTTGAGGCCGGTGATCTTGGCGACAGCACCGTCTTCAGCGAGGTTGCCTTTCAGAATCGCGAGGTGACCCTCAGCGTAAAGCGGTGCCTCGATGGGGCGAATGACATCCTGATCCGGTGGCGGAATTGCCGGTATGCCCTTCAGTTCTTCCTCGAGGCTCCGACCGGTTATCGTCAGGCAATCGCCATTGAGAAGTCCGGCCTCGAGCAGGATTTTCAAAACCTGCGGTACGCCGCCAGCGCGATGAAGATCGACAGCCATGTAGCGGCCGGACGGTTTGAGATCGCAGAGAACCGGCACTTTGCGCCGGATGCGCTCGAAATCGTCGAGCGTCCATTCGACCTCCGCGGCGCGGCAGATGGCGAGATAGTGCAGGACCGCGTTTGTGGAGCCGCCCGTCGCCATCACGAGGGCGATGGCGTTTTCCACGCTCCTGCGGGTGATGATGTCGCGGGGCCTGCGGCCTGCGCGCACGGCATCGAGCAGGACATGGGCCGAGCGCGCAGCAGACTGGCGCTTTTCCTCATGGACGTTTGCCATGGTGGAGGAGCCGAGCAGGGACATCCCGAGCGCCTCGAAAGACGAGCTCATCGTGTTGGCCGTGTACATGCCGCCACAGGCGCCGGTGCCGGGCACGGCGTTGCGTTCGATGGCGTCGAACTCCTCGCGGCTGATTTTGCCGGCCCTCAGCGCGCCGACGGCTTCGAACGCGGAAACGAGATTGAGGTCCCGACCATTCAGGCGACCGGGCAGGATGGTGCCGCCATAGACATAGATTGCCGGGACATTGGCGCGGGCAATGCCGATCATGCCGCCAGGCTTGTTTTTGTCGCAGCCGCCGATGACGAGAACACCATCCATCCACTGGCCCTGAACGGTGGTTTCCACGCAGTCGGCGATGACTTCGCGTGAGACCAGCGAGTATTTCATGCCTTCGGTGCCCATGGACATGCCATCGGAGATGGTGGGAACGCCGAAGGTCTGCGGGTTGCCGCCGGCCTCGCGCACGGCTTCCACGGCGGCGTCTGCCAGGGGCTGGAGGCCCGCATTGCACGGTGTGATGGTGGAGTGTCCGTTGGCGATGCCGATCATCGGACGGGAAAAATCTTCCTCCCGATAACCGAGCGCATAGTACATGGCGCGGTTGGGCGAGCGCTCGATGCCCTGGGTGATGGTTTTTGACCGGTTGTTCGCTGGCATGCTTTCTCCTCAGTGGCCGACACCGCTGAGAAGTCAGGCTAGGGAGTGTTTACTGATATGAGAAATATATTTATAATATCAAATTGATTTAGTTTACATATGAGATGGCATGGATATTCGCCAGATTCGGCATTTCGTCGCTGTTGCCGAGGAACTGCATTTCGGTCGCGCGGCCGAGCGGCTGGGCATGACACAGCCGCCGCTCAGCCAGAGCATACAGGCGCTGGAGGCGGATCTGGGCCTGACACTTTTCGAGCGGACACGGCGCAGCGTGACGCTGACGCCGGTCGGGCATGAGTGGCTGCCCCATGCACGTCGGGTTCTGGACGAGGCGACCGAACTGCCGCGGGTGGCGCGGCGGCTTTCGCGCGGCGAGATCGGCCGCGTGCGCCTCTCCTTCATCAGCTTCGTGAGCTACAGTTTTTTGCCGAAGCTCGTACGCCGCTTCAAGGAACGGTTTCCCGAGGTCGAGCTGGTGTTGAACGAAGCGACGAGCGATGTGCAGATCGCCGAACTGCTCGATGGTGCCCTCGACTCCGGCATCATCATCGCTCCGCCGCGCGGCGCGTTGCACTCGCCTCTGCGGTATCGGCCGGTGGAAACGGACAGGCTGGTGGTGGCGGTGCCGGAGGAATGGGTGATTTCTGGACGTGTGGTGCCGCGCGGCGGAAAGCTCGACTTCAACGCGCTGCGCGATCTGCCGGTCATCCTGTTTCCACGCCATAGCGCGCCGGTGCTGCACGATCTCGTCACGCGCTACTATGCCGAGCGTGACGCAGCGCCCGTTCCCGGACAGCAGGCCGTGCAGATGCAGACGATCATCAATCTCGTTTCCAGCGGGCTTGGCATCGCGTTCGTGCCGAGCACGATGCGACGGCTGATCCGACCGGGGGTCGCCTATTTCCGGCTTGCGGAACAGCAACCCGAAATCGAGATCGGGTTTGCGTGGCGCGGCGCCGGTGCGAGCGCTGCATTGCAGCACCTGGCCGGCATCATTGACGAGATGTTTCCGGTGCAATGACTTGCAAAAGGCGGATTGTTCCTCAAAATCGCGCGGATGAACCAAAACGCCAGCGACAGAAACGCCCAAGGCGACCGACCCCTGTGGCTTGTCGGTGTGTGGCTGGTGCTGGCTTTTCTGACGGTCGCGGCCGTTGTGGCAAACGAGCGCTGGCAGCTGCTTTCGGAGCTCGCGGCTGAAAGCCGGGTGCTGCACAGCGTTGCTTCGCAGCGTGCGGACCAGCATGACGCGCACCTGACCGCGCTTTCGGCGGTAGCGGTTGCCGGCGGGGAAAGCCGCTTCGATCTCTTTCTGGAAGTGGCGGGGACGATCCATCGATTTTATCCGCGTATCGTGGCGATTGACCTTGTTCCCCTCAATGCGGGCGAGACGGGCGTGACCACACGTGACAGTGTCGATCCGGCAGTCGATAACATGATCCGTGCGGCGGCGCTGGCGTCCGATGGCGCGCTCGTTCTGCGACCGACACCTGGCGCACCGGGCCGCTATCTGCTCGTCAAGCGGAGTCCGAATACGGCGGCGGCACGTTTTGGTCTGTCGCTGGACATCGATGCACAGGGACTGCTGGAATCCGACCGGGATTTCTGGCTGAAACCGTCGGTCAGCTTTTCCCTGTCGCTGCCGGACGGTACGCTTCTGGCGGGGGAGGAGATCGAAAGCGATCCGGCGTTTGCGCAGCGACTGGGGAGCGCTTCTCAGCCGCTTGTTCTCGAGGTCGCGATTCCGCAGACCCTGGCGGTGTTGATGCCCCCTGCGAAACTGGCGCCGGCGCTCATCATGATGTCGGCAGTGTTTCTGGCCGGCGTGGTCCTCTGGCAGCAATGGGCGCGGCGGCGTCAGGCAGAACAGGCAGCGCAGCTGAGCGCCCAGGAAACGCGGCTGGCGCATGCCTCCCGTGTCAACGCGCTGGGTGAAATGGCAAGCGGGATCACCCATGAAGTCACACAGCCGCTGACCGCCATCTTAAGTCAGGCGCAGGCCGGTAAACGACTTCTGGGCAACGGTGACACGGGCGCTGTCGCTTCGGTGCTCGACGAACTGATCGCACAGGCGCGACGGGGCGCGGACATTCTCGCCCATCTGCGTCAATGGATCAGGCCCGTGCGCGGCAACCCGTCTGCGGTGACGGATCTGAATGCGGCGATCAGCGGTGTGGAAGCACTCCTGCTGCCAGAAGCGCGCAGGCGTGCGGTGGTTCTGAAACTGATGCTCGGGAACGGGCCTCTCCCGGTGCGCGCCGACCAGACGGAACTGGAACAGGTGATCTTCAATCTCGTTCGCAATGCGTTCGAAGCTCTGGACAACGCGCCGGGGACCCGGGGCGAGGTGGTCGTTGAAAGCAGCAGGGAGGCGGGTCTGGCAGTCCTCGACCTGCGCGATAACGGCCCAGGCGTCGATCCTGAAATCCGTGCGCAGATATTCGAGCCCTTCGTTACCGGCAAGGATCACGGCACGGGCCTGGGTCTCGCACTCTCGCAGCGGCTGGTGGAGCGGATGGACGGCGATATCGAACTCAGGTCTTCGCGGAAGGGCGCCTGGTTTCGGGTTTGCCTGCCCCTTGTGGAGGGGCGTGCGAAGGTGGAGATTGCCGCATGAGCAGGCCTGTCTATCTGGTGGATGACGATGAGGCGGTGCGCCGGGCGCTGGTCCTGCTTCTGAATACGGTCGGTGTGGGGGTGAAAGCGTTTTCCGGCCCTGAGTCCTTCCTCGCTGCGCTAGAAAGGCTGCCACCGGGCTGTCTTGTTCTCGATATCCGCATGCCTGTAATTTCGGGTCTAAAACTGCAGGAGCATCTGCTTGCGCTCGGTATCGAATGGCCGGTCGTTGTGATCAGCGGGCATGGTGACATCGAAGCCTGCCGCCGGGCTTTCCGCAGCGGGGCGGTGGATTTTCTGAGCAAGCCGGTGGATGAGCAGGATCTGATCGATGCGATCCAGAAAGCCCAGGACATGCTGGCCAGCGCGGAGCGGGCGGCGGCTGAACGTGCCGAAACGGCGGTTCTGCTCGCAAGCCTGACAGCGAGAGAGGGCGAAATTCTGGAACTTATTGCCCGCGGCTTCACCACCAAGGAGATTGCAGGCTCGCTGGAACTTTCGCCGCGCACGGTGGAAAGCCACCGCGCGTCCCTGGGGGCGAAACTTGGAACGACATCGGCAGCCGAGATGACGCGGTTCTGGCTGCAGGCAGGACAGGCTCCGTAGAACTACGGATATCGGCGGCAAACCTACCGATGCGGTGCCACCGGGCGAATTGCTAGAGAACGGAACATCAAAAACCATGGAGTTTCCGATGATCCGATCGACTGTTCTTTCCGCTACGCTTCTGGCCGCAACCGCGGCATCGGCCCAGGATCTGCCGACCGCGCCCTACCTGCCGCTCGACATGGCGCAGAAGGCCGCCCAGGCTGCGCTCGACGCCTGTGCCGCTGAAGGCTACGCGGTGAGCGTTGCCGTGGTGGAACGAAGCGGTGCGACCAAGGTTCTTTTGAAAGCCGACAATTCCGGCCCGCACACGACCGGCAGCGGCATCGGCAAGGCCTTCACCTCCGCAAGCCTTGGCCGCGACACGGCAGGTCTGGCGAATTTCATCGGCGAGAACCCGCAGAATGACGGCCTGCGCGACATGGATTCCCGTCTGGTGATCCAGGCCGGTGGTCTGCCGGTGCGCATCGGTGGCGCTCTGGTTGCGGGCATCGGTGTCGGCGGCGCGCCTTCGGGCGACATTGACGCCACCTGCGCCCGCGCCGGTCTCGACGCCATCGGCGCCGAATAATAACCCATACGGGTTGAACAGAAGAGGCGCGGCCTTTCGGTCGCGCCTCTCTTCGTTTCTGCGGTCTGATTTATTGATGGAGCATCGGACCGAAAACCGGATTCCACTTTTCGGTCCGATGCTCTGGCCTATTTGGGCAGTCGCACGGTGAGCGCCGGATTGTGCGGGAAGAAGTTGTAGGGTTTTAGCGTGATGCCCTTCCACATGGTCGACATGACCGGCCAGTCCTCCATCTGCGGCACATGATGGAAGCCCATCGTGTACCAGGTCACGATGTCGGTGTTGTCGATGCTGCGGTCCTGCTTCACCCACTCGGCCAGCGTGTCCGACCCGTCGCTCTGGAAAGCGTATTCGCCGCCGGCATAGCGTTCGCTGGCCACATAGGGCGTGTTCCAGAACGTGTAGTCGATATAGGCGTTGCGCTTTGCGGGCGGGTCGTTCTCTGTGTCCAGCGGGCTGTAGGCGACGCTGTTCTGCGGCAGGATCATGTAACCCGGCGCATGCCCGACGCCGATTTTCCGGCCCATGTTCATGATGTGATACATGGCCGGCGTTGCCGGGTTTACGCGATAGCGCGCTTCCATTTCGGTCTTCGGCATTTTTGCCTCGGTCACCCACATGGAGCGGCGCGGCACGCCATCGGGCATGTCGCCCTTCACGAGGCCGGTGCGCATGAAGACATTGTCCTGGCCGTCGATGTCGAAATCGAGCCGGAAGTTGAAGAAGTGGTCGTGATTCGGCGCGACCAGATTGGGCACGATCAGTGTGCCGTAGCGGGTTTCCTGTTCGGCGGTTGCATCCTCCATGGAGGTGGAAGCAACACCCTTCACCGCATCGAGGCCGGTTGCGCCGACCATCACGCGAATGCGCCCGTTCTGCTCGAACACATAGTCGATGAGATAGTCGTAATTGCCCACCTGCGAGGCGGAGCGCACGACCAGCTCGCTTGCGGGGCGGCCTTCCGCCGGCACGGACTGTTCCTCGCTCTGGGCGAATATCTCGTAATGCCGCCAGACGGGATCGCCGATATTGCGCTCGAAGATGCATAACGCATCCGGGATTTCGATCGGGTTGCCCAGATCGTCATGCACGGTGGCGGGCAGGAAGCGCGCATAGGAAGGGCAGTCCACGCCCGCGCGCAGCGGGCTCAGGAAGATGCCGAAGCCATATTCGCCGCTGTCCATATAGGTGCGCCAGTACCAGCCTTCGTCCGGGTCCATATAGGGCACGAAGACTTCCGACAGATGGGCCTGGTAGAGCACCGAGCGCCAGTCGTCGCGGTCATTGACCTCGATGTTGGAGAGAACCACGCCGGGGCGCTTGTCGACGCGCCAGCGAAAGCGCCAGATGTCCCAGTTCACCATGCTTCCGTCGATGGTGAAATTGGGATCGCCTTCCTGACGCAGCGTGGCGGGATTGCTTTCGGGCCGCAGTGCGCCCGTGCGCGCCTCGACCTCTTCTTCCATGTAGCCCCAGGCATCCTGCGGCACCGGGACGACGCCATTGTCGATCACTTCGACCACGGATTTTCCGGCGAGATCGACCACGGCGTAAAGCCCCTCAATGGGCTTGGCGTAGAAGTTGGAGCCGGTCGGATTGACGTAGCAGGGCACCTTCATCAGACGCTGGCCGGCTTCCGCCTCCATGTCGAACGAGCCGGCTGTCAGCGGCAGGCAGAACACGTCTCCGGGCTCCAGGTCGCGCTTTGCGAGGGCAGCGACAAAGTTTTCGTCGGAAAGCGCCAGATCCATGGCCCCGATGAATTCTTCCAGAAGCACCATGTGCTGGCCGCCAATGGCGCCGAAATCGCTGATTTCACCGGAAACGAGATCGACCTCGGCCTTGTAGGTCTCGTCGCCCGAGATGACATGGACGGTGGCGGCGCGGGGGCCTTCATCGCCTTCTTTCCAGGCAAGCACTTCGGCCTTTTCCGGCTCTTTCAGCTCGATCAGCGGAAAGCGGGCCTCGTCGGAAATCCGGTCATCGGATTTCATGATGGTGACGACCTCTGCGATCTCCTCCTTCGACAGGCCGTCCAGTGGGTGAGCCAGAGCGCCGCCGCATAAGACGGTCAGCGCCATGGCCGCGCAGGTGGTGGATAAGTGTCTCTTCATCGTGTCTCCTCCTCTTGAACCGTGCCGTTACATGATCAGGGTCTGGCCGACGGTGTTCTCCATCAGCCCCGCCTCGGCGAACTGCACGCCGACGCCGGATTGCTTGATGCCGCCAAAGGGGGCGTTGGGCTGGATCATGCCGTGCTTGTTGATCCATGCGGTGCCGCATTCGAGTTGCAGCGCCAGCGCCTTCGCGCGTTCGGTGTCCTGCGACCAGACCGAGCCGCCAAGCCCGTTCGGATTGTCGTTGGCGCGTGCGATCACGGCCTCCACATCCGTGTAGCGGATGACCGGCAGAACCGGGCCGAACTGCTCTTCATCGACAAGGCGCATGCCGTGTTGGGCATCGGCGACGATGGTGGCGGGGTAGAAATAGCCGGGTCCGCCGGAGGGTGCGCCGCCGGTGAGAATGCGTGCGCCTGAAGCTTTTGCCTCCTCGACCAGCTCTTTCACGCGCTCGAACTGCATGGCGTTCTGCACCGGGCCGAGGGCGACGCCGTCCTGCCGTCCGTCGCCCATGGGAATGGCGGCGGCGAGTGCCGAGAGTGCATCGCAGACGGCGTCATAGATGCTGTCATGCACATAGAGCCGTTTGATGCAGGCGCAGGTCTGGCCGTTGTTGAGGAACGCGCCCCAGAAAAGCCCTTCGGCGACGGCCTGCGGGTCGACGTCGGGCAGCACGATGGCTGCATCATTGCCGCCGAGTTCCAGCGTCAGGCGCTTCACCGTTTCGGCGGCCGAGGCCATGATCTTGCGGCCAGTGCCGGTGGAGCCGGTGAACACCATCTTGTCGATGCCGGGATGGGCGGACATGGCCGCGCCGATTTCATCTGCGCCACACACGATGTTGACCACGCCGGCCGGCAGCACCTCGTTGATGATCTCGACGAAACGGATCGTGGCGAGCGGTGTGTTGGGCGAGGGCTTGATGACCACGCAATTGCCGGCGCGCACGGCGGGAATGATGTGCCAGGCGGCGATCAGCACCGGGAAGTTCCATGGTGTGATGGAGCCAACCACGCCGATGGGCTTGCGGTGAACCTCCACGCGGCCCTCATTGTTGTCTTGCAGGACGGAGACCGGCAGTTCGAGGCTTGCGGTGTGCCGTGTCCAAGCGGCGGCGGCTCCGATTTCCCACTGTGAGCCGAAACCGCCAATGGGCTTGCCCTGCTCGGCGGTCAGCAGCGGGGCAAGCCCGGGAATGCTCTGCTCGACGAGGTCTGCAATCTTCAGGCAGGCGGCCTTTCGGTCGGCATCGCTGGTGGCGGCCCAGCCGGGGAATGCATTGCGTGCGGCTTCTACGGCATCATCAAGGTCACCCGGCGTGCCGAGCGGCATATGGCCTACCAGTGCGCCATTGGCTGGATCGAGCACGGGAAACGTCTCTGCGCCCGGCGTCGCACGCCCGTTGATGATGTTGTAGAACGGATCGCTGGTTGCTTCCTTTGCCGTATCGGCCATTGTCTTCCTCCTCCCGATAGCGCCGCATTTCAGGCGGCATCAATCGGTCATAGTGGAGGCGCATTCGGCCAACGGTCTTGGACTATTGCGTCGGGTTCTTGGCCGATGACGTCGCTGCGTGAAGGCGGTATTCGCCGGGCGGGACCCTGAAACGCGCCCGGAACTGGCGGTTGAAATAGGACAGGTCGTTGAAACCCGCGTCAAAGGCGATGGTGGAAATGCGCTCCGAAGTGCCGGCACTCTTCTGGGCCATAAGACGGTTGCAGACATAATCGAGCCGTGTGGCGATAAGGCACTCGGACAGGGACAAGCCCGCAGCCTGGAACCGGCGCTGCAGGGCGCGCAGGCTGACCCCCATGGCCGATGCGACGCTGGCTGGTGTGCATGCGGGATCGCGGAAGCGCTGGCGGATATAGGCACGCGCCTTGGTGACGAGCAGTTCGTCGCTGGTTCGGGCGGAGGCCAGAGTGCCGGCTTCGAGACCGCAGAGATAGGCGCCCATCAGATTGAAGAAGGCTTCGCCGATGAAGTGTTGCTGCGCGGCGGCGGCGTCCTCGGAATTGACGAGGCGATCGATGGTGGCGCGGAGGGCCATGCCGATCTCGGTGGAGCCCGGGATCGGGCAGCCGCCAAGGGCCGCGGTGCCGAAACGGTGAGCAAATTCGGAGCGGTTCAGGTGGACGGAATATTGCAGGCTGCCGCTGTCGCCATAGAGAAAGCGCGACGGATAGGCCGAATCGATCATGATGAAGTCGCCGGGTGCCAGACGCACATCGGCATCGCCCTGCCGCATGACCGAATGTCCCGATTTCTGCAGGACGAGAAAGAGGTGCTCGGCGGAATCCTGCCGGATGCAGCGCCAGTCCCGGTTGATGCGCGCGGCGCTGTTGCGCACGACCGCCACGGCCAGCGCCTGACGCTGTTTCAATGTGATGAGCCCGCGCATGTCGCGTGCGCCATCCGGCGGCGACACCAGAAACTGCCCGCAAACATTGCGTACACCAGCCTGGAAGGCATCGAGCGGTGCCAGGCTGTTTGTCTCGTCAGACAGCATAAATTACCTCCCGCCCTTATCCGCTCTCCATGCGGATAAGGGCGGGGGGAAGCGTAATCAGCTTTCAACAGCTCGGCAAGCCGGGCGTGTGTTCCGGTTTTCAGGAACTGGAGGCGCTCGCTTCCCGGTGTCCCGCCATCTGTCGCAAAAACACCGGCAGAGCGATGATGGCGCCGGCCAGGGTGGCGTAGAGATCCGGTGCGACAAAGAGGATGGCGGAGAGCGCGAGCAGCAGCCGCTCATAGACGCGCAGCGGCGCAAACAGCCAGCTTGAGAACGCCGCCGACAGCATCCAGATCCCAAGCATTGCGCCGATGGTCGCCAGGAAGAACTCGTTCCAGGTGAAGCTGTCGGTGACGAGCAGCATGGAGGGCGAAAAGACGAAGACGAACGGCACCAGCGCCTTGCCCATGCCGAGCCGGAAGGCGGTGTTGCCGGCCTTGAAGGCGTTGGCTCCGGCGATGCCGGCCGCCGCATAGGCCGCCAGCGCCACCGGCGGGGTGATGTCTGCCAGAACGCCGAAATAGAACACGAAGAAGTGGGCCACGATCGGTTCGACGCCGAGCAGGTTGAGGATCGGGGCCGCGACGGCGATCATGATCAGATAGTTTGCCGTGGTGGGGATGCCGCAGCCCATCAGCACGCAGACAACTGCGGTCATGATCAGGGTGAAGAGCAGGGTGAGCGTGGCGACGCTGAAGAGTTCGAAGGGCAGGAATGCGAGGCTGTCTGCCACGCTCTGCGCCCAGCCGGCGGCAACGGATGTGACCATATAGGCGATCTTGAAGCCGACGCCGGTGAGGGTGACAACGCCGATGATGACGCCGACAAGGGCTGCAGCGGCCGTGACCGAGAGCGAGTATTTCGCACCGACGACAAAACCCTCCCAGGTCTCGCGGATGCTTTCGGTGATGGCGGTCCTGATATCGTGGCGGATGAAATTCTGGATGACGAGGACCAGAAGACAGGCCGTGATGCCCCAGAAGGCAGCGAGATAAGGGGTCTTGCCCGAAAGCAGAATGGCGACCAGAACGAAAAGCGGGAGCGTGGTGAGCCAGCCGGCCTTGAAGACGGTCCAGGCGACGGGAAGCTCGTCTTTCGTGAGGCCGCGCAGGCCACGGCGGCGCGCTTCCAGATGCACCTGCACGAGAACACCGAAGAAATGCATGAAGGCAGGCACGAGGGCAGCCGTCAGAATGGTGGTGAGCGGCACGCCCAGATATTCGATCATGAGAAAGGCGACCGCGCCCATGACCGGCGGGGTGATCTGCCCGCCGGTGGAGCTTGCGGCTTCCACTGCGGCTGCGAAATGGCGCGGATAGCCGATGCGGATCATCGCCGGAATGGTGAGCGAGCCTGTTGTTACCGTGTTGGCAATGGAGGAGCCGGAGATCGAACCGAGCATGGCGGAGGAGAGAACCGAAACCTTGGCCGGTCCGCCCGAATAGCGCCCGGCCAGGGCCGAGGCGAGGTCGATGAAAAGCTGACCAAGGCCGATGCGTGTGGCGAGGACGCCGAACAGCACGAAATGGAACACGTAGGTCGAGATGACGCCGAGAGCGGTACCATAGATGCCCTGGCTGGTCAGATAGAGATGGTTGACGATGTTGTCCCAGCTTGCGCCCGGGTGGGCGAGAATGCCGGGCATCGACTGACCGAAATAGGCATAGGCGATGAACAGAAGGGCGATGACAGGCAGGGGCCAGCCCATGGCGCGGCGCGTTGCTTCCAGCAGAACGACGATCAGCACCGTGCCCATGACGACGTCGATGGGAAGCGGATCGCCGACGCGGAAGGCCAGTTCGTTGAATATCCAGGGGATGTAGAGTGCTGACACCGCACCCGCGATGGCAAACACCCAGTCGAGAAGGGGCATGCCAAGCGGGGCAAGCAGCCCGCGGCGCGGCTCGCGCGGCTGGTGCCACACGGCGAAGAAGACGAATATCAGGGCAAGGGTGAAGGCCAGATGCAGGCCGCGATGCGTTGTCGCCTGCGGAATGCCGTAACCCGCCGTGTAGTAGTGATAGCAGGAGAGGACGAACAGCGCGCCACCGGCGATCCAGCCAAGCAGCGGCGGCAGGGGCCGGAAGCGAATTTCTGAATCAAAACGCTCCTCGAGCGCCTTCATTTCCTCTTCGGTCAGCGCTTCCGCGCGCTCGGTTTCAGATGGGTGTGCCATCCTGCCTTGCCTCTCTGGAGATCACCTTGTTTCTTGCGCCGAAAGCGACGGACCCGGCCTGCGGGCACAGGTCGGGTCCGGATTTCAGCGTTCATGTGGGTCGGGCGTTACTCGCCCAGGACGCCCGCTTCACGATAGAACTTCTCGGCGCCCGGATGCAGCGGAATGCCAACGCCATCGAGTGCCGTATCGAGCGTGATCTGGCGGCCCTTGAGATGGCCGGCATCCAGAAGCTTGCGGGTGTTGTCGTTCCACAGCGCCTTGGTGATCTCGTAAATCAGTTCTTCGGGCTGGTCAGCGCTGGTGATCCACTGGGCACCGACCGAAAGCGTGGTGACGTCCTGGTCGACACCTTCGTAGGTGCCGGCGGGAACGGTGTTGGCGGCGAAGAAGCCATGCTCGCCAGTCACCTTGTCCGCTTCGTCGCCGGCAATGGAGACGAGCGTGATGTCGTGCTGGCTGGCCAGTTCGGCAATGGCGCCGGCAGGGAAGCCGCCAACGAAGAAGAAGGCGTCCATGGCGCCGTCGCGCATGCGCTCGGCGGCTTGATCGGGCTTCAGGTAATGCGCTTCCACATCTTCCTCGGAAAGGCCGTATGCATTGAGGATGATGCGGGCGTCGACGAGCGTTCCGGAGCCAGGCTCATCGAGCGAGACGCGCTTGCCGGCGAGATCGTCCACGCTGTCGATGCCGCTTTCGGCGCTGGCGACGAGGTGGATCGTCTCGGGATAGAGATTGGCGATTGCGCGCAGCTTCTCAACCGGGTCACGGTCTTCCCAGATGCCGGTGCCGCTATGCGCCCAGGTGGCAACGTCCGACTGTGAGAAACCGGATTCGAGCGAACCGCCGGCGATGGCGTTCACATTGGCGACCGATCCATTGGCCGACAGCGCCGTGGCGATAAGGCCGGGCACGCCGCAGGATCCGCCTTCGTCACAGGCACGCGAGCCGGGAGGATTGGAAATGGCATTGGCGATGAGGCCGCCAATCGGGTAATAAGTGCCGGCGGTGCCGCCGGTGCCTATGCGGAAAAACTGCGGCTGCTGGGCAAGCGCCACACCGCTGGCGGCCAGACCGCATAAAACCGCACCAATGATCGCAAAACGCCGTCTGTTCACGTGATCCTCCCGGAAAATAAAATATGTAACCTTGCGTGAGCTAGCATTCATAAAGCCGGCCATCAATCTTTGATAGCCCACAAATGGACGGGTGCATCACAATTATACCGCGACTCGGCTATCGGGACGCGTTCAGGAAACGATCTGTCAGGAGACAATTTTGGCCAAGTGCATTCACACCATGATCCGCGTCGTCAATGAGGAGAAATCGGTCGCTTTCTACAAGACGGCTTTCGGCCTCGATGTCGCAGATCGTTTCGACTTTGAGGGCTTCACGCTCGTTTACCTGCGCAATGCCGAGGCCGATTTCGAGGTCGAGCTGACTGTCAATAAAGGACGGACGGAACCTTACGATCCGGGCGACGGCTATGGTCATCTGGCGGTTGCGGTGGATGATCTCGATGCCGAGCATGCGCGGTTTAAGGCTGCCGGACTGGCGCCGCGCGATATTGTCGCCTTTGAGCGCGAGGGCACGTTGCTGGCTCGTTTTTTCTTCGTGCAGGACCCCGATGGATACAAGATTGAAGTGTTGCAGAAGCACGGGCGCTATCGCTGAGTAAGCAACCGATATATGGGCTGGAGGAGACATGCTGCCTGGCGTGGTTTCCAGCCCAAGACAGCAAAAAGGCCCGGGAGACCCGAGCCTGAAAGCTGATCTGTCGTAAGGAAAACTGGAGCGGGCGATGAGATTCGAACTCACGACCCCAACCTTGGCAAGGTTGTGCTCTACCCCTGAGCTACGCCCGCTCGGCTTGTCGCTTCCGACGGCGCGCTTATAGTCTGATCTCGCCGGCAAATGCAACAGGAAATCGACAGCCATAATGCGCTTTTTTCAAAACCGTATCCAACAATGGGCACGGCGTGCCTGCACTGCCGCTTTCCGCTCCTGCGGGGCTTGCGTCTACGGGGCCGGTACGGTTACGACCGTGGCGGAAAGAACTTCGACTTCATGAGGGTCGGTCGTGCCGAAATCACCCGAAGCGCTGCTGGAATTCCTGGGAAAACTTGGCATTGAGGCTGAGACCCATCGGCATCCGGCGCTTTTCACAGTTTCCGATTCGCAGTCCCTTCGGGGCGAGATTCCCGGCGGCCATACGAAGAACCTCTTTCTCAAGGACAAAAAAGACAATTTCTTTCTTGTCACTGTCGATGAGGACGCGCAGGTCGACCTCAAGACGATCCACCATAAGATCGGAGCGGCGAGCCGTGTTTCGTTTGGCAAGCCGGACAAGCTCATGGAATATCTTGGAGTGGAGCCGGGGTCTGTCACTGTGTTCGGCATCGTCAATGACGATCAACACAGGGTGACAGTGGTGCTCGACGCGGATTTGATGGACAATGACATCATCAACGCGCATCCGCTGACCAACGAGGCGACAACTTCGATCGGTCGCGATGATCTCATGCGTTTTCTTGAAGCGGTCGAGCATCAGCCGCTTGTCTTGAAAGTGACAGAGTGATCGCCAACATTTGTGGCGACGGAACGTATTCTATCGGCTGACCGGCACACCCTGCAGGCCGCGCCGGACGGAAGCAGAGAAGGGGCCTTTATGACCAACGGCGACAATCCATACGGCAAGCCTGACAATTATGGTGCAGGGGCTGCACAGTATACCACCAAGGTCGATTTTGGTGGGGAGACGCCTGTTTCGGCTCCTGTTTCGGCCCCTGGGGCTCCGGCTGGTCAGGGCTTTTCACTTTCCGACTCACCGCAGACGCCGGCCGCTGACCTGATCAAGGACACGACGACCGCCGGTTTTACGGCCGATGTCATTCAGGAATCGCGCAATCAGCCCGTGCTGGTCGATTTCTGGGCGCCCTGGTGCGGGCCATGCAAGCAGTTGACGCCGATTATCGAAAATGCGGTGCGCGCGGCTGGTGGCAAGGTGAAGCTCGTGAAGATGAACATTGACGAGCATCCCGCCATTGCCGGCCAGCTTGGTGTGCAGTCGATCCCTGCGGTCTTCGCCTTCAAGGACGGACAGCCGGTGGATGGCTTCATGGGCGCGTTGCCCGAAAGCCAGGTCAAGGCGTTTATCGACAAACTGGTGGCCGGAGCCGGCGGCGACGAGATCGCGGGAGCGCTCGAAGCGGCGAAAGAAGCCGTTGCCAGTGGCGACCAGCAGATGGCTGCGCAAATCTATTCGGCTGTTCTTCAGCGCGAGCCTGAAAATGTCGATGCCATCGGAGGCCTGGCCGATCTGCTCTTCGAGGCGGGGCAGAAGGAACAGGCCGCGCAGGTGCTGGCGAAGGTGCCGGAGAAGCACAGGGAGGCGGCTCCCATTGCAGCCGTGCAGGCCAAGATGGCGCTTGCCGAGCAGGTGGCCGATCTGGGCGACAGCGCGGCGCTGGAGCAACGCCTGGCCACAGATCCGAACGACCATCAGGCGCGTTTCGACCTGGCGCTTCTTCAGAATGCCAAGGGTGACCGTGCGGCGGCTGCCGAAAGTCTGCTGACCATTGTGCGCAAGGATCGCGAATGGAACGAAGACGGCGCGCGGGCGCAGCTTCTCAAATTCTTTGAGGCGTGGGGCGCTTCGGACCCGGCGACGCTGTCTGCACGGCGCAAACTGTCGTCGCTGCTGTTCTCATAAGTCTTTCGATTATTTGCCTATTGAGAAGACTGCTCCAGATATCGGTTAAAGATCGGGAGACGTCATGTGAAGGCAGGCAATACCTCGTATCGCAGCGGTCGCGATATCGACAGTGTGATTCCCGTGTTTCCGTTGTCGGCGGCTCTGCTTTTGCCAGGTGGGCGATTACCGCTGAACATCTTTGAACCGCGCTATCTCGCGATGACGGACCATGCGCTGTCTGGAACGCGCTTGATCGGCATGGTGCAGCCGCGTCTCGACGGGGCGAAGAGGGCTGACGGAGAGCCTGAGCTCTGCGACGTGGGATGTGTCGGGCGACTGGGCTCTGTTTCCGAAACGGGCGACGGGCGCTATCTCATAACCCTGATCGGCATCTGCCGCTTCAGGGTGCTGGAAGAACTCAAGGTCAGGACCCCGTTCCGCCAGTGCCGTATTCTGCCATTCGAGGCGGATCTGCATGACAGTGCCGATGAGCAGCAGGTGGATCGTGGCGCCCTGTTGAAGGCGTTGCGCGCCTATCTCGACGCCAACAATCTGGAAGCGGACTGGGACAGTGTGCACCAGGCCGAGGATGCAAGCCTCGTCAATGCGCTTTCCATGATGGTGCCGTATGGTCCGGCCGAAAAGCAGGCATTGCTTGAAGCGCCCGATCTCAAAACGCGCGCGGACACGCTGATCGCCATAACCGAGATCGTTTTGGCGCAGGGCGATGGCGAGACAGAGCACCGGCTCCAGTAGAGAGCGGGCCTGACGTGGAAACTGGAGCGTTTGTGATGCAGGATGAAGGTGAAGAAAGAAACGGGACTGCGCTGGACCCCAAGCTTCTGGAACTTCTTGTCTGTCCGTTGACCAAGGGCGCGTTGCGCTGGGACTCGGAGAACAGCGAGTTGATCTCGAAGAGCGCGAAACTTGCGTATCCCGTCCGCGACGGAATTCCCATCATGCTGCCCTCGGAGGCGCGGCCCCTCGAATAGAGCGGCTCACCGTTTCATGGAAACGATCAACCGCTCTATCTGATTTCCCCATCAATGCTTCGAGGCCGTGCCCGGAGTTTTCTACTCGCGGAAGCTCTCACGCGGTGTTGCCGCCTGCCGGCCGCGCGTGGCGCGCAGCGTGGGCAGGGCGAGCATTAGAAGCACGAATGCGCCGGTGGCGAGCTTCAGGTCCGGTGGGGGCATGCCTGCCGCCAGGCACAGCGAGACAAGCTGGTAGTAGACCATCGCGCCGGCGAAGGGTGCGAGGAGCTGCCGCCACACGGTCGCCTTGCCGACTATGGCTTCGCCGATCATCAGGGCCGCAAGGCCGTTGATGAGGATGCCGAGGCCCATGTTCACATCGGCGAAGCCCTGCGACTGCACCATCAGTGCGCCGCTGAAGGCGGAGAACGCGCCGGCAAGGCCGATGCCGCCAATGGTTGCTGCCCAGACATTGATGCCCTGTGCTTCGGCCATGACCGGGTTGGCGCCAACGGCACGAACCGCCGTGCCCTTCTCCGTCGTGAAGAAGAAGTTGAGCGCCAGAAATATGGCGAGCGTGATGACGCCCACCGCAATGATCTTGGCGAGCGGGAAGCCCGGTTGCACGAACGGCACCCAGTCGAAGATGGTTTCCGTGCCGAACACGGAGAGGTTGGAACGGCCCATGATGCGCAGGTTCACGCTGTAAAGCATGGTCATCACGAGAATGCCGGCCAGAAGCGTGTGGATGCGGAAGCGCAGATGGATAAAGGCGGTGCAGCAGCCGGCGACGAAGCCGGTGAGTAGTGCCAGTCCGATGGCCGAGAGCGGATCGAAGCCGGAGGCGAGCGCCACGCCGCAGACGCAGCCGCCGAGCGGGAACGCGCCTTCGCTGGTGAGATCGGGAAAGCTCAGCATGCGGAAGGGAATCATGATGCCGGCGACGACGAAGCCGAGGATCAGGCTTTGCGCGAGCGTGACCGGGATGAGTGCGACGAAGCTCGTCAGAGTGGTTTGCAGAAAATCGATCATCGGGGTCAGCTCGCGAGCAACATGCTGTCGGTCTTGGTGGCGAAATGGCCGATCAGGTCGGGCACGGTCACATCGGCCTTTTCTTCCCCGCCGATTTCCAGATGCACACGGCCGGCATTGAGCATGATGACGCGGTGGCCGAAATCGACGGCATGCTGCATGTTGTGGGTGACCATGAGTGTGGTCAGCTTGAGTGCCTCCACAGCGCGAACGGTCGCGTCCATCACGATGTCTGCGGTGCGCGGATCGAGCGCTGCCGTGTGCTCGTCAAGGAGCAGCAGATCAGGCGAGCCGCCCACGGCCATGATGAGCGAGAGGGACTGGCGCTGCCCACCGGACAGAAGATCGACACGGGTGTTGAGACGGTCCTCAAGGCCGAGGCCCAAAATGGCCAGGCGCTCGCGGTAGTCGGTCAATCGCTTTGCGTTGAGACCGTGGCGAAGGGTGCGCCTGGAGTTGCGTAATTCGGCAAGCAGCATGTTTTCGGCCACCGTCATGCTGGCGGCGGTGCCAAGCATGGGGTCCTGAAACACGCGTGCAATGCGCTTGGCGCGCTTGTGCACCGGCAAAGCGGTTATGTCGTCGCCATTGATGAGAATCTGGCCCGAATCGAGCGAGAGCGATCCGGAAATGGCGTTGAGCATGCTGCTCTTGCCCGCCCCGTTTGAGCCGATCACGACGCCGAATTCGCCAGTTTTGAGGGTGAGGTCGAGCCCGTTCAGGGCGATCTTTTCGTCGGGTTGTCCCCGGTAGAACACTTTGCGTGCGGCACGAATTTCCAGCACCGGCGCCTCCTTGAAGTTGACGCGGCGTCCATGGGACGCCGCGTCCTGATTTTTTGCCGTGTCAGTCGACGATGCAGTCGCAGTCGGCGAACTCTTCAGGAATATCGAGGCCGAAGGCAGCCATGGCCTTTTTCGAGATGCGCGGCGCGTGGTCCTCATAGGCCGGATTGACCGGCGGGATCGACTTGGGGTCCGTGCCGTCGAGAATCTGCAGTGCGATCTTGCCGGCATTGAGGCCGACCTGCTGGTAGTTCACGGCAAAGCTTGCCGGAACCACGCCGTCGGACACGGCGCCATCATCGGAGTTGATGATCGGGATGCCGGCCTGCCGCGCGGCAGCGGAAACGGCGGCAATGGCCGGCTGGAGCAGGTTGGAGGCGGGCGTATAGATTACATCGGCCTTGCCGGCGAGCGACGCGATGCGCTGCTGAATGTCGTTCACATTGTCGACGCCCACGGGCACGACCTCGAAGCCGGCAGTCGGAGCGGCTTCCTGAACTTTCTCAAGCAGCGCCACGTCGTTGGCCTCGCCCGGATTGTAGGGTTGGCCGATGCGCTTTGCATCCGGAACGAGCTTCTTGGCAAACTCCATGACGGCGGCAACGTCCTGCAGGTCGGTGGCGCCGGTCATGCCTTCATCGCCGGCTTCCCAGGAAGGAACAAGCTTGGCGGCCACCGGATCGGTGACGGCGGAAAAGACGATCGGAATGCCGGAACCGGCAAGCGCCTTCTTGGCGATCTGGGATACAGGCGTCGTCACGGTGTACATGAGGGCCGGACCCTCGGCCTGAAGCTTGGCGATCATCTGCGGGACGAGCGAGGCATCGAAATTGGTGTGGCTCTCGGAATAGACGACATCCTTGCCTTCTTCGTAACCGCCGGCGGCAAGGGCGTCCTTGAAGCCCTGGATCGCCGTGTTGAGCTGCGGGTGCTCACCGAAATTTGCAATGCCGATGCGAATCGGCTCGGCGCTGGCGGCGCCGAGGCCGAGAACCACCGCGCCAGCAGCCACAATGCCGCGCAGCGATAAGCGTGATTTTACCGTCATGTCATTCCTCCCAGGGGCCTCAAGGGCCTGCAAATCGGGAGCAGCCTGGCGGCTGCGTCCTCGCCCTACATAAAATCAGAGATTGCCCGGTTTCCCGCAGCACTCCTTGCCGGACGGCGCTCCGCATGTCACATGCGGGTCCTCCCCATCCGTTTGAAAGGCCATCATATCGCCGGGGCAATGTCTGTCAAACACTATATATAATCGTTGAATGGATCGGGAATTATATATACTTTTGTTCCCGAGGAGGAGCAGAATTGCAGCATATGGTGGTGGATGACGCGGAGCCGCTGACGAAGACCGAAGCGGCGTATCATCAGCTTCGGCGCGACATTCTGGCGACACGGCTGATGCCGGGCGCGCCATTGCGGATCGCTGCGCTGCGCAAGACCTATGGGTTTGGCTGGACGCCATTGCGTGAAGCGCTTTCGCGGCTTGAGGCCGAGCGGCTCGTTACTGCCGAAAGCAATCGCGGGTTTGCGGTTGCGCCCGTCTCGCGGGCAGAGCTGGAAGATCTCTCCAAGGCCCGCCTGGCCGTTGAAACCACGCTTCTGGAAGAATCCATACGCAAAGGCGGTACCGACTGGGAGGCTGCAGTCGTTACGGCACATTACCGCCTGTCGCGCTGTCAGATACCGGCAAAGGGGCTTTCCGATGACGCCCTGCACGACTGGGTGGAGAAGCACCAGGCTTTTCACGAGGCACTGCTTTCCGCAGCCGACGCGACCTGGCTGAAGCATTTTTACGCCCAGATATGGGGCCAGCTTTGCCGGCATCACATCTTCCTGACCGTGACGCCGACGCTTCGCGCCGCCGCAGGCGCGGAGGAAGGGTATGAAGCGGCCATTGAGGCGCTCGACGCGGCCATGTCCCTTGACCAGCACACGCAACTCATGGAGCTTGCTCTAGACCGCAATCTGGAGGGGGCGCTGGCACTGATGAAAGAGCATGTGGGGCTGACCGTTGACGTTTTCACACTTGCCGATCTGGATGGCATGACAGCCGGAGCTGCCGGAACGCAGGCATGAACGCAATCGGCAGGCGTGCCGTATCTGCGGGCGCGGCGCTTTGCTTTTCTGGCGGTGCGGCGTGGGCCCACGCATCCGAGCGCGGCTATGTGCTGCTTCTGCCGACCGACTATTATCTCTTCGGTGGCATGCTTGCGGTTGCCCTGAGCTTTCTCATTCTCGTCTTTCTGCCGGTTCAGGGCGTTGAACGGCTGCTGTCGCGCCGCATTTCGCTTCTTCCCATGCCTCTGGATGGCCGAGCCGTAACCAGCACCCTGTCCTTCCTCGCTCTGGCGGCCATTGTCTATGCGGGGTTTCAGGGTAGTCGTGATCCACTCTCCAACCCATTGCCGCTGGTGATCTGGACCCTGCTCTGGGTGGGAGTCACCATCACGCAGGGACTGCTCGGCAATCTCTGGGCGTGGATCAACCCATGGTATGGGCCGTGGCGGATGCTCGTGCGTGCCGGTTTGCCTGAAGGCGGGATCCGGCCTTTACCAGCAGTGCTGGGGCGCTGGCCGGCCTGCCTCACCCTGTTCGGCTTCGCATGGTTCGAACTGGTGTATCTGGCGCCCGCCGATCCCGAGCGACTGGCGGTGGCGGTCTCGCTCTACTGGGGCTTCACTTTCGCGGGCATGGTCCTGTTCGGCCATGAAAGCTGGTGCACACGTGCGGAGTTCCTGTCGCTCTTTTTCGGTATGCTCTCGCGCCTTTCCCTGTTCGCCCTGAGCGGGGAGGGCAGGCGAAAGAGGCTGGTGCTCGGCCTGCCGGGCCACAAGCTTGGAGGCGCGGCGGCGCTGTCGCTTTCCGGTGTCGCCTTTCTGCTTCTGGCCTTGAGTTCGGTTTCCTTCGACGGGCTCAAACACACTTTTTTCTGGTTCGATCTTATCGGGATCAACCCGCTGGAATTCCCCGGTCGCTCGGCGGTGACCGGCGAGAGCTCGCTTGGGCTTGTCGTGATGTTCGGGCTTCTTTTCTCCGGTTTCATGGGCGCGGTCTGGCTTGGCTGCCGGCTGGCCGGAAAGCGGGGCGTGCGGAAGCTGGCGGGGCTTCTCGCGTGGTCGATCATTCCCATCGCGCTTGCCTATCACTTCTCGCACTATCTGGTTGGGTTTACCATCAACAGCCAGTATGCGCTCGCGGCGCTCTCGGACCCGTTGATGCGTGGCTGGAACCTGTTCGGCACGGCAGGCATGCACGTTCAGGCGGGCGCAACGCTCGGAGCGCAATCGGCCTGGATCATCTGGAATGCGCAGGCCGTGGCAATCATCGGTGGACATGTGCTGGCGGTGATTCTGGCGCATCTGATCGCCTATCGGCATTTTGGGTCGGCACGGCTCGCAACTGTCAGTCAGATCCCGCTTGCGATCCTGATGGTCGGCTACACGGTTTTTGGCCTCTGGCTGCTTTCCGCCCCCACCGCTGGCTGAAAACGCCGGATTGCTGGAATAAATTTTCTTGATGCGCGCTTTGGCGCACCCGTGATTTCGGTTTGAAGGGGTTCGTGGTAACTCTTTGTTTCTTCGTGCCTTTATCCCCCATTTCCAATTTCGCTGCAGCGCAAAATGGCTTAAAACATCGCTGTGTTTCCCTTGGGGCATGTCCTGTTGCCAAGGGAATGGATTGGTGATTTAGTTTGTACACAAGTGATTTTTCCGACGCTGGAAAATGCTTCCAACCGTTGGAAATGCTCGGTCAAACGATCACAACAATGGGGAACCGGCATGAGTGAAAATCGCAAGTCTCTGATTAATTTAAACGGCGGTCTGACGCGCAGGTCCGCGCTCAAGGGATTGGGAGCCGCGGCGGGTCTGGTGGCCGCACCCGGCTTCGTGCGCTATGGCCAGGCGCAGTCTTCCGAGCCCATCAAGGTCGGTTTCCAGTGCCATCGCACCGGCATCGGTGCGGCCTATGGCCGTTGGTATGAGCGCGTGACGACCGCAGTTGCCAAGCGCATCAACGATGCCGGCGGCATCAATGGACGTCCGCTCGAGATCATTATCGAGGACGATGGCACCGACCCGAAGCGTGGTGCAGAAGTGGTGGAGAAATTCGCCAATCAGCACAAGGTCGATCTGGTCTACGGCACGCTGTTTTCCCACGTGGTGGTTGGCTCTGCCCCTGCAGCGGGCGAGCTGAAAATTCCCTATTACGTGGTGAGCGAAGGCTATCACGTGGCCTCGGGCAAGATGAACCGCTACTGCGTGCAGCCGGGCATCACCGATGTGAAGGCGCAGGCGCGCTCCGTGGCGCCGTGGATCGCCGGCAATCTCGGCAAGAAGGTCACGCTGGTCTATCCTGACTACGCGTTCGGCCACGATCACCGCGATTTCTTCACTCCGGCGATCGAGGCGCAGGGCGGGCAGGTGGTCGCCAAGGTGCCGATCCCGCCGACCGAAACGTCGTTCACACGCTATTTCCCGCAGATCCCGCGCGACACGGATGTGATCTACCATGTGATGGTGGGGCCGGCCGTGCTGACCTTTGTGAAGGAGATGGGCGAGTTCTTCGGCTCCGGTGGGCCGCAGCTCTTCGGCTTCATCGATTCGCTCGAAGCCGTCGATATCTCAAGCCCGGGTCTGGAATTCCTCGAGGGCAGCCATTTCTGGGAAGGCATGCCGCGCTATGCGCAGCCCGACCAGCCGGACTATGTGACCGCCTATCGTGAGGCCGTGGGCATCGACGAGAATGGCGCCAGCGCGAATGATGCCAAGGATGTTTCAACCGCAGCCCATATGTTCGGCTGCTGGGAGACGCTCAACATCATCAAGGCATCGATGGAAGCCTGCGACTACAAGGGGCCGGATGACCGCGCCGCGATGATCGAGGCAACCGAGGCGATGACCGAAATGGAGGCCGGGCCGGACCATCCGCAGGGCAAGAAGCTGTTCAACGGCAAGATCCACCAGGTCTTTGGCGAACAGAACATCAGCCAGGTGAAAGACGGCAAGCTCGAAGTGGTGCACCGCACCTCCATCGAGGATGGAGCCTACGAGCCCGAGGCCGACTACACGGCGATGTCGTTCTAAAACATCGAGGCGGGCGGTGTTTGCCCCTCACTCTTACCCTCTCCCCGCAGGCGGGGAGAGGGGGATGTCAGCGTTGCGGCTTTCCCATGGGATGGCTCGGCCGCTCTCCTTCCGCTCCTTTCATGAAAGTGCATTTGTGAATGGCCTTCGGTCCGTATTTTCTCCTCGCTACGCTTGAAGGGCTGGTGACGGCGGCTGTCCTGTCGCTGATTGCGCTCGGCCTTTCGCTGGTCTTCGGTGTCATGCGCGTGGTGAATGTCGCCCATGGCGAATTCTACATGCTGGGCGCGGTGCTCGCCTGGTGGGTTGCCTCGCTGTTCGGCGGGCACCCGGCAATCGGTTTCATGGTGGCGCTGGTGCTGAGCCCGCTCGTCGTCGCCGCCATCGCCTTTGTTGCCGAGCGGCTGGTTTTGAGCCGGCTGAAGTATGAGCCGGAGGCAACCATCGTCGCCACGATTGGCCTGCTCTACATCATCCAGCAATTGGCACTGACATTCTACGGGCCCGAAGCGCGACCGGTGGAGGCGCCGTTCCACTATCGCATGCAACTGCCATGGTTCGGCTATTCGGCCTACAAGCTGGCCGTGATCGGCTTTTCGATCGTCATGATGCTGGCGACATGGTTTGTGCTGACGCGCACGAAGATCGGCCTTGTCATGCGCGCCACACAGTTCGACCGGGAGACGGCGCAGGCTTTTGGCATTCCGGTCGGGCGCGTCTATGCCGGCGTGTTCGCGCTGGGGGCGGGGCTTGCCGCCGTTGCCGCCGTGCTGATCGTGCCGATCCAGCAGGCGCATTATTTGATGGGACACGATCCGCTGCTTCTATCCTTCATTGTCGTGATCATCGGCGGTCTGGGATCGCTGCGCGGCACGGTTTTGGCGGCGGTGCTGATCGGCCTGTCGGATGGCATCATCTCGATGTTCTTCTCGCCGACACTTGCCAAAATGCTGGCGACGCTGGCTGTCGCCATGATCCTCGTGTTCCGCCCGCAGGGCCTGTTCGGAGCGGCGGCACGATGACCAGACTGACCCCTTCGACAAAATCCATTGCGCTGCATGTGGGCGTGGTTCTCGCGCTGCTGGCACTCAACTTCCTCCTGCCGGAATATCATCGTGGCGTGTTTGCGCGGGTGCTGGTGCTGGCCGTCTTCGCCATGGGCTACAATCTCGCCTTTGGCTATACGGGCCTGCTCAGCCTTGGTCATGCGATGTTCTTTGCGGCCGGGCTCTATGGAGCCGGGCTGACCATCTATCATCTGGAATGGAGCGTGTGGCCGGCCTTTGGCGCCGGGCTTGCCGCCGGCGTGGTGGTGGCGCTTGTGGTCGGCTTTCTGGCGCTGCGCACGACCGGCGTGGCGTTCATGATCGTGACGCTGATGTTCGCGCAGGTCTTCTACCTGATGACCCTTTATTTCACGACCTATACGCGCGGCGAGGAGGGGCTCGTTCTGCCGCAGGAAACACGGGTTCTGGGCTTTCCCGGCGGGGTGCTCGATCTCTCGGACCCGTCGACGCGCTATCTCGTGGCGCTTTCGCTGTTCGCGATCGTTCTGGCTGCGATCCTGTTTGTGGTGCGCGCGCCCTATGGACGTTCGCTGATCGCCATCCGCGAAAACGAGGAGCGCATGCGCATGCTGGGCTATGACGTTTTCGCCAACAAGCTGATGGCGGTGGTGCTCTCGGGGCTTTTCTGCGCGGCATCGGGTGCGGCCTATGCGGTGCTCTTCGGCTATGTCGGGTCAGGCTTTGCGGCAATCCAGTATTCCATCCTGCCGCTGCTGTGGGTGCTGGTCGGCGGGGCGGCGACGACGCTCGGGCCTCTGATCGGCACGCTGTTCATGTTCTATGTCATCGATACGGCGTCGAGCTACACCACCGCGCATCTCATGGTGGTCGGACTGGTGCTGATCGGCGTGATCCTGTTTTTCCCCAAAGGCATCATCGGTACGGTGCGTGAAAGGTGGTTGCCATGGCTGCCGTGAAGCCGCTTCTTGAGACCCATGGGCTTGGCCGCTCCTTCGGCGGGCTGCGTGCGGTGGATGGCGTGGATTTTTCGCTGCCGGAAGGCGAGACGCACGCGATCATCGGGCCGAACGGGGCCGGCAAGACGACCTTTGTGAGCCTGATCTGCGGGCGTGTTGCGCCGACCGATGGGCGCGTCGTCTTCGACGGGAAGGACATTTCGCTCATGCCCGCTCACAAGCGGGTGCGGGCGGGCATCGCCTACACGTTTCAGATCACCAGCGTGTTTGCCAATCTGACGGCCTTCGACAATGTGGCGCTGGCGGTGCAGCGGCAATTGATCGATGATCATGAGAGGGGGCTTTCCTCTCGCGCCTTGACCGAGCATGGCATGGACGCGCTGCAGAAGGTCGGGCTTGGGGACTATGCCGACAAGGTGGCCGGCAATCTCTCCTATGGCCACCAGAGGCTTCTTGAGGTGGCGATGGGGCTGGCGCTTCGGCCGCGTCTTCTCATCCTCGATGAACCGACGCAGGGCCTTTCCGACAGCGAGATCGAGAATTTCATCGCGCTGGTGCGACAGATCGGCGAGGAGGCAACGGTGCTTCTTATCGAACACAATATGGACGTGGTCATGGCGCTTGCCGAGCGTATCACGGTGATGGAGCAGGGGCGCATTCTCGCGCAGGGCGCACCTGCCGAAATCCGCGCGAACCAGGCCGTCCAGCAGGCCTATCTCGGAGGTTGAGATGACGGCTGCCCTGACAATGGAACATGTCGACAGCGCCTATGGCCATGTGCAGGTGCTGCGCGGCTTCGATCTGGAATTGCGGCAGGGCGAGGTGCTTTGCCTGCTTGGCCGCAATGGCGCGGGCAAGACGACCGCGCTGAAGACGATCATGGGACTGGTGCCTGCCACCGCCGGGCGCATTCTGCTTGGCGATGTGGAGTTGAACAGTCTTGCGCCGCACGAGGTGCCGAAGGCGGGGGTCGCCTATGTGCCGCAGGGACGTCGGCTCTTTTCCGAGCTGACGGTGGGCGAAAACATCGAGATCGGTCTGATGACGCGCGGCAAGGGCGCTGCCACGCGCGACAGTGTGCTCGATCTCTTCCCTGTGTTGCGCGAGCGTCTGAAGCAGCGCTCCGGCACGCTTTCCGGCGGCGAGCAGCAAATGCTGGCCATGGCGCGGGCGCTGTGTCTGGAGCCGCAGGTGCTGCTTCTGGATGAGCCGACGGAAGGGCTGATGCCCTCCATGATCGCGCGCATCCGCGAGACGGTGGCAGGGCTGCGCGAGCGCGGGGTCTCCACCATTCTCGTGGAGCAGCGGGTGGATGCGGTGCTGCCGGTGGCGGACCGGGTCGCGTTCATCGAGAACGGGCGCAACCGCGAGACGGTGGATGTCGAGCGGCTGCGCGACGATCCCGAGATGGTGCACCGTTATGTGGGGGTGGGGTGACCGGGACGTTGGTGCCGGGCGCCCTCGCCCTTCGACAAGCTCAGGATGAGGGCTACTTTGGCGCTGCCGCATGTGAGATGATGACAGGGCGCTACGCCTCAACAGCCCTCATCCTGAGCTTGTCGAAGGGCGAGGGCGCTTGGCTCCTAACTCAGCAAGCCCACCACTCACGCCAGCGTCACACCGGCCTCATTCATTTTCGCGGTCATCGCAGCCAATGAGCCGCCGAGGTCGATGGCGCGGCAGCCTTCCATCATGACGGTGGCCTCAAAACCCTGACGGCGCGCATCGATGGCCGAATAGGCTACGCAGAAATCCGTGGCGAGGCCGGCAAGCGTCACCCTGGTGATGCCGCGTTCGCGCAGATAGCCTGAGAGGCCGGTCGGTGTCCTGTGATCGTTCTCGAAAAAGGCCGAATAGCTGTCGATCGCGCTGCGAAAGCCCTTGCGGATGACAAGCTCCGCCTTGTCCCATGCCAGCCCTTCGTGAAACGCGGCGCCCTTCGTGCCCTGCACGCAGTGATCGGGCCAAAGCGTCTGCGCGCCATAGGGCATTTCGATCGTCTCGAACGGGGCCTTGCCCTGATGCGAGGAGGCGAAGCTGGAATGGCCTTCCGGGTGCCAGTCCTGGGTCAGCACCACATGATCAAAGCGCCCGATCAGCCCGTTGATGACCGGAACCACCGCGTCGCCGTCTTCAACGGCAAGCGCTCCTCCAGGGCAGAAATCATTCTGCACATCGATGACGATCAGTGCCTCGTCGGCCATGCCCTGTCTCCCTCACGCACGAAATCGCCGCGAAGGTGGACCGAATGTTCCCCTTTGACAAGCGTGCTGAGGAGCGTATCATTCGTGTACAAACAAATTTGAGCCCCGCCGACAGAGCATGAAAAGGGGCCTGGGAACGACATCGCAATTGGGAAGGCAGGCTGCGCATGGACTATGCCAGACCGACCGAACTGGAGGAAGCGCTCGGGCTCTTATGCACGAAGCGCTGGACCATACTTGCCGGTGGCACGGACTTTTATCCCGCCCTCGGCGCGGGCCCGCTGAAAAGCGATGTGCTCGACATAAACGGATTATCTGCGTTGAGCGGTCTTGAAGAGACCGAGATGCATTTCGTGATCGGGGCGCGGACGAGCTGGAGTGCGGTGATCGCTGCGGGGCTGCCGCCTGCCTTCGATATGCTCAAACAGGCGGCCCGGGAGGTTGGCTCGGTGCAGATCCAGAACACGGGGACGGTTGCCGGAAACCTGTGCAACGCCTCGCCGGCGGCTGACGGCGTTCCGCCGCTTCTGGCTCTGGATGCGGAGGTGGAATTGCGCTCGGTAAGGGGGGCGCGACACCTGCCGCTCGCGAACTTCATTCTGGGCAATCGCAAGACCGCGCGGGCGGATGATGAACTTCTCACCGCTATCCGGGTGCCCAAGGCAGCAACGCGCGGTGCCTCCGGCTTCGTCAAGCTGGGCGCGCGGCGCTATCTGGTCATTTCCATCGCCATGGCCGCTGCCCGGGTTGTGTCTGACGGAGGGCGGGTCGCGAAAGCCGCCATCAGCGTCGGTTCATGCTCCGCCGTGGCGCAGCGCCTTTCGGGGCTGGAATCGCGGCTTGAGGGTATCGAGAGATCGGAGATGCGACGGACCGTGATGGACTACGCGTTCCCGGAGCTTTCCCCCATCGATGATGTGCGAGGCACCGCCGCCTATCGGCGCGAGGCGGCGCGGGAGATCGTGATCCGTGCGCTCGAGCAGGCTTGGCAGGGTGCAGGGCACAGCGAGGTGGCGGCATGAGCGGGAAAAGCCTGTCCGTATCACTGGAAGTCAATGGCAAGTCGATCGTGACCGAGGTCTCTCCGTTACAGCGGCTTTCGTCCGTATTGCGCGATGAGTTGGGGCTGACCGGCACCAAAGTCGGCTGTGACGCCGGCGATTGCGGGGCCTGTTCGGTGATGGTGGATGGCGCGGTGGTCTGCGCCTGCCTCGTGCCGGCCGCCGGCCTTTCGGGCAGAAAAGTGCGCACGGTGGAGGGGCTTTCAAATGGCAGCCTTTCAGCGCTTCAGGAATCTTTCCTGCGCCACGGGGCGGCCCAGTGCGGGATTTGCACGCCGGGCGTTCTGGTGAGCGCGGCGGCACTTCTGGAGCAAAACCCGACACCGTCTGAGACCGAGGTGCAGGATGCGCTGGGCGGGGTTCTTTGCCGCTGCACCGGTTACCGCAAGATCATCGAGGCGGTGATGAACGCAAACCGCTCCGTGGGTGTCGATGCCAGCATGGTGGAGCAGGGTCATGCGGTTGGCGCCTCGCCGATCAGGCTCGATGGCGAGCGCAAGGTCAATGGAACGGAGATTTTCGGCGCGGATGAGCGACCTGCCGATGCGCTGTCGGTCGCGGTTGTGCGGTCGCCGCATTGGCATGCCGATTTCGAAATCGGTGACACGGAGGCGTTCATTGCGGCGCATCCGGGCGTCGTCGCGGTGTTCACGGCAGCCGATATTCCAGGCGAAAACCGGTTCGGCGTCATCCCGCCTTTCGCCGATCAACCGGCGCTGGCCGAGGGCTGCGTGCGGTTTCGCGGCGAGGCGGTGGCGCTGATTGCGGGCGAGCGCGATGCAATCGAGGCACTCGACATGGATGCCTTCCCGATCCGCTGGCAGGAACTGCCCCATGCGCTGACGCCGGATGAGGCGCGGCAGAACGGCTTTGCAGATCTGCATGAGGGGCGGGCGGGCAATGAGCTGACGCGAGGGTTCGTGGAATGCGGCGACCCGGAAAGCGCGCTTTCCGAAGCCTTTGTCACAGTCTCTGGCAAGGTCGAGACGTCCTATGTGGAGCATGCCTATATCGAGCCGGAAGCGGGCTATGCGATGATGGATGGCGATATGCTGGTCATCAAGGCCTGCACGCAGGCGCCCTATATGGATCGCGACGACACAGCGAAGGTGCTTGGTCTGCCGCCGGAGAAGGTGCGCATCGTGCCGCTGGCGACGGGCGGCGGTTTTGGTTCCAAGCTTGATGTCTCCTTGCAGCCGCTGGTGGGGCTGGTGGCGCTCAAGACCGGGAGACCGGCGGCGATTGTCTATACGCGCGGTGATTCCATGCGCTCCACCACCAAGCGGCACCCGGCAACGATGCGCGCTTCCATTGCCGCCGACGAGGCGGGGCGCGTCACCGGCATGGTGTTTGAAGGGGATTTCAACACCGGGGCCTATGCAAGCTGGGGGCCGACGGTGGCGAACCGCGTTCCGGTTCACGCCTCGGGGCCCTATCGCACGCCGAATTATCGCGCCACAGGGCGGGCCATTCACACCAATGGTCCGATTTCGGGCGCGTTTCGCGGGTTCGGTGTGCCGCAGGCGACGATCATGCAGGAAACGCTCTATGACCGGCTGGCGGAAAAGCTGGGACGCGACCGGCTGGCGTTCCGCATCGAGAATGCGCTTGCCGATGGGGATCGCACCACCTGCGGGCAGGTGCTTTCCGGCGTCGGCATCCGTGAGTGTCTCGAGGCGCTGAAGCCGCACTGGGCGCGGGCGCAGGCCGAGGCAGATGAGGCCAATGCACGAGAGGGCAGGGTGCGGCGGGGCATCGGTGTCGCGTCGTGCTGGTATGGCTGCGGCAACACCGCGCTGCCGAACCCTTCGACGATCCGTGTGGGGATCACGGCTTCCGGTACGGTCATGCTGCATCAGGGCGCGGTGGATATCGGGCAGGGCTCCAACACGGTGGTGACGCAGATCTGCGCCGATGCAAGCGGCCTGCCGCTCTCGGCGTTTCAGCTTGTGGGCGGTGATACGGGTGTCACGCCGGATGCCGGGAAGACATCGGCCTCACGCCAGACCTATGTGACGGGCAAGGCTGCCGAAAAGGCGGGGCGTGCCCTGCGTGAGAAGATCCTGCGCTTTGCCAATGTTTCGGATGGGGCGAGAATTGCGCTGGAGGATGGCGCGCTGGTGATCAGCGAGGGGACGGAGCGCCGGCGCGTGGCGCTTTCCGATGTCACGGCCGACGCGCATGGCTATGTGTTTTCGGCGGAAGAGACCTACGATCCGCCTACGACGGCGCTGGACGAGAAGGGGCAGGGTGTTCCCTATGCGGTCTATGGTTATGGCGCGCAGCTAGTCGAGCTCGAGGTCGATACCGCGCTCGGCACAGTGCGGCTTCTGAAAATCACGGCGGCGCATGATGTGGGCCGTGCCATCAACCCGCTTCTCGTGGAAGGCCAGATCGAGGGTGGCATTGCCCAGGGCATTGGCCTTGCGCTGATGGAGGAATATGTGCCGGGGCGCACGGAAAACCTGCACGATTATCTGATCCCGACCATTGGCGATGTGCCGCCGATTGAAACCATTCTGGTGGAAGTGCCGGACCCGGAAGGACCTTTTGGCGCCAAGGGGCTGGGCGAGCATGTGCTGATCCCCACCGCGCCGGCGATCCTTAATGCGATCCGCCATGCGGTGGGAGTGGAAGTTACGAAAGTGCCGGCAACGCCGAGCCGCATTCTGGCGGCGATCCGGGCACGGGAGAACGGGTGATGAATGAGCTCACCGAGCGTTTTGAGGTCACGCCGCCGAAGAAGCCTTCGGACGAAAAGCTGCGCTGCGATGCCTGCCCGGTGATGTGCTATATCGCCGAGGGGCGCACGGGTGCCTGCGACCGCTATGGCAATTTCGGCGGGCGCATTACCCGATGTGATCCGGTGACGATCCTTGAACATGCCGCCGAGGAGGGGGATGCGGTTGTTCCCTTTGAAGGCGAAGCGCCGTGGGATGGCGAATTGGTCAACACGAAGCGCCGCTTCGTGAGCGCGGTGGGCGCGGGCACCACCTATCCGGATTACAAGCCTGCCCCCTTCATCGTTTCGCAGGAGGTGGAGGGTGTCGATCTCGTCACGGTGGTGACGGAGGGCATCTTCTCCTATTGCGGCGTGAAGGTGAAGATCGATACGGACCGGCATCTGGGGCCCGAAGCGGCGACGGTGCGGGCGAATGGAGAGGCGGTCGGCCATGTCACCACCGCCGAATATGGCAGCCAGATGCTCTCGCTCGGCGGGGTGCATCACCTGACCGGCGGATCGAAGGCGGAGGGTCGTGTGACCTGCCAGGCGATGCTCGACCTGTGCAACAAGAAGCCGGTGGAACTGACCATTGACGGGGGCGCGAGCGTTGTCGTGCAGGCCGGTCAGCCGCCGGTGATCGACGGAACGCGTGAAGAGCGCATGCGGGTGGGCTGCGGCTCGGCCACCATCGGCATGTTCGCCACCCAGTGGAAGGGCCTCGTGGACGAGGTCGTTGTGGTCGATGACCACATTACCGGTGTCGTCTCCGAGCATCAGGCGGGCAAGGTGATTGGCTGGGAGGATACCGGCATCAAGATCATCGGCCGCCGTTCCACGCCGGGGCGTTATTTCAAGGTGTCGGAACCGGGGCTCGGATGGGGCGGGACGACCATTGACGATCCACTCGATATTCTTGGTCCCTTCAATGAGAAGAAGGGCGCGCGACCGGGGCTCTCCCTGCTCATGGTTTCTACCACGGGCGAGCAGTTCGCCTATTACGAGCTTGATGAGGCGCTGCAGCCGGTCAAGAAGCCGTTTCCTGAGCGGCTGCGCAAATCGGTCGACCTGATCGAGCAGAATTGCGAGCCGGCGCTGTGCACCGTGCTTTTCATGGGTGGGGCGGGTGGCAGCCTGCGCGCCGGCGTGACGGAGAATCCGGTCAATCTGACGCGCTCGGTTCAGGGGCTCAAGACCTATGTCACGGTTGGTGGAGCGCCGGTCTATGTGTGGCCGGGTGGCGGCATCACCATCATGGTGGATGTGATGCGCACGCCCGAGAATGCCTTTGGCTATGTGCCGACACCGGCGCTGGTCGCGCCCATCGAATTCACGCTCAGGCGTGAAGATTACATTCGCCTTGGTGGCTATGCGGATGAAATCCGCAGCGTCGAGGACGTGCTGGAAAAGGGTGGCGAATATTTCAACCCGCGTGAGGCGCGGGGGGCTGTGGTTTCCAATCCCTGGCCACCGCTTCAGCAATTGCGCCGGGAACCGAAGCGATGAGTGGTGCAACCGCCAGCTGGCTTGCCGATGGCCGGCGCCTGCATCTGAACCATGGGCCCATCGATCTGATCGTCGAGGCTTTTGGCGAGGAGCGGGAGCGGCTTTTGGCCTATCGGCAGGCCGTGGCACGGTTTGAGACGATCCTTGAAGAGCTGGTGGCGGAACTGCCCGCACTGCGTAGCCCTGCCGGTGCGAGGGCCCGGCGCTTTTCCGGCTCCACTGCGCGGCGGATGGAAGAGGCGGTGCATGCGCATGTGCCCGCTTTCGTTACGCCCATGGCGGCAGTGGCCGGCAGTGTGGGCGATGAAGTTCTTGCGGCACTTGTGAAAGACCGCGCGATAACGCGTGCCTATGTGAACAATGGCGGCGACATTGCCGTCCATTTGGCGGATGGCGAGAGCCTGGACATTGCCATCGCCGGCACGGGCCATGGCCTGGCGGACAGGATTTCGTTGAGCACGGCCGATCCGGTTCGCGGCATTGCGACCAGTGGCTGGCGCGGTCGCAGTCATTCGCTCGGCATCGCTGATGCGGTGACGGTTCTTGCCTGCTCGGCGGCGGCGGCAGACGTGGCGGCGACGCTGATCGCCAATGACATAGATCTGCCGGGGCATCCGGCCGTGAAGCGTGTCCCTGCAAACGAGATTGATCCGGACAGCGATCTGCGCGGTCGTCTAGTGACGCAGGCGGTGGGGCTGCTTTCCCCTGCCGATGTTGCGCTTGCCCTCGACAGGGGACTTGCCACCGCGTCGGCCATGCGTGAGCGTGGCCTTATTGAGGCGGCTGCCCTGTTTTTAGAGAGAGAAACCCGCGAATGCGGCTCAATCGCGCTGGAAATTCCGGCGCATTCGACCGCTCCTGCTCATTCTGTTGCACAAAAAGGTTCCATCCATGCCTGAATTCACCTTGCGCAAGATTGCGCTTGTCACCGAAGAAATCTTCCATGAGGGCGGTCCTGCTCCGGCTGGGCCTCGCCGCCGGGCGGCGGCTCTCGCGCTGGTCAAAAACCCTTTTGCGGGCGGATATGTAGAAGAGCTTGAAAGCGCAATGGAGGATTTGAAACCTCTCGGTCTTGATATGACGGATCGGCTGATTGCGGCACTTGGGGGAGATATTTCCGTGATCGACGGTTTCGGCAAGGGCGCGATCGTCGGCACTGACGGAGAGCTGGAGCACGGTGCGCTTTGGCACGTGCCGGGCGGGTATGCGATGCGTGAGCGGCTTGGCGATTCAAAGGCGATAGTCCCCTCTTCGAAGAAAGTGGGGGCCTTCGGCGCGCGCATCGACATTCCGCTCGGGCACATCAACGCAGCCTATGTGCGCAGCCATTTCGATGCGATGGAAGTGGGGATGCCGGATGGCCCGCGCCCGGACGAGATTCTGTTTGTGCTTGCCATGGCCTGCGGACCGCGTATCCATGCGCGCATGGGCGGCTTGAAAGCCGAAGACGTGAAAGGCGAGGACGGTCTCAGATGAGTGCGGAACAGGGCAGACTCAGGGTTCTGGCCGGCGGCAAGTCCGCCGATGCCTATGATCTGAGCGAGCAGGTTGGCTTTATACTGCGCAAGGCCAACCAGCGCCATCTGGCGATTTTTGCTTCCCGTATCAGCGATCTTACGCCGCCGCAGTTTGCGGCTCTTGCCAAGCTGCATGAGGTGGGCGCCACCTCGCAGAACCAGCTTGGCCAGCTCGTGGCCATGGATGCGGCAACGATCAAAGGGGTGATCGACCGGTTGAAGGCGCGTGACCTGGTGGTGCTCGAGCCCCATGGGCGTGACCGGCGGCGGCTTGTCGTGAGCCTGAGTGACGAGGGCCGGAACCTGATTGAAACGCTGCTTCCGGAGGCGCTGGAGGTGAGTGAAGAAACGCTCGCTCCCCTCACACCACGTGAGACGGCAACCTTCCTGCGCCTCCTGACAAAGCTGGCCGAGGGCTAAGCGCTATCGCTGGTTAAGGGCGGGCCCTGGCCGCAGCAGGGCCAGAAGCGCGCCATAGGGCGCGAGCATCGCAAGGCCGATCAGTATCTTCACCACAAAATCGCCGAGCGCCAGCGAAAGCCAGAGCGGTGCATCGATGTCTGTGCCGAACAGCGATACGGGGAAGGCAAGCGAGCCATCCTCCAGGCCGAAGGCCGTGTCGAGAAAGGCGAAGCGGGCAGCAAAGGCCAGCGAGAAGAAGAGCGCTGTGTCGAGCACGGAGCCGATCAGCGTCGAGATCAGCGGTGCGCGCCACCAGGCGCTGCCGCGAAGCCGGTCGAACACGGCCACGTCAAGCAATTGCGCAAAGAGAAACGCGGCGCCGGAGGCGATGGCAATGCGCGGGCTTGCGAGCCAGATCGAAAGAACCACCGCAAGCAGAAAACCGGACAAAACCACGCGCCGGGCGGCAGCGGGGCCGAAGCGGCGGTTCGTCAGATCGTTGACGAGAAACGCTACGGGATAGGTAAACGCACCCCAGGTGAGCAGATCGCCGAGGCCGAAATGCTGAAACGGATACTGGACGAGAAAATTGGAGGCGGTGACGATCAACGCCATGGCGGCCATGAAGGGCCAGATCGCATAAAGACGATTCATTTTTTTATCCTGGGTGATGGAACCAGAAAGCCCGCCATCAGCGCATTGTCAGTCAGGCAGAAGCCCATTCCCGAACTGCGCGGCCATGGCGGGCCGATGAATTTTATTGCCGGGCCGCAGCCGTGCCGCGGCAGAGGCCTCAGGCCGCGGCCTGCTCAGCGATCTTCTTCTCGACCTGCTTCTTGAGCAGACGAGCGCGCTGGGAAAGCTCGTTGGCCTTCGCCTTGACGAGAAACGCGTCGAGACCGCCGCGGTGCTCCACCGTGCGCAGAGCATTGGCGGAAACGCGCAGGCGCACGTTCTGGCCGAGAGCCTCGGACTGAAGCGTCACGTGGCACAGGTTGGGCAGAAAGCGACGACGCGTCTTGTTGTTCGCGTGGCTCACATTGTTGCCGGTCATTACGGCTTTGCCGGTCAGTTCGCAGGCGCGGGACATTTTTCAAACCTTCATCGTCTTGGCCCGTCCATACCCAACTGCCGCACCTGAAACTGGCGGCGCGCGGTCGGTTGTTAGCGGCCTTATGGAAAAAGTTGCCGTTCCATAGAGATATTTGGCGTGTGGGTCAAGCACCCTGCGACGCGGTTCGGACAATCTCCATGGCCCTTTTCCAAAGATTTGCCTTATTATTCTTCTTTAGGCAAGGGGAGGGACGCGCCGGTTTATCGGCGTGCTGGAGGGCACGGCTCGTGATGCGGTGTGCAGTTGCTCGATTTTTCCTCGCAATCGCCCTGCTGGCTTTGGCGGGAAGTGCCCGCGCGGAGAGCGAGACTCATCGCTTTCGCTACAGTGCGTCGCTGTTTGGCATTCCCATTGGAAAGGCGGATTTCACGAGCCGGCTCGAAGAGAGCCGTTTCGAGGTGTCGGGTCGTTTTGCCAGCGCGGGTGTGGCCCGTCTCTTTGACAGGACAGATGGGACGGTGAGTTCCAAAGGCAGGCTTTCCGGGCGGTCCGTCGTGCCGTCTTCCTACGAGCTGGCCTATGTCAGCGGCAAGAAGCGGGAGACGACGTCAATCCGCTACAGCAGGGGGCAGGTTGCCGAAACGGTCATAACACCGAAGCCGAAGAAACGCGGCAAGGACTGGATCGTCGTGTCGAAAGAAGACCTTGCGGGTGCTCTCGACCCCCTGTCCGCGCTTCTTTCGCCGGCGCGAAACGCGGCGGATGTCTGCAATCGCCGGTTCAGGGTTTTCGACGGTGAGATGCGGGCTGACATCGTGTTTTCGCCGGCTGCGAAGGGCGAACACATTGGCAGGGACCTTGTGACCTGCAAGGCGCGTTTCATTCCGGTGTCGGGTTATCGAAAGGGGCGTTCCACAATCGCTTTCCTGCGGGACAGGGCTCGTATATTGGTTGCTTTCAAACCGCTTGGCACGCGCGGTCATCACACGCCCGTCCAGGCGCGGATCGGAACCAAGATTGGCACGGTCCATATTGAGGGCCGGCCGGTCGATTAAGGCGTTTCGCACGGGGAGGGGATATTGGCACGTGCCACGCTGATCGGGTTTACGGCTGTCATCATGTGGGCGCTTCTGGCGCTTTTCACCGCGGGTTCAGGGGCGGTCCCGCCATTTCTTCTTTCCGCCCTTTCCTTTTCGGTGGCAACCCTGATCGGTCTTGGCATGCGGATTGCAGCGCCGCCAGCCGGGCCAGCGGAGCCTGTGCCGCCCGTGGTCTGGCTCATCGGTATCGCCGGGCTCTTCGGGTACCACTTCTTCTACTTCACGGCGCTGCGCAACGCGCCGGCGGTGGAAGCAAGCCTGATTGCCTATCTCTGGCCTCTGCTGATCGTGCTGGGCTCCGCGCTAATGCCGGGAGAAAGGCTCGGCTGGCACCACATTGCGGGCGCGCTTCTGGGGCTCGCCGGAACGGCGCTGATCATCACCAAGGGTGGCGGGTTCAGTTTTGAAAGCCGCTATGCACTGGGCTACGCGGCGGCGGGAGCCTGTGCCCTGTTCTGGTCCGGCTATTCGCTTCTGTCGCGGCGGTTTCAGGCTGTGCCAACCAGCATTGTCACCTGGTTCTGCGCGGCAACGGCGATCCTTTCAGCGCTTTGCCATGTGGGACTGGAGGAGACCGTGTGGCCGGTCTCCACGGCTGAATGGCTCAACGTTCTCGGCCTCGGTCTCATGCCGGTTGGTGCGGCGTTTTATGCATGGGATTACGGGGTCAAGCGCGGTAACATTCAGGTTCTGGGTGCAGCAAGCTACGCCGCACCGCTCCTTTCGACGCTGATCCTGATTGCCGCCGGTGCTGCCGAGCCGACCACAAACATCATCGCTGCCTGTCTCCTGATTACCTTCGGTGCGGCACTTGCGGCTAAGAACATGATCCTGAAGCCGCGCAGGCATGAGGCAGATGCGGCATCGTAGAATCAGGAAATATCCTTGCGCTTCCTGATTTCGGCGAAGACGGCCTCGTCGCTCGCATCTTCCATACCGAGATTGCGGCGGATTACCGGGTCGTGCCAGCGCAGGAACGGATTGGTGGCCATCTCCCTGCCGACGGTGGTCGGCAGTGTGGGCCTGCCTTCGCTGCGAAGACGGGAAATTTCCTTTGCGCGCTCCCTGAGTGCCGAGTTGGTCGGGTCAACGGTCAGGGCGAAGCGGGCATTGGTTTCCGTATATTCATGGCCGCAATAGACGATCGTTTCCAGGGGGAGTGCGGCGAGCTTCTTCAGTGAAGCGAGCATGACGGGCGGTTTGCACTCGAAAAGGCGGCCACAGCCGAGCGCAAACAGCGTGTCGGCAGTAAACACGATGCCAGCTTCGGCGAAGTGATAACTCACATGTCCAGCCGTATGTCCCGGTGTCTCGATCACCGTCGCGCCCTGTTTCCCGACCGAAACCGTGTCGCCTTCGCTCACCGTGCGATCTATGCCGGGAATGCGATCGGCTTCCGCCGCCGGACCCGTGATGGTGAGGCCAAAGCGCTCCTTGAGGGCGAGGTTCGCCTCCACATGGTCCGGGTGATGATGGGTGGTGAGGATCATTGTCGGGCGCCAGCCAGTCCGCTCGACGGCGGACAGGATGGCGCGTTCTTCCGGCGCGTCGATGAGGGCTGTCTCGCCCGTCTCCGTGTCATGGACCAGAATGCCGAAATTGTCGCTCCGGCACATAAACTGCTCGATCTTCAAGGCCATGAATCTCTCCGTTGTCGGCTGGACGATAGGGCGAGGGCGGCGGCTTGTCACGCCGGGTGCGACAATTCTCCATGGCAATCGGGGGAACCCGATTGCCCTTCGTCTTTCTTTCCCTCAAGCGCCGGGCGGGCGCATCCGCGCCCTTGGCTTGCGGCGCATATGCGCCGGCGGTCGGTCGACCTTGCCATTTTGCTGCGCAAACATGGAAATCTGCGTTCGTTTCTGATCGTGCGATGAAGCTCTCCCTCCATCTGATTGCCACGGACAATTCTTGCCGGTGTCGTGGAAGGGGGGTACCGTCGCAGCCATGATTTCGGACATTGTTGCGCTTCGCGCTTTCTATTCTTCCCTGCTTGGTCGCCTGGCCGAGCGCTCCCTTGCGATGGCGCTGTCGTCCATCTGGTCGAAGAGCACCAGTGAACGTCTGGTAGGCCTTGGCTACACATTGCCCTGGCTCGACCGTTTCGGCGCAGATGCGGAGCGCGCATTTGCCTTCATGCCGGCCATGCAGGGGGCGGTGCCGTGGCCGGCGGGGCAAGCCTCAACCACAGCACTGGTGTTCGAGGAGGAACTGCCACTCCCCGATTCCTCCGTTGACCGGGTGCTCATGGTTCATGCGCTGGAGCACACGGAAAATCCGCAGCAGGCTCTGCTGGAGATATGGCGTGTTCTTGCGCCCGGTGGCCGCCTTGTGATCGCGGTGCCGAACCGGCGGGGCATGTGGGCGCGTTTCGAAAACACCCCCTTTGGCACCGGCCGGCCCTATTCCCGCACGCAGCTGGCCGAGGCGCTGCGGGAAGCGAACTTTACCGCGACGGCCTGGGGCGACGCCCTGCATTTTCCACCCTCCGAGCGGCGCTTTGTCCTGCGGCTTCATCAATTGCTGGAACAGGCCGGACGGCGCTTCTGGCCGATTTTCGCCGGCGTTCTGGTGGTGGAGGCTGAAAAGCGTCTCTACCAGGGGCTGCCGGTGACAGCCCGCGCATCGCGTCGTGTCTTCGTGCCGGTGCTTTCACCGCAGGGCGCAACACGCGTCGGCGCCCTCAGGCGCAATCAGGAAAGGGAGTGCTGACCAATGGCGATGGATACCCGGATTACCGAACTTTTTGGCATTGAGCTTCCGATCCTGCTTGCGCCGATGGCGGGGTCTGCCGGATCGGAACTGGCGATTGCAGTCTGTGAGGCGGGCGGGCTCGGCGCGCTGCCCTGCGCCCTGCTCACGCCGGAAAAGATCCGGACGGAAATGGGCATTATACGTCAGCGCACCGACAGGCCGGTCAATCTGAATTTCTTCTGCCATGTGCCACCCACGCCCGATGCGGAGCGGGAAGCGGCGTGGCGTGAGCGCCTGCGGCCCTATTATTCCGAGTTTGGAATCGATCCGGATGCCGCACCTCCCGGGGCTGGGCGCAATCCTTTCAACGAAGAAAGCTGTGCCATCGTGGAAGAATTTCGGCCGGAGGTGGTGAGCTTCCATTTTGGCCTGCCGGACGGTGCGCTGATGCAGCGCGTTCGTGCGACAGGCGCGAAGATCATAGCTTCCGCAACGACCGTCGCCGAGGCGCGCTTTCTCGAAGAGAATGGCTGCCACGCGATCATCGCCCAGGGGGCGGAAGCCGGCGGGCATCGAGGCGTATTTCTCGAGCCGGACATTGCCACACAGCCCGGCACACTGGCGCTGGTGCCGCAGGTGGTCGATGCGGTCTCCGTGCCGGTCGTTGCTGCGGGCGGAATCTCGGATGGCCGCGCGGTTGCCGCGTGTTTCATGCTTGGGGCATCCGCCGTTCAGGTCGGGACGGCCTATCTGCAATCGCCGGAAGCGCTCACCAGCCCCGGCCACCGCGATGCGCTGGCGCTTGCGCGCGACGACCGCACGGTTCTGACCAATGTCTTCACGGGCCGGCCTGCCCGCGGTCTCCTGAACCGCTTCGTCAGTGAGGTGGGGCCGATGAGCGACAGGGCTCCAGCGTTTCCGCTGGCCACGGCGGCGGTGGGGCCATTGCGTGCTGCCGCCGAGAAGGCGGGGGTGAGCGATTTTTCGCCGCTCTGGGCGGGGCAGGCAGCACCTCTCGCCGCTCCGATGCCGGCGGGCGAACTGACTGTCAAACTCGCCCGTGATGCCGAAACGCTTCTTCGAGGTTAGCGTTTACCTCAGGGGTAATTGGTTTCATTCAGAAGGCGCTGCAATGTGCTCTCAAACAATGTTCGAGAGAAGGACTTCGCGCATGCCAGCCTACGCCATCGGTCATCTTCGCAATGTCGTCATGGGCCCGGCCATCGTCGAATATCTGGAGCGCATCGATGAAACGCTCGAGCCGTTCGGCGGGCATTTTATCATCCACGGCGCACTGCCGGAGGTGAAGGAAGGAAACTGGGAGGGCGACCTGATCGTGATCGCCTTTCCAGATCGCGGGAAGGCCGATGCCTGGTATGCCTCGCCGGCTTATCAGGCCATCAAGACCCTGCGCAGCGACAACTCAGACGGCGAGATCCTGTTGATCGACGGTGTCGACGCCGACCATAGGGCAAGCGATATTCTGTCTGCAGCATGAGGATGACGGGGCCTGCCTTGCCCCGAACACCTCAGAACTTCATTTTGAAGCCGCCGGAGATTGTGACGGTGCGGAACTCGAGGCCGCCACCATCCTGAAATGCCTCAACCGGTGCGCCGGAAGCGATTTCGGAAATCCGCACATCGCCGATTTTATGGAAATGTTGCTCGAAATTTGCGGCGACAAACAGATTGGCGTTTTTGGTGAGGTTATATTCTGCCCGCCCGGAGAGAGAAACGAACGGCAGGGTGCCAAAATCACTGTTGAAACGCAGGTCGCGCGACCAGTGGTGGTCTTCATCCTCGACTTTGAAGTTGAGGCCCCCGCGCGCCTGGAGGGAGAAGGTCCAGCCTTTGTGCCTTGCGGTGGCTTCTGCCCCCAGGAAGACGCCCGGAAATTTCTGCTGATAGGAGATGCCACGCTCACTGTCGCGGAAGTTTCCTATATCGTCACGGAAGCCATTTTCGCTGTAGACAAATGAACCGCCGAAAGTAGTCCATTTGACGTCTGTATATTTGAAACCACCATGCAGATTGAGGGTCAGCGAATCCCTGATCTCAAAATCACGCCCGAGTGCGATATCGCCCGTGAAATAATGGTTTAGCTCCGTATCGGGGTGAATCGAGTGATCGCTCCAGTCGTTGAAGGCATAGCTGGGCGATGCATCGAGCCAGTCATAGTCCTCCATTCGGCTTTTCCCGGATATGCCCACTGTCGCGCTTGCCGCCAGCGTCCACGGGCCGGCAAAACGCGCATGCAAACTCCCAGTCAGAACGGGCGCTTCGCTCTCCCAGAAAAGCGCGCTGACGCGATTTCCAGCAGAGTCGTACACGATCTCTTCAGCCCGGAGAAATGTGTAGCCCACGCCTCCGATGAAGGTGACTTCACCGTCGCGCGATGCCAACTCTAATCTGTTTGGGACCGAGAGGTCGGCTGCAGGCGCCAATGTCGGTGAAATTGAAAACAATAATATAGCTGGAATGAAAAACTTGCGCATCGTTTGGAATCCACTGTCAAAATTAAGAGCTTCTAAAAAAACGTAAACAAAATCACTTCTATATAATTTTTAGTGTATTTTTATTTTATGCAATAATAAGCTGTGTTTCGAACTGACACTCTTTTTCGACCCGCTATTCTTCTCGGGCGTTTGGCAACATGCCTGGCGAAAGGAGCGGATGTGCGTCTACTAGCGCTGACCGATTTGTTCAAGCTCATAAGGCGTCGACTGATAGACCTGATTTATCCAGTTGCCGAAGAGCAGGTGCGCGTGTGAGCGCCAGCGGTTGAGAGGCGGGCGGCTGGGATCGTTGTCCGGGTAGTAGCCGTGCGGTACGGCAACCTCGGTCCCCGTGGCAACATCGCGGTCATATTCCTCCTTGAGCGAGGTGGAATCGTATTCGATGTGGTTGAACATATAGAGCCGGTTGCCTGTCTCTTCCGTCAAAAGGCAGGGGCCGGTAACGTCCGATTCCATGAGCACCTGGAGGCCTTTGTCGGCGGGAATGTCGGCAGAGCGGACCTCGGTCCAGCGCGAGACGGGGATGGCGAAATCGTCTGAGAAGCCGGCGAGGAAGGGAGAGGCGGGCGCATTGTTGCGGTGCCTGAAGACGCCAAAAGCCTTCTTCTCGAGCGTGTATTTGGGAATGCGGTGGAAATGCCAGGCAGCCGCCATGGCACCCCAGCAGATATAAAAGGATGAGTGGACGTTGGTCAGCGTCCAGTCCAGAATCTGCTCCAGTTCCCTCCAGTAGGTGACGTCCTCGAACGGGAGAAGCTCAATCGGCGCACCGGTGATGATGAAGCCGTCGAACTTGCGGTCACGCACTTCCTCCCAGGTCTGGTAGAAGGATATCAGGTGTTCTTCCGGCGTGTTCTTGGCACGGTGGTTGCCGATACGCACGAGGGTCAGTTCCACCTGAAGGGGCGAAGCGCCGATCAGCCGGGCAAACTGGGTTTCGGTGCGGATTTTGTTGGGCATGAGGTTGAGGAGCCCGATCTGTAGTGGGCGGACGTCCTGCCGCAGCGCTGTCTGCTCGTCCATCACGGACACACCTTCACGCACGAGAACATCGCGGGCGGGAAGCTGGTCGGGGATCTTGATCGGCATTGTTTTGCTCCAACAAAAAAGACCGGTGGCGAAATCGCGACCGGTCTCAGCAAATTCTGCTTCGCACGGCCTTTTAGCGAATTGTTTTACGTGGCTGCAAGCCGACCGGCCAAATCACCACGAGTGAAGGTCTTTATTTAGGATGGTGTTTTCTTTGCGTCAATCGCTGTCATGGGCTAAAGCAACGGACGGATTTTCTCCGCAGGGTCGAGGATCCGACTAACCGTTTCCCAAAAACAGGACCATTCAATGAGTACGTCCGTCCGTCCCGAACCGAAGCCCGGTGTCATGGATATCGCCGCCTATGTGCCCGGCCGCGAGAGCGCGCCAGGTGCGACGAAGGTGTGGAAGCTCTCCTCGAACGAATCTCCGCTCGGGCCCTCGCCCGCGGCTGTCGAGGCGATTTCCAAAGCGATGGGGCATCTGGAGCTTTATCCGGACGGATCGGCAACCAAACTGCGCAATGCCATTGCGGAGACGCATGGGCTGAACCCGGCCAATATTCTTTGCTCCAACGGGTCCGATGAGCTTCTTGGCCTGCTCGCGCAGACCTATATCAAGCCCGGCGACGAGGCGATTTTCACCGAGCACGGGTTTCTTGTCTACCGCATCCAGACGCTGGCGGCCGGTGGCACGCCGGTGGTGGTGAAGGAAGACAAGGAGCGTGCGGATGTCGACGCAATCCTTGCGGCGGTGACGGAAAAAACGCGCATCGTGTTCCTTGCCAACCCGAACAATCCGACTGGCACTTACATTCCGGTGGACGAAGTGCGCCGCCTGCAGGCAGGCCTGCCGAAGACGGCGCTTCTGGTGCTGGATGCTGCCTACGCCGAATATGTGCGCCGCAACGATTACGAATCCGGTATCGAACTCGTCTCTTCGAGCGAAAACGTCGTGATGACGCGGACCTTCTCCAAAATCCACGGCATGGCGGCGCTGCGCATCGGCTGGATGTATGCACCGGCGCATGTGGTGGATGCGGTGAACCGCGTGCGCGGTCCCTTCAATGTCAATGCGCTGGCCATCGAGGCGGGTGCGGCGGCGATCCGCGACAAGGCGCATGTGGAACGGGCCGTTGCGCACAACGAGACCTGGAGTGCCTGGTTGGTCGAGGAGCTTGGCAAGCTCGGCCTGAGGGTCACGCCCAGCGTCGGCAATTTCCTGCTGATCCATTTTCCCGAGAATGGCGGCAAGTCGGCAGCGGATGCGGACGCCTTCCTTGGGACGCGCGGTTATGTGCTGCGCCGGGTTGTGCCCTATGGCTTCCCCAACGCGCTGCGTCTGACTGTCGGCCCCGAAGAGGCCAATCGCGGCGTCGTTGCCGCGCTCAAGGAATTCATGGAAAGCTGAGTTGTGCCTGAACCACTTTTTGACAAGGTCGCGCTGGTCGGCATCGGCCTGATCGGTTCGTCGCTTGCGCGGGCCGTCAGGCATGGCGGTCTTGCGACCACCATTGCCATTTCAAGTCGCAGTGAGAAGACGCTGGCCAGAGCCCGCGAACTTGGGCTGGGCGATGTCTACGAGCAGGATGCGGCCGAAGCTGTGCGGGACGCCGATCTGGTTATCGTCTCGGTTCCCGTCGGTGCCTCGGGCGCGGTCGCAAAGGTCATAGCCGCGGGATTGAAACCGGGGGCGATTGTCACGGATGTCGGCTCGACCAAGGCGTCGGTGATTGCGCAGATGCAACCGCATCTGCCTGACAGCGTACATTTCATCCCGGGGCACCCGATCGCGGGTACCGAAGATTCCGGTCCGGATGCCGGTTTTGCGGATCTGTTCGAGGGGCGCTGGTGCATTCTGACGCCGCTGCCGGATACGGATGTGGACGCGCTGGCGCGTCTGTCAGCCTTCTGGGAAGGCTGTGGCGCGATGGTGGACCGGATGGATCCTGAACATCATGACATGGTGCTGGCCATCGTTTCGCATCTGCCGCATATCATCGCCTACAACATCGTGGGTACGGCGGACGATCTGGAGGCGGTCACGAAGTCGGAAGTCATCAAATACTCGGCCTCCGGTTTCCGCGATTTCACACGTCTGGCAGCCTCCGACCCGACGATGTGGCGCGATGTGTGCCTGCACAACAGCGATGCGATCCTGGAGATGCTGGCCCGTTTTTCCGAAGACCTCTCGGCTCTCCAGCGTGCAATCCGGTGGGGCGACGGGGAGAAGCTCTTCGAAATGTTCACCCGGACACGGGCGATCCGGCGGTCCATCATCGAGGCAGGTCAGGACATCGACGTGCCGGACTTTGGCCGACACGCGCTTGCGCACCCCGAAAAGCCGTAAGCCTCATCTTACGGGCGGAATGCTCCCGAGTGGCAGGAAGCCGACGAAGACGCGACCCTGGCGGATGTTCACCGGCAGGGTCGGTGCCGCACCGAGATTGGCGAGCCCGGCCGTGATTCCGGCGATCTCATCGCGCTTGTCAGGCACGATCTGGCCGACAAGCTGCGCGATTCTCTGAGGCTCGTTGACCGTCACGCGCAGTTCGGCATCGATCAGGCCGTTTTCGTCTATCCTGATCGGCCCCTTGACGGTGAGGCCCGCATTTCCGCCTGCGATCTTGAGGTTAAGGTTTTCAACGGTGCCCGAACGGCCGCGCAGTTCCGGCACGCTGGTGCTGGCCAGTGCCACACCATCATCCAGAGTGACGAGCAATTCACCGTCGATGGCCGGTATCGCGGTGCCGTTTGTGAGCCCCGGATCGATGGTTAGGGCCTGCGCAATCAGGGCGAGGTCCAGATCAGTCCCGTTTTGACGCGTGTGGGCCTGAATGTTGCCAGCGCGGGCTATGGGCTGACGGTTGTCATCATCAAGCGTCAGAACAACGTTCTTTGCTTCACTGGACAGACGTTCCGGCAGGCTGGCCGTGAGGCGTGCGCTGATGCGCATGTTCTCCCAGTCGGCTTCAATGGCGGGAAGATAGGGCGTTGCGATGCGGGCAGGCGCGTCCAGCTCGCCCACCGTGCGCATTGGCTGATAGACCTGTGCGGCAGAACGGAACGCGCCGGCGCTTACGGACACGCCGTTTTCTGCATCCTCATAAAAGACGCTGCGGCAGAACAGGCCTATGCGGAAAGGATAGCCGCGGGCTGTCGGCTCCTCGCAATTGGCGCGCTGGTGTCCGGCGTTCAGGTCTTCGATCGCAGTGATCGTGCGCTGTTCCAGCGTGTCGGCGGCGTAGAACCAGGCGCCCGTATAGGCAAGGATCACCAAAACGATGAAAAGCGCGAAGAGAAAGAAACGGCGGCTGAAACTGCGTCTGGCGCGTTTTCTTGACGGCATGATGTCCTCCGGTTAACCCGTTCGCCTCCAGTGATGGCGAGACGGCAACACCCTTTCAAGCATTGGGCAGGCGATATGGACGATTTTTGGGTCTTTGGCTATGGATCGCTGATGTGGCGGCCGGGTTTTGCGCATGTGGAGACCCGCAAAGCCAGACTATATGGCTATCGCCGCGCTCTGTGTATCCACTCGCATGTGCATCGTGGGACGCCGGATCGGCCGGGTCTGGTGCTGGGGCTTGATCGGGGCGGGTCGTGCCTTGGCCTCGCTTTTCGTGTGCCGGGCGAACTTGAAACGGAAGTGGTCGACTATCTGCGCGAACGGGAACTCGTCACGAATGTCTATCTGGAACGCCGCGTCGGAATCCGTCTGGAAGACGGTGCTTCGGTAACGGCGCTGACCTATGTGGTCGACCGTAGTCACGGCCAGTATGCGGGCAGCCTCGATGTCGATCATGCCGCGCGGCAGGTCAGCGCATCGGTCGGGCAATCGGGCCCGAATGTGGACTATGTGCGCAACACCGTGGAACACCTGAAAGCACTCGGCATCCGCGATCACTGGCTGGAAACCGTGGCCGCGCGCATTGGCCAGACGGACAATGCCCTTTAAGTGACCCGGGTTTCTGCCTTAGCCTTGCAGGACGCCCAGCTCTCTCAGGCGCCTGCGGGCGGTCTCGGGAAGGGGAGGCGGGTTGGATGAGGTTGCGGCTTCCACCAGCATCTCGTCGCAGGCGGCCTCGGTTTCGCTGACCAGTCGCTTCTGAAATTCTTCGCGGGAGAGGCCCGGTTCGATGGGCGGCAGGAAGCGGGCGCGAATGACGCCTGGATGACGCAGGAACTTGCGCCGGGGCCAGAAGAGTCCTGCGGCGTGTGCAACCGGAACCACAGGAACACCAAGCTGGGCATAGAGTTCGACGATGCCGTATTTGTAGGCCGGCTCGGCACCCGGCGGGCGGCGCGTGCCTTCCGGATAGATGATGAGCTGCCGGTTGTTCTTCATCAGTTCATGCGCCGATTTCACGGCCTGTTTCAGCGCTTTGGTGCGGCTGCCGCGATCGATCGGAATCATGCGCATCTTGGCCACATACCAGCCGAAAAACGGAATCCAGACCAGTTCGCGTTTCAGAATGTAGAGCGCGTCGGGAATGTTCGGCAGAAAGGCGATCGTATCCCAGAACGACTGATGCTTCGGGGCAATGATACAGGGTCCGTCTGGCAGATTTTCCAGGCCCGTTATCTCCGAGCGGGCACCCGTGATCACCCTTTGCAGCCACAGGCTGGACGCGGCCCAGAATTTTGGCACGAACCAGGCCTTCTTGCGCGGCAGAAGAAAGAAAACCGGTGTCCAGAACAGCATCTGAAGGATGAGGTTCAGATAGAAGACGGCATTGAAAACGGCGGAGCGAATATAGAGCATGAACCTGGCCCGTTGGGTGTCTTGCGAGGCTCTTACATGAACCGGACGCCGAGGCAAAGCTGCGGAGGGATCAGTCGCTGTGTGCGCTTGCTTTCGTAAGCTCCGCAGGACCGTTGATGCCAGTGTTGCGGGGAAGCGGGATAACCTCGCGAACGAGCGCGCCGACATATTTCGCATACTCGGTTGCGAGTACCCGGAGCGCGTCGGGTTTTGCAAGCCATGCGCCATTGTCGAGCGGTGTGTTGACCACGGGATAAGGGTAGACTTTTGAGTTCGGCAGAAGGCGCTGCATCTCGAGAAGGCTGCGCGGCATGTGATAGTTGTTGGTCACGAGGATGATGCTGTCATAGGCGTTTGCCTGCACCCATTTGGCGCTTTCCTCGGCATTTCCGATCGTGTCGAGTGCGGCATGATCGATATCGACGCAACAGTCGAAAAGGGCCGCCTCGCTGCCGGTCGCGATGCGGAGGTCGTCGGCCCGCGCGACGGGATTCACGCCGCTTATCAATAGCCGTTTTCCTTTACCAGCCTTGAGCAGGTTCACGGCGGCGTCGATGCGCGATTGACCTCCTGTCAGCACGATGATGCCGTCGGCATCGTCGACATCACGCGGGGCTGAAAGGTGGCCGATATGATCGGCAAATAACCCGAAGCCGGCAATGAAGATGAAGGCTCCGACAACACACACCAGCAATGAAAGCCTGGCCAGACGGCGCATGCCAAAGCGCCTGCCGCGTCGCGGAGGCTTTCCCGGGCCGTCGAGGCCATGCTGGCGCTCTTGCTTCATGGTGCGATGGTTAGCCGTAAATTACGGCAATGGATAGTCGGCGGGCCGTTGGTGAACAAGACAATAGCCGTTTCTGTATCGTTACATGCTGTCGGGGTGGGTGCTGTCGACGCTCTTCAGATAGGATAGAACGGTGACATGCGTGGTCGCTGCCGTCAGTACGGCAATGACGATGACGATGGCACCAACCCCGATATACCCCGAGGGACCTATGGCGAAGTTGCCGAACAGGGCGGTGGCCTGATCGGCTTCAGGCGTTGCCATATTGCGGGAAGACCACCAGTAGAAACCGATGAAAACGAGGATCGCTCCGATCCCGCCGGCGGCGGCGCCCTTCATGCCCGCCAGCAGGAAGTGGCGTCGGAACTGAGAGGCGATGAAGGGCGCTTCCGCTCCGACGAAATGCAGAACTTCGATAATGTGGCCGTTTCCGGCCATGGCGCCGCGGGTGGCAAAGATAACGGTCAGGGCGGTGGCGGAAAGCATGAGCACCAGCGCAGACATGCCGATGGTGACTGTTGTGCGCGCCATGGCGACCAGCCGGTCAACCCAGGTTCGATGATCGTCCAGCGTCGCATTGGCGACGGTCTCCTGCAGTTCGGCGCGCATGCCGGCAAAGTCGGGGCGGGACAGAGGATCTATGGTGACTATGACGAGCCGCGGCACGGGCAGGCTGTCGATGTCGAGGCCCGTGCCGAGCCATGGTTCCAGAAGGCGGGCGGTGGCCTGCGCATCGACGATGCTGGCATCGAGCACGCCGGAATAACTGGCCGCGATGTCGCGAGCCTGGGCGAGGGCGGCGGTCATATCGAGCCCTTCCTCGGGCTTGATCTGGATGGTCGCTTCGCGGGCGATCTGCGTCTGCCAGGTTGCAGCCGTGTCGCGCACGAGGGTTACTGCGCCCAGAGTCAGGCAGGACAGGAAGGTCATGATGGCGATGACCAGAACCATGGCGCGGCCAGCCACATTGTCCGGCGGGACGATGGGCATCTGTTTGCGTGAGACAGCATCGCGCGCGCCTGAGCTGAGACGTGCGCCGAGATTTTTCAGGAGGCGCCTGGTTTCAGTCATAGATTTCCAGCCTCCCGCCGGACAACACCATGCGGCGCGCATCCACCTGGTCCATCAGGCCGAGATCGTGGGTGGCGATGACAACGGCGGTGCCAAGCCGGTTCAGTTCGATGAGCAGGCGCAACAGGCGACGGGCAAGCTGCGGATCGACATTGCCTGTCGGCTCATCTGCGAGAAGAATGCGCGGCTGCTCTATGAGCGCGCGGGCGATGGCTGCGCGCTGCTTCTCGCCGCCCGAGAGAATGGGGGGCAGAACATGCATGCGCTCTCCGAGCCCGACCCATTTCAATAATTCGATCACGTCGCTGCGATAGGTGGCTTCGTCACGGCCGCGCACGCGCAGCGGGAGTGCGACATTCTCGTAGGTCGTGAGATGGTCGAGCAGGCGGAAATCCTGAAACACGACACCGATGTTCCGGCGCAGGAGCGGCAGCTCCGTACGTGTGATCGCAGAGCGGTCCTTGCCGAAAATCGTGATCAGGCCGCGTGTCGGCTTGAGTGACATGAAGAGCAGGCGCAGCAGTGTTGTCTTGCCCGCACCCGAGGGGCCGCTCAGAAACTGAAACGAACGCTCGGGCAAATGGAAAGAGACATCGCGGAGGATCTCCGGACCCATCCCATATCTGTGGCCGACATTTTCAAATCGAATCACGAGGAACCTGCGTTCTGTGAGTGGCGGACGCTGCCTGGACGCATGCTGCCAGACCATCAACCCGCATGGTTAATAGCAAGTTAACTCTTGCTTGATATGCGTGATGTCCATGTACCCCGGAACGGTGGATCACGAAAGGACAGTCTGCCTGCATGAGGCACTCTGACAGCGCACGCCCCGTTTCGGGCGAAATCATGATGCCTGACCGGGTGCGCACGGCGCAATCCCGGACCATCGAGGCGTGCAATGCAGTGGATGCAGACTTCGAGACGGTCGTGTCTGCTGGAGGAGTCGCCCCGGCTGCGGGATCGGCACCGGCGGTGGAAAAGGCGCTTACAGGCCTCGACATGCTGAAACCGGGACGTCGCATCCAGCCCGTGAAATCTCCTCGTGCAGGACCGCTGTTCTGGGCGTTCGGAGCGGTGATCACGGCAGGGGCTTTCTGGATATCCGGCGGCCACAGCCTTGTTCGGGGCATGGATGTTTCCGGGGCCGAAAACCCGAAACAGGTCCTCCGGCTTGTCGATGTCACATCGCGGGTGGAGCGGCAGGGGGGCAATGCCCTGCTCATCGTCGACGGTGCTGCGCTCAACGGTGGCGATGGGCTTGTTGCGCTGCCGCCGATCTCGATCAACGTTCTGACGGAAAACGGCTCGACAACACGCTATTTTTTGGGGACAAACGACCAGCATCTCGGTCCTGGCGCGCGCTTTCCCTTCTCCAGCCGGCTTGTCGCGCCTAGGGAAGGGGTCAAGTCCGTCTCTGTGACGTTTCACACGTCGTAGGTCATCTGGTTTACGCGTTCCGGACAGCAAGTGCTCCCGGAAGTGCCCTGACAGGAGTTCGCCACCCATGCCTGTTGTTCGCGGCAAGGAAATCGAGGTTTTGTTTTCTGCCTCGACCATCGCCAGGCGCAATCTGGAACTCGCCAAGGACATCGCTTCGCGCGAGTATGACGATCTTCTGGTCATTTCCGTACTCAAAGGGTCGTTTATCTTTGCGGCAGACCTGATCCGCGCCATGCACGATGTCGGCATTTCGCCGGAAGTGGAGTTCATCATGATCTCCAGTTATGGCGCCGGCACCGAAAGCGGCGAGATCAAGGTGCTGCGTGACATCGACAACGATGTCAGCGGCCGCGACGTGCTGCTCATCGACGATATTCTGGAATCGGGCAAAACCCTGAAGCACACCCGGGAACTGATGCTCTCGCGGGGCGCAAAGTCTGTTTCCATCGCGGTGCTGCTCGACAAGCATTCGCGGCGGCAGACGGAGGTCGATGCCGAATTCGTTGGCTTCGAATGTCCCGACTATTTCGTGGTCGGTTATGGAATGGACGTGGCCCATGCCTTCCGCGAGCTGCCTTTTGTCGGTGTCGTCAAGGGCGATGCCTGAGCGGCGATATTTTAGACAAGTGAAGGCTGGCTCGTTTACCGAAGCGTAATCGGATGGGGCGAAAACAGGCCATGGCTAAGCTTTTGATCGTCGAGGACGATGAGTCCGTCCGTAATTTTACCGCCCGCGCATTGAGTGCCGCCGGTCATACCGTGGAAACGGCGGGTGACGGCCTTGAGGGGCTTGAGAAGATCAATGCCACGGCAGGAAATTACGATCTTGTCTTGTCGGATATCCGTATGCCGGCGATGGACGGTATCGAGATGGCGCGTGCCGTGGCCGACGCGTTTCCCGGTCTCCGGCTGCTTCTGATGACCGGTTATGCGGATCAGCGTGAGCGCGCAGTGGAACTGGAAGGCACGGTCTCGGGTGTCGTGAACAAGCCATTCACGCTGAGTGAGTTGCGCCAGCGCGTTGGCGAGGCACTGGCTGCCTGACAGTTCAGAGTAAATAGGGCGTCTTACGATCTGCCCCAACGGCGGATCACTGCATATCGAGCAGCCGTTCCAGATATTCTTTTTCAAGTGCGGGGCTCAGGGCATCGCCGAGTCGTTTGCGGATTGCTTCGAGAATGCGGCGCGCGCGTTGGGTGTCGATTTCATCGGGGACTTCGACAGAATCGCCGAAATCCGGGCCGGTGGTCGCCTGCGGGCGGCCGAGCGGGTCGCGTCCGTTGTTGCCCTGCCGATACCCCTGATCGCCCCCGCCCTGCTCGCCGCGCATAGCCTGCTGCAACTGGTTCATCATGTCCTGCGCGCCGCGCCGTAGTGCTTCCAACGCGCGGCCCTGCTCACCGACGGCCTGTTCGCCTTCGCCTTCGCCAAGCGCGCCTTCGGCTTCTCCCATGGCTTCGCCGGCTTCGCCAAAGCCTTCTCCAGGTTGAATGCCGAGCCCCTCAAGTCCCTGCATGAGGCTTTCCAGGTCCTGCCGCAGCGTGCCCTGACCCTGTTGCAGGCCGCGCATGGCATCGGCGAATTCCTGCGGTGACATGCCCTGACCTTCGCCAGGTTGCTGACCCTGGCCTGGCTGGTCCTGTCCCTGTTCGCCCTGCTCACCCTGCTGTCCACGCTGTCCGCGCTGCATCTGGTCCATGCGGAAGGTCTCGTTCATCAGTTCCTGCTGGCGCCGCATCAGATTGCCGAGCTCGTCCATCTGCTGGCGCATCTCTGATTGCTGGTTGCCGGACTGACCCTGCTGCGAGCGCCCTGCCTGCAGATTGTTCATCATGTTCTCAAGCTGGGAGAGAAGCTCGCGGGCCTGATCGCGCGCGCCGGACTTCGCCAGTTCCTCGATCTGATCGAGCATACGGTCCAGATCGTTCTGGCTTAGCATCTGGCCGTTCTCCGGCAGTTGCTGGGCCATGTTGGGGTTCTGCTGCGCACGCTCGGCAAACTCACGCAGGAACTCCTGCATGGCGCTGCGCAATTCGTCCATCAGGCGGGCGATCTCTTCGTCGCTCGCACCTTCCTCAAGCGCCTTCTTCAATGCTTCCTGTGCCTGCCGGAGGCGTTTCTCGGCGGCGGTCAGATCGCCGTCCTCGATGATGAGTGCAATTTCCCATAGATAGTCGACGACATCGCGGAGCTGGTCGTCGGTCCGAGCTGTCTCAAGCCTTGAACGCGCGGCGGAGACCCCGAGAAACTGCGACAGGTCCTTCAGCGTTTCTTCGGGCCATGTCATGACGGCATCCATCATGGCCAGCACGCGCGGTTTCCTGGTCGCGTCGAGTGCCAGCGTGCGCCGCTGCTCGATGAGAGCCTTGGCGAGAGGATTGGTGAAGGTTCGCTCGGGCAGGGCGAACACCTTCGCTTCGCTCTTTGCTTCCTGCCCCGCGTCGTCAACGGCGCGCAGGGTCATCGTTACCGAACTGCCGGCCCAGGGGTGTTCGGTCAGGTCGCGCGAGGTTTTCGCGGCGATTGTGCGGCCATCGCGGCGCGGCAGTGTCAGGGGCAGGTCGGGCGCTTCGTAAAGGGGGCGGGCGTTCGGGGCTTCATAGGTTTGCTGGAAGATCGCCTGTGCCTCCGCGGGGCCGTAGTCGTCTTCGATTTCATAGGCGAGTTCCAAAGCGCCACTCACAGCGCGTTTCGGCTCCCCGGCAAAGCGGATTTCCGGCGGGCTGTCGGGCGTTACGGAGAAAAGCCAGCTTTCGATTTCCTGGCCGTCACGCTTCAGGACCAGTTTTCCGTCTTCGTTCAATGTGCCGGCGAAGCGCCGGGCGGCGGTGTCTGCCGAGAGGGCCTCGCTCTGTGATGCACCTTCCGGGGCGATCGGGGTCTCCGTATCGCCTGTATCAAGGAAGGACAGGGTTTCGGTTCCCGAGCCACCGGTCACCCGCAGAGCGAGCATGCTGCCCTGCGGGACGGTGAAGCTCTCCGTCTCCCGGTTTGCCTCCGCTGTCAGATAGACCGGCGCACGACGGGTATAGGTTGGTGGCGTCACCCAGGCATCAATGCGCGGTGGGACGATTTCTGCACCGCCATGCGCCCGGAACGCATCCAGGACGCTGCCACCATAGGGGCCGGTGGAGAACGTCGCGGCGATTACCAGGAGCAGGGCGGCGGCGGCGCGCAGGCCCCACGGATCTTTTTCCGGCACCCCGGTTTTGGGCAGGTCGCCATGAAGATTGTCGAGCCTGCCAGCCATGCGTTTCTGGTGCTCTTTCCAGAGCGCTTCGGCAAAACCGTCGCGATTTCCGGCGAGTCGGTCGGACTGGACTGCGACAGGTTCATGCGCCAGCTGATTGGCACGTTCGATACGTCTGTCGATCTCGGAAGGGCCGGGACGGCGGAAACGACGAAGGGGCCATAATGACGCAAGGCCCAGCAGCCCAAGAACAGCGATCACGCCGTAACGGGCCGCGTCGGGCATAAGCCGGAAGAGACCCAGCCATGAAATGCTGAGGAACAGGCTGATAAGGACGAGGAGTGGCAGAATGAGCGGCCAGAGGCGCTCCAGCACCATGACGAGGCGCGTGGCAAACCGGGTGCGGGCGAGCCGGGAAAAGCGACTGCCTGTGCGCTCATGCCTTGAAGTTGTTTCAGCCATAGACGCTCTCAGCATGGTGCCGTAGCGCACGTGAATCGCACGCCCTGTCGCTCACAAGGATAGCAGCAAACCGGGCGAAGGCGAGGCGGCACGCGAAATTGTGATCCGCGTGCCCTGCGATTTCAGTCCGTCAGCCAGTCGGGTATCGAATCAAGACCGATAAGCTCTTCGTGGCTGGGGCGGGCCCGGATCACATGGAACCGGTCGCCGTTGACGAGCACTTCAGGCACCAGTGGGCGCGAATTGTAGGTGCTGGCCTGAACGGCGCCATAGGCACCCGCGGAGCCTATGGCGATGAGATCGCCGGCCTTGAGTGCGGGGAGCCTGCGGTCCAGCGCGAGATAGTCACCCGTCTCGCAGACCGGGCCCACCACGTCGGCAACCATGGTTCCCGCGTCCTGCCGCGCTTCGGCAACCGGCCTGATCGAATGGAAGGCTTCATAGAGCGTGGGGCGGATGAGGTCGTTCATCGCCGCGTCCACGATGACGAAGTTCTTCGCTTCGCCTTCTTTCACATAAACCACTTCCGACACGAGGATGCCGGCATTGGCGGCGATCAGGCGGCCGGGCTCGAGCATGACCTTCAGGCCAAGCTTCTTCATGTGCTTGCGCACGACCTCGGCATAGGCGTCGGGCAGGGGCGGCTGGTCGCCATCCTCCGCGTAGGGAACGCCAAGGCCGCCGCCGAGATCCACATGCTCGATGGCGTGGCCGTCGGTGCGCAGGGTTTCGGTCAGCTCCGTCAACAGAGCGAAAGCATCGTCAAAGGGCTGCAACTCGGTGATCTGGCTGCCGATATGCATGTCGATGCCGGACACTTTCAGGCCCGGAAGCTCGGCGGCCCGCGCATAGGCGGCGCGGGCGTCCTTCCAGCCGATGCCGAACTTGTTCTCCGCCTTGCCGGTGGAGATTTTCCTGTGCGTTTTCGCGTCGACATCCGGGTTGATGCGCAGCGAGACATTGGCCGTCAGCCCCAGCGCGGTGGCGCGCGCCGAAAGCTGCTCGAGCTCGGGCATCGATTCGACGTTGAAGCAGAGGATGCCGGCTTGGAGCGCGAAGTCCATTTCGCGCGCGGTCTTGCCGACACCGGAAAACAGGATCTTGCTGGCAGGCACGCCTGCGGCCAGCGCACGGCGCAGCTCGCCTTCCGAGACCACGTCCATGCCGGCGCCGAGGCGGGCGAGCGTGGTGAGAACAGCCTGGTTGGAATTTGCCTTCATGGCGTAGCAGACGAGCGCATCCAGCCCCTCGAAGGCTTCCGAGAAGACACGGTAATGACGCGTCAGCGTTGCCGTGGAATAGCAGTAGAACGGGGTACCGACGGCTTCCGCGATGGCGGGCACCGACACGTCTTCGGCGTGCAGGACGCCGTCACGATACTCGAAATGATTCACGGCAGGATACTTTCGACTGGGCGATTGGACGCGGGGTTGCGCCGCCGCGCGGCGCAGGCCCTTTTGGCTCTGTTCTAGAGAAGACCATCGAGAATGAATGGACGATCCTCAACCGGTTTCTCCGGTGCCGGCGGCACGGGCTGGTCGTTGCGTTCGGCTTCCTTGCGTGCATCCAATGCCGCCTCGTAGGGCGAATCAAGCGGAGCCTTGCGCCCGCAGGCGGCAAGGCCAAGCGCGAGGCCGAGCATGACAAGGGTGAGCGTGCGGCGGGCCGTCATGAGCGTTCCATTCCTCGAAAGTGCGTGCGCTGCGTTTTAGCGCTTTTTGGCGGGCGTTGCATCCCGTTTCAGGCGTTTCTTCCAGTAACGGATCTGACGGCGCACTTCCGAAGGTGCCGTTCCGCCATAGGAGGTGCGGCTTTTCACGGAATTGCCGACCGACAGCACCGAGAAAACGCCATCGTGAATGGCAGGGTTGATCGCCTGGAGGTCTTCCAGCGCAAGCTTCTCAAGCCCGCACTTCTTTTCCTCGGCAAGCGCCACGGCGCGGCCCGTCACGTGATGCGCCTCGCGGAACGGCAGGCCCGCTTCACGCACCAGCCAGTCGGCAAGGTCGGTGGCGGTGGAGAAACCGGCTCCGGCGGCCTTCTTCATGGCGGTCGTGTTGACCTCCATGTCACCGACCATGCCAGTCATCGCGGCCAGCATCAGGTCGAGTGTTTCGGCAGCATCGAAGACGGCTTCCTTGTCTTCCTGCATGTCCTTGGAATAAGCGAGCGGCAGGCCCTTCATCACCGTCAGCAGCGCGATCAGGTCACCATTGATGCGGCCGGTCTTGGCGCGGATCAGCTCGGCGGCATCCGGGTTTTTCTTCTGCGGCATGATCGAGGAGCCGGTGGAGAAGGAATCGGACAGGCGCACGAAGCCGAACTGCGGCGTCGACCAGATGACGATTTCCTCGGCCAGCCGGGAAAGATGCGTGGCGCAGATGGCTGAGATCGACAGGAATTCAAGGGCGAAATCGCGATCCGAGACGGTATCGATCGAGTTGCGCGTCGGCTCGCGGAAGCCGAGCGCCTCCGCCGTCATGTGGCGGTCGACCGGGAAGCCGGTGCCGGCAAGGGCGGCCACGCCGATCGGGCTTTCATCCAGCCGCTCAATGGCATCGCGCACGCGCGAACGGTCGCGGCCAAACATCTCGACATAGGCCATCATGTGATGGCCGAACGTCACCGGCTGCGCCGACTGGAGATGCGTGAAGCCAGGCATCACGCTGGCGGCGTGCTCTTCGGCACGGGTGAGGAAAGCTTCGATCAGGCCGCCAAGTGCTGCATCGATGCGCAGCAACTCTTCCTTCACCCAGAGCCGGAAATCGAGCGCCACCTGGTCGTTGCGGGAGCGCGCGGTGTGCAGGCGCCCGGCGGCGGGGCCGATCAGCTCTGCTAGGCGCGCCTCGACATTCATGTGAATGTCTTCGAGCTGTGCCGAGAAGGTGAATTTGCCGGCCTCGATCTCTGACAGGATCGTGTTCAGCCCGTGAACGATCTTTTTTTCGTCTTCCGCCGAAATTATGCCAGTCTTCGCCAGCATTGCGGCATGGGCCAGACTGCCGCGGATGTCCTGGGCGTAGAGCTTCCTGTCGAAGCCGATGGATGCGTTGATCGCCTCCATGACGGCATCGGGTCCTGAGGCAAAACGTCCACCCCACATGCGGTTGCTGGCTTGGTCTTCGCTCATCATGATAACCGGGCGCTAGTGTGGAAAGTAGAATGTCGAAGCAGAAACAAAAATTCCCGGCACTCCGTCTGGTCGTCCTGGCTGTCGCTGCGGGCGCCATCGCGGGTGCGATTGCGGTATACGTGAAGGGCGGGCTGGATGGCAACACGGCGGCGACGCTGATTGTCGCTGAAGCCGACAACGCAGCCTGCTCTGCGAAGCAGGAAAAAGCCAAAGCGGTGGGCGATGCGGCAACAGGTCATGTTGCGGCGATGCTTGCAGCCGACCCGCCGCGTTCGCTCAAAAATCTGGGCTTCAACGGACCCGATGGAGAAGCGATGACGGTAGCCGACTTTTCGGGCCGGGTTGTGTTGATGAACCTGTGGGCCACTTGGTGCACGCCATGCCGGGAGGAAATGCCGGCGCTGGATGCACTGCAGTCGACAAAGGGGTCGGACGCATTCGAGGTCGTGGCGGTGAATGTCGATCGTGGCGATGATGAAAAGCCCACCACCTTTCTTCAGGAGACAGGCATTGAGGCCTTGGGCTACTACCGTGATGCCTCGATGAAGATTTTCAACGACCTTAAAAGCCAGGGGCTGGCGCTCGGTTTGCCGGTCACGCTGCTAATCGGTGAAGACGGATGCCTGCTCGCGCACATGAACGGGCCGGCGGAGTGGGGCAGTTCGGACGCTGAGCAGTTGATCGACGCCGCTCTTGCAGAACCGGAATAAACTCAATCGGGGAGCCATGGCTCCCCGAAGCGATTTTGACATGTGAGGACGTGAGGGTCCGTCAGGCAGCTTTGGCCGGCTGATAGACACAGCCTTCCGCCTGGCCTTCGGCGCCGCGCTTCAGTTCGACACGTTGGAGGGCAGGGGATTTTTCGGCCAGCCTGTCGTAAATCCACTTGGCAAGGTTCTCGAGCGAGGGCACGGAAAGGCCTTCGATATCGTTCAGGTAGGTATGATCGAGAATCTTGTGAATCTCCTCGATCTGCTTCTCCACTTCGTACAGGTTGGCAGCCCAGCCAAAGACCGGATCCGGCTCGCCGACGAGATGGACGGAGACCTTGAAGGAATGGCCGTGGAGACCGGAATATGGCTCCAGCTTATGCGCTGCCTCGAAGGTGAATTCCTTGTACGTTTCCACTTCCTAAACCCCTGATCTGGAAATACATTTCTTGGCTCTGGGTGTTTTTTCTCCCGCGTTGTAACCGCGTTGGGAGAGATTTGGACTCACGACCGTTATGCGAGCCGGCCTGTCTATTGTATAGTCCGTTTGGCATAGAGCTTTGGCACTGGCTGCGGAGCGTGTCAATCACCAGCAGCGCCTGTGTCGAGTGGCCGCGCCGTTAACCTGTTGTTGGTTAGCCGGCACTATTGTGGACTGCGTTGGAGTTTACGCCACTAAAGAGGCTGAAAAATGCACAATAAAAAGCTCGTGGGAGGCTGGTTTGCGGCGGTGTCGTTGCTGCTCTTCTCGTTTGTCGCTCCTGCTTTCGCACAGGACGCTACTCTGCCGAAGCCGCAGGGGGATGTCATCCTGACAATTGACGGCAACATCGGCGCAACCAATGGCGATGGTGTTGCCGATTTCGATCTCGCAATGCTCGAGGCCCTGAAGTCTGCAAAAATCCGGACAAGCACTCCCTGGTTCGATGATGCGGTCGAATTCGAGGGGGCGCTTCTTTCCGAAGTCATGGACCTGGTCAAGGCAGATGGCGACGAGCTCGTCGTGACGGCACTCAACGACTATCAGGCGCCGGTTCCGATTGCCGATTTTGCAGAATACGGCACCATTCTCGCTTACAAGCGAGACGGGAATTACATGCCGATCAGCGACAAGGGGCCTCTGTTCATCATATATCCGTATGATTCCGACCCGGAACTGAACACGCAGAAGTATTTCTCGCGTTCTGTATGGCAGGTTCGACGCTTTACCGTTCGGTAAGCGTCTGACAGGCCTTGCCCATGTCGGACCCGGAGACAAGAAAAATGAGGCGCCGCACGGCATCGCGCGTGGTGCAGATGGTGCTGTCCGTCGGCATGATCGCGCTTGCCGTTGCGGCGCTCTACATTTCTGTCCTGATTTTTCAGCGTCAGGAAGCGTTGACGCAGATATTCCGCTACAACATCGCCTACAGCGCGAGCCAGGGCATGAACGAGCTTCTGCGCTTTCGCCAGAGGCTTACCGCCGTGCTGGTCGAGCCGCCGCAGGCCAGCAGGCAGGATGTGGAATTGCGGTATCAGATCCTGAGGAGCAGACTTAGCCTGTTCGAGCAGGGCGAGTTCATGAATTTTGTCTCCGTGATGCCCGAAAACAGGGAAACGGTCGCTCAACTGGCTTCGGCATTGCAGCAGATCGGCACATTTATCGGTGAGATTGACAGGCCCGAGAACGCGCAGATCGCGCTTGATCTCACGGCACCGCTGGAAAGCGAGATGGTTGCTCTTGCTTCCAAGGCCAATGAATACGGTGCGACAGCCCAGGCAAAGGACCAGAGGGAACTTCTCAGGCTCCACTGGCTGTTCTCGGCGCTGGCGCTTTCGCTTGTCATAACCGGGTTTGTGTTCATAGCCATGCTGAGATGGCAGCACCGGCTGCAGATCAGCGTTCAGCAGCGGCTCAAGGCAACCAACGAAGACCTGCTGCGCACCAGTGCGGAACTCAGCGAAAGCGCGCAGGCTGCCCGTCGCGCCAATGACGAACTGATCACCCAGAATCTTCTGTTCAACACGGCCCTGAACAATATGTCTCACGGCCTTTGCATGTTCGATGCACAGGGACGGCTTATCGTCAGCAACCAGAAGATGGAAAGCATCTACGGTCTGACGCAGGAGCAGCTCCGGCTCGGCACCTCTCTGCACCAGCTTATCGGCGATATGGTGGAGGCCGGTGCCAGTGCGCAGGACGAGGCGGAACAAGTCGCGCAACTGCAATCGAGGCTGATCGAGCAGAATCGCTCCGATACGCTGACGCAGGAACTGCGCGATGGGCGGACGATCCTGATTTCGCATCAGCCCATGCGCGGCGGCGGCTGGGTTGCAACCTATGAGGACATCACCGAACGCCACAAGGCGCAGGCTCAGGTGGCCTACATGGCGCGGCACGATACGCTTACCGATCTACCGAACCGTCTGATGATGCGCGAGCAGCTGGAGGAAATCCTCGCCAGCAGCAATGAACGCGGTCTCTCAACGGCGGTAATGTGCGTCGACCTCGACAATTTCAAGAGCATCAACGACACGCTTGGGCATCCCGTCGGCGACGCTTTGCTTCGTGCGGTGGCCGGTCGCATTCGAAACACCGTGCGTGAGACGGATGCGGTGGCGCGTCTCGGCGGTGACGAATTCGTTGTCGTTCAGGGAAATGTCGAGAAGCCGGAACAGGCGAGCAGCCTTGCCAAGCGGCTGATCGATGCGCTCGACGATCCCTACATAATCGAGGGGCATCAGGTGCTTACCGGAGCGAGTGTCGGTATTGCCGTTGCCGACCCTGACCACGATGCCGCGGACGATCTTCTGATGCAGGCCGATGTGGCCCTTTATCAGGCGAAAGGGGACGGCCGGGGTGTGTTCCGCTTCTATGAAGAGGGCATGAACAAGCGCCTGCAGCGGCGCAGGGCACTTGAGGCCGAGCTTCGTTCCGCCAATCTGGACGAGCAGTTCCACCTTGTGTTCCAGCCGATCATCGGGCTGGGAACAAACAAGGTCACGACGTTCGAAGCCCTGTTGCGGTGGACGCATCCTGTTCACGGGCCTGTCTCTCCGGACGAATTCATCGGGATCGCGGAAGATACGGGTGCCATCGTTCAACTGGGCGAATGGGTGCTGCGACAGGTCTGCATGGAGATGAAGTCGCTACCTGACGACATCAGCATTGCCGCCAATCTGTCTCCCATGCAGTTCAAGCGGGATGACATTGTCGAGACCGTTGCGCGCGTTCTTGTGGAAACCGATACACCGGCGAATCGGCTGGAGCTGGAGATCACGGAAACACTTCTGCTCGAAGACAACCGGAAACTGCATGCGGATCTGCGACGTTTGCGGCAGCTTGGCACACGAATATCGCTTGACGATTTCGGCACTGGCTATTCATCGCTCAGCTACCTGCAAAAGTTTGCTTTCGACAAGGTCAAGATCGACCGTCTTTTCATCAAGGAAATCACCAAGAGCGCGGACCAGGCAGCCATCGTTCAGACGATCGTCAATCTGGCTTTTACGCTTGGCATGACCACCGTCGTGGAGGGTGTCGAGATGGAGGAGCAGTTGCGCATCATTCGCGCGATGGGATGTGACGAGGCGCAGGGCAATCTGTTCAGCAAGCCTATTCTTGCCAAGGACATCCCCGGTTTCCTCGACGAGCACAAGCGCAGACGCTACGCAGCCTGACTGCCGATGCCGGTATTGTGACGCCAGACGTGCCGGCCTATTCGTTTCTCGCGCGTTCCCGGAATATGCGGCGGATCACCTTGCCGGTCGTCGTCAACGGCATGGATTCGACGAAGGCGATCTCACGGGGGTATTCATGGGCCGAGAGGCGCTCGCGGACCCACAGGCGGATTTCTTCCGCCAGCGCTTCGCTGGGTTGCGTTCCTTCGCGAAGAACAATGTAGGCCTTCACGATCTCCGTGCGCACGGGATCAGGCTTGCCGACGGCTGCAGCGAGTGCAACCTTGGGGTGGCCGGTCAGGCAGTCCTCGATCTCGGTCGGTCCAATACGGTACCCGGCCGAGGTGATGACATCGTCATCGCGCCCGACGAAGTGGATATAGCCTTCCCCGTCACGGATGCCCTGGTCGCCTGTGGTCATCCAGTCGCCGATGAATTTCTCGCGGGTTGCCGCTTCGTTTTCCCAATACCCGAGGAACATCACGGGATCGGGCCGCAGGACGGCAATGTCGCCGGGCTCGCCGTCGCGCACGGGGTTGCCTTCACCATTGATGACCGCAACGCGATGGCCTGGAACGGGAAGGCCGATGGCGCCGGGCTTGCCGACTTTCAGTGCGTGACAGGAAGAGAGCACCAGATTGCATTCGGTCTGACCGTAGAACTCGTTGATGTGAAGGCCCAGCTCGCCCCGCGCCCACTCGAATGTTTCGCGGCCGAGGGCTTCTCCACCAGAGCCTATGGTGCGTAGTGAAAGATCGAACCGCTTCTGGATGCCCGATACCGCCTTCAGCATGCGTAACGCCGTCGGCGGGATAAATGCGTTGCGCACCTTCATCTTTTCCATGAGGCCGAGCGCCGTTTCGGGGTCGAATTTCTCAAACCGCCCGGCGACGACCGGTGTCCCGAGATAAAGCCCGGGTAAGAGAACGTTGAGAAGGCCACCCGCCCAGGCCCAGTCGGCCGGTGTCCATAAGAGGTCACGATCCTGCGGCAGAAACTCGTGGTGAAACTGCACGCCAGGCAGGTGTCCGAGCAGAACCCTGTGCCCGTGCAGAGCGCCTTTGGGTGGACCTGTCGTGCCGGACGTGAAGATCATCATGGCCGGATCGTCGGGGCCGGTGTCGGCTGGCGTAAAAGGGCCGTGATTGTCGGCGACGATCCTGTGGAAATCCTGGGCAGCGCCATCTGCGCCATCAACACAGATAGCGAGCTTCAGCGCCGGCAGGCGGTCGCGGATATGCGCGACCTTTGCAAGGCCGCTTCCCGTGGTGATTACGGCTGCCGCGCCGGCCGTAAAAAGCCTGTATTCGAGGGCCTCCGAGCCGAAGAGGAGGGCGAGCGGCACGGCCACCGCCCCAAGCTTGTAGATCGCGGCATGGGCGATTGCGGTCTCGAACGACTGCGGCAACAGCAACGCCACCCTGTCCCCCCGCCCCAATCCTGCCCTGGCAAGTCCGGAGGCGAGCGCGTCCGATCGCGCGGAAAAGTCGCCATAGGTCAGCGTTGCAGGGTTGCCGCCGGGGCGGTGCTCAAGGAGTGCAATGCGATCGGGCGCGCGCGCAGCCCATGCGTTGGAGATTGCGACGCCGATGTTGAAGGTTTTGGGAATGTTCCAGCGGAACCCGTCGTAAAGCTGCCGATAGCTCTCGCGCCGTTCAAGCATTGCCGTGCCAATCCTCCCCCTGTCCCGCACCGCGATGCTCCGGGGAAAGTGGTGCCCCTGGCCGGGATCGAACCAGCACTCCTTGCGGAACTCGATTTTGAGTCGAGCGCGTCTACCAATTCCGCCACAGGGGCCCGCCGCGAACGGCCGGACAGGTTGCGGACTATACGGGGAAGCGGGCTTCCGTCAACACTTCGCATGGTAAATCATCGGACATGCCACGTCTTTCACCATCGCCGTTGCGCCGGCGCGCCGCAGCGGCTAGACAAAACCCCTCATTGAGGGCCTTCCATGCTTCGCAAACTTTACGACTGGACCATGTCGCTCGCTGCCACACGGCATGCGGAAAAGGCCCTGGGTTCCGTGTCTTTCATCGAGAGTTCGGTATTTCCCATTCCGCCGGACGTTCTCTTGATCCCGATGGTTCTCTCCGAACGTGCCAAGTGGCTGCGCTATGCATTCATCTGCACCATAAGCTCCGTTCTTGGCGCGCTTCTCGGCTACGCCATCGGGGCCTTTCTGTACGAGACAGTCGGGCAGCCGATCCTGGCCTTCTATGGCAAGGAGAATGCATTTGAACAGGTGGCCGGCTGGTACAATGAATGGGGTGGCTGGGGTGTGCTTTTCGCTGCGGTCACACCGTTTCCCTACAAGGTTCTGACGATTTTCTCGGGCGCCACCGGGCTCAATCTCCTGGTCTTCGTCGTCGTTTCGGTGATCGGGCGGGGCCTGCGCTTTTTCCTCGTTTCCTGGCTGCTATACCGGTTCGGCCCGCCGATCCGGGTGTTCATCGAGAAGAACCTCGGCCTTCTTTTCACCCTTTTCATGGTTTTGCTGATCGGCGGCTTCGTTGCCATCCGATACGTTTTCTAGAGGCCCTTCATGTCCCTTACCGCTCCCACCGGTGCTACCCAGACCCTGAGCGCCGGACTGCTTACCGTCGGCCTGGCTGTAACCGTGGGCATAGCGCTCGGTTTCGAGCATATCGGAGGGTACATTCCGTGCATGCTGTGTCTTGAGCAGCGCACGCCCTATTATATCGGTGTGCCGCTGATGCTGCTTGCACTCCTGGCTTCATGGCTGAAAGCGCCGCCGCCTGTCACCCGGGGACTGCTGCTCGTCGGCGCCGCGCTGATGCTCTATGGCATGGCCCTTGGCATTTATCATTCGGGCGTCGAATGGAAGTGGTGGGAAGGTCCGGCCGACTGCGGCGCCGGTGCGGCCGGCCAGAACCTGGGCGGCAATCTGCTCGACCAGCTCAACGCGGTGATCCCGCCATCATGCAGTGAGGCCGCGGGGCGTTTTCTGGGGCTTTCATTTGCCGGCTGGAACGTTCTCGCGAGCGCCCTGTGGGCGTTCATCGCCCTGCGGGCTGCTTTCAAGGGCTAATGCATGTCGCTTTCAAATGAATTCATTTGAAAGACAACGAACATGCATCATTTGAAAGTGTTACAGCGTCCTTTGTGCGTCTTATAAGACGCGCGGCGCTGTAGAACATCGGACCGACAAGTGACGCCGCTGTTCCGCGGGAAACAGCGGCCGGCGCGTTACGGTTCCAGCTCGACATCCCAGTAGAGGTAATCCATCCAGCTTTCATGCAGATAGTTGGGTGGAAAAAGGCGCCCATTGTTGTGCAGGTCGTGCACGGTGGGGCGATAGGGTTTTTGCTGCGGCCACATCTTTGCGCGGGCGGGCATGACACCGCCCTTCTTCAAATTGCATGGCGAGCAGGCCGCGACCACATTTTCCCAGGAGGTAACGCCGCCAAGACGGCGGGGAATGACATGGTCGAAGGTCAGGTCTTCGCGGGTGCCGCAATACTGGCACTGGAAACGGTCGCGCAGGAACACGTTGAAACGCGTAAAAGCAGGGTAGCGCGACGGTTTTACATAGGTTTTCAGGCTGATAACGCTCGGCAGTCTCATCGCGAATGACGGGGATGAGACCTGCTGGTCGTATTCGGCAACAATGTTGACCCGGTCGAGGAAGACTGCCTTGATGGCATCCTGCCACGACCACAGTGACAAGGGATAGTAACTGAGCGGTCTGTAGTCCGCATTCAGCACCAGAGCAGGCATGCTGTCTGGCGAAGCCGCGATCGTCACGTCCTTGAAGCTCCTTCAACTGACCAAGTCGATCGATGCGGATACTGTAAGCCCGCCGTGACAGGAATGTGAAGCGCATATTTTGCTTTATGACACCTCAAACAACTGGATTTTCGCAGTTTTTTGCTCTCGTCAGGGCAACGGAGCCGCTTCTGCGCCCTTCATCTCACGATAATAGGCCCAAAACAGGCGTGCAGCGACGGCCCGAAGCGGTGCCCATGATTCGGCCAGACCTGCGAGGCTCTTTGCATTGGGGCGCTCAGGCAGCCCCAGGGCATCGGCCACGGCCGCCTGCAGGGCCACGTCGCCGGATGGAAACACATCGGGATGACCGGCGGAGACAAGAAGATAGACCTGCGCTGTCCAGGGGCCGATCCCGTGGATCGCCGTCAGGCTGGTGATGGCCTCACCGGCGTCGCGTGCGCACAGGGTCTCAAGGTTGAAACCATCTTCCACGATCGCCCGAGCGAGTGCCAGGACTGTGCGCTGCTTGGCGCGCGACAGGCCGGCGGCGATCAGCGGTTCCTCGCCCGCGGCAAGAATGGCACCGGGCGTGAGCGGATTGATAAGCCCGATCAGCCGGGCTTCGATGGCATCGGCGCTGGCACGCGAAACCTGCTGCGACAGGATGATGGAAACAAGGCTTGCAAAGCCGGGCGGGCTGCGCCTCAGAGGAATGTCGCCGGCGCAGTCGCGCACGGCCTGAAGACGGACATCGATTGCGACCAGAGCCTCGAGTGCCTGCAGAATGTCCGCGTCCGTGTCTATGCGTTTCATCGGGTTGGTGTGGCCTGTTCTTGCCGAGCGCAGAAGAAAGCCGTAGCAATCGTCACATGCTGACCGCAACCCGATTCACGCATCACTCATGACACGCCCGGTCTTCCGGTTCGCACCGAGCCCGAACGGTCAGCTTCATCTGGGTCACGCCTATTCGGCGCTTTTGAACCAGCGGATGGCGCGGGAGGCGGGAGGGCGCTTCCTGTTGCGCATGGAAGATATCGACGTGACCCGCTGCACGCCAGAACTGGAGCGTGGCGTGCTGCGCGACCTCGCATGGATTGGCCTTCGATGGGAGGAGCCGGTGCGTCGCCAGTCGGATCATTTTGACGATTACCGTGCGGCTCTTGAAAGGCTGATCGACGCGGACCTTGTCTATCCGGCCTTCATGAGCCGGGGGGAGGTGAGGGCGCGCATCGCCGAGCACGAGGCGGGTGGCGAGCGCTGGCCGCGCGACCCGGATGGTGCGCCGCTCTACCCAGGAGAAGACCGCCATATGAGTGCACGGGAGCGCCAGGCGCTGATCGATGAGGGCGCGCCCTTTGCATGGCGGCTCGACATGGCCTCGGCCATCGCCCATGTCGGTAACACGCTCGACTGGGATGAGACAGGACAGGGGCCGGAAGGGGAGGCGGGTCGTGTGCGGGCAAGGCCGGAGAGTTGGGGTGACGTCGTGATCGCGCGAAAGGAAATCCCGGCAAGCTATCATCTATCGGTGGTGGTCGACGATGCGCTGCAGGGCATCACGCATGTGGTGCGTGGGCGCGATCTTTTCCACGCGACTGCCGTGCACCGCGTGCTTCAGGAACTGCTGGGTCTGTCGGTGCCGCAATATCATCATCATGACCTTGTTCTGGACGATGATGGCCGCAAGCTCTCCAAGAGCCGGGGCGATACCAGCCTTGCCGCGTTGCGCGAGAGCGGTGCGACGCCGGGCGACATGGCCCGGATGGTTGGAGGCCCCTAGCTCAGCCGTCTGAGAACCGCCTTGACGACGACAAGGACAAGAAGCGCTGCAAAAGCGCCGCCGAGGCCGGCGGTTGCTCCTTCGGTAAGGCTCGAAAACCGAATTCCCCGCTGGTTCGCCAGATGGATGGTGCCGAAGAAGGCGGCGGTGATGATCACGGCATTGCCCACCGCGCCGAACCCGTCGTCCTTCATGGCGGCGTCGAGACCGAGCGAGAGGATGTAGGCAATCATCGTGACGGCGACGAGCGCGAAAATCAGCCAGCTCGTATCCAGTTTCATCAGCATCTGCGCATCCCCCCGGCGGCGCCTTGGATCACTTCCATTGATCCTACGATGGAAATGTTTCGCTTTCCTTGCCGGGGGTGAGGCTGATAAAGCCGCGGTTGATCACCGCGCCGTCATATTCAGGGACACATCCGATGAACGATCTTACAAGGGCGATCCCGGCCCTGTTCGTCCTGCTCTGGGCGACCGGTTTCATCGGTGCGCGCTACGCAATGCCGTGGGCCGAGCCCTTCACCTTTTTGTGGGTGCGTTTCGCACTGACCTTTGGCGTCCTGCTGCTGATCATTCCGATGGTGAATGCGAAGGCAATCGGCCCGCGCAACGCGTTTCATGCCGCGATAGCCGGTGTGCTAATGCACGGGGTCTATCTGGGCGGTGTCTTCTGGGCGGTGCGCAACGGGCTGCCGGCGGGGTTCGCCGGGCTGATCGTGGGACTCCAGCCCATGCTGACCGCAGTCATCGCGGGACTGTTCCTGGGTGAGAAAGTGACTGGAAAGCATTGGCTCGGCCTGGTGGTGGGGTTGGCCGGCGTCATCACAGTTCTTTCACCGAAATTCGGTTCCATCAGCGGCGGTGTTACGGTGGCGACCATTGGCGCGGCTGTTGTGGCGGTAATCGCCATGAGCGTCGGTACCGTCTGGCAGAAGCGCTTTGTTGCGACTGCCGATCTGGTGACCGTTACGCTTTATCAATATGTCGGTGGCTGGGCGGTGACGTTTCTCGTCTCGCTGATGATCGAGACACAGGAGTTCGTGCTCAACGGTGAACTGGTCTTCGCCATGGTGTGGCTGGTGTTCGTGCTCTCGCTGGGCGCGATCTTCCTGTTGATGATCCTCATCCGTGAAGGCGAAGTGGCGCGGGTCGCCTCGCTCTTCTATCTCGTACCGGCGGTGACGGCGCTTTTGGCATGGTTCCTCTTTGAGGAGACCCTGACGCCGGTGCAGCTTGTCGGCATGGCGATCACGACGTTCGGCGTGGCGCTTGCCACGCGCCGTACGCCGCGTCAGCCGGCTCCGGCCACGGCGCGCGCTTCCCGGTAGCGCTTGATCGAGGCATTCAGTTCTCCGCCGAGAATGAACACGGCCGAGATGATGTAGAGAAACACAACCGCGATCATGATCGATGCGAGGCCGGCATAGGTGCTGGCATAGCTACCGAAGCGCCCGAGATAGGTGGCGAAAAGGCTCGATCCGATGAACGATCCGAAAAGCGTGAAGACGACGCCCGGCAGCACATCCCAAAGACTGCGCCGGCCGGCGGGCAGCCAGAGGTGAACCGAAATCAGGGCAAGTATAAGCACGGTCAGTGCGATGACATAGCGCCAGAAGGTGATGGTGCCGACATAGGGGGCGATCCATTCGAGATTGCTGGCGGCGATGCGCAGCGCCACCGGTGCGATGACGAGCAGAAGACTGATCGCAAGAAAGCCGAGCGTAGCGACGAGCACGAAGAACAGGCTTTGCGCACGCAGGCGGAAGATCGAGCGCTTCTCACTGACCCGATAGGCGCGGTTGAGGGACAGACGCAGCGCCTCCACGCCGTTGGAGGCGAATACACCGGCCAGCACCACACCGAAGGTCAGAACGTCGCTGCGGCGCACGCCAAGCACATTGTGGACTTCCCGCGCAATTGGCTCTGCGACCTCTTTCGGCCACGTATCGAATATGAGGTCGACGGCCTGCTGTGAAAATGCGTCCGCGCCGAGAAAGCTTGCCAGCGCGGTGGCGAATATGAGGAATGGAAACAGGGCCATCAGCGCCGAAATGGCAACGTGACTGGCCATGGCCCAGCCATCGTCGGTGTTGAAGTGCCCGAGCGCATCGCCGACGATGCGTCTGGTGGCTTTCAGTCCGCGCACGGTTCTTCCCTTCGCTGTTCTCGACGCTGCTTCTTGTTGTTTCACATCGGCCAATATGTGAAACCGTGACACTTATAGACAAGTGCTGACAGGAAATTCATGGACGCGGACCGTACGATTCTGATCACCGGCGCTTCCTCCGGTATAGGTGCCTGGTGTGCCCGCGCGCTGCGCAGGGACGGCTGGCGTGTGTTCGCAACGGTACGGCGGCCGGAGGACCGGACGCTCCTTGAACAGGAAGGTATCGAGCCGTTCTATCTCGATTATGCGGAGTCCGAATCAATCGCCGCGCTTGTGGGGAACTTGCTGGAGCGCACTGGCGGCTCACTCGATGCACTTTTCAACAATGGCGCCTATGCACAGGCCGGCGCCGTCGAGGATCTTCCGGCGGAAGCGTTGCGTCACCAGTTCGAGGTCAATGTTTTTGGCTGGCACGACCTCACGCAGCGCCTCGTTCCGGTGATGCGGCGGCAGGGGCATGGCCGCATCGTTCATTGCTCCTCGATCCTGGGTCTCATCCCCATCAAATACCGTGGTGCCTACGCGGCCTCGAAACATGCGCTCGAAGGCCTGATGCTGTGCCAGCGTGCCGAGCTTGAGGGCTCGGGCATCCACGTTTCCCTGATTGAACCGGGACCCATCGAGTCCAAAATCGCCAGCAATGGGCTCCCATGGTTCGAGCGCTACATCGACCATGAAAACTCTGTGCATCGGGAGGCCTACAAGACGCAGCTCGCCCGTCTGCGGCAGGGTGGCGTGAAATCACGCTTCAAGCTCGGGCCGGAGGCGGTTTATGCGCGGCTTTCTCATGCGCTCCTTTCCCCGCGCCCAAGGCCGCACTATGTGGTAACCACACCGGCGCGTATCGGTGTCGCATTGAAACGGCTCCTTCCGGCGCGCATGTTGTACCGCTTCCTGTCGAACCAGGGCTGAAACCGAGAAGAAAGCCGCCATGTCCACAGTCTTCAACATTCTCTCCATCCTTGTGATGATGGCGGTCGTTATCGTCCTCATTCGAGGTCTCATGAACATGATGCGCGGAGGCTCGGCCAACACGTCGAACAAGCTCATGCAGGCCCGGGTCATCCTGCAGGCGGTCGCCATCGTCTTCGTCGTGCTTGCGCTTTACTATGCGCGTTCCAAGGGTGGCTGAGGGATTTCGTGGTCAAGCTGAACAAGATTTACACCCGCACGGGTGACGACGGGACGACGGGCCTCGGCTCGCGTGAGCGCCGCCTGAAGTCCGATCTCAGGGTCGCGTCCTATGGCACTGTCGATGAGGCGAACGCCTGTATCGGCATGGCGCGGGTTCATCTGGCGGAAACGGAGCCGCGCATCGACGCGATGCTTGCGCGCATCCAGAACGATCTCTTCGATCTGGGAGCCGATCTCGCCACGCCGGATACCGGCGAGGAGCTGGAATACGAGCCCCTGCGGATCGTGCAGAGCCAGGTTGACCGGCTGGAAGCCGACATCGATGCATTGAACGCCGGGCTGGCGCCGCTGCGGTCGTTCGTCCTGCCGGGCGGCAAACCGGCCGCGGCTGCGCTGCATCTCGCGCGTACCGTTTCACGGCGGGCCGAACGCCTGATGGTGGAACTTCGAACCATCGAAGGTGAAATCGTCAGCGACGCGGCGATGCGTTACATCAATCGCGTCTCCGATTTCCTGTTCGTTGCCTCACGCGCCGTGAATGACAATGGCGCGCTCGACGTGCTATGGGTGCCCGGGCAGAACCGCTGAGATATTAGGGCCGGGATCGGGGCCCGCAAAGAGGGCTCCGATGTTCATACCGCTGTACGATGCCAACAGCCTGCGGCACATCAAACGGCAATATGTCACGCTGGCCATCATTGCGGTCAACGTGATCGCCTATCTGGTGACGGCGGTGGGCGGCACGGATTTCGCGTTCGCCGCTGCTCTCGGACTTGGCTATATCCCGTCCGTTTCCAACGATCTGGCGGTGCTGCCGCCGGAACTCGATCTGGTTCCGGAACCGCTCACCTATATCACCTATTCATTCCTGCATGGCGACCTGATGCATCTGGGTGGCAACATGTTGTTTCTGTGGGTGTTCGGCGACAATGTGGAAGATGCGCTGGGGCATTTCCGATACCTGATCTTCTATCTCGCCTGCGCTGTTGCTGGCGCCTATGTGCATGGTTTCATCGCGCCGGATTCCAATGCTCCCCTCATTGGCGCGTCCGGTTCCATCGCCGGCATCGTCGCTGCCTATCTGATCCTGCATCCAAGGGTGAAAGTCTGGGTGCTGGCATTTGCGCGCATTCCCATTCGCATCCCCGCCTTCATTCTGCTCGCGCTCTGGATCGGGTTTCAGTTTCTGATGCTGGTGATCGATACGGAGAACCAGATTTCCTGGGCCGCTCATGCGGGCGGTATTCTTGCCGGGGCCGTTCTGGTGTTCATCCTGAAGCGCGGCGATGTCCCCCTTTTCGACCGGCGGCTGGAAAAACCCCGCGCGGTGGAGCTTGAAAAACCGGATACCGCGCGCCCGCTCGAAACCGAACAACCGCGCTGGGGGCGGCAATAGGACATTTCTGCATATTGACGTGAACGTCAGGCCTCTCTACGGTCCCGCCAACTCCGGCGGCACGCCGCATGAGGGGGAGGAAGAGTGTTCTGAATTTCCCTGCGCATGTCGGCATTCAGCCACCCGGCGGGTCCATCTGCTGGTATCCAGCATCAGAACCGAAGTCCACCATGGAAGGTGATTGCGCATGAAAGTCCTTGTTCCGGTCAAGCGGGTCATCGACGCCAATGTGAAGCCCCGCGTGAAGGCGGATGGCTCGGGTGTCGAGCTGACGAACGTCAAGATGGCGATGAACCCGTTCTGTGAAATAGCGGTCGAAGAAGCGATCCGCATGAAGGAAGCCGGCAAGGTCGAAGAAATCGTCGCCGTGTCGATCGGACCGGACAAGGCTCAGGAAACGCTGCGTACCGCGCTCGCCATGGGCGCTGACCGCGCCATTCTCGTCAAGACCGACGATGCGGTCGAGCCGCTCGATGTCGCCAAGATACTCAAGGGCGTGGCCGACGAAGAAAAGCCGGAGATCGTGATCCTCGGCAAGCAGGCCATTGATGACGATTCCAACCAGACCGGCCAGATGCTTGCAGCCCTGCTCGGCTGGAGCCAGGGTACGTTCGCTTCGGATGTGGAGCTTGCCGACGGCAAGGCCAGGGTCACTCGCGAGGTCGACGGTGGACTGCAGGTGATCGAACTGAAGCTGCCGGCCATCGTGACGACGGACCTGCGCCTGAACGAGCCGCGCTACGCTTCTCTGCCAAACATCATGAAGGCCAAGAAGAAGCCGCTCGACACTAAGGCGCCGGGCGATTACGGCGTCGAGGTCAAGGCGCGCCTGAAGGTGCTCAAGACCGAGGAACCGGCTGGCCGCAAGGCAGGCATCAAGGTGGGCTCGGTGGCCGAACTGGTCGACAAGCTCAAAAACGAAGCCGGCGTGCTTTAAGCGGAGAGGGAGAGACAAGATGGCCATTCTTCTGGTTGCCGAACACGACAACGAAACCCTTTCCGACCAGACCGCCAAGGCGCTCGCCGCCGCGAGCCAGATCGGCTCCGATGTGGACGTTCTGGTTGCCGGCAAGGGGGCGAAAGCCGCCGCCGATGCCGCTGCGAAGCTTGCCGGTGTGCGCAAGGTGCTGGTCGCGGAAAGCGATGCGCTTGCGGAACGCCTTGCCGAACCGCTTGCCGATCTCGTGGTTTCGCTGGCTGATGGGTACGACACCTTCGTCGCCCCTGCGACAACCACGGGCAAGAACGTCATGCCGCGCGTGGCAGCCCTTCTGGATGTCATGCAGGTGTCCGACGTGATCGAGGTTGTCGATGCAAAGACCTTCAAACGTCCCATCTACGCCGGCAACGCGATCCAGACCGTCGAGGCAACCGACGCCAAGCGCGTTGTCACCGTCCGCACGGCCTCCTTCCAGGCGGCGGGCGAGGGTGGTTCGGCTGCGGTGGAGAGCGTCGACGCGCCCGCCGATGCCGGCCTCTCGGCATTCGTGGAAAACCGCATCGCTGAAAGCGATCGGCCGGAGCTGACCTCGGCCAGGATTATCATTTCGGGCGGCCGTGCGCTGGGCTCGGAAGAGAAGTTCAACGAAGTCATCCTTCCCGTTGCCGACAAGCTTGGCGCTGCTGTTGGTGCTTCGCGTGCGGCGGTCGACGCGGGCTATGCCCCGAACGACTGGCAGGTGGGTCAGACGGGCAAGGTGGTCGCGCCCGATCTCTACATCGCCTGCGGCATTTCCGGAGCGATCCAGCATCTGGCCGGAATGAAGGACTCCAAGGTGATCGTTGCGATCAACAAGGATGAAGAAGCCCCGATCTTCCAGGTCGCCGATTACGGCCTGGTTGCAGACCTTTTCGACGTGCTGCCGGAGCTCGAAAAGGCGCTTTAAGCCAAACAAGAACACCGGAATCTCAGGCAACAGCCCCGCTTTCGAGCGGGGCTTTTTTTTGTTCTCGCTCAAAGGCGGCGGTGCCGGGTGAATGTCGGGGAAGGATTTTAAGCGCAGGGGTAGACGCCATTGCGCCGCCCATTTAGTTTGCAGCGCAACAACAGTGACGAAAGATGCGCATCGCATCTCACGGGGTTTTCGACATGACTGGAAAGATTGGGAAAGTGGGTGTGATCGGCGCGGGTCAGATGGGCAGTGGAATTGCCCATGTCGCCGCACTGGCAGGCTATAACGTAAAGCTCTACGATCTTTCCGCCGAGCGGATCGAGGCGGGCATAGCGACCATTTCCGGCAATATGGCGCGCCAGGTTTCGTCAGGGAAACTCGAGGACAAGGTTCGTCAGGACGCACTGGCGCGCATCGCGCCGGCCACCACCATGGAAGCGCTCGCCGACATGGATCTGGTGATCGAGGCGGCTACCGAGGATGAAACGGTCAAGCGCAAGATTTTTGCGCAGCTCTGTCCGGTGCTCAATCCGGAAGCCATCGTCGCCACCAACACCTCTTCGATCTCCATCACGCGCCTTGCTGCACAGACCGACCGGGCCGAGCGCTTTATCGGCATTCACTTCATGAACCCCGTTCCGGTGATGAAGCTGGTGGAACTCGTGCGCGGCATCGCCACCGAGGACGATACGTTCGAGAAGGCGCGCGGCTTTGTTGAAAGCCTCGAAAAGACGATCACGGTCGCCGAGGACTTTCCCGCCTTCATCGTCAACCGCATCCTTTTACCGATGATCAACGAGGCGATTTACACGCTCTACGAGGGCGTCGGCACCGTGGAAGCCATCGATACGGCGATGAAGCTTGGCGCCAACCACCCGATGGGCCCGCTGCAGCTTGCCGATTTCATCGGGCTCGACACCTGCCTGTCGATCATGCAGGTGCTCTATGAGGGGTTGGCGGACTCCAAGTACCGTCCTTGCCCGCTGCTGGTGAAATATGTCGAGGCCGGCTGGCTTGGTCGCAAAACAGGGCGCGGCTTCTACGATTATCGCGGCGAGACGCCTGTCCCGACGCGTTAACGCCGGCTCCACGCTCTATTCAGCGGCCTGCCGCTGCGGGGTTTTGCGCCGCGCGGCAGGCTTTTTTGTCTTGTGCTGCGCGGCCGTTGCCGAAATCTCCTCCATGGGGAAGGCGTCGACAGCGATAACCTTCTCTATGGCTTCCCGTGCTTCGCACAGCTGTGTGAATTCGGCATCGCTGATGAGGTCCATATCGTGGGCCTCCTGTGCGTCGTTAATGTTTTTGGCCCGCATCCTCTTTTCGATTTGGGCGGCGTCGACGACAAGCTGGAAAGCGCGCTCCAGGTCCTTGAGCGGGTGTGCGTCATGCCCCTGGCCGAGATAGAGGTCTGGCGTCAGCCGATCCCGTTGCCCTGATGGTTTCAGCAGAATTTCGGCGAGCTTTGTAATGAGCCTGTCCGAAGGCGCCGGATTGGGAACGCCCGCAGGAAAGGCGATCAGGCGCACCAGCCAGGCGGCCGGTCGCGCGGGGAGATTGTCGAGAACACCACGGAAGGCAATGCCGATGCGCGCCTCACCAGCCTGCATGAGGTAATCGACGATTGGTTTGTCTTCAGCGAAACGTCCCTCGCTTTCATAGCGTTTGAGAACGGCCCCCAGCAGATAGAGTTCAGCGAGGATGTCGCCCAGCCGTGCCGAGAGCATCTCTCTGCGCTTGAGCGACCCGCCAAGTGTCAGCAATGCGAAGTCGGACAGGAGCGCGAAGGCGGCCGAATGGCGCGAAAGCGTTTTCCAGTGGTGGGGCATTGCCGCACCTTTAGGCGCAGGGCTGAGGAAGCCGCCCGTCCAGCCGCGCAGGAAGGCGCGACCGGCAGTCTTGAAAGCATGGCCGACATGCTTCCAGAAGGTTTCGTCGAAGCGATCGAGCCCTTCCTCCCTGTTCTCGTGCGAGAGCGCCAGCAATTCTTCGAGCATATAGGGGTGGGAACGAATGGCACCCTGGCCGAAAATCATCAGATTTCGGGTGAGGATGTTGGCGCCCTCCACGGTGATGCCGACCGGCACCGCCCGATAGGCCGCTCCCATGTAGTTGTTCGGGCCGTCTATGATTGCCTTGCCGCCATGAATGTCCATGGCATGCTCGACGGAACGGCGCATGCGCTCTGTCGCGTGATACTTCATGATGGCCGAGATGACTGAGGGTTTGTGGCCCTCGTCCAGCGCCGCAAGTGTCGTGCGCCGTGCAGCGTCGATGAGATAGGCATTGCCGCACAGCTCGGCCAGCGGCTCCTGAATGCCCTCAAACATGCCGATTGGCACGTTGAACTGCGTGCGTACCCGCGCATAGGCGCCGGTGGCGCGCGCGCACATGGCGGCGGATGCGGCCGACTGCGAGGGAAGCGAGATGCTGCGCCCGGCGGCGAGCGCCGTCATCAGCATGGTCCAGCCCTGACCGATCTGTTCCTCGCCGCCGAGAATGTGGTCGAGCGGCACGAAGACATCCTCTCCGTAGAGCGGTCCGTTCTGGAAGAAGGTGAACTGCGGAATATGCCGGTCGCCGTGACGCACGCCCTTTGTGCTGGTCGGCAGCAGCGCGACGGTGATGCCCAGATCCTCGCCGCGACCCAGATGATTTTCCGGATCCTGCATCTTGAAGGCGAGACCCATCACGGTGGCCACGGGCCCGAGCGTGATGTAGCGCTTGTGGAAGTTGAGGCGCAGGCCGAGAACCTTCTTGCCCTTCCAGGTCCCATATTCAACCACACCCGTGTCCGTCATCGCTGCGGCGTCAGAGCCTGCGTGCGGGGAGGTAAGGCCGAAACATGGTATTTCGCGCCCGTCGGCCAGCCGCGGCAGCCAGTGCCTGCGCTGCGCGTCGGTGCCGAAATGCATGAGCAGTTCCCCCGGGCCAAGCGAGTTGGGCACCATAACCGTCACGCCGGCGACGATGCTGGCGGAGGAGAGCGTGCGCACCACCTCCGAATGGGCGGTGTTGGAGAAGCCGAGGCCGCCAAATTCTTTCGGTATGATCATGCCGAAGAATTTGTTCCTGCGCATGAAATCCCATACGGCGGGCGAGAGGTCGCGGTCCCGCCAGTTGAGCGTCCAGTCCTCGACCATGGCACAGAGCTCGCGCACCGGACCGTCCATGAAGGCCTGTTCCTCTTCGGAAAGGCGCGCCGGCGGCATGGCCAGAAACTGCTCCCAGTCGGGGTTTCCGGTGAAAAGTTCGCCGTCCCACCATACCGTTCCTGCATCGATCGCCTCCCGTTCCGTCTCCGAAATCGGCGGCATGATCTTGCGGGCCCAGTTGTAGATGGGCTTCGAAACGCGGTCTCGGCGAAAGGTCTTGAAACGCATGGCCGGCCTCCAGTGTTGTGGCAATATATCAGGCTTGCCCCTGTGAGGCGAACGGGCGGCGCAGCGGGATGGTTCCCGTTGCCGGTTCAGCCGCGCAGGCGGTTTCGCAGAATGCGCAGACGATTGCGCATACGGCGTGCCAGGCCGAGCTGGGCCGCTGCCTTGCGCACGTGGCGATCCGCATCCGGGGTGAGCCCGACCACCATCGTTCCCAACGGGCGGCGTTCGCTCCACAGACGGCTCATCACCGGATGATCGGGCACCGCGCAGGAATCCGTCATGATGATGTTCGGGTCATCGAGATGGGTTTTCGTGACCTCGATCATAAGGAGCGTGCCTGGAGAATATGTGGCGAAGGCTTCATCATAGGCCGTTTTCCACGTATAGGCCGTGCCGTTCTCAATGAAGACGATCAGGCAGGCGATGACTGTATCGTTGAGCGTCAGCATGTGGATGCGGCACATGTCGCGTTCACAGAGCCGGTGAACCGCTTCGCGGGCAAAGGCAGCCCGATAGCGGTCGATCGCCATGGCCGAGCGCTCTCGCCCCTTCCAGCCGGACGCTTCGAGCGTGAGAAAGGCCTCGATGCCATGCCGCACCTCATCCGGGTGGCGGGCGATTTTGTACTCGAGATTGCCCAGTTCTCCGAGGCGCCGCTTTAGGCGCCGGAACTCGCGATAGTGATGCGCGCGCAGCGAATCGCGCAGATATGTGTCGCCGTCCAGCGCACTTTCGAGGGTCGGGCGTTCGACCCGGTTGGTGATCTGGAAGGGCAGGTTGCGCGCGTCCACCACCGTGCGCAGGATCGCAGCAAAGGCTCCGTCGAGGCCGACATCCGGGAGGACGAAAACCCCGGGAAGGTCGAGATGCGGACGGGCCAGCATGGCGAAGAAGTCTTCGATCACGCCGGCCGGATCGTCATAGTCGACAAGCGGTGTACCGAGCGGGCCGAACGGGTTGGCCCAGGTGCGCAGAACGGGGACGCTGAAGGGCAGAACCGGGCGCTCGACTGTGAAGGGCACGAGAAGGCGCAAACGGCTGCGGTCCTCCGTTCCGTCACGAATCACGGCAAGCCGGACCTCGCGGTCTTCCAGCCGGGGCATGGCCGGTGCCAGGAACCGGGGATTGAAGAAGATGTTCGTCTCGATCGAGCGCGCTGCCAGATAATCCAGCTCGTCCACGAGTTCGAAGCCGGCTGACGCAGGATAGACGGCGAGCTTGCGCCTGTGGTCTTCCGTTGCCATGGAAGCGAGGTGCGTTGCTTCGGGTTCCAGCGTGGCGTTGCGGGGGTTGTCGCCTGCAGGGCCCGATGCGCCGCCGCTTGTCTCTTCCAGGAGAGGGGGGATGCTCAAGGGGTGGGCTCCTTTCGAATGCCTGGAAGAAAGACCAGCATGCGGATGCCGAGCTTCTGCCAGGCTGTGAATGAGAGCGTGGCTGCTTCGAAAAGAATGGCGATACCCGTGGCGATCGCTGCGCCCCACAGGCCGTAGAGCGGTATCAGGATCATGTTGAGCCCGATATTGATGCCAAGTGTGACGGCATAGATGGCGGCGCAGATCTTCTGGTAGCCGCTCATGGTGAGCAGGCTTTCAGCGGGCCCGACGGCGGCGCGGGCGACAACACAGGAAACAAGCAGGAAGAGGAGAGGATAGCCGGCGGTAAAACCGCTGCCGAAAAGCATCAGCATCGGTTTGCCGATAACGAGCACGACGACACCCATGGCGAGCGACGGCCAGAATGTCCAGCTGACGGTTTCCGCAGCGAAGGTTGCAAGTCCGGTCCGATCTCCGCCATGCATAAATGCCGAATAGCGCTGTGCGACGCTCGCCTTCACCGCGAAATAGACGAAATGCACCAGTGCCAGCGTCTTCACGGTGGCAAAATAGACGGCCACGTCGGTTGGAGCCATATAGCGGCCGACCATGAGCACGTCCGCATTGGTGAGCAGGAAATAGAAGCTTTCGACGAGGAAAATCGGCAGCGACACACTCACCCAGTGCTTCATCGCAAAACGGGGCTTGCCGGCGGGCAGGTTTCTGTCGACGCGGGTGGTGATGCTTACGAACTGTATGAGTGTCGTGACGTAGGTTGCAATGATGGCCGTGACGATGGCGGTTTTCGCGTCGGGCGCGTAGCCCGTCAGAACGGCAATCGCCATGAAGAGCAGAATGAGCACGGGGCGTATGAAATAGGCCGGCAGCAGCGCCCAGATAACCCATGCATTGGCGCGTGAAACACCCTGCAGCAGGTCGCTGAGCGCCAGCATCGGCAGGCAGATCAGGCCGAGATAGAAGGGCACGATGTAGTAGGACTCGATCACAGGCTCGAGGAAACGAAGTCCCACAAGACCGGCAAGCATGAAAAGCGTCGACGTGCCGAGCACGAAAAGCCTGCCGGCAATATTCACGCCGCGCAGTTCCCCAGCGGCCCCTTTTGTCCGGTATTCGGGTATGAAGCGTATGATCGCCGTGTGAAAGCCGAGGCAGGAAATGTTGCCGAGGATGATCATCGTCACCCAGACGAGCACATAGATGCCGTATTCGAAACCGCCCATCCAGCGCGCCAGAAACACCTGGCTGAAGAAGGCGATCACGGCGTTGATGATGCGGATGGCAAAGGCGATGAGCGCGTTGCGGCCGGCCTCTCCGCGTGCATCGCGGGCGCTGAACAGGCTGTCGACCTTTGAAAGCCAAGGGCGCGCGCGCTCGGCAAGCTGCGTCGGCAGCAAGCGATCACCGGTTGCCGTGGCTGAAAAACGCACCACCCCACTCCTCTCAAGACAGCTGCTGCCCGCTTTAACGCAAACTGTTTAAGAATAAAGAAAGGCCCACTCCTAATGCATGTCGCTTTCAAATGAATTCATTTGAAAGACAACGAACATGCATCATTTAAAAGTGTTACAGCGTCCTTTGCGCGTCTTATAAGACGCGCGGCGCTGTAGCCGGCTTTCGAGTGCACAGACGAAAAAAGCCGGGCGTAACCCGGCTTTTGACGGCATTTTTCGTGCAACTGCCTCAGGCGAAAGCGCCGTGGCAGTGCTTGTATTTCTTGCCGGAACCGCAGGGGCATGCCTCATTCCGGCCGACCTTGCCCCATGTCGCCGGATCGTTCGGATCGCGTTCCTCCGCAGGTACGACACTGCTTTCGCTGCGTGCAAGGGTCATCGTGTCGCCACCGGCAAATTCATCCTCGCCTGTGGAACCATCTATATGATGAGCCTGCATGTCGGGTGCTTCAGGCGGTGGGGCATCGGCTGCCTCGCGGACCAGCTCGACACGCATGAGCTGCGAAGTGACCACCTGACGCAGATTGCTCAACATGGCCTGAAACAGCTCGAAGGCTTCGGTCTTGTATTCGTTGAGAGGATCACGCTGGGCGTAGCCGCGGAAGCCGACAACCGAGCGCAGATGATCGAGATTGACCAGATGCTCGCGCCACAGATGGTCGAGGGTCTGCAGGAGGATGGACTTCTCGACATAAGTCATGATGTCGGGCCCGAAGCGCTCTGCGCGATCTTTCGCGGCAGCCTCTGTCGCCTCGGTGATACGCTCGCGGATGTCGTCCTCGGCAATGCCCTCTTCCTGCGCCCATTCCTCGATGGGCAGATCCAGGTTGAGCGAGGCCTGCACGGCCTCACGGAGCTCTTTGGTCTCCCATTGCTCGGCATAGGCCTTCTCGGGGATATGCCGGGCAACCAGATCGTCGACCGTATCCTGGCGCATTTCGGCGACGGTCTCGGAGAGATTCTCACCGTCCATGAGCTCGAGGCGCTGCTCGAAGACGACCTTGCGCTGGTCGTTCATCACGTCGTCGAACTTGAGCAGGTTCTTGCGGATGTCGAAGTTGCGCGCCTCGACCTTCTTCTGCGCCTTTTCAAGCGCCTTGTTGATCCAGGGATGGACGATGGCTTCGTCTTCCTTGAGACCGAGTTTCTGCAGCATCCCGTCCATCCGGTCGGAGCCGAAGATGCGCATCAGATCGTCCTGAAGCGACAGGAAGAACTTTGAACGGCCGGGATCGCCCTGACGGCCTGAACGTCCGCGCAACTGATTGTCTATGCGGCGGCTTTCATGGCGTTCCGTCGCCAGAACATAGAGGCCTCCTGCGGCGAGTGCCTGCTCTTTCAGTTTTTTTACATCCTCGCGGATGGCCTGCTCTTTCGCGTCACGCTCCGGGCCAGCTTCCATGTCGCCCAGTTCTTCGGCAATCCGCATGTCCGGGTTGCCGCCGAGCTGGATGTCGGTGCCGCGACCGGCCATGTTGGTGGCAATGGTGATCGCACCGGGCTTGCCTGCCTGCGCAACGATGAAGGCCTCGCGCTCGTGATGGCGGGCATTCAGCACCTCGAATTCCTTGACGCCTTCCTGGCGCAGGCGTTCGGCGAGAAACTCGGATTTCTCGATCGAGGTCGTGCCGACGAGGATCGGCTGCCCCTTGGCGCTGGCTTCCTTGATCTCCCGGACGATGGCCTTGTACTTCTCTTCGACGGTCCGGTAGACCTCGTCGTCTTCGTCGAGGCGCTGGATCGGCAGGTTTGTGGGGATCTCGATGACTTCGAGGCCGTAAATATTGCCGAACTCCTCCGCTTCCGTCGATGCCGTGCCGGTCATGCCGGCCAGCTTGTCGTACATGCGGAAATAGTTCTGGAAGGTGATCGAGGCGAGCGTCTGGTTTTCCGGCTGGATCGCCACGTTTTCCTTGGCTTCGAGCGACTGGTGGAGGCCTTCGGAGAAGCGGCGACCGGGCATCATGCGGCCGGTGAACTCGTCAATGATGACGATCTCGCCATTGCGGACGATGTAATCCTTGTCGCGCTGGAACAGCTTGTGGGCCTTGAGCGCATTGTTGAGGTGGTGGACGATGGCGACATTCTCGATGTCGTAAAGCGAATCACCTTTGAACAGGCCGGCTTCGCGCAGCATGTTCTCCATCTTTTCCGTGCCTTCTTCCGTGAAGGTCGCGGTGCGCTGCTTCTCGTCGACTTCGTAATCGTCTTCCACGAGATGCGGAATGAAGGTGTCGATCTTGTTGTAAAGTTCGGAGCGGTCGTCCAGCGGACCGGAAATGATGAGCGGCGTGCGCGCCTCGTCGATAAGGATCGAGTCCACCTCGTCGACGATGGCGAAGGAATGCCCGCGCTGTACCATCTGGTCGCGCTCATACTTCATGTTGTCGCGCAGATAATCGAAGCCAAGCTCGTTGTTGGTGCCGTAAGTGACGTCGCAGGCATAGGCCGCGCGGCGCTCCTCATCCGACATGCCATGCACGATGACGCCCGTCGTCAGGCCGAGAAAGCCATAGAGCCGTGCCATCCATTCGGAGTCGCGCCTGGCCAGGTAATCGTTCACCGTCACCACATGCACGCCCTTGCCAGACAATGCGTTGAGATAGACGGGAAGGGTGGCAACCAGCGTCTTGCCTTCACCGGTCTTCATCTCGGCGATGCAGCCATCATGGAGCACCATGCCGCCGATGAGCTGTACGTCGAAGGGGCGCATGCCCAAAGCACGCTGCGAAGCCTCTCGCGCCACCGCAAAGGCGGGAACAAGAATGTCGTCGAGCGATTTTCCTGCGGCAAGTTCCTTGCGAAACTCTTCCGTTTTTCCGCGCAATGCCTCGTCGGACAGCGCCTTCATTTCGTCTTCGAGCGCGTTGATCGCGGCGACGCGCGGGCGGAAGCCCTTGACGCGGCGATCGTTTGAGGAGCCGAAAACCTTGCGGGCGAGACCGCCGAGACTGACCATCCAGTGGTCCTTTCACTTCCTGACAGACGGCACGCATGGAGCGGGGTTCAAACCCCGCTCGTGCCGAGCGAGAGCAATTATATAACAATCAGCGCCCGGAAAACGGTTCTGGACGCAGGACATCAGGACAGATAAGAGGGGCCAAGAGTGATGTCAACGCCGCGTTAAACATGCGCTCTTGCGCAAAATTCCGCCATATTCATGGGCGGTTTGGGCAAATTCTGAATCACGAACGGAGAGTTTCATGCTGAAATCGTTTCGCCGTTTCCTGGCCGTTCAGGTTGGGGCCGGTCTGACGCTGGTCGCCGTGGGCTTCATGCCCGCCCACGCTGCCGATGCCGATGTCGTCGCCACCGTCAACGGTATGGAGATCACGGAGGGCGATTTGGCCGTCGCTGGCGAGGAGTATGGTGCGCAGTTCGGCAATCTGCCGGAACCGCAGCGCCGCGCCGCGCTGCTCTCGGCATTGATCGAGATTCGGCTTCTGGCTTCGCAGGCTGAAGAAAAGGGCCTCGCGGACGGTGAAGATTTTGCCAAACGTATGGCCTTCCTGCGTGAGCAGGCGCTCCACGCGGCGTTTATCGAAAAAGTGGTGGACGGTGCGGTGTCCGAGGATGAGGTGCGCGCCAGCTATGACAAGCAGATTGCTGATGCCCCTGCCGTAAACGAGGTGCGGGCACGCCACATTCTGGTGAAGACCAAGGAAGAAGCCGAAGCGATCATCAAGCAGCTCGAAGAGGGCGGCAATTTCGAGGAAATCGCCAAGGAGAAATCCACCGATGGTGCTGCAGCCAATGGCGGCGACCTTGGCTATTTCACCTCGGGCCAGATGGTGCCGGAGTTCGAGAAGGCCGCTTTCGCACTCAATCCGGGCGAGCATTCCAAAGAGCCGGTCGAGACGCAGTTTGGCTTCCATGTGATCAAGGTCGAAGACAAGCGGGCCAAGCAGCCGCCTGCATTCGACGCCGTGAAGGACCGGGTGCGGTCCATACTGGTGCGCGAGAAATATGTCGAGGAAGTCTCTGCCCTCCGCGACGCTGCCGAGGTCGATGTAAAGGATCCGGCGCTCAAGGAGTTCATCGATGGCATTGAGAAGCAGCGCGAAGGCGCGGCTTCGGAAAACGGCGAGGCCGAAGAGCCAGCCAAATCCGAATAAGATGTCCGACAGCCTGAATGGAAAGCGGCGGGTGCCTGGCGCCCGCCGCTTTCTGTTTTATCCGATGATTGCCGGCAGCCGGTTCCGCGGTCGTGAGACGCTGGTTTCGGCTTGCGTCGGAAAAAAAACTCGGGCAGACCGACAGGCACCAAAGTCGCAACCTCGGTAAGTCTGGCCAATGTCCGCTGCAATCTCTCCCCTTGCTCCGAAAAAATATCCCTCCATGCCGATTGTGGACGGTGTGCGCATCGCAACGGCCGAGGCAGGCGTGAAATACAGGGGGCGAACCGATCTTCTTGCGATGGTGTTCGATGAAGGTACGACGGTTGCCGGTGTTTTCACCCGCTCCAAATGTCCTTCCGCCCCCGTCGAGTTCTGCCGTGAAAACCTGGCCGGTGGGGCCGCGCGTATTCTCGTCGTGAATTCCGGGAACGCCAACGCCTTTACCGGGAAAAAGGGCCGCGCGACAACGGCTGCCGTCGGCGAGGCCGCAGCCGGGGCGGTTGGCGCGGGCAGGGATACGGTTTTCCTGGCATCCACCGGGGTGATCGGAGAACCTCTTCCCGCTGAACGTATCACAGGCTTTCTGGAGGGTATGGCGCGTGATGCGAAGCCCGAGGGCTGGCTGGAGGCGGCCCGGGCCATCATGACCACGGACACTTATCCGAAAGTGGCGACGGCAACCGCCAGCGTCGGCGACGTGGATGTTGTCATTAACGGTATTGCCAAGGGCGCCGGCATGATTGCGCCTGACATGGCGACGATGCTGTCTTTCGTGGCAACCGATGCGCCGATTGCGGCGCCCGTTCTGCAGGAACTCCTCTCCAAAGGGACAGGCAAGACCTTCAATGCCGTTACGGTCGACAGCGATACATCCACCAGTGACACGCTTATGATGTTTGCAACGGGCGCTGCGGCCAGGAGGGGCGCACCGGTGATCGACGATGCCAGAGACCCGAGACTTGCCGGGTTCCGTCGGGCATTGAACCGCATCCTGAAGAACCTCGCCCTGCAGGTGGTGCGTGACGGCGAAGGTGCACGCAAGCAGCTTGAGATCACCGTGACCGGGGCGAAGTCGTCCCGTTCGGCAAAGAAGATTGCACTCTCCATTGCGAATTCACCGCTCGTTAAAACGGCCGTGGCGGGCGAGGACGCCAATTGGGGGCGGGTCGTGATGGCCGTGGGGAAGGCGGGTGAGCCGGCAGAACGCGACCTTCTATCGATCTGGTTCGGCGACATTCGCGTTGCCCATGAGGGCGAGCGCGACCCTGGCTATTCCGAAGAGGCGACATCCGCCTATATGAAAAAGGATGAGATCGCGTTGCGCGTGGATCTTGGTATCGGGCGTGGCAAGGCCACTGTGTGGACCTGTGACCTGACCAAGGAATATGTCGCCATTAATGGCGACTACCGGAGCTAGGGTGTGCCAGGCCAGGTGAGGCAGGACGTAAAAAAAGACTTCGCGATCATCCGCCGCTTTGAAGCGGCGGGGTTGCGCGCGTGGCCGGCAGAGACCGTTGCCTATGACGGCACCTGGGTTCTGCGATTGACGGCGGGCCATCCGGCCAAGCGGCTGAATTCCATCAATCCGCTCGATCCCGGAGACTACCGCAATCTCGAGACGCGGATCGAACGGGCGGCAGAGCAGTTCAGCGCTTATGGGCGGCCGGTAACCTTTCGGCTTTCCCCGCTCGCAGCACCGGAAATCTCCAGTTATCTCGATCAGCGGGGCTGGGCGACGCTTGGGCATTCGCTGGTGATGGCGCTCGATCTGCGCGAGGCGGACCTTGCCGAGGCGATGGATCAGATTCCGCTCAAGGACCGGCGACGCTTCGTCAATGCCACGCTGAAGGTTCACGGTTACGAGGAGCTTCATCGTGCCGGGCTTTCCCGGGTCATTGGTGCGATCCGGCCCGAGACGGGGCTTTTCGTTCTGGAAGAGGGCGAAGAACCGGTTGCGACGGCCATCTGCGTGCATGACAGCGATCTGGCAGGCCTGTTCGAGATCGCGACAAGGCCTTCCTGGCGTGGGAAAGGCTACGGGCGCCGTGTCCTGCTTTCAGCACTCAAATGGGCGCGGTCGCATGGTGCCGAACGGGCCTGGCTGCAGGTAGAGGCCGATAATGCGGTGGCACTGCGCCTCTATCGAGCGCTCGGTTTCCGTGAGATCTATACATATCATTATCGCCAGCCGGGGCCGGCGGGCGAGGCGGAGCGCGCCGTATGAACGATCAATCCAAACGGATCCTCCTCGTGGCAGCCTGCGCGCTGGTCGACCCGGACGGACGGGTGCTCCTCGCCAAACGGCCGGAGGGCAAGGCCCTGGCCGGGCTGTGGGAATTTCCCGGCGGCAAGGTGGAGGCCGGTGAAACGCCTGAGAACACGCTTGTTCGTGAACTTCACGAAGAACTGGCGATCGAGACGAAAACGGCCTGTCTCGCACCGCTTACTTTTGCCAGCCACACCTACGAGGATTTTCACCTCCTGATGCCGCTCTATGTCTGCCGCCGCTTCTGGGGCACGCCACGGGCCCAGGAGGGGCAGGGACTGAAATGGGTGAGGCCGCGTGACATGCGCGACTATCCCATGCCGCCGGCGGATGCGCCGCTCATACCCTTCCTGATCGATCTGCTTTGATCCGCCTGCCAGGGTTAATCCTTCGTTTACGCAACAATGACAATTTGATTGTGGGGACGCGCCGCATTCGCGGCTGGGTTTAACCTTCTGGCGAGGGCTGTGATGACGTTCGGCGAGACAGGCGACATGGAGCGCGCGGGCTGGACCGTGCGCGCTGGTCATATGGGCATGGGGGCGCTTCGGGTTGCATTGCTGTTTGGCACGGCAGGTGTTGCGCTGGCACTCGTCCTGACACCGATTGCCGAAAAGCGCACACGTTCAAATGTTGCGCAGATAGGCGCGCCGTTTGGCATAGACCCCATTACGACCGCTTCCACCAAGCGCGACAGCCGAAACTATACGATCCGGCGCAGCGTGCTTCAGCCTTCGCGGAACTCTGTGTGTGTCATCCACCAGAGCGGCCGGCACAGCGGAGATTGCTGACAAACCTCCCGGCGGCTCTCAGGGTTTCTTAAGGCTTTCATCCTACGGTCGCACTTCAATCAGGGGAGTCCCGCGGATGGGAAGGCACTTTCTCAAGGACACGTCAGGCGCAACCGCGATCGAATACGCATTGATCGCCGGGCTGATTTCGCTGGCCATCATCGTCGGTGCCCGACAGACCGGAAATGAGCTCAGGGCGTCTTATAACAACGTCGCCGACCAGGTAGGTTCGACCAATCCCTGAGGCCTCCGCAAGCGCTGCGCTCACTTTCTGTTGCTTTTTTCCAGCGCCTCTTTCAGAGACATTTTGGCACTGCCGGGAGCCAGCGGCTTCTGTTGCGATTCGTGCGGTGCCCAGCCCGACATCCACACAATGTTGAAGGTTGCCCTGATCCGGCCGTCGGGGTCGGAAAACCGTTCCGCATAGATCTGCGCGGCCCGCATGAACAGCGCACGGGTTGCGGGTCTGCGCGAGCGGGCCGCAAGGGTGCTGGTCGCGCCCATGGAACGCAGATCGCGCATCAGGTCGAACATGGTTGCATAGCGGACGGTGACAGTTTCGAGATCGGCCACCGGCAGGGCAAAACCAGCACGCTGGAGAAGACCGCCCACGTCACGGACATCGGCAAAGGGACTGACACGCGGCGCGGCACCCTGGGAGAGCTCCGTCTCGGCCGCCAGAAGGGCTTCCCGCAACTCCTGGAGCGTGCCCGCGCCGGCCATGGCTCCCAGAAACAGTCCATCCGGCTTCAGTGCGCGTCGAATCTGCGAAAGCATTCCCGGAATGTCGTTCACTTCGTGCAGGCTGAGCAGTGAGACGACGAGGTCGAAACTGCCGGGTTCGGCCGGCAACGTCTCGACATCTGCGATTATGCCGTTCTTCTCGAGAAAAGCCGGATCTGCCTCAATGCGGGTGATGTCGTCTGTCTTGCCGCTCGTGCGGATGGCGCGCGCAGCGTCGTCTGTCAGGCAGAACGCAGCGGCGGCACGCTCGAACTGCCGTTCGACGGTCGCCAGCCGGTCTTCGAGGTCGTCCGCGGCCCGCTGCATCAGGAAGCGTGCGCCCGGATCGCCCTGCATCAGGGCCCGTTTCTTGCGCAGAAGGGCGAGTTCGCTGTCGAAGAGCTGTTCCATGCAGGGTCCTCTGTTTGAGGATGCGCCATCGCATAAAATCGCTATGCTGGCAAAGAGCAATGCCTTTTGGGGAAATGGCGGCTTGGGGGAAGCTGGTGACTGGAGTCTCGCGATTTTCAAGCGTGATGACGGGTTGGCTGCAGCGTGTGCTGTTCCCACCGGTGTGTCTCGGCTGTTCGAATCTCGTGACTGAACCTGGGACGCTTTGTCCATCCTGCTGGGGGCGATTGCGGTTTCTGGAGCGGCCATGGTGTCCCGTGATGGGCACGCCGTTCTCCATCGATCTCGGTGAAAACATGCTTTCTGCCGAAGCGATTGCGAATCCTCCGCCGTTTGCGCGGGCACGCTCGGCTGTCGTCTATCAGGGCGTCGCGCGCAAACTGGTGCAGGGGCTGAAATTCCGTGATCGCACGGACCTTGCCCCCTGGATGGCCCGATGGATGCTGCGCGCCGGAGGCGAACTCCTGCCCGAGGGCGATCTGGTCATCCCCGTGCCGCTGCATCGCGCCCGCTTTCTGGCGCGGCGCTTCAATCAGTCGGCGGAACTGGCGCGCGCCGTTGCGCATGAAGTCGGGCTCGATTATGCGCCCGAGGCGCTTGTCCGCGTCAGGCGCACACGCCAGCAGGTCGGACTGGGTGCCCGCGAGCGCGAAGCCAATGTGCGCGGGGCTTTTCGAGTGCCTGATGCGTCGCTGCCGCAGATCAAATCGCGCGGCATCATTCTGGTGGACGATGTCTACACCACAGGCGCTACGGTTGCCGCGGCAGCGCGTGTTCTGAAACGGGCCGGCGCGCGCCGTGTCGATGTCCTGACCTTTGCGCGCGTTCTGCCGGGGGACTTCCGGGCAGACGATCAAGGCCCTATATAAGCCTGCAAGAAGAGTATGGAGCCGACTATGGCCGATGTGACGATCTATACGCGAATGATGTGTGGTTTCTGCAGTGCCGCCAAGCGCCTGCTCGACAGCAAGGGCGTCTCCTATACGGAGCATGATGCAAGCTTTTCCAATGAGTTGCGCCAGGAGATGATCCAGCGCGCAAACGGCCGCTCTACATTCCCGCAGATTTTCATCGGCGATACCCATGTGGGCGGCTGCGATGAGCTGCATGCGCTTGAGCGTGCTGGAAAGCTCGACGCGATGCTGACGGAGGTCCGGGCATGAGCAAGCTGGTCGCCGCTGCCCTTCAGATGCGCTCCGGCACGGAGCCGGAGGCGAATGCCGACGCTTTCGAGGCTCTGGTGCGTGAAGCGGCGGGGCGGGGCGCGCAGTATGTGCAGAGCCCGGAAATGACCGGCGTTCTGGTGCGTGGCCGCGAAGATCTGGCCTCGCGGATCGCCGGAGAGCGTGGGGCACTTGTGGTCGACCGGGCGCAGGCGCTTGCGCGGGAATTGTCGATCTTTGTGCATCTCGGTTCAACCGCTGTTGCGCTGGATAATGGCCGTGTGGCGAACCGCGCCTTTCTTTTTGCGCCCGACGGCCAGCTCGTCACCACCTATGACAAGCTCCACATGTTCGATGTGGATCTCGACAATGGCGAGAGCTGGCGCGAATCAGCCACCTACGCGCCCGGTGAACGGGCGGTGGTGGCCGATCTTCCCTTTGGCCGGCTTGGCTTCGCCATCTGCTACGATCTGCGTTTTCCGCAGCTTTTCCGCGCGCTCGCAAGGGCCGAAGCCCAGGTGTTGACCGCGCCGGCGGCGTTTACGCGCCAGACCGGTGAAGCGCACTGGCATGTGCTGGTGCGGTCTCGCGCCATCGAGAATGGCGCATTCATGATCAGTGCTGCACAGGGCGGCCTGCATGAGGACGGGCGAGAGACGTATGGCCATTCGCTGATCGTCGATCCATGGGGCCGGGTGCTGGCCGAAGTGGATGGGGACGCACCGGGCATTGCCATTGCCGAACTCGATCTCGATCAGGTGGCGGCCGCGCGCGCGAAGATTCCAAATCTGAAAAATGCGCGCGATTTTTCGGTCGCGCGGGTTTCGGGTGGCGCCTCGGCTGAAAGGAAGGCCTCATGATCAGTTTCAATCTGATCTGTGAGCATGACCACGCGTTCGAGGCATGGTTTCGCAACAATGCGGATTTCGATGGTCAGAAGGAGCGCGGTCTCGTTTCATGCCCGCATTGCGGCTCCGGCAACGTGGAAAAGGCTCTGATGGCGCCGGCGGTTTCCACCGGAAAGCGGCGCGAACAGATAGCCCTTGCCATGGGCGAGCAGCAAAAGAAGGCGCTGGCCCAGCTCAAGGAACTTTCAAACAAGGTGCGGGAGAACGCGGACTATGTCGGCGACAGGTTTGCCGAGGAAGCGCGCAAAATCCATTTCGGCGAAACCGAGGCCCGTGGCATTTACGGCGAGGCGACGTCCGAAGAAGCCGTGTCGCTCGTGGAAGACGGCGTCGAGTTCATGCCGCTGCCACTTTTCCCGGAAGAACAGAACTGACGCGGTTCAGGCGACGGGCTTTGTTGCCACCGCTACATCACTCTCAATGAATGATGCAGCGGTCGGCCATGCTTTTTGTGCGCTGCCGGCCGGGTTCGTCCGGCAGCAACGGTGCTTAGCCCGCGAGTAGCTCTACATGACGCTGCGCCTGACGAAGGGCGGAGATGAGGCGGTTTTGTCCGCGAACGAGCTGGGTTTTCGCAAAACCAAGCGTGTTCTCGTCAAAATCGTCCAGATCGGCTGCAGCTGCGATGGAAGGCAGAGGCGGGATCGTCAGGGCCGGATCGTGGCTGAAGCGATTCACGCGAGTGAAGTTGATCGGCACGAGGATGCGGGCGAGATCCTGGATCACGGTGTTGGCCGTTGCCCTGTCGATTTTGCCGGACTTGATGCCCGCATAGAAACTGTCGAGCGTTGAAGCCAGCGCGTCGACCGCTTCCTTCGATGCCGACAGGTCAAAGCGGTCGCCGGCCTTGGCCTGATACTCGGCCACGGTCTGCGCGAATTCCTTCGCCGTGGCGCGCCAGTCAAACGGCAGAATCTCGGCATTCGCATTGCGAAGAACGGCCAGGAGATAGACCTTGATGTCGCGCAGGAGAATGTCCTTGTCTGCGATTTCCAGCGTGTCATTCTCGGTGTGCCAGGCAATGTTGCCGCCGCAGCCGCCCACCGTGTAATAGCCTTTCTCCTCGCGCAGGACGTCGGGCATGGTCGACGACAGCATCAGGTAGCTGGAAATGCCGATATTGTTGAAGGAGTAATCGCCGGCGCGGTGCGGGCGCTCGCCTTCCATCGTTTTGCCGGCCACTTCGCCGATCACTTCAGCGAGGAAGTCTTCGGTTTCGCTCATCCGGCAAAGATTGATGAATTCGGTTGCCCAGCGGCAGCCCGGGCTGTCGCAGTTGACCTGCGAAACGGCATTCTGCTCGAGGTCCAACGCGAAATTGTCGGAGAACCAGGTCGAACCGGCATAGCGTCCGGTGGAGTGGCCGGGCCACCAGCAGATGCGCACCGAGCGCTTCAGGGAACCGCGATTTTCCCAGAGAACGCGGGCGATTTCGAGCATGCTCGCATCACCGGTTGCGTTGTCGCCCACGCCCACATCCCAGCTGTCGAGATGGCCGTGCAGGAAGACGTATTTCTCCGGCTCTTCGGTGCCCTTGATGAAGACTTCCGGCAGTTTCGACGTGAACCAGCCCTCTTCCATCTCGGTGAACAGCGTGACGCTGCCGCCCTTTTCCGCGATGGCGACCAGCGCCGCGCCGTCATCCTTGTTGACCGCCGCTGCGGCGATCTTCGGCTTGCGCGGCAGGTCGTCCAGATCCGGCGTGCCCCAGATGCTGGTGCAGATGCCCCAGTGGATGTCGACACCGGGATTGATGCCGATAACGCCGATGGCGCCGATTTCCTCGAACTGGGAAACCAGGCCGGGGCTCGCAAAACCTTCGGAAATCACGATCTTGCCGCGCACGCGATCGGCGAGCTCCTGCGTGGTGTCCACCTTCTGCTCGAACATGTCGGTGATCATCGCGTTGTGATACGCGCCGACATAGACAAGTTCGCCCGTGACGCCATTGCTGGCGTCGACGCTGTATGCCGGCGGCTTGGCGCGGAACGTCTTGCCGTCAGCCTCGACGCGGGCCTGACCGGGCAGGCTGAGATAGAGGCTCGGCTCATGAACCGTGACCTCGACACCGTGCCTGCGCAGCCGTGAGACAATTTCGTCCATGCCGCGGTTCACATCGGTGGGGTGCTCGCGCTTGAAAGTCGCAAAGCTCTCGACCAGCCCCCAGGGTTCGTCAAGCGAGACGGAATCGAGAATTTGTTTTTCGAGATTGTTCATGCGCGAAGCTCCCATTTGTTTCATTCAGCGAAACATCGTTTCGTTATATTAAGAAGCTAGCAGAGCGTTTGCGTGGCCGCAAGCGCTGGCCGAAGCATTGGCAAGCCAGGCAAACGAAAACAGCCCGCCGAAGCGGGCTGCACATTTTGCGATTCTATCGTGCTCTTTGATCGCGCTCTGGGGCTGGGTTCAGCCGGCGGAGCGGGCTTTGCTCTCGGTTTCGTCCTTGTCGGAACGGTGCAGCGACAGGCGCTGCGAAATTTCACCGGCTGCTGCCAGCGCGGCCTGCATGTAAGCCTCGCGGCGCTCTTCATCGAAGCGCACGACCGCACCGGCAACGGAAATTGCTGCAATCACGTCGCCATCGGCCGCAATGATGGGGGCGGCAACGGAGAAGGCGCCTTCATCGAGATCGTTGATCGCGACATTGCATCCGTTCGCGCGAATGCGTTCCAGCGCTTGCCGGAGCTTTTCGCGGTCGGTGATCGTGTACGGAGTAAAGGCTTCCAGCGGGCTGGCGAGCACCTCGTCGATGATGCTTTTCTCGCTGAAGGCGAGAATGCAGAGCGAACCGCCGCCAGCGTGAAGCGGGCCGTTGCGTCCCGCCTGTGCGAAGAGGCGGATCGAATGCAGGCCCTCGCGCGTCGCGACAACGAGCGAGCGCAATCCATCGCGCACAACGAGATTCACGTTCTCGGAGGTCCGGTCGCGCAGCGCATCCATCACCGGCCGCGCAGCAGACAGGAGGCTGCCTTCGCGGCCCACACGTTCTCCCAGCACGCCAACCCGATAGCCGAGCGAATAGACGGCGCGCTCAGGATCCCGGAACACGAAGCCCCGCTCTTCGAGCGTATGCAGCAGGCGGAAGACAATGGACTTCGTCAGGCCGAGCGATTTTGCGAGCGCCGTCACCCCCTGATCCGGCTGGTCTGCGAGGGCTTCAAGGACAAGCAATGCGCGGTCGACAGCGGCGATCCTGTAGTCCTTTGGGGCTGTCTCGTTCATGGCTGCGCTCCTGTTTCTCGCATTATCGTCGTCTGTTGCACGGTTGCAATATTGCAGATTTGTGATTTACTACACAGAAATAAGAAACAACGTTTCATACAATAAAACAATGGGGGACGATGAAATGCGCATTGCTTATGTCGTGCCGGGACCAATGTCCAAGGGGCCGATGGGGCTGAAGGAGATGAAGCGGCGCGAAGCGCTGCTGAATGCGTGGGCATTCGCCGGCACCGAAGTGTCGGTCATCGATGTTATGGACGGACCAGCATCAATCGAATCCGCCTATGAAGAGGCGCTGTGCATTCCTGCCACGATCGACGTGATCATGCGTTGCGAACGTGACGGGTTTGACGCTGCGATCATCGGCTGTTTCGGCGATCCGGGCCTGGAGGCTGCGCGTGAACTGACGACCATGCCGGTTGTCGGGCCCTGCGAGAGTTCGCTGCTTCTGGCTGCCAGCCTCGGGCACAAGCTCTCCGTGTTGACCATCTTCGAAAGCATGGTGGCCGGGCAGGAGCTGCTTGCCTACCGGGCCGGTGTCCTTGAAAAGCTCGCTTCCGTGCGGGCCACGGGCATTCCCGTTCTGGATCTCATGAAAAATCCGGATCAGACGCGCGAAAAGCTGATCGAGACGGCAGCGCTCTGCGTGAAGCAGGACCGTGCCGACGCTCTGTTGTTCGGCTGCATGACGATGTCGTTTCTGGATCTTGCGGACGAGGTTTCCTCCGCGGTGGGCGCACCGGCCATCAATGCCGGCAAGGCCGCGCTGAAGCACGCGGAAACGCTGGTTTCCATGGGGCTCTCCCACTCCAAGACAGCCTATCCCATGCCCGCAAAGATGCGGGCCGGCCAGTCCTTCGAGGCGCTGCGGGTGGCCTGAACCTGCACGCCGACAAGACAACGATAAAAATCTTCAGAGGAGAAGCAGGATGTTACCAATGCGCAGAGCGGTTGTCTCGACCGCGTTTCTCGCCCTTCTTGCCGGGACGCCGGCATTTGCCGGCGATCAGATCAGAACCATCGACCTGTTCACCCGCCCGCAGGCGGCGCAGCCACAGGAATTCCAGTCGATCCAGCTCATTGCTCAGGAGTGGCGCAAGCTCGGTCTCGATGTGAATGTGCGGGTGATGCCTTGGGAGCAGATGTCTGACGTCGTCTGGTATCAGCGCGACAACTGGGACGCCACGGCCTGGCAGATGGTCGGTCGGCCCGAGCGCTCGGACCCCGATGAGATCGTCTTCAACCTGTTCCATTCGACCACGGCGGACAAGGGCTACAACTTCATCGGTTACCTGAACCCGGAATACGACACGGTCGTTGAAGCCGAGCGGGTGGAGATCGATGAAGCCAAACGCAAGGAGCTGATCGACAAGGCGCAGGAGATCCTCGCCGCCGACCAGCCCAACATGATGCTTGTTCATCCAAAACAGACATTCGCGTTCGACAAGACGGTCTGGGATCCGGCCTCGGTTGTCGAGCAGAGCGGCATCGGCATTCGCAACACGTGGACTTTCATGTCGCTGACGCCGATTGGCGAACAGAAGGACATCATCCTCAACTCCGGCGACAATGTGCAGGCGATCAACCCGCTCTACATCTCCGGCGGCGTGGACAGCTGGGTGTTCGAACTGGTCTATGATCGGTTGGTGCGTGTCGGCCCCGATGGTCTGCCCAAGGCCTGGGCTGCCGAAAGCTATGAGTGGAAAGACGACAAGACCATCGCGGTGACGCTGCGCGAGGGCATGAAGTGGCATGACGGCGAGCCTGTGACGCCGGAAGACGTCAAGTTCTCCTTCGAGACCGCCGTTAGCGGTGAAGCGCCGATGTATGCGCCATTCGCCACCAATATCGAGAACATCGCGATCGACGGTTCCACGATCACCTTCACGCTCAAGCAGCCGGCGGCTTCGTTCGTCACGTCGAGCCTGGCGAAGATCAATCTCATTCCCAAACATGTCTGGGAGCCGATCATTGCCGATCTGAAGACGAAGGAAGAGAACGCGGAAAGCTATCAGGAAGAAATGCCCATCGGTTCCGGTCCGTTCAGGTTCGAACGCTGGCTCACCAATGAGGAAATCGTTCTCTCCGCCAACACGGATCACTTCAACGCACCGAAGGCCGAGCGCTGGATTCTGCGCATTGTGCCGAATGTTGAAGCGGCGCTGGGCATGCTGCGCTCCGGCGAGATCAACTTCCTCGCCGAATTCTCCGGCGATCCGCAGGTGCTGCTGCAGGCAGCTGAGCAGGATGGCGATCTGGAAACCGTTTCGACCGTCGAGATGGGCTTCCGGTATGTCGCGTTCAACAACCGCCGTCCGCCCTTCGATGATCCGGCATTCCGCCGCGCGCTTTCATCTGCCGTGGACCGTCGCCTGATCGTCAAGGCTGCCTATCGCGGTTACGCCGAGCCTTCCAACTCCGTTGTCTCTCCTGCGCTGGGCTTCTGGCACAATGCGGCGGTGGTCGAAGGCTTCGAGGCTGGCCACGATGTGGCGGTGAAGATCCTTGAGGATGCCGGCTACACGCTCGAGGGTGGCCGCCTGCATTATCCGGGCGACCAGAAGGAAACGCTGGCCGAGTAATGCCCTGACAGGCGCGCTGTCACGGTGCGCCTGTCTCCTCCCGACGCGCCACGCTGCCGCGCCCTGCGGCGACGCGGCCAGAATTTTCGCGCCGAGACAAGGGAAGCCTTTTCATGTCCCATCTGAAGGCGATGGCCAGCAGAGCGCTGCAACTCGCTCTCGTCCTCTGGGCGGTCGTCACGATCCTGTTCCTCATGTTCCGCCTGATGCCGGGCAATCCGATGGCGGCCTATATCGACCCCACCTTCACTGTGGAACAGCAGGAAGCGCTGATGGCGCAGTTCGGCCTCGACAAGCCATTGTGGGAGCAATACCTCATCTATCTCGGCAATCTGCTGCAGGGTGAGCTGGGCCAGAGCTTTCGCTATCGCGAGCCCGTGGCAGAGCGGTTGATGACGCTCCTGCCCAACACGCTCATTCTCACCTTTTCTTCGCTCATCGTGGCCTACACGTTCGGCATTCTTGCTGGCGCTTATCTTGCCTGGCGGCGCGGAAGCGTCGTGGAGAACACGGCAATTCCGCTGGTTCTGACAACGCGCGCCATGCCTGAATTCTGGCTCGGGATGGTGCTGCTTGCCGTGTTTTCCTTCTGGCTCGGCTGGTTCCCTGCCGGCGGCACGCGGCCGGCTGGCGCCAGCTATGACAGTCTGTGGGCGCTTTACACATCGCGGGAGTTCCTGAGTTATCTGGCGCTGCCGGCCCTGACACTGGCGATCTACAGTCAGGGACTGCCGCTTCTTCTGATGCGCTCGAACATGCTGGATGTGATGAAGGAAGACTTCGTCACCATGGCGCGCATCAAGGGGCTGTCCAACTGGTCGGTCGTGGTGCGCCATGCGGCGCGCAACGCGCTTTTGCCGGTCATGACATCTTTCGCCATCGCCGTCGGCTACCAGCTTCAGGGAAATGTGGTTGTCGAATCCGTTTTCTCCTGGCCGGGGCTTGGACGCGAACTCGTCAACGCCGTTTCGGCGTCCGACTATCCGCTGGCGCAGGGCGCGTTCCTGATGATCGCCGTGGTGGTCATCCTGATGAACCTCATCGCCGACCTGCTTTATTCCCTGCTCGACCCGAGGATCAGCCATGCTTGATACCACGCTTCCCAGGCCGGGTTTCGTCGCGCGCTTCTTTCGCAGCCTGCGTCTGCCTCTGAACGACCCCTTCGCCGTTGCCGGCCTTGCCATCTACGCGATCTTCATTCTGACCGCGATCTTCGCCGACGCCATTGCGCCCTATGATCCGACGGAGATCCTCTACACGCCCGATTACGATCTGGCCGCGGATCTGCGTCCGGGTGAAGACGGCTTCATTCTGGGCACCACCAGCCTTGGCCGGGATATCTTTTCCCAGATCGTCTACGGCACGCGTTCTGCCCTTTTGATCGGACTGACGGCGGCTTTCATGGTGGCGCTGATCGGATCGATCGTCGGGCTGGTTTCCGGCTATTTCGGCGGCTGGGTGGATGCGCTTTTGATGCGGCTGGCAGATGTGGCGTTCGGCATACCCTTCCTGCCTTTCGTCATCGTGCTTGCCGCCTTCCTTGAACCGTCGATCTGGAACGTCGTCATCGCCATGGCGCTCGTTCTGTGGCGCGACACGGGGCGGGTGATCCGCAGCCAGGTCCTGACGCTGCGCTCCCGCAGCTATGTGGATGCGGCAAGGGTTTCCGGCTCGTCGGATTTCAAGATCATTCTGCGGCACATCGCGCCGAACATCCTTCCGCTTTCCTTCCTTTACGGGTCCATCGCCATCGGCTGGGCCATTCTGACGGAGGCGTCGATTTCGTTTCTCGGCTTTGGCGATCCCCAGTCGATCAGCTGGGGCTACATGCTGCAGGACGCCTTCGCCAGCCAGGCGCTCGCGAAGCAGGCCTACTACTGGTTCGTGCCTCCCGGCGTCTGCATCATCCTCGTCGTGTCCGCGGGCTTCTTCATTACCCGTGGCTATGAAAACCTCCTGTTTCCGAAGCTTGGCCGATGACTGAAACACTGCTTTCCGTTCGTGATCTCAAGGTCAGCTATCAGGTTGGCAAGGGTTCTATCGATGCCGTGGACGGCGCGAGTTTTGACGTGCCGCGTGGCTCCATTGTCGGTCTTGTCGGCGAGTCCGGCTGCGGCAAGACCACCGTCGCCAGAGCGCTGACAAGGGTGATCGCCGACAATGCGAGCATTACCGGCGGTCAGATCCTGTTCGATGGACAGGATATCGCGGCGCTGCCGGAACGCGAGATGAATGCGCTGCGCTGGCGTGACATCGCGTTCATTCCGCAAAGCGCGATGAACTCGCTCGACCCCGTCTACACGGTCGAATACCAACTCAATGAGGTGCTGCGGCGACGCGGTGGGCTGGGGCGCAGGCAAGCGCGGGCGCGCTGCGAAGAACTGTTCGAGATGGTTGGCATCGAGGCCGGCAGGCTTGGCGACTATCCGCATCAGTTTTCCGGCGGCATGCGCCAGCGCGTGGCCATCGCCCTGGCCCTTGCGCTCAATCCCAAGCTGGTGATTGCCGATGAACCGGTAACGGCGCTGGATGTGATCGTTCAGCGGCAGATCCTCGATCAGCTGCGCGACCTACAGTCGATGCTGGGTATTTCGGTGATCCTCGTCACGCATGACATCTCGGTCGTGGCCTATGTCTGTGACCGGACGGTGGTGATGTATGCCGGGCGCATTGCCGAAGCCGGCCCGATGGATGCCGTTCTGATGGAGCCGTCGCATCCCTACACGATGGGACTGCGCAATGCGTTTCCCGATCTGAAGGGGGCGGCAAGTGGCGTGCTGACGCCCATCGAGGGCGCGCCGCCCAATCTCGCCTTTCCGCCACCGGGATGCCGCTTTGCGCCCCGCTGCCCATTCGCAGTGGAGACTTGCACCACGCAGCAGCCGGCGCTGGGCATGGCCGCACCCGACCACCGCGTCAGCTGCCACCGGGCCGATGAAGCGGCGAAGCTGCGGCAGGAGGCTGCCCGCACCGAAACATGGCTCGCAGACGTATGAGGTTGGCTGTGTCGAAACCACCCAAGCCGCTGGTCTCCGTCAAGGATGCCCAGCTCCATTACCGGGTCGGCAGCGCCTTTTCGGCGATGCGTGGCCACTCCTCCGTCGTCAGGGCGGTGGACGGTGTGACATTCGAGATCCAGAAGGGCGAAAGCGTCGGTCTTCTGGGCGAATCCGGCTGCGGCAAGACCTCCATGGGGCGGCTGCTTCTCAAGCTTGAAGAGGCGACCGGCGGCGAGATTCATTTCGCCGGCGTTGCGCTTTCCGGTCTGAAGGGACCGGCGCTCAAGCGCTATCGCGCCAAGGCGCAGCTCATCTTCCAGAACCCGTTCGAAGCGGTGAACCCGCGCTTCACGATCCGCGCCACACTGGCCGAACCGCTGGAGAACGCCGGCATACCGGCGGCTGAACGCGAAGGGCGCATCATCGAGGCGCTGGAGCTCGTGCGCCTGCCACAGCCACAGCAATATCTGGACCGGTATCCGCACCAATTGTCGGGGGGCCAGTTGCAGCGCGTGGTGATGGCGCGGGCGCTCATCCTGCAACCCGACTTCGTGGTTGCGGATGAACCGGTGTCGATGCTCGACGTGTCGGTGCGTGCAGGCGTTCTGAACGTGTTTCGTGATGTGCGCGACCGGCTGAACCTGACTGCGATCTACATCAGTCACGATCTGGCCCTTGTGCGCTATGTCTGCGAGCGGACCATCGTGATGTATCTCGGTCGCATCATGGAAGATGGACCGACCGAGGACATCGTTCACGAGCCGCTCCACCCATACACCAAGGCACTGGTGGCGGCCGTTCCGGTGCCGCACCCCGACCAGAGCCACGATCCACTTCCCATTGGCCGCGGTGCGCCTGATCCACGCAATCCGCCTTCGGGCTGCGTTTTCCGTGACCGTTGCCCGCTCGCTTTCAACCGTTGCGCCACGGAAGCGCCGGCGCTGCGTTCGGCGGGCAGCCGCAGGGTCGCCTGTCATCTTTTCTGAACAGTTGCCGCCAGGACTGGATGAAACAATGCTTGCAGCTTTCTACACGCGCACAGGCCCGGCCCGGGAGGTTCTTGAACTCGGCGAACAGGCAGCGCCTGTTCCCGCCAAGGGCGAGGTTCTGGTGCGGGTGCGCGCATCGGGCATCAATCCCGCCGATGTGAAGCGCCGGGCCGGCTGGCGCGGCATGGCCATGGAGCACGCACTGGCGATCCCGCATACGGATGGCGCAGGCGAAATCGCCGATGTGGGAGCGGGGGTGGACCGCACGCGCGTCGGCGAGCGTGTCTGGCTCTGGAACGCGCAGGGCGGTTACGGAACCGCAGGCCGAGCGTTCGGAACGGCCGCGGAATATGTAGCGATACCCGCCGATCAGGCGGTGCCCCTTCCCCGGGGTTTGAGTTTTGAGGCGGGAGCATGCCTCGGTGTGCCGGCGATGACCGCTTATCGCGCGGTCTTCGCCGATGGGTCGGTGGACGGTCAGACGATATTGGTCAATGGCGCTGCAGGCGCGGTCGGTCATTTCGCGGTGCAGCTTGCCCGGGCTGGTGGCGCGCGCGTCATCGGCACGGTGAGTAACGACCTGGCGGCCAGCCATGCCTGGGCTGCCGGCGCATGGGAGATCATCGACCGCAAGCGCGACGATGTTGTTGCACACGTTCACGAGATTACGGAGGGCGAGGGGGTCGACCGTGTCGTCGAGGTGGACTTTGCCGCGAACCGGCTAAGCGACATCGCCATTCTGAAAGCCAACGGGACCATTGCTTCCTATTCCTGCAGCAGCGATCCCGAGCCCCTTCTCCCCTATTACGCCTTCGCCAACAAAGGCGCGAACCTGCGCTTCATTCAGGGCTTCAACATTCCGGCTGCCTCCCGGCGCGCCGGAGAGGCGATGCTCGCCCGACTTGCCGAGGAGGCGCGTCTGCACGTTGCCATCGGCGCTGCCTATCCCCTCCGCCAGATCGCGGATGCCCATGAGCATGTCGAGTGCGGAAGCCTCGGCAATATCGTTGTCAGCGTGTGACGAAGCGACGTCGCACCGGCCATTCACAAGGAAAGCAAATGCTTCAATCCTCGCCATCCACCCCGCCGCGAGAATGCGACACGCCGGTCTGCGATCCGGTTTCGCTGGAGATCATTCGCGGCGCAATCGCTGCAGCGCAGGCCGAGATGGAAGCGCTTCTGGAGCGCACCGCGATTTCCGCGTTCATTCGCGAGAAGAAAGACTTTTACACCGCGCTTTTCGATGCGGATGGCGTGATGGCTGTCGGTTCGATGGTGCCGATCTTCGGCGACATGACCGGTCCGGTTTTTGAAAAATTTCCCGCCGACACGATGCAGCCGGGCGACCTCTACTGGTACAATGACTGCTATGGTTCGCGCGGAGCGGTCTCGCACTCCAACGATCAGGTTCTGCTCGCACCGGTGTTCCGCAATGGCCGGCGCTGCGCCTTCGTGATGAGCTGGGCGCATTTTGCCGATATCGGCGGTATCCGCCCGGGCTCGATCAGCCCCGATGCGACCGAGATTTTTCAGGAAGGCATCATTGTTCCCGTCACGAAGCTGATCGATGCGGGGCAGACCAATGAGGCCGCGCTTTCGATCTTTCATCGCAATTCGCGTTTTCCCGAGCAGAGCAATGGCGACATGCGCGCCCTGATGGCGTCCGTCGATCTTGGCGTTCGGCGTGTGGGTGAAATCATCGACCGGTTTGGTGCCGATGTGGTTGCCGATGCATTCGACCAGCTGCTCGCCCGCACGCGGCGTCTGGTGCGCACGAAACTGGCCGAGACCTTCGATTACGGTACGCATAGTTTCACCGATGCCATCGATGGCGATGGGCACGGAAACGGGCCTTTCAAGATCCGTTTTTCGCTCTCCCGCGAGAAGGGCAGCGATGGGGAAGACCGGTTCACCTTCGATGCGACTGAAACGGACGATCAGGCTCCCGGCCCGGTCAATTATCTCATGAATGAGGGGGTGCCGGGCATGGCGCTCGGCCTCTATTATCTGGGCGGCGACCCTGCGCAGGTCTGCAATGCGGGTGGCCCCAACGCCATCGATGCGGTCAAACTGCGCGAAGGTTCGCTGCTTGCGCCGCGTTTCCCCGCACCTCTTGGCATGCGCGGGCTGACGGCGATGCGGGTCATCTCCGCCATGAGCGGACTGGTGAATGTCGCCAGAGGCGAAGCGCCGGCGGCCAATTCAGCCTATGTGATCAGCATCATGCGCGGCAATTTCCGCAATGAAGCCGGTGAGCTGGAGCGATTTCTTCTGGCAGACGGGATCGGCGTCGGATACGGCGCGCGCCCGGATGCCGATGGCATCGATGCCGTCTATTTCGTCGCGCAGGAAAACTATCCGGTCGAGTTCCTCGAACTGGGTTATCCGGTGCGGTTGCGCACCTATGGCATTGCGCAGGACTCTGGCGGCGCAGGACGCCACCGCGGTGGTTGCGGCATCGTGCGCGAATACGAGGTGATGGCCGAGGACGCGGTGCTGGCGGTTCGCATCGACAGCGTCAAGAACCCTCCCTGGGGCATTGATGGCGGTCAGGGTGGTGGTTCCGGCCGGGCCATCGTCAATCCGGGAACCGACAGGGAGCAGGTTCTGGCCCCGCTTTCCGACGGCAACAGGCTGGTGCGCGGCGACATTCTGCGCATCGAGACCGGCGGCGGCGGCGGCCACGGTCACCCCTTCGATCGTCCGGTCGGCAAGGTGATCGAGGATGTTCTGGGCGGGTTCGTCAGCCCTGAAGCGGCCCGTAGCCTTTATGGCGTGGTGATGGAAGGCAACCGGGTGGACGCCGACGCCACCGTTGCCGTCCGCGCCGAACGTCCCGCCCACCGTCGTTTCCATCGTCAGGAGTATGTCGATGTCCTCAGCTGAATCTTCCCTCGCCATCGCTGTCGATATCGGCGGCACCTTTACCGATATCTCGCTTCTCGACCGGTCGAGCGGAAAAGTGTGGCGTGCCAAGACGCCCAGCGTTCCGCACGATCCTTCCGAGGCTTTTCTGACCGGCATAAGACTGGCGCTCGCCGATGCGGGCGCGGAGGCGAGCGAACTTGCTCGCGTGCTGCATGGCACGACCGTTGCCACCAACATGATACTGGAGGGCAAGGGAGCGCGTACGGCGCTTGTCACCACACGGGGCTTTCGCCACGTGCTCGCCATCGGCCGGCAGGATATCCCGCGCAAGGCCAATCTCTACAACTGGGTGAAGCCCGAACGCCCCGTTCCCGCATCGCGGATCGTCGAGGTGGATGAACGGCTTGCGGCAGGCGGTGCGGTTCTGGAAACGCTTGATGAAGACAGCGTCAGGCAGGCGGCGAGCGCCATTCGTAGCATGAATGTGGAAGCCGTTGGTGTCTGCCTCATGCATGCGTTCGCCAATCCGGCGCATGAGAGGCGGGTCGCCGAAATTCTGCGGGAGGAACTGCCGGACATTGCGGTGACGATCTCGACCGATGTGCTGCCCGTGGTGCGTGAATATGAGCGTTCGCTCACCACTGCGCTGAATGCTGCGGTGATGCCGGGGGTCACAAGCTATGTGGGCCGGCTGGAACGCAGGCTCGAAGATGAAAAGGTCGCCGCCCCGCTGCTTCTGATGAAGTCGAATGGCGGAGTGGCCGGTGCGGCGGCAATCCGCGAAGCGCCAGCGCTTACGGCGTTGTCGGGGCCAGCGGCCGGGGTGGTCGGTGCACGCGCGATTGCCGCCGCATGTGGCATCCGCGATCTGATCACGGTCGATATAGGCGGAACCAGCGCCGACATTTGCCTGATCAAGGATGGCCGGATCGACCTCACGCAGCATGGCAAGGTCGGCGACTGGCCGCTGCCGCTTCCGATGGTGGACATGGTGACGATCGGTGCGGGCGGCGGATCGATTGCAGCCGTCGAGGACGCGACCCTGACCGTGGGGCCGCGCAGCGCCGGCGCAAGGCCGGGGCCTGCGGCCTATGGCCATGGCGGGCAGGATGCGACCGTCACCGACGCCCATGTGGTGCTCGGTCATCTGCCTGAGAAGCTGTTGGGCGGGCGCATGGGGCTCGATGTCGAGGCAGCGCGCGACGTGGTGCGAAAAGGGGTTGCCGAACCGCTGGGTCTGTCGCTGGAGGCCGCCGCGCGCGGCGTTCTCCAGATCGTCGACAACCACATGGTTGGCGCTGTTCGCGTGGTGTCCGTCGAGCGCGGGCACGATCCGCGTCACTTTACGCTGGTGCCCTTCGGCGGGGCTGGCCCGCTGCATGGTTGCGCCCTTGCGGAGCTGTTGGGCATTTCGCGCGTGATGATCCCGCCCGCGCCGGGCGTGCTGTGCGCCGACGGGTTGCTTGCAGCCGATCTCAAGGCCGAGTTCAGCCGGACCCTGCCAAAGGCTGGGGCGCTTGATGTCGTGACAGCGAAAGGCATTTTCGAGGAACTCGAACAGCAGGCCGATGCGTGGCTGACGGTGGAGGGCGTTCCCGAAGACAAGCGGCAGACGGATCGCGTGGCGCTGTTGCGCTATTACGGGCAGGGTGGCGAGATCGCGATCCCCTGGGCGGGAACGCGCGAAGCCGTGGAAGAGGCTTTCACCGCCGAACACAAGGCGCTTTACGGTTTTGCGCTCGATGCGTCCATCGAGCTGGTTACACTGCGGGTCGAGGCCACGGGCCTGACATCGGAACCGCCGCGCGACGGGCTTCAACCGGGTGGTCCCCTTGAAGCTTACGATCATGCGCCGGTGCAGTTTGCTGATGGAGCCCGCGACGTTCCGCTGATCGACCGCAACACAATCGGGGTCGGGACACGCTTCGATGGACCGGTTATCCTCACGCAGCTCGACACGACGATTCTCGTACCGCCGGGCTGGACGGGCGAGGCGCATGCGGTTGGAGCGATCATCCTCACACGACAGGAAGGAACGGCTGCATGAGCGCTTCTGATGACGAGCTGCAGAAAGTCTTCGATCATGTGGACGCCAACAGCGAGGCGTTTATCGCGCGGGTGATGGACTATGTGAGCCATCCGAGCATCAGCGCCCACGACATCGGCATTCGCGAGGTCGCCGATCTGCTCGTCGACATGCTGAAAGGGCTCGGCATGGAGGCGGAAACGGTTGCGACAAAGAACCATCCGATGGTTCTGGCGAGGCGCGATGTCTCACCCGACAAGCCGACCATCCTGCTCTACGGGCACTATGACGTTCAGCCGCCGGACCCGCTGGAGCTGTGGGACAGCCCGCCCTTCGAGCCGACGATCCGCAATGGAAGGATCTATGCGCGGGGCATTGGCGACAACAAGGGCCAGCACTTCGCCCAGATCCTCGCCATCGAGTCGCATCTTGCCGTTCATGGCGATCTTCCATGCAACATCATCTTTTTGCTGGAAGGCGAGGAAGAGATTGGCAGCCCGCACATTGCCGACTTCGTACGCGAACATGCAGATCGGCTGCAGGCCGATCTGGTGGTGACCTCGGATGGGCCGCTGCATGAGACGGGGCTGCCAGTGGTCACGTTTGGCGTGCGTGGTGTGGCAGGCTTTGAACTGCGCGCCAAAACGGCCGGGCGCGATGTTCATTCCGGCAATTTCGGCGGTGTCGTGCCGAACGCTGCCTGGAAACTGGTTCATCTCCTTTCAACGATGAAGAACGCCGCAGGCGAGATCACCATCGAAGGGCTGACGGAACCGGTGATCCCGGCGACGAATTCGGAACGGGAGGCGATCTCGAAAATTCCGCTCGACGTGGAGGAGGTCAAGGCGGAACTCGGACTGGCCGAGCTGGATGGGCCGCGCGAGCGGGGCTATTTCGACCGACTGATGTTCCATCCGACCCTGACGATCAATGGCTTTCACAGCGGCTATGACGGACCGGGCATGAAGACGGTTCTGCCCTGCGAGGCATTCGTTAAATGCGATATCAGGCTGGTTGAGCCGCTGACACCGGACTACGTCTTCGAGAAAGTGGCCGCGCATGTGGAGCGTCACGCGCCGGATGTCGAATTCATGCCGCTGAACGGCATGCTTCCTTCCAAGACACCTATGGATTCGCCCTATGCAGAGGCCATCAGTAAGGCTGTGAAGGCCGCGCGCGGTGTGGAGCCGCTGCTCTATCCGACAGTGGGCGGCAGTCTGCCGGATTATGTTTTCACGAAGATCCTGAAAAAGCCGGCTTTCGTGGTGCCCTATGCCAATGCCGACGAAGCCAACCATGCGCCCAACGAAAATCTCGAGATCGAGCGTTTCATCGACGGGATCAAGACGGGCGCGGCGCTGCTGACCGAGATCGGTCGGATGAGCCAGGGCGCATCCACTTTATGTTGAATCATATCCGCATGCCGCGAAGCAGTCTTGCGGACACCGCAATATTGATAGAGGGGTGCGTGTAGAACGCGACATGGCGACATGGTCGATATCCGCTACTATCCCCGCCACCGGTTCCCGCCTGACGTGATCGCTCATACTGCCTGGCTGAATATCCGGTTTCTGCTGAGCCTGCGTATGGTTGAACACCTTCTGGCCGAGCGCAGCCTCATCGCGTCACAGTAAACGATCTGTGCGGGAGTTCTCGAAACGCAGTCCGTCGCCGATCGGCTGGGAGGCGTGGCAACACATGGCAGCTGGACGAAGTCGTCATCGTGATCGGGGGCCGCAAGCACTTTCGGCGAAACCGAGGCCCGTGGCATTTACGGCGAAGCGATGTCCGAAGAAGCCGCGTCGCTCGTGGATGACGGCGTCGGGTTCATGCCGCTGCCACTTTTCCCGGAAGAACAGAACTGACGCTGCTCAGGTGGCAGGTTTTGTTGCCGCGACCATGTAGTTGACATCCATGTCGCGTGAGCGCTGCCAGCGGTCGCCGATAGGATTGTAAACCACGCCGCTGCGGTCGATGATGTCGATGCCGGCGCTGGCGAGGCCCTTTTCCAGTTCGCTCGGGCGCACGAGCTTCTCATACTGGTGTGTGCCGCGGGGCAGCCATCCAAGCACATATTCAGCGCCAATGATCGCCAGCCCCCAGGCTTTCAGCGTGCGGTTGATCGTGGCGACGAACATAAGGCCACCGGGCTTCAGCATGGCGCCGCACTTGGACAGGAACAGGTCCACGTCGGAAACATGTTCCACCACTTCCATGTTGAGGATGATGTCAAAACGTTCACCGGCGTCGGCCAGGGCTTCCGCTGTCGTGGCACGATAGTCGATGGAGAGCCCGCTCTGCCCGGCATGAATTTTCGCCACCTCGATGTTGGTTTCGGACGCGTCCGCGCCAACCACATCTGCACCGAGACGCGCCATGGGCTCGCACAAAAGTCCGCCGCCACAACCGATATCGAGCATGCGCAATCCTGCAAAGGGCTTGGCTGCATGCGGGTCGCGACCGAAATGGGCCGCCACATGGTCGCGTATATAGGCCAGACGCACGGGATTGAACTTGTGCAGCACACCCATTTTGCCAGCCGGATTCCACCATTCCGTCGCCAGCGCCGAGAAATGCTCGATTTCACGCGTGTCGATCGTCGTTTGCCGTGCCTCGGACATCGAAAACCCCTCGCTGGGTGTTGATCTAGAGCATCGGACCGAAAAGTGGAATCCGGTTTTCGGGCTATTCCGATGCTCCATTCATAGTTTAGATCGTCCTTTGCGCGTCCGGATGGACGCACGGCGATCTAAGCCAGGCCCATGAAGTCGGGGTGCGGAGCCTGATTGTCAAGGCGGGAATTGTCTCGACGGCCCCGGCTGATCCGATGGCATACCTGGAGCGAATGGTTTTCGGGCGTTTTCCTGGCGCTTTAGAAGGCTCTGTTACGTTGCTTGCAGATAACCGATCTTTTGGGTATGGAGTGCGCGGCGCAGGGCGGGGCTCCGCCGCTGCGTCGTGTTGTGTTCGCCCCTTTCGGGCGGTTGGAATTCCCGAGCAAAGGCACTCCGTTCCCATGGCGCGCATCGTGATGAAGTTCGGCGGAACCTCCGTCGCCGATATCGACCGCATCCATAATGTGGCACGTCACGTCAAACGCGAAACGGATGCAGGGCATGAAGTCGCCGTTGTCGTTTCGGCAATGTCCGGCAAGACCAACGAACTGGTCGGCTGGGCGCAGGCCATGCCAAGGGCCACCGGTGCAGAATCCCCTTTCTTTGATGCCCGCGAATATGACGCCATCGTTGCCTCGGGCGAGCAGGTTACCAGCGGTTTGCTGGCGATTGCCCTTCAGTCCATGGGGGTCGATGCGCGCTCCTGGCAGGGCTGGCAGATTCCGATTCGCACCGACAACGCGCATGGAGCGGCGCGCATCGAGGATATTGACGGCAGCGAGATCGTCCGTCGCATGGGCACCGGCCAGGTCGCGGTGGTTGCGGGTTTTCAGGGCATCGGTCCCGACAACCGTATCGCCACACTGGGGCGCGGTGGCTCCGACACCAGCGCCGTCGCGGTCGCCGCCGCGGTGAAGGCCGACCGCTGTGATATCTACACCGATGTCGATGGCGTCTACACGACCGATCCGCGCATCGAGCCCAAGGCACGCCGCCTGCCGAAAATTTCGTTTGAGGAAATGCTCGAAATGGCCTCGCTCGGCGCCAAGGTGCTGCAGGTGCGGTCGGTGGAACTGGCCATGGTGCACAAGGTCAGAACCTTCGTCAGATCGTCTTTCGAGGATCCGGATGCGCCGGGAATGGGTGATTTCGACAACCCGCCCGGTACGCTCATTTGCGATGAGGATGAAATCGTGGAACAGCAAGTCGTCACCGGCATCGCCTACGCCAAGGACGAGGCGCAGATATCGCTTCGTCGCGTCGCGGATCGTCCCGGCGTGTCTGCCGGCATTTTCGGTCCGCTCGCCGAGGCCAACATCAATGTCGACATGATCGTGCAGAACATCTCGGAAGATGGTTCGCGCACGGACATGACCTTCACCGTGCCTTCGGGCGACCTTGAAAAGGCCGTTTCGGTGCTTGAGAAAGTGCGCGAGACGATCGGTTTCGACGCGATTCAGTCGGAGGCGGGCCTGGTAAAGGTCTCCGTCATCGGCATCGGTATGCGCAGCCATGCCGGCGTTGCCGCGATCGCCTTCAAGGCCCTGGCGGAGAAGGGGATCAATATTCGTGCGATCACCACATCGGAGATCAAGATTTCGATCCTGATCGACGGTCCTTATGCAGAATTGGCGGTCCGCACTTTGCATTCTGTCTACGGTCTCGATAAGCAGTAGAAAACAACAACCCGAAAACCGGCTTCTGCCTGGCTCCTGTACGCGGCTGGCATTGGCCAAGGGAGAGGGGTTCGATGCGAGATTCTGCCGGCGGCCCGAGAGTGCTGTTAAGGCGATTGCGGGAATTGATGGCCGAGGCGCTCGATCCACAGGAGCGTCTCGACCATATTGTTCGTGAAATCGCCCAGAACATGGTCGCCGAGGTCTGCTCGCTTTATGTGCTGCGTGCCGATTCCATGCTGGAACTATATGCGACCGAGGGTCTGAACCCCGGTGCCGTTCATCTGGCCCAGCTTCGTCTTGGCCAGGGCCTGGTTGGCACCATTGCGGCCAGTGCACGCCCGCTCAACCTTTCAGATGCGCAGAAGCACCCCGCATTCACCTATCTGCCGGAGACCGGGGAAGAGGTCTATCATTCCTTCCTCGGCGTACCGGTCCTCCGGGCCGGACGCACGCTGGGCGTCCTCGTCGTGCAGAACCGCACCATGCGGCACTACCGCGAAGATGAGATCGAGGCGCTGGAAACGGTGGCGATGGTCATCGCGGAGATGATCGCCACCGGCGATCTGGCAAGGCTTACCCGACCGGGCATCGAGCTCGATCTCAGCCGCCCCGTCAGCATGACGGGGCTGCCCTTCAACGAGGGCGTAGGGCTTGGCCATGTGGTGCTGCATGAGCCGCGTATTGTCGTCACGGCGCTGTTCAACGAGGACAGCGACGTTGAGCTGGACCGGCTCGAGACAGCGCTCGATTCGCTCAGGCTCTCCATCGACGATATGCTTTCGCGGCGCGACGTTGCCTTTGAAGGCGAGCACCGTGCGGTTCTTGAAGCCTATCGGATGTTCGCCAACGATCGCGGTTGGGTGCGGCGGCTGCAGGAGGCCATCAACAATGGCCTGACCGCAGAGGCTGCAGTCGAGAAGGTGCAGAGCGACATGCGCGCGCGCATGATGCACATGACCGATCCCTATCTGCGCGAGCGGATGAGCGATTTCGACGACCTCGCCAACCGCCTGTTGCGCCAGCTCATGGGGCGGGGGCCCGATGCGCTGGCGGAAATTCTGCCGAAGGACGCAATCATCGTCGCCCGCTCCATGGGGGCGGCCGAACTGCTGGATTATCCCCGCCAGAAACTGCGCGGTCTGGTGCTGGAGGAGGGCGCTCCCACCAGCCATATCGTCATTGTTGCCCGCGCCATCGGCCTTCCGACGGTCGGTCAGGTCAAGGGTGCCGTCTCCATGTCGGAGAATGGCGACGCGATCATCGTCGATGGTGAAGACGGGCAGGTGCACCTGCGACCGCAGGGCGATGTCGAGGAAGCCTATGCCGAAAAGGTGCGTTTCCGCGCCCGGCGTCAGAAACTCTACCAGGAACTCCGTGACCGCCCGACGGAAACAAGAGACGGCGTTCCCGTCGACCTGATGATGAATGCCGGGCTCGCTGTCGATCTGCCGCAGCTGGCGCAATCGGGCGCGGCAGGCATCGGGCTTTTCCGCACCGAACTGCAGTTCATGGTGGCTGCGGCCTTTCCCAGGGTCGAGGCGCAGGAGCGCCTCTATCGGGAAGTGCTGGAAGCGGCCGACGGAAAGCCGGTCACCTTCCGCACCATCGATATCGGTGGCGACAAGGTATTGCCCTATTTCAAGGGTGCGCAGCATGAGGAAAACCCGGCGCTTGGATGGCGTGCCATCCGCCTGACGCTCGACCGTCCGGGGCTGCTTCGAACGCAGATCAGGGCGCTTTTGAAGGCGGCGGGCGGTCGTGAACTGCGCATGATGCTGCCGATGGTCACCGAAGTGAGCGAAGTGCGGCAGGCGCGCGACATCATCGACCGTGAAGTGCGGCATCTTTCGCGTTTCGGCTATCTCCTGCCGACGCGCCTCAAGCTCGGCGCCATGATCGAGGTGCCGGCTCTGCTCTGGCAACTTGAGGAATTGATGCAGGCGGTGGACTTCGTCTCCGTGGGTTCCAACGATCTTTTCCAGTTCGTGACCGCGACGGACCGCGGCAACACGCGCATCGCGGAACGTTTCGATCCCCTGAGCGTGCCTTTCCTGCGCATTCTTCGCCAGATCGTGCGTGCCGGCGACCAGTACGGCACGCCCGTGACATTGTGCGGTGAACTGGCAGGACGGCCGATCTCGGCGATGGCTCTGCTCGGCGTTGGCTTTCGGTCCATTTCCATGGCGCCGGCAGCCATCGGCCCGGTAAAGGCAATGCTTTGCGAACTGCCCCTGTCAGACCTTTCGGTCGTGATGGAAGAGGCCCTTGCCAACCACAGCGCATCCACCGATATTCGCGCGCTGCTTCGCGATTTCGCAAACAAGCACTCAATTGCTCTCTAGAACTGACAGGCTTTCCCGTCGATGACCGACTTGCCGCGCGACCGCATGGACCAGGTTCTCAAACGTTTCGAGCTTATCGAAACGCAGATGGCGGCCGGGCCGGAACCCGATGTTTATGTGAAGCTTGCTTCCGAATATTCCGAACTGCAGGAAGTTGCCGGCAAGATTCGCGAGCTGCGCCAGGCCGAAGCTGAACTCGATGATCTCAAATCGATGCTTGCCGATCCGGCCACCGACAAGGAAATGCGCGAGCTCGCAGAGACCGATCTTGAGGACGTCGAGGGACGCATCGAGACACTCGGCGAAGAGATGCAGATCCTTCTCCTGCCGAAGGATGAAGCCGACGACAAGAACGCCATTCTCGAAATCCGTGCGGGTACCGGCGGCGACGAGGCGGCCCTTTTCGCAGGCGATCTGTTCCGCATGTATGAACGCTACGCCGCGGAGAAGGGCTGGCGGGTCGAGGTGGTTTCGGCCAGCGAGGGCGAGGCCGGTGGCTACAAGGAAATCATCGCCACCGTTTCTGGTCGCGGCGTGTTTTCGCGTCTGAAATTCGAATCAGGCGTTCATCGCGTGCAGCGTGTTCCGGCGACGGAAGCGCAGGGGCGCATTCACACCTCTGCCGCCACCGTTGCAGTGCTTCCGGAGGCCGAAGATATCGACGTCGATATCAAGCCCGACGACATCCGCATTGATACGATGCGCGCTTCGGGAGCGGGCGGACAGCACGTCAACACCACCGATTCGGCGGTGCGCATCACCCATATCCCAACGGGCATTGTCGTGCTGCAGGCGGAGAAGTCTCAGCATCAGAACCGGGCCCGCGCCATGCAGATCCTGCGCGCACGCCTCTTTGACATGCAGCGCATGAAGGCGGCTGACGAGCGTTCCGAAGCGCGGCGTCTGCAGGTGGGAACGGGCGACCGTTCCGAACGCATTCGCACCTATAATTTCCCACAGGGGCGTCTTACGGACCATCGCATCAACCTCACTCTCTACAAGCTTGACCGGGTGATCGAAGGCGATCTCGACGAGGTGATCGATGCCCTGATCTCCGATCATCAGGCAAAACTGCTCGCGGAAACCGGGGCGGATGGCTGACGCGCAGACGCTTGGGGCGCTTCTGGCGTGGGCGCGGGAGCGGCTGGCAAACGCAGGTATCTGCGAAGCGGCACTCGACGCGCGTCTTCTGGTCGAACATGTCACGCAAACCACGCGGCTGGACGCCGTATCACGGCCTGAAAGGCCCGTTACCGACGCTGAGCGCGCTCTGGCAGAGCAGGTGGTCGAGCAGCGCATTGCCGGCAAACCCGTGCATCGCATCATCGGTCACAGGGAGTTCTACGGACTGGATCTGAAGCTCTCCAGGGAAACTCTGGAACCGCGCCCGGACACAGAAACGCTCGTCGACCTCGTTCTGGAAGAAGCGCGCCGGCTCGGCGGCGAGGATCGCCCCTGGCGCATTCTCGATCTGGGAACCGGAACCGGTGCAATCGCCCTTGCCCTGCTCAGCGTTTTGCCTGCGGCGCACGCCGTCGGCGCGGATATTTCCGCTGATGCGCTTGCAACGGCGCGCGCAAATGCCGATATGAATGGTTGCGGGGCGCGGTTTGAGACGCGTCTGTCCGACTGGTTTGAAAAAATTGACGGACGTTTCGATTTCATCGTCTCGAATCCGCCCTATATTCGGGAAGACGACTGGCACAACCTCGCCATAGAGGTCCGCGGGCATGACCCGCGCCGCGCACTGGTTGCCGGCGAAGACGGTCTGGATGCCTACAGGCGGCTTGCCGCTGAGTGCGCCAGCCATCTGGCGGTCGGTGGAACCGTGGCCGTAGAGATCGGACATGACCAAAGGGAGAGTGTGACCGGGCTTTTCGCCGAGCAGGGCTTCCGTTTCAAAAAGCTTGGCCGAGACCTCGCCGGGCACGATCGGGTGTTGATTTTTGCTCTGGAAACAGCTCGTGAACGAGGTTGAAAAAAAGCTTGGCATTGCAAAAGAATGCCGCTAGGTTCCGGCTACCGGATGGGACGAAGCAGACAGCACCGTTATCGATTCGGTTCCCGAGGACCAGCTGTCGTGAAAGGCGTTTACGCCTCTGCTTCATTGTGGGGATTGTCCGGCAACTGATATGAAGCGGAACAGCTATGGCATTGGCGCCCGCGTCAAGCGGAGCGGCGTACAGCCAAGGGGAGATGTGAGACTGCTGGCTTCCCGCCGTCGTCCGCTATCTGAAAGAGTATCGTTTCAAAAAATCTGTCTCGAACAAGCAGTCTCGAAAACCAAGAGAGTCGAATGAGGCCACAACAGCAGAACAGGCGCATGCGCGGTCGCGGCAACAACAACCGCAAGGGCCCAAATCCGTTAGCACGCAGCTACGAGAGCAATGGCCCGGACGTAAAAATCCGCGGAACCGCACAACAGGTGGCAGATAAATACGCTACGCTGGCGCGCGATGCGCAGAGTTCCGGTGATCGCGTGATGGCCGAGAATTACCTGCAGCATGCGGAACACTACAATCGCATTATCGCTGCAGCCCAGGCCCAGCTTCAGCAACAGCAGCAGACGCGCGAAAATCGCGAGGATTCTGATGTTGACGGTGACGACCAGGACGTCGCGGAGGCAAACGGCGGTAATCAGAAGCCCCAGCGCCAGAAACGCGTCGAAGATGGCTCCGGCCCGCAGCCCGAAATCAAGGGTGTGCCGGCAGAGCTGGCGCTGAATGGCGATGAAGGCAATGCGAATGCCGGCAACGGTCATGCCGCCGACGGTATGAACGGTAGCGCTGAAGACGAGAAGCCAAAGCCTGCTCGCCGCGGGCGCAAACCCGCCGCTGCAAAGGCGGAGGATGGCGAAGAAGGTCAGGAAGGCGAGAAGCCGGCCAAACGCCCGCGCCGCACCCGTGCCCGCAAGACCGAGGACGCCGAAGGCGGCGACAGCGGCGAAACTGCAGCCTCGGCAGCGGTTTCTGAAGAGATTGCCGCTCAGGGCTGAGCATTTTGACATAACGACACATCGACGGCGGGGCTTCCCCGCCGTTTTCGTTTGATCTCCATCTTGTGCCGATAGGGATATGTTCCCATATCCCAAACAGTTGGGCTTGCCACAGAAGACCGTGATAATCTGATCCGATCACGGTTTATGGGAGCCCGTCGCATTGGTCGTTGCCGGTGCTGCAAAGCAGGCCGGCAGGGAAATGGAGACACTTATGAACTTTGAGAAATATTCGGAGCGGGTGCGCGGTTTCATCCAGGCCGCACAGACTTTCGCACTCACCAGCAACCATCAGCAGTTTACGCCGGAGCATCTGCTCAAGGTGCTTGTTGACGATGAAGAGGGGCTTGCTGCCTCCCTGATCGAAAGGGCCGGCGGTCGCGCCGAAGACGTGCGCCTCGGCGTCGAGGCGGCGCTGAAAGCCATGCCCCAGGTGGAAGGCGGCAATGGCCAGCTCTACATGGCCCAGCCCCTTGCAAAGGTTTTTTCAACTGCCGAGGAACTGGCAAAGAAGGCCGGTGACAGTTTCGTCACCGTTGAGCGCCTTTTGACGGCGCTTGCGGTGGAAAAATCCGCCAAAACAGCAGACATCCTGTCCAGGGCGGGCGTCACGCCGACGGCGCTGAACCAGGCCATCAATGACATTCGCAAGGGCCGCACGGCCGATTCGGCCAGCGCCGAGCAGGGCTATGACGCTCTCAAGAAATATGCGCGCGATCTGACCGCGGATGCTCGCGCTGGCAGGCTCGACCCGGTGATTGGCCGCGACGACGAGATTCGCCGCACGATCCAGGTGCTGTCCCGCCGCACCAAGAACAATCCCGTTCTGATCGGCGAGCCGGGCGTTGGCAAGACGGCCATTGCCGAAGGTCTCGCGCTGCGCATTGTCAATGGTGACGTACCCGAATCGCTGAAGGACAAGCAGTTGATGGCGCTCGATATGGGCGCGCTGATCGCCGGTGCGAAATATCGCGGCGAGTTCGAGGAACGTTTGAAGGCTGTCCTGTCCGAGGTGACGGCCGCCAGCGGCAACATCATCTTGTTCATCGATGAGATGCATACGCTCGTCGGGGCCGGCAAGGCCGATGGCGCCATGGACGCTTCCAACCTTCTGAAGCCGGCCCTCGCGCGCGGCGAGCTTCACTGCGTCGGTGCAACGACGCTCGATGAATACCGCAAGCATGTGGAAAAGGATGCGGCACTGGCGCGCCGTTTCCAGCCGGTTTTCGTCAGCGAGCCAACCGTCGAGGATACGGTTTCGATCCTGCGTGGATTGAAGGAGAAGTACGAACAGCACCATAAGGTGCGGGTCTCGGACTCGGCCCTGGTCGCTGCCGCGACACTCTCCAACCGCTATATCACCGACCGGTTCCTGCCCGACAAGGCCATCGACCTGGTGGACGAGGCGGCATCCCGCCTGCGCATGCAGGTGGATTCCAAGCCGGAAGAACTCGATGAAATCGACCGGCGCATCATGCAGCTCAAGATCGAGCGGGAAGCGCTTAAGGCGGAAAAGGACGAAGCGTCCAGGGACCGTCTGGCGAAGCTCGAGAAGGAATTGACCGACCTCGAGGAGGAATCGGCGCGGCTCACCAGCCTGTGGGCGGCCGAGAAGGACAAGCTCGGCCTTGCCGCTGACCTCAAGAAGCAGCTCGACGAGGCCCGCAACGAGCTGGCTATCGCCCAGCGCAAGGGTGAGTTCCAGCGCGCCGGCGAGCTGGCCTATGGCCAGATTCCGGAACTGGAAAAGAGGCTCGCCGAGGCCGAGGCCCAGGGTGAAGAAGAAGGTGCTACGGGCATGGTCGAGGAGACCGTGAAGCCCGACCACGTCGCTCATATCGTCTCGCGCTGGACCGGCATTCCGGTCGACAAGATGCTTGAGGGCGAGCGTGAAAAGCTGCTGCGGATGGAGGACGAACTGGCCAGGCGCGTCGTCGGCCAGGGCGAGGCGGTTCAGGCTGTCTCCAAGGCTGTACGCCGTGCCCGCGCCGGCCTGCAGGACCCGAACCGGCCGATCGGCTCCTTCATGTTCCTCGGCCCGACGGGTGTTGGCAAGACGGAACTGACCAAGGCGCTCGCCAGTTTCCTGTTCGACGACGAGCAGGCCATGGTGCGCATCGACATGTCGGAGTTCATGGAGAAGCACTCGGTGGCCCGGTTGATCGGCGCGCCTCCCGGCTATGTCGGCTATGAGGAAGGGGGCGTTCTGACGGAGGCCGTTCGCCGCCGGCCCTATCAGGTCATTCTTTTCGACGAGATCGAAAAGGCGCATCCGGACGTGTTCAACGTGCTCTTGCAGGTGCTGGATGACGGGCGCCTGACGGATGGTCAGGGCCGCACGGTCGACTTCCGCAACACGCTGATTGTCATGACATCGAATCTCGGTTCCGAGTACCTCGTGAATCTCGGCGAAGGCGATGATGTCGACAAGGTGCGCAGCGAAGTGATGGATGTGGTCAAGGCTTCGTTCCGGCCTGAATTCCTCAACCGGATCGACGAAGTGATCCTCTTTCACCGGTTGCGCCGGCAGGATATGGGCCAGATCGTCGAAATCCAGTTGCAGCGTCTGGAAAGGCTGCTTGCAGACCGCAAGATCACCCTCGATCTCGACGGCGAGGCAATCGACTGGCTGGCGAACAAGGGCTACGACCCCGCCTATGGTGCGCGTCCTCTAAAACGCGTGATCCAGAAAGAGCTTCAGGATCCGCTGGCCGAGAAGATTCTCCAGGGTGAGATCTTCGATGGCTCCACCGTGAAGGTTACGGCGGGTTCCGATCGGCTGAATTTTCGGCCGCGCAAAGCATCTCTTGAAGAGCGGGCGGAACAGGCGGCGTAACGCGACAAAGCCGGGGAGGGCACATGCAGATCGATAGATACAACGCGGTTTGCGGTGCCCTTCCGCACACCACCCATGTTGTTCAATGGGGTGGCTCACATGTCTGGAAAGTGGGCGGCAAGGTATTCGCCATCGGCAGTCAGGCCAGTCAGGGAAACCTTGCCGTCTCCTTTAAGTGTTCAGATATGGCGTTTGACGTGCTCCGGGAGCAGCCGGGTCTGCGTCCCGCGCCTTATCTGGCTTCTCGCGGCATGAAGTGGATCCAGCGGCAGACAGGGGAAACGATGGATGATGATGCGCTTGCGGATTATCTGGCTGAAAGCCACCGAATCGTGGCTTCGGGCCTGACCCGAAAGCTCAGGCGGGAACTGGGGCTCGATACGGCCTGAGCCTGCCGCGAAAATGCCACAACTGCCGCCATCTTCACGTCCGGTTCATCTCCTATGGTAAATCATTCGTCAAATGGGCGAATCGCCGGCGGGCGAACAGCCTATCCGTGTGGGATGAGACGAGGGGCGATGAACGTGAAACTGAATTTGCTGACCGCTTTGTGCCTGGTCATGGGGCCTACGGCTGCCTGGGCCGCGATGCCGGAGGTTGAGACACGGCGCAACGGTCAGATATTCCAGTCGGCCAGTGACGTTGCAGGCAACCAGACGGTGCTCAATGCCGAGCCCGCAGAAGCGCCCATAGAACTCGCGCAGAATTACGATTTCGATGTCTACATCGATCAGTACGGCCGCGAAATCATCGTCGATGCCTTTACTGGCGAGGTGGTTGAAATCCGCCCGCCGGCACCAGGCAACAGGCAATATGAGCGCCGGCCATCGCGCCCGCGCGAATTCAACGGCCAGGTTTATGATTTTTCGGATCCGCGCGAGGTCGACCGTTATCGGCGCGATCGCGGCAGGGCGCGCAATGCGCCCGACAATCGCTATTCTGATCCCTATGCGAACCGGTCGTATGACGAGGCTCCTCGATACGACGACCGCAATGTTTATCCCGAGGCTCCGAATTATGGGCGCGCGCCGATCGAACGTGCGCCGCTCGACGCGCCAGATCCCCGTGACAGTATGGCGGCTATCCCCGACGAGGACACCGGCTTCAGCTCCGGATCGGGCAATGCGTCCGGCACCCCGACGCTGCCAAAGGACAGCGCTGTGGTCATGCCGCGCGGTGTCAGCGAGGATGTGACCCGGTTCCAGGTGCTGCTCGATCGTGTCGGTGCCTCACCCGGCGTGATCGATGGCCACACCGGCGACAATGTGAACAAGGCGATCCGGGCCTATCGCGAGATCACGGGGCAAACCCTCAGGACCTACGACAAGGAATGGATCGAGGCGGAGCTGGAGCGCACCGGCGGCCCGGCTTTCAAGGAGTACACCATCACTGCCGAGGACGCCGCAGGGCCTTATGTTGCATCGATTCCGGCGGATTATGCGCACAAGGCCCAGCTCGACGCGCTGTCCTATACCTCCGTTGTGGAGATGCTGGCAGAGCGTTTCCATATGGACGAAAAGTATCTGACCGCGCTTAACCCGGACGCGAATTTCAATCGACCGGGGACGATCATCAGGGTGGTCAATGTCGGGAAACCCATGAAGGCGGCCGTCACCCGCATCGTGGCCGACAAGAGCGCGAAACAACTGCGTGCCTATAATGAAGATGGCCAGCTTGTCGCTGCGTATCCCGCGACGATCGGTTCATCCGACACACCCTCGCCAACGGGAACACATACCGTGGCACGGATCGCCCTCAATCCGGAATACACCTACAATCCAAAAATCAACTTCAAACAGGGCAACAACGACAAGGTCCTGACCATACCGCCTGGTCCCAACGGTCCGGTCGGTTCTGTCTGGATTGCATTGTCCAAGCCGACCTACGGCATTCACGGCACGCCCGATCCTTCCAAGATCGGCAAGACGGCTTCGCATGGCTGCATCCGCCTGACCAACTGGGATGCCGAGGAACTGGCGAAGCGTGTCAAGCCGGGAGTCACCGTAACCTTTGCCGAGTAGGTGAGGCTGATGCAGATTGCGACGGTGCGCCGTCCCGATTGATTGATGAGACCGCGTTTGGCGGCTACGCTCCGTCCCCATGCAGGGACCATGCGAAATAGAGTCGGAGCTCGCCCTTGACGCTGCGGCAGAGCGAACGTTTTGCCCGGCCTCGCGGCGGCATTATGTGCTGCTCGCTGCCATACTGGCATCGGCGCTCGGCTTCATCGACGGGTCTGTCGTATCGGTCGCCATGCCAGCGATGCGCGCCGATCTTGGCGCGTCTCTTGCCGATGCGCAGTGGATTTCCAACGCCTACGCACTGGCGCTGGCGGCTCTGATCCTTGTCGGTGGCGGAGCAGGCGATAAATTTGGTCTGCGAAAGACCTTCATCGCGGGCATCGTTCTTTTCACCCTGGCTTCAATGGCGTGCGCCGCCGCGCCGTCGGCCAGCACCCTGATCCTGTCGCGCGGGGTCCAGGGGGTGGGTGCGGCATTCATGGTGCCGGGCAGTCTGGCGATCATCGCCAAGGCCTATCCCAAGGGGGAACGGGGCAGGGCGATTGGAATATGGGCGGCATCTTCCGCCCTGACCACGGCGATCGGCCCGGTTTTTGGCGGTCTGCTCCTGTCGGTCTTCGGTGATGCTGCCTGGCGTGTCATTTTTGCGATCAATCTGCCGCTCGGTGTGCTTGCTGTCGCGATGCTTCTGCGTGTGCCGGCGGATCAGCCGACGGGTGATCGAAAACTGGATGTCGCGGGAGCGGTGCTTGCAACGCTTGCCTTTGGCGCCATGTCCTATGGCCTGACCACGCTCTCCGCTGAAAACGCCGGGAGCGGCGGTGGGTCCGCTGCGACCCTGCCCCTGATCCTTGGAGCAATCCTACTGGTCGGCTTCGTTGCCTGGGAGCGGTCGCGCAAGGCGCCGATGATCGATCTGTCGCTGTTTGCCATCGTGCCCTTTTCAGGTGCCAACATTGCGACCTTTGTCCTCTATTTCGCCCTGTCGGGCATCCTCTTCTACCTGCCCATGCTGCTGATTGCGGGCTGGGGGCTGGGAGAAGCCACGACCGCCTTTATCTTTCTTCCCCTGTCAGTCGCCATTGCCGGCCTGTCGGGGCCCGTCGGCCGTTTGTCCGACGCTGTCGGACCCCGCCTGCCGATAACGGCGGGCAGCCTTGTCGTGGCACTGGCTTTTGGCGGGCTGGCGGCGATCTCGGGCGCGGGCATTCACCGGTTCTGGTCGGGCGCATTTCCGATGATGGTGTTGATGGGGCTGGGAATGGCGCTGGTTGTCTCACCCCTCTCCACGGCGGTCATGACCTCGGTGAACGATGAGGACACCGGTGCAGCTTCAGGCATCAACAACGCCATATCGCGCATCGCGGGCCTGATGGCCGTTGCGGCGATGGGGGCCTTTGCGGCGCATCGCTATGCCAGCGCAGTGGGGTCGGAAAGGGCGCTTGTGCCCGGGTATGGGGAGCCGACCAGTTCGCCGCTGCCCGAAGCGCTGGAGGCGGCCCGTGTCACGGCAAGCGATGCAGCGTTCTCGGGCATTGCCTGGATAATGTGTGCGTTCTGTGTGGCTTCCGCGCTTGTTGCCTGGCTCACCCAGCAATCGAAGTCGGACGAACCGTCAGGCGATGCCGCTGCGGACTGACCCGGCGATCAGCTTCCGCTCGATGCCACCGAAAGCGGAGCATCCTCGTTTTCCTTCAGCAGCTCGTCGATGCGGCTGCGCTCGCGTTCGAAGGCCAGCAGGTCTTCGCCCTTGAGCGCGCGATTGTCAGGCAGCCGCACGCGCATCGGATCAACCTTGGTGCCGTTGACGATCATCTCGTAGTGAAGATGGTTGCCGGTCACCAGGCCGGTGGCGCCGACATAGCCGATCACCTGACCCTGGCGAATGCGGGCGCCGGCTGTCACGCCTTTGGCAATCCCGCTCTGGTGGTTGTAGGAGGTCTTGAAACCGTTGTTGTGGCGGATGATGGTCTGCCGGCCATAGCCACCCGCCCAGCCGGCCTTCTCCACCACACCGTCGCCGGCAGCGATGATCGGTGTGCCGCGGGGCGCGCCCCAGTCGACGCCCGTATGCATCTTGCTATACCCCAGCACCGGGTGCCGGCGCATTCCGAACCCAGATGTGAAACGGCCGTTGGGAACAGGGTTTCTCAACATGAAACGCTTCGAACTGCGGCCCTCGCTGTCAAAATAATCGACGGTCCCGTCTTCAAACTGAAAGCGATAGAATGTGCGTGTCGTTCCGCCAAAGCTGGCTTTGACGTAAAGCAGTTCGGACTGGTCGGTGGCATTTTTCTCCGCGTCAGGTGCAGAGAAGAACACTTCGAGCCTGTCTGTGGGAGAAAGGCGCGACTGGAAATCGACATCCGCGGACAGAAGCTTCACCAGGCGCTTGGTCATCTCCGGTGTCAGGCCATAGGCGTAGGCGGCGCGGTAGATGCCATCATAGACCCGGGGCAGATCGGCGCGCGGCATGCGGCGCGGCGCGGTCGGGTGGTCGAGCGCAGCAAGAAGAACGGGGTTCATCTCCGGCTCCTCTGCCGGCACGTACTGATCGCGATCGTCCAGGGCGATGGTCACGATATGCTTCCTGCCCTCATAGACACTCGTGCGCACGACGCGGCTTTGCTCGCCGCGCATCTCGACGCCCACGCGCAGCAGCGTGCCGGCCTTAAGGTCGGGCGCATTGAGCAGCTTGGTGATCGCTTCGACCATCCCGTCCACATCGTTGCCCCTGTAGCCCGACTGGGCAAAGACTTCGGCAATCGCACGCTCGGTGCGGAAGGGGATCAGGTCCTCGGCGAACTCGGGTGCGGTTTCCCGGGCCGTTCGCGGGGCTATGGAGACGTTCTCGGGTATGACGCGCGCGCTGAAGGCTGCGAGTGCCTGTGTGGAGAATGTGTCACCAAAGCGCTGCGGGTCCACATAGTGCAACGCCGCGACCTGCACGTCACCGTCGGTCAGGATTGCGCCCGTGTTGCGTACGGCAACCTCCACCTCCTCCGTGCTCAGGCTGCGGGCCGAACTGAAATCGGAGGAGCGAAGCGGAAAATCATGACTTTTGAGGCTGACCTCGCTCTCGACCTTGGCACCGTAGATAAGGCCGGTTCGTGCGGTGCTCGTGGCTCCGTTTTCGGCGAACACGGCAAGCGGGTCGAAGGGCGGATAGTCCTTCTCCGTTGGATGATTGGCTGTCAGCGCCATCTTGGCGTGGACGAAGGGCAGCGTTCGGATGACATCGGTGTCGCCGCTTCGCATGACCGTCGAGACTTCCATCATGCGTCTGTCTTCGCCGCGGCTGATCGTATGCGGCGTGACGAGGCGCGCGGTTTTTGCGGCTTCGCCGGCAGGGTCTGCGATCTCGCCGAGAAGGGCGATCTCCGGCGGTGTGGCAAGCTGCTGCCTTCCGTCCAGGGCTGCGGAGAGTGCGACGCCCATGAGCACTGTCGATGTCACGCCGGTCAGAAAAGTGCCGATGAGCCAGCGCGCGGAGATTTCGCGGCGGTCGGGCGGGCCGCTGCGCCCGTCCGCGATCAGGGGGGCGTCTTCGCCAATGGCCTGTTCCAGATGCGTGTTGTTGCTCATTGCCGATGGCGCCCTGGTGTCATGGTCTTGTCCCCCAAACTGCTGAGCCGCGCGCGAAGATGCGCCTGGCTCCGGCGAACAGGCAAATAACGCGATTCAACGCTGCATCGGAGAACAACGATGACAGAGGTTTCTCCCCAACCCTCACGCGCATGAATACCTGATCAATATATAGAGAGCGCCCAAATGCGTTATCGGCACGCTGCCGCTCAATGAAATCACATCCCGCGTCTATTCATTAAATTCGACTCTAATGTGACGATGTAATGAATGGCAACACCTGTGCGAAAGCGCGTTCGGGGAGCGCATATCCACGGCTCGAAAATCGTGTCGCAAAAAATTCAAAAAAGTTGGATTTCGCCGTTGACACTATGCGGATGTGG